>LADN01000021.1 GCA_000961585.1 Peptococcaceae bacterium BRH_c4a | reverse complement strand
CGCCGACAAGGCGGTTATTTTATCGTTAAGGAAAGTATATGCCATATTAAAGCATTAAAGCTCTAAATCGCCAAAGCATTTTTATGCAAGCCCAGAGTTTTTCCGGGGTCGCTTCGGGGTCACTTGAGGGTCGCTGCATTGTCGCTAATGGGTAGGCGGAGCGATTTAAGTCCGGCCTGCATTACCTCCTGCTGCAACTGTCTCTAAACTCGGTCGCCAACGGAATGCCGACCGCCTCCAACGCCGCATCCTTGCGTCGATTCCGGCTTCCGGCTGCGTCCTGCAGCCGGCTCGGCATTCCGTAGGCTCGGTCGTTAAGAGACAGTAGCAGCCTCCGGTACATTCCGCACGGACTTAAATCACTCCCCCTCACTGCATGTCGCTGTGGGGTCGCTTGAGGGTCGCTTTTAAGGCAGGCTGTCACAATTCTGGATTCTGGCTTCTGGCTTCTGGATTCCGCCGTCTGCAAGACGGCACCGCCGACAAGGCGGTTATTTTATTTCAGTGTTTTCAATATTCCCTTCCAGTCAACATATTTATCTATATTTTCCAGTGCCAGCTCTATACTTCTACGGTCGGCGGGCCGGATGCGTCTTGAGATTTCGGCGCACCTCTCAAGGGTGGTGTAGGTGTCATAATGCACCAGCAATACAGGCACCTCTCTTTCGGCAGCCCTGGCGATTACCTTTACATCCGGGTAAAGCCCTCCCGTCAGTATCAGGGCCGAAGTGCTGGTCTCAAGGGCCGCCAGGGCTATATCCGCCCTATCGCCTCCGGTAATGACAGCCTTGTTGGGCGCCCTGCGCAGGTATCCCAGCGCACTCTCAATGGTCATGGCCCCCACAAGAACATCCTCCACCAGACGATCCATGTTTTCCTTGCCGGAAAGCACTTCACCCCCAAGAGCCTCAAAATATTCCGCAACGGTGGGGGAGGCAATTTCCGGCCGACGGGGTACCACTCCCAGGGAGCGGTACCCTTTTTCCTCTATAACCGCCTGGTAGACTCCCTGGGTTTTAGCCAGCAAGGGTCTGGGAACATTGTTGAATATATTTCCGGATATGGGAATTCCCCGGCACTCCAGATAGCTGTTTATGAAAATGGCATTGTCCAGGCTGAAGTCGTTTTCTATGTGTATCAGAAATACTGCCGTGGATTTGAATTCTCTGGCCAGGGTAATGGAGTCAAGTCCAACGCAGCCCATTATATGCGGGAAGGACGCTCCTCCCACAATGACTATGTCTGATCCTTCCGAAACCCTTCGGTAGGCCGAAATTATTTCTTGCAGGGATACGCAGTTTCGGTTGCCGGAGAGGTATGAGGGCCCCACGGTGCAAGGAATTATGTCCTTCAGGGAATGATCCATCCTCAATACGCTTTTCATCAAAACCCCGTCTTCGTCTTCATCCTGCGATGTCCCGCCGGCTATGCCCACAGGCTTAAAATAATTTACCCTGTAGCCCTCCTGCTGGAATTTAAGGGCAAGACCGACACTGGCCGCAGTCTTGCCACTGGCCGGGGTACCCATAATAAAAAGGCTTTTCACCTGACGCACCTCACGATACCGTTATTTTTATATCCAGGGCGGAGGCCCCTTTACTGTATGCAAACACAGGATTTATATCCATCTCTGTGATTTGGTCGAACTCAGTTACCAGGGCGGCCGCCCGCATTATTATGTCGATGACGGTGTCAATGTCAGCCGGGGTTTCTCCCCGGTAACCTCTCAGCAGGGTATAGGCCTTTGTTTCGCTGATCATGGCCTTGGCTTCCTGCCGGGTCAGACCTTCTGCCAGCCTGAAGGATACGTCTTTTAAAAGGTTTACATAGATGCCGCCCAGTCCGAAGGCTATCAGCGGCCCGAACTGAACGTCCCTGGACATCCCTATGATAAGCTCGGTTCCCGCTGGCATCATCTTCTGCACCTCTATGCCGTGAATAACCACGCGGGGGAGGTAACGGTGAACGTTCTCGGTTATTTCTATAAAGCTGCGCCTGACTTCCTCCGCCGTTTTTATTCCAATTTTTACTCCCCCCACATCTGTCTTGTGTAGAATCCTGGGGGAGGCCACTTTCATTACCAGTGGAAATCCCATTTCTTCCGCAATCCTGGCCGCCTCTTCGGGAGTGGTGGCCAGTTTCACCGGGGCCGCCGGAATTCCATAGGCTTCGGCCACTTCGGCGGATTCACTGCCCAGGAGCACCAGCCTTCCCTCATCCTTTACCCTTTCAAAGATTTCCCGCACTGTTTCCGGGGATACTCCGGATACCATTGCTTCCCTTATCCTGGGAGGCCTTTGTCTGATCCTGGAATACCTGCTCATGCCGCTTATGACTGACACCGCAGTTTCCGGGAATGTAAAGGAGGGTATGCCGGCTCCGGACAATATCCTGGCCCCGCCCTCCAGGGACCGGCCGCCCATCAAAGCTGCGAACACAGGCTTTTCCGGGTAATTTCGGTGGGCCTCTATCAATGACCGGGCTGTTTCCTCAGCCTCGGTTACCGCTGTGGGACAAACCAGGACCACCATGCTGTCAACATTTTCATCTCCCAGAACGCTGTTCATAGCCAGTCTGAACCGGTCTGACCTGGCATCACCCAGTACATCCACAGGATTGTAAACATTGGACTCCTCGGGAAGTCCAGACCGAAGGGTTTCAATGGTTTTTTTCTGAAAGCGGGACATGGCCAGCCCAAGATTTTCAATCCGGTCTGTTGTAATAATGCCCGGCCCCCCAGCATTTGTAACCACCGCCACCCGATCGCCCCCGGGTATTGGCTGATTGGAAAAGGCCACCGCCAGATCGAAAAGATCGGCCATGGTGGATGCCCTGATTATGCCGGACTGTTGGAAAGCGGTATCGTAGGCCAGGTTGCTTCCGGCCAGGGCCCCTGTATGGGAGGATGCGGCCTGGGCTCCGGCCTGGCTGGTGCCGCTTTTTAAAATTATAACAGGCTTTTTTTTGCTGGCCACCCGGGCGGCTTCCAGAAAATGCTTTCCATTGGCCACATCCTCGATATAGCAGAGAATTACCCTGGTGTTGGGGTCATCTGCGGCATCCTCAATAAAATCCGACTCTGTAAGGTCAGCCTTGTTTCCCAGGCTTATTATTTTACTGAATCCAAGGCCGATGGATCTGCTCCAGTCCAGTATGGCCACCAGCATGGCCCCGCTTTGGGAGATAAAGGCAATATCCCCTGTGGCGGGAAATCCTTCACTGAAAGAAGCGTTGATGGGAACGTGGGTGTCCATCATACCCACACAGTTGGGCCCCAGCATGCGCATACCGAATTCTTTGCATATCCGCACCAGATCCTTTTCCAGGGCGAGCCCCTCTGTCCCCACTTCCTTAAAGCCTGCGGAAATAACCACCAGGTTTTTGACACCTGCCCTGCCGCAGCTTTCAGCAACATATACTGCGGTTGCCGCAGGAACAGATATAACTGCAAGGTCCACCTTTTTCCCGATGGATACTATATCCGGATAACATTTTAATCCTTCTATTTCCCCCTCGCGGGGGTTAACCGGATATACATCCCGGCCGAAGCCGCTGCTTACTATACTTTTTACAATGGCATTGCCTATCTTTCCGGGTGTTTTTGAGGCTCCTATGATGGCCACCGATTCAGGATTGAAAAAACTGTCAAGGATACCCAATGCTTATTCCACCTTTTCCTGCGGTGTCAACTTATACTAAAGCCTTTTTTATACTTTCCAGAGTCGCTTTCATAAATACGTGCCTTCCCTGAATAGCGGTAAGCTTTAAGCTTTGTTAGACGCATGTCGCTTGAGGGTCGCTACATGGTCGCTAATGGGTAGGTGGAGCGATTTAAGTCCGGCCTACATAACCTCCTGCTGCAACTGTCTCTAAACTCGGTCGCCAACGGAATGCCGACCGCCTCCAACGCCGCATCCTTGCATCGATTCCGGCTTCCGGCTGCGTCCTGCAGCCGGCTCAGCATTCCGTAGGCTCGGTCGTTAAGAGACAGTAGCAGCCTCCGGCACATTCCGCACGGACTTAAATCACTCCCCCTCACTGCATGTCGCTGTGGGGTCGCTTTTAAAAAAGGCACTTTTTGCCTGGTTCTTTTTACTGCCTATTCCTTGTGTGGGGGATTTTTTGTCAATCAGAGCGTTTCTTGTATCCCTTATGGAAATAAGTATTTTCAGTATTTGATTTAAAAAAGGCGATCCAAAGGATGAAACCATACCCCAGGCCACTATCTGGGGTATGTTAAGCGGCGCTTCACTTCCTGTGAGAAAATAAATGGGATTTACTTCGGCCAGCCAAATAAGCGTCATGGCGGAAAGAGTAGCCATTACCTTCAGAGCCCCCTGCCGATAGCCTTCCAGTTTTGAGGCCGCTGAAATGTCGTCCTGGCTCTCGGGGTTTAACGGCGCCTTTTCCATCATAAGCCATGGCATGGCGTTTTTTAGGGTTTCCGTCAACCCCTGGGCTCCGGCTGAAATTGCCAGAAGATAGGTGGCGCAGGCGATTACTCCATCAATGGTGGTAGACATAAAAAAAACTCCTTTTCATATATTTCGATAAGAAACGAGGAGGTTTTTTAGAATGGATGTGGTGGACAAACTGGAAATTGGCGATAAAATGAATAGGGTGCGGTTTAAATAGTTTTCGGGGGCTGAGGGTTTAAAAGGGGTTCTACCAGCCCGTGGGGCACACTTCCCATATAAAGTAATCCACCCTGTTGGAGCCCTTTTTTACTTCCACCGTAAAAGAGGCCACATAGGCCGAGGAATCGTTTTCAATGAGCCTTCTGGGTCCTACCTGAACGTCATACTGGTTCACCTTTCTCCAGTTATGCAGGGCGTCCAGCAGAGTTTTGGAAATGCTGTCGGCCTCGGTCTCTTTTAGGCTGTTTCTTTGAACCCTTGCTAAAATGGCCACCTTTTTTTCAAAGGTTTTATAGCCCTTTTCCTGCAGCTTTTTTAAAACTGCGTCGTAGAATTCTTTTTTCAAATCCGCTGATGAATTGATGTCATTGGGAACAACGAATTCCAGCCCAAAGGTAAACGCTTCTTTATCCGGTTGTATTACCCACATGCCCAGCACCCCATCACTATTTTATTGGCTCCTGGATTTCACGGTAAGTTCAATATTAAACATATTGCCCATATCAATAAACAGTTTCCAGTTTGGACGGTTGCGGTTTTCATCCACCAGGGACTTAATGGGTCCCCGTATCTTGTCGGGTATTTCGACTCCGCAACTGGGACACTTGGGGTTATCCATCCTTGCTTCAACAACCTGATACTTCCCGCCGCATTCACCACATCCTATGATAATCAAAACCCGCACCCCCATTTTTATATGAACCGGTATTAATATTCATTCGACAAAAGGATAACTAAACCTGTTGCTTTAAGTCATATTTTTTTAAACTGGTAAAATTAAAGGGTCAGGAGTATAACCCTCCTTTAAGCTTTTTTGACCGAGCAGCCAGATCGGTCAGATCGATTGGTAGCCTTGACTTTCCCTGAGTACATTGCGTTGCAGTACCACCTGACAAGTTCTTTTTTAATAATCTGCTTAAAATTAACATCATCGGACCGGTTTTCATTTTTTTCTTTGCTTTTTTGAATGGACATAATGTTTACTCCCCTTCCGGCGGCATTATATATTTTAATTAATGCTATTTACCGGAAAGCAATAATATTACTGAATATACGATTGAAATTCCAGATGGCCTTCAGATCCCAGCTGATGTTTCCGCCCTCTCTGACGGGGGGACGGCTTTCAGAATTCCGATCCTGGGATTGGTTAAACTTATATACATAATTTTAATGCAACCGAGAATTGATTTAATCATACACAATGCTTATTCTGTTGAGACTTGCGACTCAATTCCCTGTCTAGCCAACAGTATTCTCCTTCGGCAGGGATATGAGGCATATTTACGGCACACAAGTTGTATGGGGTAAATTAAACTGGTTTAGCTTACGATAAAGTAACTGGAAAAGCTCCCCGCATGGCGGGGAGCTTTTCCAGTTAAAGGCTTTGTATGATTATGGTCTTCCTGAGATTGCCAGTAAAGCTGGCTTTCAACATTCTGTGTTCTGAGTTCTGTGTTCTATACTTCCAGCACTGAGGGCTGGCGTGTTTATTTCGAAAGTCCGAATGCCAGCATCTTTCTGCGCACAAAGGATAGCTGCAATTGGAGGGGCAACTGCATTGGGCAGTTGTCGTCACAGGCCATGAGTCCCATGCAGCCAAAAGCGCCCTCGTCGGATCCGATAACCTCGAAATATTCATTTCCCGATCTTTCATCCCTGGGGTCCACCATAAAGCGGGCCACCCGGTTGATTCCGGCAGCTCCCAGGAAATCTTCCCGGATATTAGCCGTTACACACCCGGCTATGCAGCAGCCGCATTCAATGCAGCGCTCGGCCTCGTATATGAGGAGGGCGGTTTCGTTGTCCATGCGCTCCTCCGCGGCGTTGGGGTCAAATTCCTTGTCGGTATGGACCCAGGCTTTTGTTTTTAGTGAAAGATGCCTGAACCACGCACCGGTATCCACTGAAAGGTCACCCACCAGCTTGAATACCGGGAGAGGCATCAGGGTAATGGTTCCCGAAAAGTCCGTGGTTAAGGTCTTACAGGCCAGCCGTGGCTTTCCGTTGATAACCATGGCGCATGACCCGCAGATGGCTGCCCGGCATACAAAGTCGAACATCAGGGAAGGATCCTGCTCTTCGCGAATTTTGTTTAGAGCCGTAAAGATCGTCATGCTCTGCGGTTCCTCGATGACGTATTCCTGCATGAAGGGCTTTACGTCCGGCGTGTTGGGATTATACCTGAAAATGCTGAACTTCCGCTGTATACTCATTTTGCCCTCCTGTCAGTTTATTTTTTCCCTTCCGCCGAGGAAGCGGAGGATTCACCGTAACCGCGGTCTCCCGGAGGAAGTTCGGTTATTTTTACCGGCTCATACTGTAACTGGGGCAAATCACTTCCCTCTTTCCAGTAGGCCAGGGTTCGTTTCAGCCAGTTGGCGTCGTCCCGCTTGGGATAGTCTTCCCTGGCGTGGCTGCCCCGGCTTTCCGTCCTGGTCAGCGCCCCATAGGAAATGCACAGTGCCAGCCGAACCATTCCGGGCAAGCGCAGGGCGGCGGTCAATTCAGGGCTGGCCCATTTCCCGTTGGTCTTAAGCCCGATTCTTCCAGCCCTCTGGTGAAGTTCCCTGAGCCTGTCAACTGCCGTCTGAAGATCCGGGCCGTTTCTGAATATGCCTACATAATCCATCAGTGTTTGCTCCATTTCCTTCCTGATGGCGAAAACATTCTCCTTGCCCTGTTTGCCGGAAATAAGGCCGGCTATACGCTCCTGCTGTTTTTTTGCAAAGTCCTGCACCAGGCTGTACTGATAGTTCAGTTCTGCTCCCAGGGTGTACTCCGCCACTTTTTTACCCACCACCCAGCCGCTGACTATGGTTTCGGCCAGTGAATTTCCTCCCAGGCGGTTAAAGCCGTGCAGATCCCAGCAAGATGACTCGCCCACCGAGAACAGTCCTTTGAGACCGTAGGCATAGCCGTCCTTGTTGGTCCTTACCCCTCCCATGCTGTAGTGTTGGGTGGGGCGCACCGGGATGAGGCTGTCTACCGGGTCTATTCCGTTGAAATTCTTGCAGATATTGGCTATTTCCCTAAGGTTTATATTAATATGCTTTGCCCCCAGGTGCCTGATATCCAGCCAGAGGTGCGGGCCATAAGGGCTGTCCACTCCGAGACCCTTGCGAATATGCTGGATCATGCGGCGGGACACCACGTCCCGGGAAGCAAGCTCCTTTTTCTTGGGCTCATAATCCGGCATAAAGCGGTGCATGTTCTTATCCAGAAGGTAACCGCCGTCGCCCCTTGCCCCTTCGGTAATCAGTATCCATACCGGAACCATGCCGGTGGGGTGAAACTGCACCGCTTCCATGTTGCCAAGGGGGACAAGTCCGGTATCAAGGGCTATGGACATTCCGGCGCCCTCGTTTATAATTGCGTTGGTTGATGCCCCGTAAAGCCTTCCGTAGCCTCCGGTGGCTATAATGGTGGATTTCGCCAGGTAAATTCTCAGCTCTCCGGTCTTGAGGCACCTGGCTACCACTCCCAGGCAGGTCTCCCCGTCGTGAATGATGGAAATGGCCTCGGTGCGGTCGTGCACCGTTATACCCATCTTGATCACTATGCTGTCCACGGCATACTGCATGGTGTGCCCGGCGCCATCGGAGGTGTAGCAGGTGCGCCACTTGGCGGTCCCCCCGAAATCCCGGGCCGTGATCAGCCCTTCTTTATCCTTGGTGTCTTCAATCTCCCGTCCGTCGGGAAGAACCTTTTTACCCGCCACAACCCTGTTCCAGGGGACACCCCACATGGCCATCTGGCGGATGGCCTTGGGTACGGTCTCCACAAAGATCCGGGCCACTTCCTGGTCGCATCCCCAGTCAGAGCCCTTTACGGTATCAGAAAAGTGAACGTCAGTGCTGTCGCCTTTACCCATGGCGCAATTGCCCAGAGACGCCTGGCATCCCCCCTGGGCTGCGGTGCTGTGAGAGCGCCGGGGCGGCACTAAGCTTAGAATTATAACGTCCAGGCCCTGGGAGGCCGCCTCTATGGCTGCCCTTTCCCCCGAAAGCCCGGCCCCGACAACCAAAACATCGGTGATTACGGTAGTATAGTTACTCATCAGGCACCTCCCAGCTTAAGAAATACCCACAGGGCAGCCAGACCCAGTGTCAGAATAATTGCGGTGATGACCTTGGAAATATAGCCCAGAGGCTTTCTGGGGAACCAGCCCCACTTTACAAACTGGCGATAGATACCGAAACCGGCGTGATATTCACCCAGTATAAGAAGAACCAGATAAAACCACCAGAAGGCCTGCATGCGCTCCGCACTGGTCATTGCGGAGATGGGCCAGCCTGATATTACAACCCACATATGGATACTTCCCAGGGCAAATATTGCAGCCCCCGTTATTACCTGGAAAACCCAGACCCAGGTATCGGCGCCCTCAAGCATTTTGGCGTGTCTCCAGATTATTTGCTGTTCCTGGTAGCGGGTTGGCAGCCTGCGGCCGGCCGTAAGGATATGCATCATAAATACCAGGATAATAAAGGGTATGCCTACGTATGACAGATAATAGTCGTCCAGGGCCTGGGACAGGGAATTAAACGTGTTTTTCCCCAGAAGGATGGTGGCCACAAAAAGCATGTGTGTCCATAGGAAACCCACCAGCGTCACCCCGGTCAGAAGCTCAACCAGGTCATAGTACAGTTCGGCTTTTGGGTTTCTGGTTAAGATTTTTTGTGCAAGCATTTTTGTCTCCTTTCGTTGTCCTCATTAATCCGGCGACGCGCCCGGGACCTGACCAGAGTACCGCAGACGCATACCGGGAGGGAATTTATGTTTTTTACCGGTAAAAAACATTAAAAATATTCTATATGCAAATTTGGCGCCAGAGAGGTAAACAGGTCAAGTTTACAGAAAGAACAATGTTTTTTGCTATTTTATCGAAAATTTGACGGTGTCTTCCGGGATAAAAGGGGCTTCTTTTTATAATAATTAGAAAAACTGTTATTAAAGACTTAAAATCCCCTCCATCCATGGAAAAAAGCTTTATAAAACCTGACCTGCAGACAACGGATGCTTTCTAATATTTAAAAGCCAACAGGTTAATTATATCAGATTTTATTGAAGGTGAAATCCCCGTCTTTAAAAAAATTATAACAGAGTTATTTTACCATAACGATAAAATAACCGCCTTGTCGGCGGTGCCGTCTGCAAGGCGGTTATTTTACCTGGTGCTATTTGTTAACGCTTACAAGGTTGCTCTCACCGTAGAAGTTGACCTTGCACTTGAACCCCTCACTTATGAACCGCAGGGGCACCATGGTCCTTCCGCTGTCAATGGTGGCAGGGACGTCGAGTTGCACCTCTTCTCCGTTTACCACTGCCGTAGTGCTGTTTATTTTCATTTCCACCGACATGCCGGGACCGGTTACAGTCACCGTATCTGTTTCAGCGTTGTAATCCACATTGGCGTTCAGACCTTCGGCTACGAATCGGACTGGAACCATAGTTCTGCCGTTCACTATCCTGGGGGGTACGTCGAACTTAGGGGCTTTTCCGTTGACATAAACCTTTACCGACATATTATTTTGCTTTGCGTGTATGCGGTCAAGCTCTCTAAATGTATCATCGTCTGCAGGATTTTTAATGATGGATCTTTCCATGAACCTGACGGCTTCGGACATCTTTCCCTTTTTCACGTGTATTTGGGCCATGAGTTTATAGGTAATTGCTATGGTCTGATTGTCTGTGGAATTATCCCCGGTTAATTTCGCATCGATCTCGTTGGTGACAATTTCCACATCCTCCGGTTCGATACCGGAGTCCACATCGTTTTTAAAGGTATATACCGCCTCAGATACGCTTTTGCCATCCAGAACAGCCTGCAGCACCGCTCTGGCGCGGGGGTTTTTGACATGTAAAAGAGCATTCGGTATGCCCAGGTGTTTTCCTTTGTTAATTTTGCCGTAAACTGATCCTGTTACCGTTTCCTCCTCTTCATTCTCTTGTAACTGCTCGTCAGGCCTGTCCTGGTTGTTGTTCTGCTGCCATCCGGGCTCATTCTTTTCATTGGGTGTTGCCACCGCAGCCGGAACCGTCAGAAACAGAAGACAGGTAACCATTAATAGGGATATGAATTTTTTTGACACTTTAGATCACCCTCCTTTAACTCTTATATACGCCAGGCTATTTTTTTTAAGGGGGGTGAGCCGAAAAAATAGGAAAAAGGTCTCTGGAAAACAGCCGTTAGGAGACAGGAGGCGGAAGTTGGCCAAGGCATATGAAAAACACCGACAAGAACGCCGTTTTTCCGTTCTTGCCGGTGTTTGCCATCTATATGCCGGAGACCCTCCTGGGGGTCTTTTATTCTACCAGCTTTTCATGGTGTCGTAATTGCGGCTCAGTGAACCGGCCAGGGACACCATCATTCCGCCATTTCTTTTTTCCGACAGTATCTCAGCCTTCTTGATTTCTGCGCGGAAGAATGGCTCCTCAAAATGTCTTTCAAACCAATTCTTGAACTTTGTTACCATACCCGACATCTCCTTAAAATGGATAAATACTTATTACCTGATATCATCGTACTCCCACCGGGATAAAAGATAAATTGATTTTTGTTGAATTGCTTAAAGTAAATGTCTACGGTTTCACATGAAGTGAATGCAGCCGCCGGGCTAGGCGAAAGTTTCACAAGATTGCTGTCTTTTTTTCTTTTCACCCGAACCGCCGGACCTTTTCCTTCGTCAATAGGTATAAAGGGTAAAGCAGTATTGAAAGGAGCAGGGGCATGATGAGACGAAGTGTTTTCCCCGTTATATTGTTGGCGGCCGCCGCGGTAATCATTGGGCAGTATTTTTACCCCCGGCAGTCGGTGGCCCAGGAGCCCGGAAGATTTACCAGCAGACAGCACCTGGCCGAATATGTCAGAGAGAATATCCAGCTGGCTCATGGATATGGTGTATTTTTAACAGGCAGGGCCTCTGCCGACATGATGGTGATGAATGCCGTTTCGGGGGCGCCGGCTGCGGTCAAGGAAATGAAGAATGAAAAGTCCGCTGCCTCCCGCGTGCAGGATTCGCCGGGTGATGCGTACTCCGCAACCAATGTTCAGGTTGAGGGGGTTGATGAGGCTGACATAATAAAAAATGACGGGAAATATATGTACATAGCCTCGGCCAATCAGTTGCACATACTGGAGGCCTACCCGGCTGAACAGGCCAGGCTTTTATCCACCGTTAAAATTAAGGGGTATATTTCCGGATTATTCCTCAATGGCAGCAGGATCGTTGTCATAAGTGACAGATCCGGCGCCCCGGGGATGATGGCGGCTGTTTATGACATTACTGACAGGGCCAGTCCGTCCCTGGTGAGGACTCTGGCCTGGGAAGGGGGTTACGTTAGCTCCAGGATGATTGGCGACTGCATCTATCTTGTGCTCAATATGCCTGTTGTTCTAAACGGGGGGGATAAGGGGGAGGGGGATAATATCAATCTTCCGGTGTTTAATGATAATGACCGGACCAGGGTTATCCAGCCGGAGGAAATACAGTATTTTGACCATCCCGACTACTCCTATCTTTATACAATGATAGTTTCAATAAACATAAAGGATGACCGGCAGGAGGCTTTATGCAAAACTTTTTTGACCGGGGCTTCCCAGAATGTCTACTCCTCCCCGGAAAACCTGTATCTAACCGGCCCCAAGGCGCCAGATATGTTGTTCATCGGCAACAGACTTATTGAGGGACTGGCATCCCTGGTGAACGGGGATACCGCCGACCAGATAAGGAACATCCCGGCTTCATCAGACAGACCTGACGAGAAAGTACAGCGGGCCTATCAGATTCTGGAGAATTACATAAGCGGGCTGGACTATGCCGGGGCGGGGATCCTGGAGGAAAAAATAAGGCAGATGCAGGAAAAATATAACAGGGATGTGGCCAGGGAGAGAAATAAAACCGTCATATACAAATTTTCAGTAAAGGATGGCAGCGTTGATTACAGGTGCCGGGGAGAGGTTAATGGCCGGCTGCTGAACCAGTTTTCCATGGATGAGGAAGGGGGTTGCTTCAGGGTGGCCACTACTTCGGAGGGGTGGCTGTTTACTGACCGGCCCGCAACTCGAAACAATATATATGTTATGGACGAAAAGCTGGATGTGGTGGGTAAACTGGAGGGCCTGGCCCCCGGAGAGAGAATTTTTTCGGCCAGGTTTATGGGAGGAAGGGTTTATCTGGTAACTTTCAGGAGGATTGACCCCCTGTTTGTAATTGACCTTAAAAACCCTGTCAGCCCCAAGGTATTGGGTGAATTAAAAATACCCGGATATTCCGATTATTTACACCCGTATGATGAAAACCATATCATTGGTATAGGTAAAGAGGTTCCGGTGCAGCCGGACCCGCTGCCGATGCCAATGCCACTTCCCGGGGAAACTTCGGTTCCCGGGCGGATGCCCGTAATTGCTCCTCCGGTTCCGGTTAGGGAACAGGGTGTAAAGATTGCTTTGTTTGATGTAAGCAATCCCTCCAAGCCGGTGGAGGTTTCTAAATACGTGGTGGATAAGATTCATTCCGATTCCGAGGTTTCAAGGAATCACAAGGCCTTTCTTTTCAGTAAGAACAGGAATCTGATGGCTTTGCCGGTTTCTTATCCGGAAAACTGGCCCGTAAAAGACAAGGCGTTGTTTATGCCCCGTTACAGGCAGTGGCAGGGGATGTACGTATTCAATATCTCTCCGTCAGAAGGCATCAGCCTGAAGGGTAGGATTGAGCATCCGTCTAAGAAAGATATAACCGGATATTGGGTAAATGATGCGGTGAAGAGGGCGGCGTACATTAACGAGGTTTTTTATACCATATCAGAAGGTGCGGTAAAAATGAGCGGTATAGAGGATTTAAAAGAGATTAAAACAATTGGGCTGCCTGAAAATGGCAGTAAGCTTTAAGCTGTAAGCTATAAGCTAAAAATAACAAGACGTAACCAACAAGCAATAAGTTAACAAGTTGAGGGACAGGCCCCGATGCCTCGCAATCCAGACATCTTTGGGGTCACTTGAGGGTCGCTGCATGGTCGCTAATGGGTAGGTGGAGCGATTTAAGTCCGGCCTGCATTACCTCCTGCTGCAACTGTCTCTAAGCTCGGTCGCCAACGGAATGCCGACCATTTTGGAGGTGGGAGGCCAGAGGTTAGAGGTTAGAAAACTTGTAGGAAATGACCTCAGAGCCATTTCTAGCTTAATCCGACTTCCGACTTCCGACTTCCAACATCTAACCTCCAAATTCGTAGGCTCGGTCGTTAAGAGACAGTAGCAGCCTCCGGTACATTCCGCACGGACTTAAATCACTCCCCCTCACTGCATGTCGCTGTGGGGTCTCTTGAGGGTCGCTTTTAAGGCAGCCTGTCACTATTCTGGCTTCTGGCTCCTGGCTCCTGGCTTCCGCCGTCTGCAAGACGGCAACGCCCGTCAGGGCGTTTTTTACTTTCCACTTTTTCTTTGCGGGGGGGATTAAACCTGGATGTTTGTACCATTACCACACCCCCCAGTATTACAACGGATGCGGCAATTTCCAGAAGGGTGATGTTTTCATGCAGTATCAGCGCCCCAAGTATTACTGCAACCACGGGGTTGACGTATGAATAAGTGGAGGCAATGGAAGGGGGCATTGTTTTTATTATGTAAACGAAGCAGCTGTACCCCAGAATTGAACCGAAAAAGATGAGATACGCCATGGACAGTGCCCCGTTCAGGGTCAGATGGAAGCGGGGAAGCTCACCGGCGGCTATCCCGGTAAGGGTCAGGGCTACTCCGGCCGCCAGGGTTTCCAGGGCGGATATGGCCAGCATGGACCCGGTAACACGGTTCCTGGAAGAGTATACCGATCCGGCAGCCCAGACAAAGGAGGCCGCCAGTACCCCGGCCACACCGCGGGGGTCGGCATCATGCATGCCGTTTCCCGGGGAAACCAGGAGTGCCACCCCTGAGAACCCTATGAACATGCCCAGCCAGCCCTTCCAGCTCATTGGTGTTCCGCCGGGAAACAGCGTATCCAGTACGGCCACGAAAAGGGGAACGGTGGAAATGATCAGGGCGGTGATGCCGGAGGCTAAATACTGCTCCGACCATACCACCAGTCCGTTCCCCCCGAACAGCAGAAAAAGCCCAACTGTTGCTATAATTCTGATATCCCTGGCGGTTTCCGGCAGTTTCAGCTTTTTTAGGTACACATAGGCCATCATTAAGCTGCCGGCCAGAAGGAACCTTATTCCGGCAAAAAGCGCGGGGGGAAGTTCGCCTACACCCACGCGGATGGCCAGGTAGGTGGAACCCCACACGATACAAACCACCACATAGGCTGCATATGATCTGGTGTCAATAACTCCACTATTCAATCGGAAATCCTCCTTGAAAAAAAGCCGTAAGCTGTAAGCTATAAGCTATAAGCTTTAGAACTAAATCAATTCTATGCAATCCAGCTCACTCTTGGGTCGATCCCCCTCTACGCATGCAGCTTGAGGGTCGCTTTTAAGGCAGGCTGTCATCGTTCTGGATTCTGGATTCCCAAGCGCCCGTCAGGGCGGCTTTATCATCGTTAAGGAAAGTATATACCATATTAAAGTATTAAAGCGCTAAATCGCCAAAGCATTTTTATGTAGCCCAGAGTTTTTCTGGGGTCGCTCCTGGGTCACTCTGTGGCCGGTGGAGGGGTTTGAGTCCGATCTACTTATCCTCCGGCTGAACTGGCTCTAAGCTCGTCGCCTAACGGACTGCCGACCGCCTCCAACGCCGCATCCTTGCGTCGATTCCGGCTACCGGCTGCGTCCTGCAGCCGGCTCGGCATTCCGTACGGCTCTGTCGCCAAGAGCCAGATAACAGCCTCCGGAACATCCGCCTGGACTAAAACCCCTCCCCCTCACTGCATGTCGCTGTGGGGTCTCTTGAGGGTCGCTATTAAAGCAGGCTGTCACTATTCTGGCTTCTGGCTCCTGGATTCCGCCGTCTGCAAGACGGCACCGCCGACAAGGCGGTTATTTTACTTCAGATACTTTGCAATGTAGTCCCTTATTTCATCCCAGTTATAAACCCGGGTCACCATTTGGGGCAGTAATCCCTGGTTGTACGCGGCGTCCATTAAGAGTACCGGGATACCGCAGGAAGAGATCTGTCGGGCATTTTTTTTATTGTCCTCAATAAAAATATCCACACAAAGGTCGAGGCAGCGGCTGCGTTTGTCATGCTGACCCAAAAGACTCAGGCCGTGGTAAGGAATCTTATATTTTTCCAGCCAGTTGCTGGTCTGGCCCAGATAAGCGGAGGTGCGGGCCGAAACGATCTGTATGTGATAATCTTTGATTAATTCTCCAAGGCTTTCAACCGATCCCGGAAGGGGTACCGCCTCTTCGATAATTTCCAGTTCCTTTTGCATAATAATTTCATCCAATTGCTTTCGGTCAATTCCAAACATCTCCTGAGGATCAAAGTTTGCAAAATCCGCCAGGGAATAGCTTTTTCCAAAAAAGCGGTTAAGTTTTTCTATAATCACAGGCTGAGAATCCGCAATAACTCCGTCTATATCCACTCCGATTTTTTTCATCTTTTGTTGTTCTCCTTTTATGCCACAAATAAGGCAGCCTTGCCACAACTTTAATTCAACGTAGGATGGGGAATTCCTTTGGTCAGTTAATAAATTAGCCTGTTTGTTAATCATTCTGAAATATATTTTTAGTTCAGATATGCCTGAGACCAATGGCGATCCTCCTGTCTCCGCCGCAGGCGGGGCATTTATAAAGGTGGACACATTGGTTGGCCTCAAAACTCATGTTGAAATAAGGGCTGTAGGGGCCGAAGCAGTCGCTGACCGGGCCTGTGTCAATGGTTTTCTCACCGCAGGAACAGACCGGGCCGTTTTTTAAAAGTCCGCTGCAGGCAGGGCACATTGTGGTCATTGGGACTCTCCTTCGCAAGTTCAAGGATATTCTTTCACCCAAGCTGCCGGGGTATTCAAGACTTTGGCATAACCCGGGCGCAGTTGCGGAATAATTGATCAGTAGTATCTATGGAGGTGGTGTGCTTTGTCTGCGGAGGAAGTTTTTCCTCAGGTTGACCAATTGGTGTCCCCGGCCTTGAAGGCCGCAGAAGAGTTTTTATCCTATGACCAGGAAAGGGTGGACAGAATTGTTCATGCTATGGCCCTGGCAGGGCTGGATAAACATATGCCGCTGGCGAAAATGGCTGTGGAAGAGACCCGCCGGGGTGTTTACGAAGATAAAATAACCAAAAACATTTTTGCCACTGAGTCGGTATATCACAGTATAAAGTACAAGAAAACGGTGGGAATAATCAGGGAGGTGGAGGAAGAGGACTTCCTGGAGGTGGCCGAGCCCATAGGAGTGGTGGCTGCCATTGTTCCGGTGACAAACCCCACGTCAACCACCATGTTTAAAGCCTTAATCTGTCTTAAGGCAAGGAACCCAATTATTTTCAGCTTTCATCCGGGATCGGTGCGCTCAAGCACCGAGGCTGCCCGTACAATGCTGGAGGCCGCCCTTTCGGCCGGAGCCCCCAGGGGGTGTATATCCTGGATAGAAAACCCCTCCATAGAGGCCACCGGTTACCTGATGAGACATCCGGGGGTCTCCCTCATAGTGGCCACCGGGGGGGCCGGGCTGGTGAGGGCGGCTTACAGCACCGGCAAGCCGGCCCTGGGTGTGGGGCCGGGAAATGTTCCCTGCTATATTGAAAAGACGGCCAATATAAGGCGGGCGCTGACGGACCTAATCATGAGCAAGACCTTTGACAACGGTCTTATCTGTGCGTCTGAACAGTCCCTGGTGGTGGATCGGGAGATTTCAGAACAGGTATTTGAAGTAATGAGGGATTTCGGATGTTATTTTGTAAACCCCGGGGAGGCAGACCAACTGGAAGGGCTGGTCGTAAAAGACGGCAGTTGCTCCCTGAATTCCGAGGTGGCCGGTCAGTACGCCAGGGCCATTGCTGAAATGGCTGGTTTTTCGGTGCCATCCGATACAAAAATTCTGGTTGTTCCCCTGTCCGGTGTCGGGCCGGATCATCCCCTTTCCATTGAAAAGCTCAGCCCCATACTGTCACTGTATACGGCGGATAGCACCGGGGAAGGCATTGATATCTGCGTTAAGGTGGTTGAATTTGGGGGATTGGGTCATACCGCAGTGATTCATTCGGAAAGTGAAGAGGTCATCGAGGAGTTTTCCCGGCGCATTAGGACCGGGCGAATTATCGTCAACTCCCCGGCCACCCACGGCGCCATCGGGGATCTGTACAACATCAATGTCCCCTCCTTTACCCTGGGCTGCGGGTCAATGGGCAGCAACAGCACAACGTCCAATGTCAGCGTGGAAAATCTTATAAACATCAAGAGGGTGGCCCGGAGGCGGGAGAAGATACAGTGGTTCAGGGTTCCGGAAAGAATATACTTTGAGCGCGGGTCAATAAGCTACCTCAGTAAACTTCCCGGGATAAACAGGGCTTTTATTGTGACAGATCCTGTTGTATTGAAGCTGGGAATGGTGGAAAGAGCCGTTTTCCACCTCAATAAGCGCCGCAGCCCTGTAGTGGTTGAGATTTATAGCGAGGTGGAGCCGGATCCGTCTCTGGATACCGTCAGGAAGGGCTGCGAAGCGATGCGGAACTTCAAGCCCGATGCTATAATAGCTCTGGGCGGAGGTTCCCCCATAGACGCAGCCAAGGCCATGTGGCTTTTTTACGAGCACCCCGAGGTGGAGTTTGAGTTTCTGAAGCTCAGGTTCCTTGATATCAGAAAGAGAACTTACAAATTTCCCAAGCTGGGGCGCAAAACAACTTTTGTGGCCATTCCCACCACCAGCGGGACTGGCTCCGAGGTAACGGCCTTTGCTGTAATCAGTGACAAAGGAAAGCACATAAAGTACCCTCTGGCTGATTACGAACTGACTCCGGATGTTGCCATTATCGACCCCGGGCTGGCCAAATCAATGCCGCCCCGGGTGGCGGCCGATACCGGCATGGATGTGCTTACCCATGCCCTGGAGGCATATGTTTCGGTAATGGCTTCGGATTACACCGACGCCCTGGCGATTAAGGCGCTGGAAATGGTCTTCCGGTACCTCCGCCGGTCGTATCAGAACCCGGAGGACAGGGAGGCCAGGGAAAAAATGCACAATGCTTCCTGTATGGCCGGCATGGCTTTTACCAACGCTTTTCTGGGTATAAATCACAGTCTGGCGCATAAACTGGGCGCCGAGTTCGGAATATCACACGGGAGGGCCAACGCTGTATTGCTTCCCTATGTTATCGCTTATAATGCCAGTCCTCCGGGTAAATTCACTTCTTTTCCCCAGTATGAATATTTCAGGGCACCGGAAAAATACCGGGAAGCAGCATCATATCTGGGTCTTCCGGCTAAGGACAGCGGGGAGGGGATAATCTCGCTGATGGGAGAGGTGAAGAGACTTACAGTGGATCTGGATATGCCTGTCAACCTGTCAGGGCTGGGCATCAGCCGGGATAAATTTGCCGGTATGGTGGATTATATAGCGGAGGAGGCCTTTGACGATCAAGTTACCGGAACCAACCCGCGGAGTCCGCTTATTTCCGAGCTGGCTGACCTCTGCCGTCTGGCCTTCGGCCCGCCGCTGAACAGGGAAATTGGGGAGAATCTGATTGCTCACAATTACCTTTCCATTCTCCGGTAGTAAAAAAACGCCCGTCAGGGCGTTTTTTTACTGCTCCATCTGTCTGGCAAGGAATACTGCCGCTGTTTCTGCAAGCTTGGCTTCCATGTTGCTCATCTGGACCTTTTCTCTGGAGGCTATGACCACAGCACCGATGGAGACGCCTTCGGAAATAATAGGAGCTATTACCGCCGATTCGAAGGATGACTTTTCATCTTCAGTTATCGAAACGGGTGAGGTGAAGGCCTGAGCCTTCCTGTTCTCCATTACTTCCTCCACGGACGCACTGATATTCTGGTTCAACATGTCTTGTACGTTTTTCCCAGCCAGCGCAACCACGCTGTCCTTGTCGGTGATAATAGCCATATGACCCAGGGCTTCATTGAGCGATTCTGCATATTCCTGCGCAAACTGCCCCAGTTCGTTTATGGGTGAATATTTTTTTAGCATTATCTGTCCTGCTCTGTCGACATATATCTCCAGCGGATCCCCGTTGCGGATTCTCAAGGTTCTGCGCAGTTCCTTGGGAATTACCACCCTGCCCAAATCATCTATTCTCCGTACAATGCCAGTTGCCTTTGCCAACAGATTTCACCTCCTTTTGGCTGTTGTATATTAGGGTGTCTTTTTTTATAAAAAATATGCCATAGAAGGTATAAACAGAATAAGTAAAATATGTTAGGGACAAGTGTGAGCAGTTAATTATAGATTAGTGTGGAGATTATTTTTCTTAACGCTATGATTTAAAGCCAATTCATAGGCTTCCCTGCATCTTATTCTTTTACCGATGGCCCAAAGCGCTTCAAAATCAGAGAGATATTCACCTTTGTACAGCGATAAAATCTTTTGTGCTGCTTCATTGCTGTGTTGAAGCTTAAATTCTTCAACAGCCGATTGGAAAAGCTCGATATCACACTGAATTTCATCCATGCAAATGCTGTAATGCTTTTCATTATTTATAATAGGGTTTTCAACACCGAGGCTGGAAAGATCTTTTTTAATATGGGAAAGATTAACCCCAATAAGCTTTTTTATGTCATTAGATTCAGATTCCGACCATATTGCATTATATATTTGTTCCTTGGTAACTCCTTCATTACCTGCATCAATAAGAAAAGCTAAAAGCTCACGCTCCTTTTTAGTGCGCATTTTTAGCGGGTTTTGTCTGTTTTTATAGGGGAAAACAGAGAATCCACCCAAAGTTTTGATATATACCTTTTTTGTTTTATAACCTGTCAATGCCATCATTTGTTCTGCGAAATCAGGCTCTATACCATTATCAAGCGCAAATTCAAGGATTGGGGCATACGCCTTGCGCATCCTGAAAAAATCATATATACCGTTTTCGGAACAAAGTTGCAGATAGCGTTGGGTCAACCAGACTGCCTGGTCATGATCCTGCATGGTGATGAAAGCTCTGGCCAGCACACCGTAAGCAATGGTTGGAATGATCATAATATTGGACTCTTCTCCGATTTTTATCGAAAGCTTTGCGTATTTAACGGCACTTGGGAAATCGGACACAGCGGCATAATAACTGAAGAGCCTGCCTAAAACGATGGTTTTTAAATAGTCATTTATTTTATCAAAGTTTGCGAGAATTTCGGTTATAATAGGTTCTTTCGCGTCATTTAAAAAAATGAGGCTGCAGATAAGGCGCTGTATTTTTGCCCATAGCATCTGGAATTCGGTGGCGCGGTAAAGTGGCGCATACTCATCCGCAAGGGTAAAATATTTAATTGCTGTTTCATAGGTTTGGCTGCCGCCATTCATTCTATCTACATAAGCGATATGATAGTGTATTTCTGCTGCTAAAAGATAGGCTGCCCACATTTCTTCATATCTTCCTGTACTCCTTAGTTTTTGAATCTCCGTTGATATGATGGACACGGCTTTGCTTTGGTCGCCCAGTATTTGATAAGCCTTTGCCGCATATATGCCTACGTTGTGTATATCTAAATATTTCTGATCATTTTCCGGGAGTTCAAGAGATTTTTCATAACAGTAAACGGATTCTTTCATCCGGCCTGCAAAAAAGTGTATTGTGGTCAAATATCTCTCGAACCAGGCTTTAACTTGTACATCACCTGCTTTGGCACATGTTAAGATCATGTGATATGTGGCAGCGTAGGCTTCCCTTATTTGGGAAGTCCAGCATAAGTTATAAATCTTTTCAATGGCAACGGCATATAGCATATCGGAAGCAAGGTTGTCAGTGCTTAATAAAAGCTCATCAAGCAGTTTGTTTGACTCCTCGAAAGAGGTAAAGTTTCGAAGCACCCTTGCTTTGTGTATCATGGCTTCTATATAAAGTTCTTGATCATCTGCGCTTAATAAAGGTATCACTGTATCCAGGCATGTGTTGGCATCGCTGAAGTTTCCAGTGCTTGATAAAAAAGCGCCCTTCGCCACTAAAATTTCATGGCTTATTAGAGCATTTGCATCGTTAAGAGCTTGAAACCACAAGCGTAGTTCACTGAAATTGCCGCATTTAATATGGTTCTTATAGCTGGTTAATATGATTTGTCGCAGCATTTCTGCGTTTTTTGAAATGATTGCATATTCTGCGGCTTTGGAGTATTGTTTTTTGTCGTAGTAAAAAGAAGCGGCTTTATTAAGTAATAAAAATCTTTGTAAATCCTCTGTGCCTTCCAATAAATACTCCCTGAAAAGTGAATGATAACGGTATAGTCCGTTGTCTGTCCTTATTGTGAAAATATTTCGCGATACAAGGCTTTCAAACAGAAGTTTTGAATTTCTTTTGTCTAAAACTGCATCAATCATTTGTGCGTCCAATTCCTCAAAGCAAGCGGTAGTTCTCAGAAAATCCACAATTTCAGATGGGAGACGGCTGATGCATTCATATAAGAGATAAGAATGCAAAGCTTCATTTCCTTGTCCGGGAATATCAACAAGGGATACGCCGTTTTCCAAAAGTATTTTAAAAGAGCCGATGGCAAGCGGCCATCCTTCTGTGATGCCATAAATATTCTCATCATCAAAACCCAGGATCTGCATTACTTCGTTTCTTGTGAATTTAAGTTCCTTTTGGGTGAGCTCTAATATATTGCCTCTCACACGCTGAGGAACAAGTTCCTTCCAGGGGGACTCCCGGCCGCTGAGGCAAAGTTGAATATTTTCCGGTTTGTATTTGACAATACAGGCGATGAGTTTCTTAATCTGCGGCTCTTCCATTGTATGAAGATCGTCCATAATAATGATAAAATCCTTTGCCAGCTTTTCAACGGCACTTATCAACGCATTGGCAAGAATAGTTATAAAGTTGACTTTTCTTTCAAAGGGCAGATATTCCGAAGTAGTAAAGTCAAAATCGGGAAAGCGAAGCCGTACAGCAGCACACAGGGTGATGGCGAAAGCAAAAACGTCGCTTTCGCCATCAAAAGAAATCCAAACGGTGTTTTCCCTCGAACTGGCAATCTGTGAAAGCAGGGTGGTTTTGCCATAACCCGCTCCCGCATGGATATAGGTAAGTTTCTTATTGCTGCCGAGTATAGCGTTAATAAGCTCTTTGCGGACTATCTCCCCCGCTGACGCCTTTGGAGCCGCCAGCCTCACACTTGCTACATTGCCCATGCTACATACCCCTTAATATTTACGTTGGTGATAATATTATATCAGATTACAACTAACGTAATAAAAAAATATCAAAAGAATGGAAAAATCATTTTTCTGTTAGCTGTTATGTTAGTTACTGTGATTTATAATGATATTGAACAGATCACGGAGAGCCTTTAACCCTGATTTGTTCTTCCAGATAGAGGTGAAACCCAGTGTCTGATAAAAAAAATCCCAGCATACCCTTGGGTGACGAACAACTTGCCGATATTAGCCGGGGTACCGGCTCCGGTTGTAATTGTGCAGTGCTTGAGCGGCAATTTCCCTGCATGGGAAAATGCTGCAATAAAAATATTTCTATAGTAGGCACGGTTTACAGTAAGACCTGCATTCACTGCAGTATATGGACTTCTCTCCCCGATGGCGCAAGCCTTGCAATAGCTCGAATATTTCAATGCTCTCTATATGGATATGACAAACGGATAAAAGAATATAATCTGGAAAATATTGATGAATAAGGAGTGTTTTAATTATGACAAAAGCGTTCAGCAGAACCCTGTTTGGATTTAAACCTGAGGAAGTTATAAACCAAATGGGAATAATGGATGTGGAATACCAAGAAAAGGTCTCTGCTCTGCAATCCGAAATAGAAATGGTTAAATCGGAAATAAAAGAATATGAAGAACAAGCCAAACAACTACAGGAGAAACTGAATGAATACAAGGAAAGGGAACACGTGATTTCGTCAGTAATGATAATCGCCCAAAAAAATGCTCAAAAGGTTGAAGATGAAGCCAGGGAAAAAGCCCGTGAAATGATTGACAAAGCTGATGCGGAGGTCGATAAAAAACTCCGGGAGCTTGAATCTTTAAGAATAAAAATAGGAGCTTTCAAAGAGGAATTCCTAAGGGCACTGGAAAGCTACAAGATTTCGGTGGAAGCTATCAAAGAGCCGGATGTCGGAACGCGGGAAACTAATTTTACGCCAACCCTGGTGGTTTCCGAAAGGCAGAGGGCGTAGCGCTGTTACTCTGATAAATCAGGAGGAGAGGGATAACATATTGGTACGGGAGATAATGGCGCCGCAGGCACGGTAAGACTGCTTGAGGATGAGCTGGTACAATGCCTGAGCCTCAAAGAGCGGCTGAAAAAAGAGGCAGAGGAATTAAATGAAAAGATTGTTGACAAGGAAGTAGAATCCGGCTATGCCAGCCGGGCTCTTGCCCGTTGTGATCAGGTTGCCAGGGAAACAGAAAGCAAAGCCCGCCTGAAAGCTGTGCTGATACTGGCGGAGGCGGAAGAGACAGTTGCCTCAAAAGAGAAACAACTGGTTGGCATCAATGAAGAAATTAACGCCCTTGGCAGGGAGATGCGGTTTTATCAGCGATTCTCACGCCCTGAAAGCGAAGGGGCGGATGGACGGGAAGAACCGGCACTGAAAGGCCGGGATTTAAAATCTGATGGTTTCTATAATGGGACCGACAGCCCGTCGACCTATATCATTAAACTGGCTACCTTTGTAAACGCCAGGCACTTTGTGTCTTTTGGAAAAAAAACCGGCCCGGTGCACGCCCACTCCTGGCAGATACAGATCGATGTACAGGTTCCGGGGAAGTCTGAGTTGGTTGGATTTGCCAAGGTATTGGACGCCGTCAAGTCAGTATTTATTCCTTATGAAGAAAGTCTTTTAAACAAGTTATATCCTTTCAACAAGGTCCAGCCAACCACAGAGAATATGGCCCTGTTTTTTTTCAACAGGCTGGATGACATATTGAAAAGCATGGATCTCAGCCTGGGAAGGCTTTCAGTTTGGGAGACTCCAACCAAGGGGATAGAAGTAAACTGCCGTTTCGCCGGCTTTGAGGGGCTGGATGGAAACGGGATGCAAGAGGATGACCCCCCGGAGGCGCTGCAACAGGTGGCGGTGACCACCGTCTCCGGCGATGCCCAGGATTACCCTTTCCGGAATATTCAGGAGGAGGCTTGTGCGGCACCTGCCCCGGACCTGGAAAAAACCGCCGCTGTCACTGGCTTCAGGCAATCGGCCGGCCGTTACCTGCTCGCTGTATTAATCATCAGCCTGGCTGCTATTATTTCATACGGCAATGTTCTTTGGCCCCCCGCTGAACAGCATTATCCATGGGGTTCAGATACCTGGGGGCATCTTTTTAAGGCTGAATACCTATACCACGAAATTTTAAAAGGCAATTATTACCCGGATTTTTCCCAGTTTTGGTATAACGGCGGCCAGCCTTTCCGGTACTGGGCCCCGCTGCCTTATTATCTGCTGGCCCTGATGCGGTGGTTCACCGGTGATATTTATTATGCCGGCATTTATTTTGTATTCGTATGCGCGCTTTTTGGGGGCCTTTCATGGATCTTATATTCCGGACGGATGGGCCTGGCGCCTTCCATTCTGGCCGGGGTTGTCTGGTCAGTGTGGCAGGATAACGTCAGGGTCGCCTTTTCGGAGGGTAATCTGCCCCGGGTGCTGGCAACTGCACTGTTGCCTTTGTTATTTATTATATTTCTAAAGGCGTTGGAAAATAGGAAGTCTTATTTAAACCTGCTGTCCGTTGTTGTGCTTATCCACCTGGTAATACTATGCCACGCAATGATAGCCGCTATATACTGCCTATGTCTGCTTATGTTTACCTTTCTGCTGTGGGTTTTTGGCGGGTGCCGGCCAGGAGACTGCCAAAGGGGTCTTCTGGCCCTTGCCGCAGGTGTGGCCAGTGCGTCCTGGTGGCTGCTGCCAAGCCTTACCGGCGGCATAACCAGCCTTGACGCTGAGGCAGTCAGAAGCGCCATACAGTTTGTTCCGGCAGAAATTTCATTCAATCCCATCACCCGGTTTGCCAACCGGGAAACCTTCTACTGGGGCATAAGTCTTTTGCCGGCCATAGCCGTTACCCTGCCGGCCTGGCCTTCAAAGCCCCCCTGGGCCAAAAGCCTTGTCATTTGCGGCCTTGTTTTGATGCTGATAACTTTTCCGGCATTTCAGGTCTTCTACACAAACATGCCCATGAGCAACCTTCTCTGGCCACTGCGCTTTTCCAGTTTTGCCGCCCTGGCGCTTTTGGCGTCGTGCTTGGTCTTCAACCCGCCGGAAGGGCGCCAGCGGCTGCTTAAGTCTACATATGTCACAGGCTTTTTAATAGCGGGGATTTTTGCTGCTCTGCTGTTAGACTGCCTCCTTTCAGTGAGGACTCTGGTCTATACTGGGCCCAGATCGTCCAGCCTGATGGAAATAGCCGGGATGTTGGAGGACAGGCGCGGCTGGCGCGTTGCCACCTTAGATCTTAGCCGGTTGGGTTCGGCCCCCTCCTTCATTTTT
Organism: Peptococcaceae bacterium BRH_c4a; assembly: GCA_000961585.1. Lineage (GTDB taxonomy): Bacteria > Bacillota > Desulfotomaculia > Desulfotomaculales > Desulfocucumaceae > BRHc4a. Next base: position 12,089 of record LADN01000021.1, on the reverse strand, counting down.
TCCAATACTGCCGGGCTGGAGCAGGTCTTTGGCTGGGCCTGGCAGGGGGCTGTTACGTCCTCCAGCATCATGCTCCTTAATACCGGCCTGGAAAAGGAGTATTATCCATTTTTATTCCGGTCATGTATCAACCTTGGCGCCACCGAACTGGTGGTGGATGATGAGGTGATAAAGGGAAAGGATGCCTTCAGCAAGGCCGCCGGCATTGCGGGTTACAAGTATCTGGGCGGTGAGGCTGGAATCAGCCTGTGGCACTCCAAGGACGGGCCGTACCTGGTGGAGAAAAAAAATAAATGCCTGGTGGTGGGAAAGCAGGGTGAGATATTGTCCATGCTGTTTCCCGGGGTGGAAATTGGATACTCCGCTTATATTGACGATTACCCTCTTGAGTATTTGAAAAAATTCCCCCAGGTTATTTTCAGCGGGTCGGAATGGCGTTCCAAGTCCAGGGCAGCCGAGGCGGTTACCCGGTATGCGGAGGCCGGAGGCAAGGTGTTCATAGAGCTGGCCGGCATGCCCCAAAACGTGCTTTCCAAGCAGCCCGAGTTTCTGGGTGTGGCCGGTGAGACGGTGACCCTGCGGGGGCAGTTGGAAATTCTGGGTGGGGATAAGAAATACTTGCTGCAGCCATTTTCGCCGGAAATACCTCTTTGGAAGTCTTACATTCCACTGGGGCTTGACGAGATAGCCATGGAGTTTATGTATTATGGAAACCGCGCCCCTGTTTACGGCTATAAGGTGGTTAACGGCCACAGGATAAATTTCCTTGGCGCCAATATTAGTTATCATGCCTATCTGACGGGTGATCCGGTGGCCTTGAAAATTATTAAAGACATCCTGAACTTAAGTATGAATTATGAGGCTCAGCAAACGGTTCCATTAACGGAATATCGCATTACAGAAAATGGATATGTGCTGGGCTACAATTCTGATCACGGTTTTGAGGCTATAGTGCCCATCGCCGCCATGGACGGGATGACGGTGAGAGTGGATGGTACGCCGTGGGAGACTGGTAAATATGAAAATCTGCTGCAGATGAGCCTCCCCTCCGGCAGCCACACCATCGTTATAGCCCTGACAAAGGGTCCGGACTACCGGTGGGGGACGGCCCTGTCGGTGGGTTCAGTGGCGATGTTGTTTATTTCCCTTATTTATTTCGGAAGAAGGGACGGCCCTGATAGATGAAGAAGCACATTGCTCTGTCCGGTGTTTTAATGGTTTTTCTGCTGATTTTTTTCTGGTCGGAAATATCCTTTCTGGAGTGGAAAAAGCCTGTCATAAGGCTGGACGGCAGCTTGGACGACTGGGGGGAGAAAACCTTTCTTGCTGATGGTCAGGGGGACACAGCAGTTGACGCTGATCTTAAAGCAGTTTTTTGGGGGACCGGGGAAAACGACCAAAAGCTGTACTTCATGGTGGAAAGGTTTTCCCCTGAGAATGCGGGCAGTAAAATGACCTGCCGGGTGTATTTTGATGTCAATAGCAACGGCAGTTATGAGGACGCTGTCGACAAGTATTCTGAGGTGGTTTACAGCCCCGGCCTGGACGGGGAAGTGGAAGTCAGTCTGTATTCGGTTGCCGGTAACCATGTGAACACCTACAGTGGAAACTTGGGGGAATCGATCCGGGAAGGGGGCAGACGTTTTGAATTCGCCTTATCTATGGAAGATATTAATGTTTTTCCAGCCCAGCCTGTGAGGTTTTATATCTCCGGCGCCGGTAGCGGCGCAGACCGCCTGCCTGACCAAGGCGATGTCTTGTGGATGCCCTTTCCGGTGGTTACCAAGAGCAGGTCGTTAATTGCTGTGGGCTTTCTAATCTGGTGTGCGGCAATCGCCTTTTTTTACCGCCACCGGATCTGGCTCTTTTATTATATTGTTGCCGCTGTGGGATTCACTTACATTTCCATTTTGCTGCTGAGGGGTTCGTTTCTGGAATACCAGATGGAGAACCTGGTGGGTTTGTTGATACATTATATTTTAAATTTTATGGATATAAAAACCAATGTTTTCGACAAAGCCCCAGGAACTATACTGGTCCTTATAGAAGTGGACAGGAGCTGGACTACCATCGATATCGACATAGAGAGCTCCGGCCTCCTGGAGATGTGCATCCTGCTGGGGTTGCTGCTGTTCTATCCGGGATACAGTCTTTTTAAGAGGCTGGTGTTTTCCCCGGTGTCGGTTTTCATTGTGTTTGTGATCAACCTCATTCGCATCATGGTGGTGATAACCATAATACACCTGGGGGGGCGGGATATGATCTTTCTGGCCCATACGCTGTTCGGGCGGATTGTTTTTTTCATCCTGATCGTAGCCCTCTACTGGCATTTATTAACCAAGCCCACGCTTAAAATCGTCAGGGAGTATGTAAGCGATGGATGAGATTTTTTTGGAAAGAACGCTTAATTTTCTTCTGTTTTGGGGCGTTTGGCTTTTGGCTCCACTTATGTTTGACATTTCTACGGCCATAGTTTATTTCATCAGCCTTTTTTTCCACAGTTATAAGGCTAAACCGGTGCCCGAGCTTACTTTTTATCCCATGGTGACGATTGTTGTTCCGGTGTATAATTCCACCGGGAACCTTTACCAGTGCCTTCGGTCCATATTGTACCAGAGCTACCCCGTTGATTGCATTCATGTAATCTGCGTTGATAACGGCAGCCAGGACAACAGCTTTGAGGTATTCCAGAGGTTTCAGGCCGAACACCATGAACTGGCGGTATCTTGGGCCAAGCTTGACCGGCCGGGCAAGTCAAGGGCGTTAAACGCCGGCCTCTACTCCGGAAAAGGATCTTACCTGTGCAACCTGGATTCGGACACAACATTGGATAAGGACGCCATAATGCAGGTTGTGAAGACTTTTGAAAATGATCCGTCGTTGGTGGCCGCCACCGGGACAATAAGGGTGGACAAGGAACTGGGCAAGAATTTCGGCTTTATAGACATAGTCAACTACTGCGAAGTAATTGAATACCTGATTGCCTTTGACGTGGGCAGGCGCTACCAGACGTTGACCAATACCCTGTTTACGCTGTCCGGCGCTTTTTCGGTGTTTCGCCGGGACATAATTCTTCAATCCTTTATGTATCAGGATCGTACGCTGGCCGAAGATACCGATCTGACCTTTTACATCAGAAATGCAGTAAAGAATAAAAAGGCCCGTATAGGCTCAATTTCCAGTGCGGTGGCCTTTGTCGAACCCATAGAGTCCCTGTCCCGCCTTTATTCACAGAGGGTGCGGTGGCAGCGTGGGGAAATAGAGGTGGCCTCTATTTCTTTCAGCAATATTCCCAACGCTTTTCAGGCCGTAAAGGAATTTACCGGCCGCATACTCATCTCCGACCACACCCAGGCTTTTTCAAGGCTGACATGGACTTTTTTAATCCCGTTCCTTTATTTTCTGGGATACTCACTTCCCTTGGTGGTTATCTCCATGACAGGTCTTTTTTTATGCTACCTGCTTTTGGATGCAGCATATTTCCTGGTGGCCTATAAAAGCGTTAATAAGGCTTACCGCAAGGATTTAAAAAAAATATGGTGGATTGTGCTTTTCCTGCCTGTTTACAGGTATTTTTCGTACTGGTTCCGGATGTCCGGGATTCTTATGGCTCTCACTGAGCTTAAATCCTGGCAGGTGGAAAATCCAGTGACCCAGTTCACCAGGGCGCTGAAATCCAACAAGTTCTGGTAATTAATATTCTTCAGCCAGTTATGAGGGATGCGTTTTAATGGGCACTGTAAAGGTATTGTTTTTTATTGCTTCATTTATGGCTTTGGCCGGATTTTCACTGGGCGTATTTTTTCTTTTTTTTGTCAGCACCCCGGTAGAAGCCGTTTTAAAGCGATCACAGGTTTCACAGGGCACAATCGATCTGGTTATGAACGTGATTATATTTATATGGGCCGCCGTCTCCCTTGCCGCCGCCTTTACGTTTCACAGGGGAATTACCCGGGACAGGGTTTTTCGGTCTTTGGCCGTATATATAATTGCGGGACTATTTTTTGTCTGCTCGGGTATCTTTTACACACTCCTTTCTACGGACAGTGCTCTTATGGCGGTTATAAAGGGCGTTGTCATTGAGTCGGGGAAGGGGTTTGCCTACGGTCCCTACCCCACTGAGGCCTATTTGAGAATATTAAAAAAAGGGGGGTATACCGGGGTCGTTACGCTCTTAAGCCCAACCATACCGTTTGAGAGAATACTCCTGGACAAGGAAATAGAGGCCGGCAGGAAGATAGGGATGGAAGTTCACTCCTTCCCCATGCTTCCCTGGGTAAGCAGCAATAAAGAGTCCATAGAGAAATTAGAGGAGCTGGTTAAGAGCAAAAAGGGCCGCTATTATGTGCACTGCAATCTGGGAAAACACAGAACCAATCTGGCCAGAATGATTGTTGAAGAGACCCTTGGCGAGGCCGGCCAGTCGGCTTACGTGGCAAGGATCGAGCGGGGTGAACTCAAGTATTACCAGAACAAAAGGATTATTCTGGGCCCCCTGCCCGTCCAGGACGAGTGGCTTGACCTGGTGGTGAGGTGCCAGATTAAAGAAGTGATTTCCTGCCTTGATCCTGATAACATGGAGGACGCCCAGCGGATTGAAACGGAAAGGATCACCTGTGAAGGGCTGGGGCTGGCGTTCAAGGTAATACCCGTTAAAAGGATGGGAAGCGGCTTCATCGGGGTGGAGGAAATAATAAATCATGTAAAAAACAGCAACAGTATTATCTACATTCACGGGTATAACCTGGATGACAAGAACCTATTTATTGATAAACATTTAAAGCTCAACAATTATGCGCTGTTTACCCCAAAATAAGCAATGTCTTCGTATCCTTCCCCCGGGAGTATACCGGTGGTATTAATTTGCCGGAAGAGGTGCGGTTCTTTGAATCTTAAACATCTTGAAACCTTTCTCCTGGTGGCTGATTTGCAAAGCTTTACAGCGGCCGCCCGAAAGCTGTATATGAGTCAGCCCGCTGTGAGTTTTCAAATAAAATCCCTGGAGGAGGACCTCCAGGTGAGTCTCTTCCAGAGGGGAGATAAAAGGCTCAGTTTGACCCGGGCCGGTAAGCTTTTATATGCCGAGGCCAAAAAAATGGTCATAAGGTATCAGAAAATAAGGTCCGGCATTGAGGATATAAAGGGGCTGAAAACCGGTCACCTGGTGGTGGGCGCCAGTACAACGCCGGGTGAATACCTGGTTCCGCTTCTGATTGGAGAGCTCAACAGAATATATCCGGGTGTCAGCGTCAGCCTTCAGGTGGCGGGAAGCGGACAGGTCTTTCGCTGGATAAAGGACAGGGAAATAGATATTGGGGTAACCGGGTCGGCCTCCGCCGGAAACTGGCTGTGGTGTGATCCCTGGATCCAGGACGATCTTGTTCTGATAGTTCCCCCGGGGCATCCCTGGGTGCAAAAAGGTTTCGCCGATCTGGCGGAAATGATGGCCCAGCCTTTTATATTAAGGGAGCCGGGATCCGGAACCAGGCGGTCTTTTGAGCAGAAGCTGAGTGAAATGGGGATTGACCCTGTCAGGATAAATCTTTCCATGGAACTGGGAAGCACCAGGGCCATAATAACCGCAGTGCAGGCAGGGCTTGGGGTCAGTGTGGTTTCGGGGCTGGCTGCCGGGGATGCCCTGGAATTGGGGAAAATAAAGAGAATTAATGTGCCCATGGATATGAAAAGATCGCTTTATCTTGTTGGCAGCAGGCAAAACACGGATAGTGCCGTGGCCGAGGAATTTCTCCTGCTTTTAAGGCGGAAGAAAAAGCTTGTCCCTGAACAATGACAGATTAAAGGGGGCCGTCGGGCAGTAGCGGCTACCTAAGGCAGGACTAAGAGTAAATTGTTGAATTAATGATGGAGAATTATTGGTGATATTTCCAGAGCCATTTTTATGTTAGAATTAATTTATTCTTTAGTTTTACCGGGGGGGGTATAAAAATATGGGGCTTATGTTGGAAGGCGTCAGAATACTGGATCTTTCCATGAACCTGCCGGGGCCATACTGCACCATGCTTTTGTCGGATCTGGGGGCCGATGTCATAAAGATAGAGGAGCCCAGGATGGGGGACCAGGCCAGGATTTTGAGCCAATCATTTTTCAGTCAGCTAAACAGGGGTAAGAGAAGTGTTAAATTAAATTTAAAGAATAATGCCGGGCGGGAAGCATTTCTAAGCCTGGCGCAGAATTGCGACGTCATTTTGGAAAGCTTCCGGCCCGGTGTTGTTAAAAGGCTGGGTGTTGACTATGACGAGGTTAAAAAGGTCAATGAGAGGATCATATACTGTTCCATCAGCGGTTTTGGACAAGATGGGCCGTGGAGGGACGTACCGGCTCACGATTTAAACATAATCAGCATGACCGGTATTCAGTATATGAACGGGGTAAAGGGGGGTTCTCCTGCTCTGCCTCCGGTGCTTATAGCGGATACCTCTTCGGGAACCCTGGCCGCCTTGGCCATAGTATCAGCCCTCTGGCAGAGAACTGCTAAAAATAAGGGACAGTACCTGGATATATCGATGTACGAGAGCTGTTTTTCATGGCAGCATTTTAACGCCTCTCTTCACCTAGCCGGAGTTGAATATGGTGCCGGTGAGGGGATGCTAAGCGGGGGAGTCCCCTGCTATAACCTGTATCAGACGGCGGACGGGAAAAACATCAGTATTGGCGCTGTGGAGCCCCACTTTTGGGAGGCGATTTGCAGGCTAATCCACAAGGAACATTTGGTGGACATGCAGTTTGCCGTTGGTGAAGAGGCTCTGAGGGCTAAGAATGAGCTGAGAGAATTATTTCTCACCAAAACTGCCGGCCAGTGGATGGAAATATTGGGCCCGGCAGGGCTTTGCGTTGCCCCTGTGCTGCCGTTGATGGAATCCGTGGAGCACCCCCAGGCTAGGCACAGGAACGTTCTTGTATCGGCGGAGTTGGAAGGCGTTAAACTGCGTCAGATTAACTGCCCCATCAAGGGCAGGGAACTGGATCAGCCCGGGGCCGGCTACGGGCCTGGGCTGGGTGATCACAACGCAGAGGTGTTCCGGGAAATAGGCATGGACCAGGTTGAGATGGAAAAACTGAAGGAAAGTGGAGCATTCAATCCCTAAAAGAAAAATTACAATGAAAATGTGAGGTTAATGGGATGGATGGATTGCATTATGATATAAGCAAAGCGCTGAACGTAATGGAAACACCTTTCTTTATAATTTCTTATCCGGATCTCCGTTATATTGTTTCCAACAGTGCCAGTAATAAAGAGCTGTTGTCCCCGCTACTGTGCAGGGAGGTTAATGATGGCGATATTCTGGGAAAAACCTTTGATGAAATATTTAAAAAGTCTGAAGATGTATTAGAATTTAAAGACATTTTAAAGCGAGTTGGAAGAGAAAAGAAAATATTCAGAATTAATAATGCCAAGCTGACTGACTCCAGGGGCCGCAACAGGTATTACAACATGGTTTACAGCCCGGTGGTGGATCAAGGCGGTGAAACCAGGCATATAGTGGGGACGGCTATGGAGTCCGGGTTTGCCGGGGAGAGGAATGAGGAAAATCCGCTGGACGGGGTGAAAAAAGTCCTCCGGGGGATTCTGGAAAGTACATTTTCTCCGGTAGTAATTATTGATAATGATTTTGAAGTGGTGGCTTGCAGCAGGGCAGGACTGGAAATGTGGGAGCTGTCCGAGGCCGAGGTGACAGGCGAGGCGTTTGAAAAACTGCTAGGCTTACTAAAGGTTGAAAGCAAAGAAATATCGTTTAAGAATATAAAAGAGATGAACTTTTTTGATAAGATCAGCGCCAGGATTACCACCAGGTCTGGAAAGGTTAAAACCTTTATCTTTGTCTGTGCCCCGGTTTTCAGCGCAGGGCTGTCGGGCATGGTTCTGATAGGCTCCGACATCACAGCTCTTATAGAAAAGCAGGAAAGGAGCATAGAAAATGAGAGGCTTGCTTTAATTGGCCAGTTAACTTCCGGTATAGCCCACGAAATAAAGAATCCGTTGACTGTAATATCAGGATTTGCAGAGGTTACAAAAAGCAAAATTGAAAAAGCGGCGGTAAATGAAAAACTTAAAGAAACCATTATTTACTATCAGCAGGAAATTGTGGATAATTGCCGGAGCATGAACCGGCTAATCATTGATCTGCTTCAACTGTCCAGACCTAAAAAAACCGAAAGGGTTCAGGTTAACATGGCCAACTCGCTTGAAAAAATATGTAATACAATAGCGCCTTATGCCCTTCAGAAGAACGTAACCCTGGTGAAGGATCTTTCAGCGGCTGATATAGATATTTTAATCGATCCCGCCCAGATTGGGCAGGTTCTCCTGAACCTATGCAGCAACGCCGTACAGGCCATGCCTCAGGGAGGTGTAATAACCATAAGTACCGGCCTTGAAAGAGGGTTTCTGGTGATCAATGTGTCTGACACAGGGTCTGGAATTAAACCGGAAGATCTGAACAAACTGGGAACTCCCTTTTTTACCACAAAGGCCGAAGGCACCGGACTGGGGTTAAGTGTAACGTACAGCATGATCAGAGAACACAGCGGCAGGGTTGAGGTGGACAGTGAGGTGGGCAGGGGAACCAGCTTTCGCATATATCTCCCGCTCCATGAAAACAGCAATCAGCTATCAGCCGTCAGCTATCAGCTCTAAGTTTCCTCACCGCGCAATAAATTAGAGAAATTGCCAGTAGTAACGACAGCATTGATCCAAACTGTATTGCTGAGAATTTTAATCCGGTCAAAAGGCCGGGAGTCTCATGCATTTTTCCCATGGCGGCGGCCACCGGGATAATAAACCCCGAGGTCAGGGGCATGGCCGGACCGAATATGAAAATGGTGTAAAAAACAGCCAGGGCTGCATGTATTATCCTGGAACAGATGAAAGGAAGCATTCTGATATCGGTTTCGCTGATCATGCCGGCCACCTGGGCATGGACTGATAGTCCGCTCCAGGCCAGTATAATCTCCACCGCCACCAATTGCTGCATGAGTGAGGCCGACGACTCTGCAGCCATTTTTGATCCTATGGTCATTTCAAAAAAACCGCTGGCCAGGGCAGGCATTATTTCTGATGAAAACCCCAGGGGATTGAGAATCAGCCCCATAAATCGGGCCATATAACTGATAAAGCCTGCTTTGGTGATGAGCTTTATAATCACTGCGAAAAGTATTATAAAGCCTCCTATTGCCAGTAGGCTGCCGGTGGCATTGCGCACTGCGTCACCTATAATTTTCCCCATGGGGCGGGTTTCCTTCCGCCAGGCAGACACCAATTCCCTGTATGCCCGGGCCAGTATGTTTTCATGGGGATCACCCCTTAAGGGCAGCGCTTCCCGGTCGTTCATGCCGTAAAAACGTAAGACCAGGCCCAGGGTGAGGTTGGCCAGGTAGTGGGAGCCTGCTATGATAATTCCCAGTTCCGGACGCCCGAACATTCCCACCGAAACAGCCACGAACATAAAAAGCGGGCTGGAATTATTTGTAAAGGACATCAGTCTTTCAGCTTCAATTCTGGTTAATTGTTTTTCTGACCGCAGCCGGGCAGTGACCATGGCCCCTATGGGGTATCCGCTGGTGTAGCCGACACACAGAACAAAGGACCCGCAGCCGGGGACATTGAACAGCGGACGCATCAGCGGCTCGGTCAAAGCCCCTATAAAATTCACCAGCCCAAAGCTCATCAATAGCTCCGAGGCTATGAAAAAAGGCAGCAGGGACGGGAACACTATATTCCACCAGGCTTTTAGTCCCATGGTGGCGCCATCGAAAACCTCTTTGGGCTGGCAAATCATGCCGACGGCAAAGGCCAGGGCGCAGACTGCCCAGAAAAGCCTGGCGGCCTGGGCAGGGGTAAACCGCAGCCTTCTCCCTGCCACCAGTAGGGAAAAGATCGCGACGATTGAGGCAAACACTGCTATGGCAGGAACCATAATATAGACTCCCCCGGTGATATTTACTGGAAAACTTTTTTCAAATGATTTATACTAAGAAAGGCTCATATTTAGAATAGATGTGGATAATAAAGGTTAATATGAAAGCTAGGTTCTTGACAAAATGAGCACAGCTTTTATATCCTGAGTTTTACAGCAAAAATGACTAAATAATACCCGTTAGCCTAGTGTTATCAAGGGCTAGCGGGTTTCGTTTTTTGTCATAAAGTTGTAGTGTATTTACGTTTATTTTTGTATTGCAAAATTTTTTTAATCTCGGACTGGGACATGATTTTTTTACTTAAGTCAAAATCAAAGGTAGACTCAAAAGATTTTATTACATCATCTCGATAATCAAACAGGTAATAGTTTTGTTCCAAATAGGAACATGAATAGCTAATCAAGGAGTATCGAATCTGTTTTACGGTATGTTTTTCCCCTAGCATCTGTTCAAGAACCCTCATGATTACGAGTGCCACAAAACATATCAGGAAATGTGCTTCTACGTGTTCATCTTTTTTTACATATACAGGTCTTGCCTTGAACTCGCTTTTGATTATTTTAAAGGATTCTTCGATTTCCCAAAGTCCCTTGTAAATATCTCGAATTTCTATATCAGATAAGTGCTTTTCACTGGTAACAATGGAATAGTATCCATCATATTTTTCTTCTTCCTTAATTCTTGCTTCGTTTAGGGAAAGAATTAGTCCGTCGGGTATTTCACCTGTTTCTTTTGAGAACTTGATGTTGCATACATAGCCGGCGGCTCCAAAGCTGGTAGCTCTTGTATATTTCCCTGGATTGGCAATCAATTCTTTTGCCTTGGCAATAGCCTTATCTCTATCTTTCTTCTGTTTTTTGGCGTATTTTTCGGAATAGTAAACCATCTGCTTCTGATATATTTCCATCTTTCGGGCACGTTTACCATCCCTTCCCTTTAACTGTATTTTCTTTGCATAAATCCGGGACTTGTGCTTAAAACAGATGTCATTTCCGTCATTATCTTCTTTTTTGTCTATCAGATAATCTTCCTGATTTAATACCCATTCTTTGAATTGTTTGTCAGCACCAAGAACACTTTGACCATAAACATAACCATCATTACCTGCCATGTCATCATGGTTCTTTCCTGAAAGAAAAGCAGTATTATCACTGGTGTTGAGCCCCCTGTCCGCTACAACGATAACACGTTCCAAGGCGAAATCTCTTTTTACACGACGAATTGTTGGAAGGAGAGAGAGCTTTTCACTTTCGCCACCGGAAAAAGTATTGAAGGCCATTGGAATTCCATTTGAATCCATGAGGAGTCCCATCTGAATAATGGGATCTTTACGGTGCTCTTTGGATGGCCCACGTTTTTTTTGACCCTTTTTAATTATACTCCCCTCTTCATCATATGTGTCTTCATCCTCATAGGGGATCTCGAAGTAATAGTTGGTGACATCATAATATCCAAGCTGGTTACCCCTTCCAATTAGTTGACGTACTTTGCCGTGGAGATGCTGTTGGATCTCATTTGAATACCCGGCAAAGTAATCCAAAGCGCGGTAAATGTCGGCTAATGAAAAGTTGAAGGATTCAAAGAAGGAGTCCCTAGTTTCAAAGGCGCTTTTTTTCGATGAAGGAAATAAAAAACGATTAAAAACAAGAAGGCTGAATATACTGTTTAGGTTATAATCCACGTTCAGTTGCCTCTGTTTGTTCTGAAAATATTCCCTAAGACCAAGTAAATTGTACATTAACTTTGGCACAGTATAACCAAGATTTTTGCGCAATGCTGCTTGATCCGGAAGTTTGGCTAATAGGTTAAGTTCTAACGTTTTCTGAGGAACTTCACTTTTGGAACGTTCCTTTGCGACCTGCCTGAAATGGGCGATAGGATCAGAATATTCCTTTTCCAGATCTTCAAGATAGCCAAGCTTCTCAACTGTTTTTTGTTTTACCTTCCCACCCTGCCTGTAACCTTGGACAAAAGATAAATAGGGTTTACCATTGCTTATACTTTTCCTTAGATACATAAATTCACCTCTAAGCCCATTATGTCGCAATACACGACATTCACAACATTATTATACACAAAGATTGACAAGAGAAAAGCCCGAATTCTCGGGCTTTAAAGCTTCTTTTAATATTTAGTTGTTGTAAAACAACGGA
>LADN01000034.1 GCA_000961585.1 Peptococcaceae bacterium BRH_c4a | reverse complement strand
TAACTGTTGTCGATGAAAGTCCGCTGTTAACCATCTTTAATACTATTTCTTTTACCATGCTTTCCGTTATCAATACCGGGTCTAATTCCAACCCCAAGACCTTTAAAACCTTAACAATTGCTATTAGATTTTCCTTGTACCATCTTCTTGTGTTGTACGATAACCCTTTTATTTTCATGCTTGATATAAAAAGCTCTATGGCATTTTCCCAGGATATACTTTTACTTTTTTCATTAAGCTCAATATTTACTGTCGTCCTACGCTTTGCCATTTGCAAAAACCCCCTGTCGTACGAATTCGTTTTTTCCTTTTTCATCGTAAATTTTGGAGCGTGTAATCCCGTACGTCTTTTAAAAAACCAGTGGCGTAGGCAAAAATAAAAAGGCCCCAGGAAAAATCCTGAAGCCTTTAAAATAAAGGTTTTCTTAATTTTTGGTGTCGGAGGCGGGACTTGAACCCGCACGGTCTCCCATACGCCCCTCAAACGTACGCGTCTGCCTATTCCGCCACTCCGACGTGTCCAGTGCAAAATAAATGTTAACACATTTCTTGGGTATCCGTCAAGGGAAACAGTGCAGGAAATGATTGCCCGTCGGGTTCTTGCCGGTTTTTTTTGAAGCTAGGAGGGGGCGGTTATGCCCTTTTGTTTTAGGTAAGCCAGGTAGCTCTGGACCACGTTATTAATGGCTGATTTATTTTTAAGGACCTCCAGCCAGCGGCTGGGGATGGCGTTGTACCCGTAATATGCCCCTGCCAGGCCGCCGGTGATGCAGCCGGCTGTGTCGGTGTCCTCTCCCCGGTTGATCACTTCCACCAGGGCCTCCTCAAAGCTTTGGGTATCGAGGAAGGACTGAACGGAGGCAGCCAGGGTATCCAGGGCGTTGCCACGGGGTAAAGTTGGGGATGACCCTTTTTGAACACTTTTAATCATGTGCCAGAAGAATTTAGTAGGTTGTAGGTTCATCTCCTTGCAGAATCCGTCGGTCAGCTCCAGTGACCGGCTGACCAAGCTGCGCTTGGGACCGCCTTGGGCCGCCAGCCGCACCAGTATGTTATAAAAAATGCAGCAGGTGGCGCTGTCGTGGCTGTAGTGGGTCATCATACATATTTCAGCCGACCACTTGGCGATTGTCTGCATGTCATTCCAATAGCCGAAGGTCACCGGCAGGGTGCGCATTAGTCCGCCGTTACTGTCCATTTTGTTTAACGTCTGGGCGGTCATGCGGGCGGCTTCCCGCCAGTTGCCAAATTTCATATAGTTTCGCAGTGATTCTCTGGTTGTCCGGCCGATGTCCTTGGGCCCGGACTGAAACCAGCGGAGGAAGTTGTGACCGATCTCTTCCAGCGGGTAGGCGGGGTTGGACAGTATCCCTCTGGCCACATCCAGAGTCATCACGGTATCATCGGTCCATTCCCCCGGCTCCAGACCCAGCCGGCCTCCACCACACATGTCTCTCAGGATGCAGAATTTGTCTTTAATCTCGGTTGCGCTCAGTGACTCCACCGGCCCGCCCAGGGCATCACCCAAGGCTGCTCCGAAGAAGGCCCCCCTTATTATATTTTCCATTAAAACCTCCATTGATAATTATTTACTATTTTTCTCGGGATTGTACAGATACCTATATGTCTGCTGGTAAAACAAAACCTTGCGGATAAACTGACGAGTTTCAGGGAAGGGAATCTGGTCTATGCTGTTACGATCCCCGGTCCAAATTCTTTCCCCAAGCCACTTTTTAACATTCCCCCGTCCGGCGTTGTATGCCGCCAGAACCATAACGGTGTCCCCGCTATATTCTTTATAAAGATCTGAAACATAATATGCTCCGATACTTATATTAAATTCCGGATTAAAAAGCAAATCGGAGTTGAAATTGGGCATCCCCTTCTGTCCGGCTACCCATTTTCCAGTATCCGGCATTATCTGCATAAGACCCCTGGCCCCCTTGACTGAAACCGCCGTGGGGTTGAAATTGCTTTCAGTCTTGGTGATGGCTGCCAGTAAGTAACCGTCAATTCCGGCAACCTCGGCCTCCTTGAAAATAACCTGACGGTAAGGGATGGGAAAGACAAACCTGCCAATATTTCCTGCATTAAATAAAAGGAGTATGAGGGAAAAGACAATTATAATTCTTCTCCCGTTGAAACCCCTCTTTTTTCTTTTATAAGACAAAACAATCACTCACTCCATGTATTCGGGCTTTGTGTCGGGATCATTTTTACGGGTGATTTGGTTCCAGATGGAGTCAACCTGCCTGTGGGTGTTCTCCAAGGGACCGCTATTATCTATAATCCTGTGGGCATATCTGCATTTTTCCTCCTGGCTCATCTGGGCCTTTATACGTTTTAAAACGTCCTCCCTGGAGAGTCCGCTCCTGGCCATCACCCTTTTCACCTGGGATTCCGGATCTGTGGTGACAACCCATATCTCGTCCACCATGCTGTCCATGCCGGACTCTATCAGCAGAGGCGCCTCAATCACCAGGGCCGGGGAACTTGTTCTGTTCTTACGGTACTCCGATATACAGGTGTCCACCACTCTGATTACCTCGGGGTGTATGATGCTCTCAAGCCTGGCCCGGGACTCAGCATTTTTGAAAACTATAGAGGCCATCCCGGCCCGGTCCAACTCCCCTTTTTCATTAAGCACTTCGGCGCCGAACTCACTAATTATGCGGGCAAGACCCTGGGTCCCGGGGGCTACAACATCCCTGGCCACAAGGTCGGCATCAATAACCTGTGCCCCCAGTCGGGCAAGCCGCCGTGAAACTGTACTTTTTCCGCTGCCTATGTTTCCGGTAAGTCCAACAATAACCATTATTAACACTCCGGTTTTCAAATTCGTTATAAAAGAGTCTTATCCTTTAAAAATAAGAGTAAAAACATTTTGTTTGATTTTATTGCGTATGTTCATAAAGTCATGTAAAGTTATATTAGATATTGCCACAGCCATTAAAAGAATAGTATAATTCCCCTGTTCAGAAAAAAACACTGGGAGAGTGAGATTTTTGGTAACCCTGAGCAAGTCTATATTCGCTATGCCCCCGCAAATACGTCAAAAACTATTTTCCGGTGATTATGAGCGACTGGGAGGAATTGTCAGGGAAAAAGCCACCGGCAGAATTACCTACCTTCTGGTTGACAAACTTAACGAAGAAAAAGACGGCGCCAGCGTAAGCATTTCCATGCCGGAAATAGTGGACAGCACTTTGAAGTACCTTACCTCCGGCCTGATAAGAAAACAACTGGAACACCTGGAAAGGGAACTGAACGCACAAAACATCCAGATAAAACCTGAAGATTTGGACGTTATTACCAGGGCCATTGACTCCATTCACATAAAAAACATGTCAGAAGATGATTTTGGGCAGGTCATCGGCAGCATTCAAAAGCTGTACACCAGGTACCATGAAGTTTTTTCAAAGTATCTGAAGGACCTTGACAGGCCCAGAAACTATCAGAGTTTTCCTTTTATAAAGATACTTATACTGATAGCAGTAATCGCCGCAAAGATCTGTGTGCAGTCAGGCGGCTTTACCCAAGCCCGGGAATGGATTGATAAAATTTATGAAGATACAATAAAGGCCGTAAAGGCCTACTGCCTTCAAAACAGTAAAACCGATAAGGATATGGCTCATTTCACCAGGATTGCGGGCTATCCTGCCGGTATTTTCTTTGACGAACTGAAAGAAGTATTGGCCAGCCCGGCCAGCAAGCCAAAATACAAGTTTCCTCCCATGGAAGCAATCTATCTCTGGAACTGCGCAGAATACCTGGAGGGCTACCTTATTGAACTGGATAGCAGGTATTAGTATCAGGGGTTAAAAGGTATCTATTTTAATTTTACAATCTCCGCCAAAAAGTCCGGATCAAGTTCTTCATTGTGCTGTATATCGTTGAAAACTCCAGGGTAGGCCTCCTGAAAGTATTTCAGAAGAGGTATCATAACCTGTTTTATCCCTCCATGGACACCCGGCATGGAGCAGGTTTCCAGTAGTTCTCTCCACTGTTCAGG
Organism: Peptococcaceae bacterium BRH_c4a; assembly: GCA_000961585.1. Taxonomy (GTDB): domain Bacteria; phylum Bacillota; class Desulfotomaculia; order Desulfotomaculales; family Desulfocucumaceae; genus BRHc4a. The sequence continues at coordinate 1,216 of LADN01000034.1, read as the reverse complement.
CTTATAGCTGTATACAATCCTTGTTTTTGTGGCCCCCTGGGTGATTTCTGAAGGAAAGCTAAACCTTGTCTCACCGTCAAAAATCCTTTTGGTGGACACCGAAAGGGGCGCCTCCCCGCTGTAAACAGCAATGGCCGTTATGACACCCTCATCTGCCTTATAATTGCCCTTCTCGGGCTGCTGCACCAGTACCAATGGCCTTGTCTGCAAAAAAATCACTCCGTTGCTAAAAAATATCGTATGGCTATTATATATTCTTTATCTGAATAGATAAATACCGGAGTATTAATCATACATGTAAAATAGGCCGCAATACCTCCCACGGCCTATTTTACCGGTTTTTTCATAGAATTGTTTATCCATGGTGAAAAATCAGCGATATCTCTCCGATTCCCCTTTGTCAATGGTCCTGGCCACCTGCCCGCCTGCAATAATATCCTGATAGCTCATTCTATCCATTTGCTCCCCCAGCACAAATGAAACTTCCACACCACAGGTGTCAGCCAGTAAGACCAGTGAGTCCCAGTCGGGGTAGAATTCTCCCCTTTCCAGTTTTTTTATCCACTTAACGGTCTCTCCAATTTTTGCAGCCAGCATCTTACGGGTGAACTGCTTGCCGCTTCTTTTGCTGCGGATATCTATGGCTTCCCGCACCTTGGCGCCCAGTGTTTTCAGATCGTTCATCCGTTTTATGCCCCCAGTCCGAGATAATTGAGCCGCAAACCATTTTCAATAGCTTTCCACAAATACTGAGAAAATAACAAAACCGCCTTATCGGCGGTGCCGTCTTGCAGACGGCGGAATCCAGAATTCAGAATTCAGAATTCAGAATGGTGACAGCATACTTTAAAAGTGACCCTCAAGCGACATGCATGAGGGGGGAGGGGTTTTAGTCCAGGCGGATGTTCCGGAGGCTGTTATCTGGCTCTTGGCGACAGAGCCGTACGGACTGCCGAACCGGCTAATTTGGAGGTTAGATGTTGGAAGTTGGAAATTGGATTAAGATGGGAATGGCTTCGAGGTCGTTTCCTACAAGTTTTCTAACCTCTGGCCTCCAACCTCCAAAATGGTCGACAGTCCGTTAGGCGACGAGCTTAGAGCCAGTTCAGCCGGAGAATAAGTAGATCGGACTCAAACCCCTCCACCGGCCACAGAGCGACCCTGGAGCGACCCCAGAAAAACTCTGGGCTTGCATAAAAATGCTTTGGTGCTTCAG
>LADN01000008.1 GCA_000961585.1 Peptococcaceae bacterium BRH_c4a | reverse complement strand
TGCCGTCTTGCAGACGGCGGAATTCAGAAGCCAGGAGCCAGAATAGTGACAGCCTGCCTTAAAAGCGACCCTCAAGCGACCCCACAGCGACATGCAGTGAGGGGGAGTGATTTTTAAGTCCGTGCGGAATGTACCGGAGGCTGCTACTGTCTCTTAACGACCGAGCCTACGGAATGCCGAGCCGGCTGCAGGACGCAGCCGGAAGCCGGAATCGACGCAAGGATGCGGCGTTGGAGGCGGTCGGCATTCCGTTGGCGACCGAGTTTAGAGACAGTTGCAGCAGGAGGTAATGTAGGCCGGACTTAAATCGCTCCGCCTACCCATTAGCGACAATGCAGCGACCCTCAAGCGACCCCGGAAAAACTCTGGGCTTGCATAAAAATGCTTTGGTGCTTCAGTGCTTCAGTGCTTCAGTACTTTAATGCTTTAATGCGTCATATACTTTCCTAAACGATAAAAAAGAAAAAAAACGATAACCGATACCCGCCGGCAGGAATAATTTATGCGACACGGAATTATGTAATATGCAGCAATAAGAAATGTGACACTGATTTATCCGGGAAAACAGGAGGATGACATGCAATTATCAGAGGCGGTTTTAGGCCGGAGAAGCATAAGAAAGTTTAAAAACAAGCCGGTTCCGGAGGGAGACATTCTGGAAATTATCAGACTGGCCTCTCATGCACCCAGCGCCGGAAACCAACAGATGTGGCATTTTACCGTAATCACCGGCGGGGAGGTAAAAACCAGTCTGGCCTCAGCCATTAATGAAACCTTTAAAGAGATAGCCGCAGAGGCCGGGGCCGAAGAAAACCGGCTTGAAGGCCCCACCCGTTCAGCCACATTTTTCAGAAACGCCCCGGTGCTCATTGCAGTATCAACCTCCAGATACAGCACCAGGGTTGATGAGACCCTTCTGGTGGCCGGCAGAAGCCAACTGGAGGTTGACCATCTAAGGTGCCGCCCGGATCTTCAATCCATCGGCGCAGTCGTGCAAACCCTACTTCTGGGGGCCTTTGAAAAGGGACTGGGCACATGCTACATGACCGGTCCCATGGGCGCCAGATTCCGGCTGGAGGAAATGCTGGACATAAAACCCCCGGCCTCACTGGCCGCCTTTGTTGCCATGGGCTACCCGGATATGGAGCCCGGCGAGAAAAAAGTTAAAGATATTTCCCAAATTGTCACTTTCATAAGGTGACCGGCATCCGGCAAAACAATGGATCAATCCTCAGTTTTTTTCAATCCTGTCAGACAGCAACCTCCCTATGGGGCCTTCTTCATTAATGTAGTTTACAATCTTACGGTAAGGAATTTCAAATTCAGGAATACCGACATACCCTGGGGTATATTCATATGTCTGGAAATAAATAACCAGTTTTTTGGGGGTGAGGTAATAATCCTGATTAACGGTAATACCCCTAAACTCATTAATCATGGGCAAGTCTCTTTCCTTGAACTGCTGGCTGATTATTTGGTTTAGTATCATGATAAAACCGGTGCCCCGCTGAAACAGATCCCCCAGAGCGTATACCTTTCCGGTTGCCAAATCCACCGTAACCGATTTCACCATGGTGGCACCATGGGCAGCTTGCTCAGGATACATGTAATTCTCCAGCCGTATACTCAAGATACCGTTTTTGTTCACCCCTATTTTATAGGTTCCGGTCATCTCCTGTATTTTCAATCCGCTGGTATCCGGCCACTGGCGCTGCTCTGCCAGCAGCCCCTGCACACGGTCCAGAATGGCGCGGTTGATCCTTTCCTGCACTTCGGTATCCGGCAGCCCAGCCACCTGGGGATAAACTATGTTTATTCCGTTCTGCTCAATTCTTTCCTCCACTATTTGCGCGCTTATGCCCATAGACATTTTAATAACCTCCCGGCATTGTGTTATCTGTGGTTATATGCTATTCCTCCGGTAAATGTTTTGTACTAAATGCAATTTAGTTTTTCCGGTTGCAGGTATTTTTTGACATAGCCTAGAAATTATGGATATCCGGTCGCATTACGCCGGTAATAACGACTAAGGGGCTTTATAATATGCTATCCATTGTAAACAGTACTGCCCTTAACGGGCTTGAAGGCCACCTGGTGCGGGTTGAGGTGGACGTTTCTAATGGTCTGCCCGCATTTGATCTGTCCGGGCTTCCGGACGCCTCGGTAAAGGAGGCCCGGGACCGGGTGAGATCAGCCATCAGGAACGCCGGGTTCGAGTTCCCCGCCCAGAGGATAACGGTTAATCTGGCCCCGGCCGATATTAAAAAAGAAGGTTCCATGTATGATTTGGCCATTGCGGTGGGTATCCTGGCGGCCACAGAACAGATGGACCCGGTTGTCTGCGGGCGGCACGCCTTTATGGGCGAACTTTCCCTGAACGGCGGGGTCAGGGGGGTGGCCGGAGTGCTCCCCAATGTACTGGCGGCCTGCGATAAAGGAATAGCATCGGTGGTGGTGCCCCTGGACAATGCTGATGAGGCCGCCCTGTCAGGAAAGGCCGAGGTCCGCCCGGTATCTTCCCTGAACCAGCTGGCCGGATTCTTACGGGGAGAAATAGAGATACCACCCCACCGGGTGGATGTGGAAAATATTTTGAAATGCACTGAAACAACTCAGCACGACCTTTCCGGGGTTCAGGGTCAGTACACCGCCCGCAGAGCCCTGGAGGTGGCTGCAGCCGGCGGCCACAACATGATCATGGTAGGCAGCCCGGGCTCCGGCAAAACCATGCTGGCCCGCTGCCTTCCCGGCATACTGCCCCAAATCAGCTTTGAAGAAGCCATGGAAACCACCAAAATATACAGCCTGGCCGGACTCCTGAAGCCGGGATCCCCGGTGATAACCTCCCGTCCCTTCAGAACACCCCACCACAGCGCCTCGGCAGTTTCACTGGTGGGGGGAGGAAAATTCCCCCGGCCCGGAGAAATTTCCCTGGCCCACAACGGTGTCTTATTCCTTGACGAGATGCCCGAATTCACCAAGGACTGCTTAGAGGCCCTGAGGCAGCCCATGGAGGACGGTGTGGTCACCATTTCCAGGATCAACGCCACCATCACCTATCCCGCCAGGATCATGCTGGTGGCAGCCTGCAACCCCTGTCCGTGAAGGTAATAACATTGACCTATTAGTAGTAAAAGAGGAAGCAATGCCGCCCTGGCTACTGGGCTTTCAGTATGCTGGAGATACCCCCGGGGCTCGGCTGCGGAAAGCCAGGCTGGCAAAGAACATGACCATTGCTGATCTGGTCAGTGTAACCGGCCTTGGCAAACCTACCATATACAAACTGGAGGCAGATAAGGCCACCGCCCAGCCGCCATGCATGAGGATTTTAGCCGGCACTCTCGGGGTATCAATAGCCTACCTGGGCAAATACGAGAATTTACCAGAGAATACGCTGGGCCAGAAAATAAAAAAAGCCCGGCTTTATCATGGCTATACAAAGGCAGAGTTTTCCCGGCAGATGGGTGTTGATGTAAAGACTTTGAGGTGCTGGGAGTCAGGAGAGCGTAGACCGCTGGACAGACATTATCATCAATTGGAAAAATACTTATCTGTTCTTAATCCGCCTATCTCGCAACAAATTAACCTCCCTCATGGATAGCAAATATCTTGTGTCGCCGGGGGATACCTTATACTTTTTAAGAATCCCCTGATTTGCCAATTCTTTTGTTTCCTCTTTTGTTATACCCATAGCTTCAGCTGGAGCAGACAAACAGCCGGGCCTGTGAGTCGGAGAGACATGGGCCGACCCCCCTGACCTACCGGATATCATGGGTCCGAGGTTTGCTTCGAGTAGCGGTACAGGAGGGTACCTACCTACCTCGAAAACTGCCTCTTCAGGGAGGTGGAGAGCCTGAGGGATCGCGGGAAGATACTAAACGTCACAGCCATGTTTAACGAGGCCATCCGCGAACACATCCAAAAGTACCACGGGGGCCGTCAGCCGCTGTCACCACAATCTTCAGAGTACGCAACTGCCCAAACTCGCAGTAAGATATATTATTATGGCAGTTCTGCCGTACCAGTTTAAGTCTGGTCTCCGGCACCATTTGATATACCAGTTATTTCGGAGGAATATGCAATTAAACAAAGGCATAAAAGAAATCGTGCTAGAAAAACGGGTCCGGGGATTTCCTGAAATTCTCCCGGAACCGTTTTTTTACATGCTGCCTATTTAGAGTAACATCGTACTTATATGAAGCCTCCTCCAAATAACCATAATACTCAAAACCCCCGAGATTAATCGGGGGCTTTCTCTAATATATCTATAAGCTTTCTCAAATCCTCCGCTGTCACCCCATTCTCTGCCAGCCCCCTGACCAATCGGAGATATGGTAGGCACCGCAGGTCGGCCAGAGTGAGCAGATCCTCTCCTGTCAAATGTGTCGTCAGTGTGTACCCTCCCCTTAAGTACCCAGGGGTAACTTCCAGAACCGAAGCTATACGTGCTAGGGTATCCTCAGAGGGAATGTGTCCCCGCATGATACGTGACATGGTTGGACGGGACAGACCTGCAATTCTACCAAGTTGAGCTGGTGTCATGCCCCGTCGATTTAACACTCCCCTAATCTTTTCATCAATATTCATGAATTCACCCCCCGGACATACTATTTCGGGGTGACCAAGATGCTATCCTTCCCTGTGAAACCAATGCTCTTACAATCCAGAAAAGATCCCATTAACTCAGAAGATTGTATCTTTGAATGGAAAGTTGACGGAATCCGGTGCATTATGTTTTTCGATCATTGCCATGTGCGCTACAAAGCAAGACCGGAAAGGACTGTTCCAAGCAGTTCCCGGAGTTAATGGTCCCCCAACTGGAGGCTCAGGAGTCCGTCCTTGATGGTGAGATTACGATCCTTACCGGTGGAAAGCCAGACTTCGAAGGGGTCATGGAGAGATACCTGGCCAGCGAGAGAAAGGTAGCCTCCCTTGTACATTCAAAGCCATCTGTCTACATAGTCTGGGATATACTCTGGCTGGATGGACGGCAGGTAATGGACCGGCCTCTGTTAGAGAGAAAGAAACTTTTGGATAAGGTTCTTGGGGATAAGGCTGAAGTCAGGAAAATTGACTGGGTTGATACTGAGGGCTTAGCTCTGTGGGAAGCCGTCAAGGAACACGGTCTGGAGGGTATGGTGGCAAAGAAGAAAAATAGTCGGTACGTCCCTGGGCAAAGGTCGGCTGCCTGGCTAAAAATAAAGAATTACCAAGAGGCCACGGCCAATGTGTTCGGCTACTCCCGGAAGGACGGTGGGGTCTTGGTGGGGACAGGAGCTAGGGTCCAGAGCCACGCTATTGGGATGAGTGCGGTGGATAGGGCGGCCCTGTGGGAACTGCTGGATGAGTACGGGACAGAGAAGGGCGAAAATATCCTGTTACCACCTGGGATTCAAGGCAAGGTAAAGTTCACAACGTGGTCACCTCGAGGCGTCATGCGAGATTGCTGTTGGGTTGGGTTCTTATTAGATAGGGAATAATACCTTCATAATTCAGTGGGGGTGTTTAAATGCCTGAAGGTAAAAAACTTAAAGTGACTAAAAATACTGATCATTGTCGTGGTGGCCTCGGAGGAGTATGCAACGATAAAGATGTTACTGAGAGTGTAATACAAAACATTGAAAATGCCGACGGAGCACCAAGCCCTAACCCGAACAAGTGACTGTAGAACCCGGCCCCGCTGGATTTTTCAAATTATTCTTCACCGAACTTTAGGTTTTTTTGGTTTACGGTATATGTCTAAATGGCTAAATTTGATGCCTATAAAAGGGTTGATAGAATAATCTGGAATGATATAAAATTTTCATGGAAAACGTCAAATTTTAGGAGAATATCTTATGAATAAACAGTTAGAAACAACCCTGAAAATTGAGTCGATAAAAAACTCAGACCTGAGCGAAGTAGAAAAAACAGTTAAAGTAATAGAACTTGCAAGAGCACTCGGGAAATTTTTGCTTGAAGAACGGTTAAAAAAGTAAACCCGGTCCCGCCAGGTTTTATGCCTTTCACCCCAGTTGGTCTAGGTGCCAGAGTTGGAGATATTGCAATTCCTTTAGCCGGCGCTTCAGCTGGCGTTTTTCCTGGGGGTCAGGGGTTTCTTCTATCTGCTCCTTAAGTTGATAGATTTGGGTTTTAGTTTTTTCGATGGCGTCGCGAAGATCAGAGGGTATCATATTACAAACCCCTCCGGTGACTGACCTCTGCCCAAACCAAATAGGCAACCCCGACAACAAGAGCTACGACAGCCCAAATGGATAAACCATGTCCCACGTACTCCAACATACTTTCGAAAAGGTCACGATTCCAACTACTAACCCCGGAACCGAATATGGCAGCGCTGAGGTAGCGCACACCGTAGAGAAATGCTGCAATCGAAATCAAGGTTACGCCTACAGTGCGTCTGGACATATTGACAACATCCTTCTTTCCAAATGATTCTTATTTCGAAATAGAGTAAGATATATCTTTCCCATTAGTTACAAAAAGTATAGTTCCCTTTTCATCCGTCCTCAGCACCTCAACCCCGGCTTTTTTAAGCTTATCAATGGTACCCTTGTGAGGATGATTGTAGTCGTTATTGGCCCCCACACTTATAACGGCATATTTGGGGCTGACCGCTTTTAGAAAACCGGCAGAGGTTGATGACTTACTACCATGGTGGCCAACTTTTAATACGTCGGCTTTCGGACTAACCACGCTGCTGGCCAGCATTTCAAACTCCGACTGTTCCTCGGCATCCCCGGTTAAAAGAAAACTCACATGGTCATATGTAATTTTGATTACCGCAGAGTGATTATTCAGGCTCTCATATTCGCCTTTATGAGGAGCTATAATGTCGGCAGTTAGGTTGTCTGCCTTCATTATATTTACACCGGCCTTGGCAGTTATAATTTTTAAACCCTTGTCTTTAATGGCAGCAAGAACATCCCGGAAGGTTTTCGTGGTTGTAGTAGCCCGGGGCATATATACTTCCCCGATCTGGAAGCTTTTTATAACGGTATCCATGCTACCAATATGATCTTCATGTGGATGTGTACCTACCAGGAAATCAATTTTACTTACCCCGGCCTTTTTTAAATAGTTGGTTATGGTGTTGGCACTGTCATTTTTCCCGGCATCCACCAACATGTTCTGACCGCCCGGGAACTGGACAAGGATAGAGTCACCCTGGCCGACGTCTAAGAAATGGACCTTAAGCTCAGGCCTCTTCTGTGTGTCCTGGGCTTGGGCCTGGGGAGCGGTCTGTTGCGTGGTGGCCTTTTCGGCCGGAGCTTTGGAATTGGAACAACCGGCTATAAATATAACGGTAAGAATAATGATAAGTAGTTTCTTCATGCGGCACCTCAATCTTTGAAAAGGCTGTCAGCCATTTTCTCAGTTGACTCTTTTAGTTTTTCGGTGGCCTCTTTGTCAACAGTGATTTGTATTTGAATAACATCCCCCTCTTTAGCCCCTTTCGGCAGAAGCAATTTGGGGATATGGAATACTCTCCGGTTCATCTCTATTAAGGCGTATTCTCCTTCGAAGCGATCAATGATGAGCATACTAAACCTCCATTATATGGTTCTTTACTTTAGTTAACATGAGTAATGCAGTTGTTGTAAAAAAATAGCAGTTAGCGAACCTTGAAAAATAGAAGAATTTTAGAAACTCCCTTGACATTTCAAAAATGCTCCCATAATTGCCAAGAATACCATTTTTTTACTGGTATATCTTCTGATTAAGGGTGATGCTACTTGAAAACATTGCAAAAACCAAGATTTTGCAATCTACCTCAAGGGGAATGTGCTGGAGCACCGATTTTACTGAAACTATGGGAGCACTTTGACTTTTCTTTTTTCTTAACCCAGGCTGGAATACATAAAATACGCAGTGTTCCTACCTGGATGTTATCCTTTTTGTATGTCATCGGTCCTATTGCCCCATGTTCTTCTGTTTTTAAAATGGCCGAACTAGCAGGTAAGGATGCCCTGCTAAAGGTGATGTTTCGTGGAATAAAAATTACCCAGTCCACCTTAAGCAGATTTCTCACGACCCCATACAATTGGCCGCTCTTCGGACAAAAACGTGTCGAACGTCTACAGGAAGATCAAGATACCAGATTGCAAGAGGGGGATAGTATTAATCTGGACGACACACAGGTTGTTCATCCGTTTGGGAAAATGCTCTCTTTCCTTTGCTGGCTGTTTGACCACAGCTTAAAAATTCATGTTTGGGGTATGAATCTCGTCGTTCTTCAAGCCGTCCTTCGTAATGGAATTGAATACCCGTTATCCTACCTGATCTGGCGAAAGCCCGAAGTAAAAGGAGAAGGCCCTACGAAATATGATTTGGCCCGTGAGATGTTGACCCAATTGAGAAAGTCGGTCACCTGCCGTTTATGGATTGCAATGGATCGATGGTATCTGTCAAAAGATTTTTTTAATTTCCTCACCGAAAACTCTTTTGATTGGGTAACAAAGGCAAAACGGAATACTGCTCTATATCGGAAAGATATTGAATCATGGAGCGGCAGGGAGCGATATATTCCCATAAGCCCACTGATGTTGATAAAAGAAGTGTTTTTTCTATTAATAGCCCAAGGCAAGTCTGGTATTGCATCCGTTTCTATGCCGAATATTTATATTAAAATGCCCTATGAAACCACAAACAAAAAAGGTGAAAAGGTTGTTAAAAAACGCTATATGCCAATCGCTGCCGTTGTGGCCATCCGTTTAAAAGAAGATGAAAAAGAATATGAAGAAAAAGACTTATCGGATGACCCGACTATCGAGCAGCCAGCCAAATACCGCGGAGCCTATTTGATTATCACAAATCGCGCCGATGCTCCCCCAAAAGCGTTGTCAGTGTACGTTAAAAGATGGCGGATAGAAGTCTTTTTCAGGGCAGCCAAACAAGAGTTAGGAATGAACTGGTGTCATTCCACAACGGAAATTCATCACCCTGCCCATTTTGAACTATTGTTTGCTGCTGAAACCCTGGTTAACTATGCTCGATGGCAAGCAACCCCAGAAAAAACGAGTGTTGAAGAAGGCTACACCCACGGCGAAATGGTACACAGCCTTTTCCACACTCGTTGCGAGATCCAGCTAAAAACCAAAAATGGAATTCAGCAGGTCTATGTTTATATTGACACAACTGTACGGAAATTTGCAAGGCTTTTCGACTTATTTTGGCCTGATGATATAAGAATGTTTTTTGGTGTTAGCTCTGCAGGTTACCCAATATTACCGTTAAGTGCGTAGCTTATGTATACTTATCCACAACAATTACAAAAGCATATTTCCTATACAAAAATAAAAATCCCTCTTCCGTCTCAAGGACGGATGAGGGATTCATCCGCGGTACCACCCTGATTCCACCAAAACTGATCATGATCTTCTGAACGGGCCGGGTTTCAAGTAGCCCCTCTACTTCTCATTTCCCACGTCCCAAGTCCCACGACTCAATTGGCGGCTCTCATTGGCTGTAACGGGCAGACCCGCCCGCGCTTACTCCATTTCCGCGCGGGATCTCCGGGGCGACAGGAATGGGTCCGGGCGGGAAACCTTGCAGCCTAGGGTCTCCCTCTCTCACGGCCAAAAGCCACAGCCCGGGAGGCCTTCCCCTCCCCTTCAAAGCCTTTGCATATCACTTCCAGAATATACTAACGATTTTAAAAGACTGTGTCAACAGGGAACAACATCAGGGAACAAAATCAACCTTATTTTTTCAGCCAGGACATCATGGCCCGTAGTTCTTTACCCACTTTTTCGATGGGATGCTCTTTCTCCCTCTTGGCAATAGCGTTGAAAGTGGGACGGTTTACCTGGTTTTCCAGCATCCATTCCTTGGCGAACTGGCCGGATTGAATCTCGCTGAGAATTTTCTTCATCTCTTTCCGGGTTTCAGCGTTGATGATGCGCGGCCCCCGGGTGTAATCACCGTACTCACAGGTGTTGCTGACGGAGTAACGCATCATGCCAAGCCCGCCTTCATAAATCAGGTCCACAATGAGCTTCATTTCATGCAGGCACTCAAAGTAGGCCATCTCCGGCGCGTAACCGGCTTCCACCAGGGTTTCAAAGCCGGCCTTGATCAATTCGGTTAGGCCGCCGCACAGTACCGACTGTTCGCCGAAAAGGTCGGTTTCGGTTTCTTCTTTAAAGGTGGTCTCGAAAACGCCGGCCCGGGTGCTGCCGATTCCCTTGGCGTAGGCCAGGGCCAAATCCTTTGCCTTACCGGTATAATCCTGGAAGACCGCCACCAGGGAAGGTACACCATTCCCCTGTACATACATACGCCGTAACAAGTGGCCGGGACTCTTGGGTGCCACCATGAAAACATCCACGTTGGAAGGGGGCTTGATCTGGTTGAAGTGGATGTTGAAGCCGTGGGAGAACATCAAGGCCTTACCCTCGGTCAGGTACGGTTCAATTTCTTCCCTATAGACCCGTCCCTGAATTTCATCCGGCAGGAGCACCTGGATGATATCGGCCCAGGCGCAGACTTTAGGAAGAATATCCACCTTGAGGCCATCGGCTTCGGCCTGAGCCCAGGTCTGGCTGCCCTTGCGCAGTCCCACCTGAACGTCCAGGCCACTGTCTTTCAGGTTTTGGGCCTGGGAATGGCCCTGACTGCCGTATCCAAGCACAGCAATCTTTTTACCCTTTAACAGCCCCAGATCAGCGTCTTGATCATAATAAACCTTTGCCATTGTAAGTCCTCCTCTTGATATGTTTATCTTGTTCATTTATCTATCTTTTTAATATCGCTCCAGTGCTGGCTGAAGTAACCTGCCGGGCGTAACGGACCAAATATCCCCTGGTTACCCTGGGTTCCGGCGGCTGCCAGTCGGCTAGACGCTTCTTTGCTTCTTCCTCAGTGATGGCAGCGTCCAGTCGGTAGTTATTAATGTCAATGTGAATCACATCCCCGTCCTTCAGGACGGCAATAAGACCCCCTTCCGCCGCTTCCGGGGAAACGTGACCGATGGAAGCTCCCCGGGAAGCTCCGGAAAAACGTCCGTCTGTAATCAGGGCTACTGTTTTATCCAGGCCCATCCCGGCCAGGGTTGAAGTGGGCGTGAGCATTTCCCGCATACCGGGGCTGCCCTTGGGGCCTTCATAACGGATGACTACCACATCACCGTCTTTGATTTGCCCTCCCATAATGGCAGAAACCGCTTCTTCCTCGGAGTTGAATACCCTGGCCGGACCGCTGTGGGTAAGCATCTCCGGAGCCACTGCGGAGCGCTTTACCACTGCTCCGTCCGGGGCAAGGTTGCCGCGCAGGATTGCCAGCCCGCCGGTTTTGCTATACGGATTTTCTACACTGCGGATGACGTTGTAATCCAATACCCGGACCCCGGCCAGGTTCTCGCCCACTGTCAAGCCGTTGACCGTTTTACTGTTTAGGTTGATCAGATTCAGCCTGGTTAATTCAGCCATCACTGCGGGAATCCCGCCTGCTTCGTGGAGGTCCTGGATGTGGTGATTCCCGGCGGGGCTTAACCGGCACAGGTTTGGTGTCTTTTCACTGATTGTGTTAATCAAATCGAGGTCAATTTTAATGCCCGCCTCGTGGGCGATGGCCGGCAAGTGCAGCACGGTGTTGGTGGAACAACCCAACGCCATGTCTACTGTCAACCCATTGATAAAAGCATTATCGTTCAGGATCCGGGAAGGTCTGAGATCTTCCTTAACCAACTGAACCGCACGGATCCCGGCCTTTTTGGCCAGCCGGCGCCTGGCCGCCGCCACGGCAGGAATGGTGCCGTTGCCGGGCAGGGCCATCCCCAGTACTTCCGTAAGACAGTTCATTGAGTTTGCGGTAAACATCCCGGCGCAGGAGCCACACCCCGGGCAGGCGTTTTCTTCAAGAGAGGCAATCTCTTCGTTTGTCATCCGGCCGGCCTTTACGGCACCAACCGCTTCAAAAATATTCGTTACAGAAACATCCCTGCCCTGATGCCGCCCGGCCATCATCGGTCCGCCGCTGACGATCACTGCAGGCAAGTCCAGGCGGGCCGCGGCCATCAACATGCCGGGAACCACCTTATCGCAGTTAGGTATTAATACCAGGCCGTCAAAGGGGTGGGCCTGGGCCATTACCTCAATAGTGTCCGCCACCAGTTCCCTGCTGGCCAGTGAATATTTCATCCCGGCATGCCCCATAGCCAGCCCGTCACATACGGCGATGGTGGGGAATTCCACCGGCGTTCCTCCGGCCAGCCGAACTCCGGCCTTTACCGCCTCGGCAATATCCCTCAGATGCTCGTGTCCGGGTACAATTTCATTAAAGGAATTGACCACCCCGATCAGAGGCCTGTCCATTTCCTCGTCCACAAAGCCAAGGGCTTTAAATAAACTGCGGTGTGGAGCTCTTTCCAAACCTTTTTTCATTGCGTCGCTACGCATCGTACACCCCCCTTTTATTTTTTCCTTATCATAATAGCAATCAGGATATATTTCACTGGCAGTAAGTATTATTTTAGGGCCTTTTCACAGTATAAAAAATACCTCAGTCCACTGTCAAAGAACAAATGTCAAATTAAAACAATAAAGCGGAGCATCAAAAAGCGCCACCTGTCAAATAATCCAACACATTCCCATTGCGAGAAAAAAGTTACGGCCGCAATACCACCTTAATGGCGGTGTCATCCTTATTCACCATGTCAAAGGACTCCGACAACTGGTCCAGTTTAAATTCATGGGTAATCAGCGAGCGGATGTCAATCAACCCTTGTACCACCGGTCTTAAAGCGGTCGGGGTCCAGACAAACCGCTCCTGGTAAGTATGGTGAACAAGACAGGTGTTGATAAATTCCAGGCCGTCGTCATGCCACCGGCTGATGTTCAGTCTGACCGGCTGGGTAATCCAACTGTACCACACGAACTTACCGTTATGCTTGATGATTTCCGTGGCCTGGTTAATGGAGGTTTCCCCACCGGCAGCCTCCACCACCACGTCCGACCCCTTGCCCCGGGTAAGCTCCTTGACGATTTTCACCGGATCCTCCCTGGCGGTATTGATGGTGACGTCTGCCCCGAGACGGCGGGCCAGTTCCAACTTACCTTCCAGCACGTCAACAACGACAACCTTTTCCGCACCTTTCTTCTTCACCACCTGGGTGATAATCAAGCCGGCAAAACCGCCGCCGAAAACCACCACCGTATCCCCCAATTGCACGCCGGAGTTGAGCCCGGAATACATGGCACAGGCGATGGGCTCCCCCAGGGATGCCAGATCCATGTCGAGCCCCTCGGGCACAGGCTGCAGTTCCCACACCTTGGCCTTAAAATAATCGGCGAAGTTGTTGTTCCACCCAAAAGCCATGATCTTATCCCCGACACTGTATTCCCTCACCTTCGAGCCCACTTCCACAATGGTGCCACCGCTCTCATGGCCCATGTAGAAGGGGAATTTGGGTTCCTGGCGGAATTCGGCAGTCTTGGGGGGCAAAAGCCCACGGTAAAAGGTTTTATCCGATCCACAGACACCCATCAGGTGGTTCTGAACAATAACTTCATCCTCGCCGCAGACTAGTTCCCTTTCAATCAGGCTGATATCGTAAGGCCCTTTTAATAACGCGGCCCTGGTAATAACAGATATAAAAATCCCTCCTTGCAATAACAAAACTTCCCTGGTGCTTAAAGCGTCTGCTCTATTTAGAAACCTGGGGCATCCAAAGATGCCCCAGTGTTTTACCGATCGAAGAAAATGTTTTACCGGTAGCGGATATGGGTATACCGGCCACAATGTGCCCTTTAATCAGGGCAATCCCCAGGTCAATCAGATGCCAGGCGCAGACCGGGCCGGCAAATTAGTCCCCTTCATGATCCTTCAGCTCCGCGCACTTATCCACCCCGCAGGCACCGCAGTTAAGGCCGGTGACACCGGGGTTTTTTAGTGCCAGCAGCAACACCGCGCCGGCACTGGCAATGTTTTTCCCGTCCCGGTCAAAGTCCTTTCGGCCGGAAGCGGCTCCGTACTTGATCATCTCGTCGCCGAGGGTCTGCAGAACATCCCCAGATATCACTTTCAACTCTACGAAGTCCTTGCCACCAGCCTTCGGGGCGGTTCGGGTGGCCAATGCCATGAGTTGGGCAACCATTTCCATCGTTTCCATGCCAATCACTCACTAACTAGCTAGTCTTTGCCCGTGTATCAACATTGGTGATATGTTCCAGAACCTTAATTACAGCGGAATGATCTTTCCGGCCAAAGCCCAGGCACCGTGCAGCCTCGTAATACTGAAGGGCAATGCTGGTTAGATTTAGGGGGATATTGAGTTCCTTGCTGGTTTCCATGGCAATGCATAAATCCTTGTGCTGCAGGTCAATCATGAAGCCGGGTTCAAAGCTACCGGGCAGCACCGTGTCGGGAACCCGCTCGATGGCAAAACAACGGGCAGCACCCTTGCTCAGCACTTCATACATCAACGTTGGATCTGCCCCGGCCTTGACGCCGATGGTCCAGGCCTCGGCAACGGCAGCGTATGAAATGCCCACCATGATCTGGTTCGCCATTTTAACCGTCTGCCCGGCGCCGCTGGGACCAACATGCACAATGGTCTTACCCATAGCCTCTAAAAGAGGCATCACTCGATCCAGGGCCTCTTTGGGTCCACCCACCATAATGGTCAGGGTACCTGACACCGCGCCAACCACGCCGCCGGTAACCGGCGCGTCAAGGATGGTTACACCCTGGGCAGCCGCCTTCCCGGCAAAATTCTTTGCAGCGTTGGGTGCAATGGTACTCATATCAATGATGATGCCGCCGGAAGCAAGGCCGGCTAAAACACCATCGGGGTCCATTAAAACCGCTTCCACGTGAGGGGAGTTGGGCATCATGGTAACAAGGGTTTCACAAGCCTCTGCCACTTCCCTGGAACAATCAGCCTTCACTGCGCCGAGGGAGACCAACTCCTCTACCGGGCTGGGGTTTACATCGTAGACTACCAGGGAGTAGCCGGCTTTGACTAGATTTTTGGCCATCGGTTTCCCCATTGCGCCGAGACCGATAAATCCTACAGGTTTCATTTATAAAAGCCTCCTATGTAGTTGTAGTGATTTTTTCAGTTAGAGACACCGGCTTCTTAAACTCAACAGGCTTAACTTTACCAATCGTTGCAAGCACCAATATACCAACCACGGCCAGTAAAGCACCGAAATACAGAGCATTTTCAAACCTGTTGTTAGAGGCTGTAACAATGAAGCCTGTAATAGCCGGTGCTAATATTCCTGCCACAGTACCCAGGGTGTTCATCAGGCCGCTGATGACACCGCTGTCCTTGGCGGACAGGTTGATGGGAGTTGACCAGAATGAGCCGTAGTTCAGCGTTAAGAAACCGATGGATGCTGAAATATAGGCCACAGCCACATAGGCGTTGGGGGTATAGGCGGCAAGGACCAGGAAGACGCCGCAGCCGCCCAGGCCGATATAAATGGGTACGCGCCGTCCGACATTGGGACCGTATTTTTTGGTCAAGGTGTCCGATAAATAACCACCAATTGGCATGGCTATCAACGCCACAATATAGGGAAGCATTGAATAGATACCGGTCTTAACGAGGCTGAAGCCACGGCCCATGACCAGGTAACCGGGCAGCCAGGTCATATAGAGGTACCACAGGTAGTTATGGAAGAAGTAGGAGATGGACAGGCCCCATACGGACTTGTTCGTAAAGAGCGTTTTCCAGTCGGTGGGCTGTGCCATGACTTCAGGCGGATCCTGGTCGGACTTGATATAGTCCAGTTCCTCCCTGGTAACGCCGGGGTGCTGTTCGGGCTTGTCCCGGCCGTACCACCACCAGAAGGCACACCAGATGACGCCAATAAAGGTAAAGGAGTAGAAGACCATTTGCCAGTTATAGTTCTGGATAATCCACACGGTCAAGGGCATGGTAATCATGATACCCACGGGCATACCGATGTAGTAAATACCCATGGCCATGCCGGCTTCTTTTTTGGGCATCCAGCGGGCTGTCAGGGAAGTGTGGCAGGGAGCGTTAACCCCCTCACCAACACCCATCAGGGCGCGGATGATCATCATTGAGCCGAGGGTAGCACCAAAGGGGGTCAGGAATACAAACAGCGACCACCACAGGGTACCTAACATAATCACTTTTGTGCCGCCGAAACGGTCGGCCAGCCAGCCGCCGGGGATCTGGGTAAGGGCGTAACCGATAAAGAAGGCCGACTGAACCATACCAAACTGAGCAGCTGTCCAGTTGAAATGTTTCATCAACACCGGGCCGGCAATGGAGATATTAGTCCGGTCCATATACCAGACCACGTAACTAAGAAAGAGCAAAACAGCAATCCACCAGCGCACGGGTAATATCCCACGCTTAGACGTCATAACATCATCTCCTCCAAATTGTTTGTTCTTTAAATCAGTCCCAGACGTTTTAGTGTGGATTCAGTAGGAATTCCACGCTCGGCATCCCAACCCCTTTCTTCATAGGTCTCATCCAGAAGACGATCCAGCACCTGTTTAGGCATATACTTGCCCTTGGCCGGACCTTCAGGAATCGGTTCATTCATGAACCGGTATGGTAAAACATCCGTTTCCCTGCATTCACCCTCCTTTACGTTGAAAAGTCTTTGCGCGGTATAAATCCTATCCGCGATAAGCTCAAGATCATCTACTGAGAGATCCATGCCTACAACATATTTAACAATTTTCGCGTGTTCCTCACCGATCCCCAAAAGGCCGTAAATGCCCTCGGTCATCCTACAGGTAATGAGGCTGTCGCAAAGGGTGGTCATCCGCTGGATGTTGACTTCGTATTTACCCTTGCCCTCAATCTGGTTGATATCCACGGCACCGACTCTTTCTGCGGTGGGACGGCCGTCCTGATGGGTGCCGCCGCGGTTGGACGTAGCATATCCGATGGCCATGCCGGGGATTCCCCTTGCCGAGTGAGCCGGCACTTCCAAACCTTTTACGTTAACAGCGTATTTATAGGCGTCCCCACCCAAGTCTTGAACAAACCCTTTGGTTCCCTCGGCCAGGCGGTTCCCGAACCCTTTGCGCAGGGAAATCATCTCGATCAGTTTTACCACCGTCTCGTCATCCCCAAAGCGCAATTCCATACCGTCGGTGTCGGCCTTGGTGATAAGGCCCTTTTCGTAGCACTCCATGGCCATGGCGATGACCGCGCCCGCTGTAATGGTGTCCAGGCCGTATTCGTCGCACAGACGGTCCGCCGCGATGATGGATTCCAGGGTGCGGTTTTCACAGTTGGAGCCCAAAGCCCAGAGGGTTTCGTAATCAGGACCGACGGTTAGGGCCCCCTTGTAGCGCCCTTCCTTTACCAGGGTCATCTGCTGACAGGCAATGGGGCAGGCGGCGCAGGCGCCGTTCTTCAGCTTAAACCTGGCCTGCATCGTAGTGCCCGTGATCTCCTCGGCCCCGTCAAAGGTCTCCTTCTGCCAGTTACGGGTTCCCAGCATCCCCAGGGCATTGTTGGCAGAAATGACGGCAGCCGTTCCGTAAGTGGGGAGCACTTGACCGGTGCCCGGGTTGGCCTTGATCTTGGCCAGGGTTTCCCGGTAGTACTCCCGTAGCCCCGCCATGTCGGCAACCTTGACGCTTCCTTTGCCCCGCACGGCAATGGCCTTAAGGTTTTTGGAACCCATCACCGCACCGGTGCCGCTGCGGCCTGCCGCGCTGATTCCGGATATGATGCAGGCGAACTTAACCATGTTTTCACCTCCCTGGCCGATAGCGACGGTGGAGATGTCGTCACCGATGGTTTCTTTCAGGGATATCTGGGTGGTATAGGTATCTTTACCCCATAACATGGAGGCATCCCGCAACTCGGCTCCGTGATTATCCACCCACAGATAGACCGGCCGCTCTGCTTTACCGCTGAAAATAATCCCGTCGTAACCGGCGTATTTCAGGTCGGCCCCAAAATGCCCGCCAAAGAAGGAACTAGTGAAACGACCGGTAAGAGGCGATTTTGTGACTACTACGGCGCGGCCCGCACCCGGCAGGAAGGTTCCTTCCACCGGACCGGTCATAAAGATGAGCATGTTTTCCTCACCCAGGGGATTGGCTCCCGGTCTCACTTCATCGCATAAAAACTTGGTACCGAAGCCCACCCCGCCGAGATATTTTTCTATTAGTTCGGAATCTATTGACTGTTCTAATATTTGACTCTCTTTCAAATCCACGCGCAGGATTTTCCCCGCGTAACCACCATATTTAAACATGTTTATAACCATTCCTTTCGCTGCGCTCAAGGCACAAAACGTTATGAAAATTGTTGCCTGTACGCTATGCTTTAATTGGTCGTGCAAGTATACTACAGAGCACGGGGAGGTGAGTGCGTCACCCTACCCTTTTTTGGGGAGACCGCATGTTTATATGTGTCGCTCTGCCCAGTCAAGCACAAATAAGTGTGGCATAAACCACGTAGATTTATCTTTGTATAAACAACTCCTTTGTTTGTGGAGGGCGAGCAGTCAATGTTTGTGCGACTACCATACCATCTGAGAGAGGGAGTGTTTATGCTCAAAATTGTGTACCCTATCTGTTGCGGCATCGACGTTCACAAAACCTTCGTCGTTGCTACCATCGCGACCACCGATCGCGAAAACATCACAACCTACCAAACCAAACGCTTTTCTACCTTTACCCAAGATCTGAGAGCCTTAGCGCTGTGGCTCTCAAATAATCAGTGTGTGTATGTCTGCATAGAGTCCACCGGCAAGTACTGGATTCCTGTCCACAAAATCCTGGAACCTTCCTGCCAGATCACCCTGGCACATCCGAAGTATGTCAAGGCGATCCGCGGCAAGAAGACTGACAAAAAGGATTCCATCTGGATTGCAGACCTCCACAAACATGGGCTGGTTCCGGGTAGTTTCATTCCTCCAGCAGATATTCGGGAAATTCGCGACTTGCTGCGCTACCGTTCCAAACTGATTTCCTTTGCGTCCAGCGAAAAGAACCGGGTGCAAAACTCCCTGACAGTTTCCAATATCATGCTTTCCAGTGTGGTGTCCGATACCTTTGGCAAAAGTGCTTCGGCTATTCTTTCGCATTTGTTGAAACATCCTGATGATAAGGACTTTGATTTTCTGCCGCTTTTACACGGCTCGATGCTTAAGAAGCAAAACGATATTGCCTTAGCCATTGACGGCACCATTAGCGAAGTTCAAGCTGGTAAAATCACCCTATGTTTGAGCCATATGGATGATATTAAAAGCTATATCGCTCAGTTAGAAGCAACTGCCATGCGGTTGGCTGCCTCTTACTCCGGTGTTATAGAGATTATCCAGTCTGTTCCTGGTATTAGCCAGTTTTCGGCACTTGCCATTTTCTCTGAAATCGGTGCCGATATGTCCACTTTTCACTCAGCCAAGCATCTTTGTTCCTGGGCGGGACTTGCTCCCTCCAACGATCAGAGTGCCGGCAAGAAGAAATCGGTTCGCATCAGTCGTGCTGGCGTTTACATCAAGCCCTTACTCGTTCAGTGTGCCAATGCAGCTATTAAGGATAAAAACTTCCCGAGCTATCGCACCCGCTATGAAGCGATTAAGCACCGTCGCGGCCACAAGAGAGCCATTATCGCCATTGCTCGAATGATGTTGACAGCAATTTACCACATGCTTTCAACTGGCGAAATGTTCAATCCGGCACTCTACGAGAAATCACAGTGCAAACCCGGCTTCGTAGCTTCGTCAGAAGAACATGCAGTTAAACTATTACAGCGTTTAGGTTATACGGTTGTCAAAATACCTGAGACTGCTTAGACTCTAATTGCTATTGATTCTCTTTTTTTGACCTGGCTTACAGGTCTATTTAAGTGTGCCTTCGTTGGGAATTCCTGTTGTTTTTAATTTTCTTGTCCATTTTCAGATTTATCCTCCTGAACAAATGGAAAGTACCAATAGTTCGTCCCCGTTTTGAACCGGTTTGTCCAGATTCGCCAGAAGACGCACAGGCTTTTGGTTAATCAACAAAAGGTAATCAACAAACTCGCGGGTGATCATATTTTTGAGCTGTACTTCCATCTTGTTGCCGTACAAGGCAATGAGTTCTTCCAGCACCTGTTCCACTGTAGCTCCCGCCGGCAACGTTAACCGAACTGTTTTGTTACCCGCCGCTACCTGCAGGCCACCAAACAAATTGACTTGACAGGATATTTGCATGATTCACCCGGCTCCTATTTAATGAAAAATTGTTCTGGAACCAAACCATGATCTTCGCCAAACACCTTTTTGATCAGTTCGGCCCCCTGTTGTGACAAATCTTTTTGTTCCGGGCCGTCACCCAGGGTCAGTGCACCAGCAGGACAACAGGTTACACACTCCGGGCTGCCTTCACAGAGATTGCATTTCTGCGCGATATCGCCGTAAAGAAATATGGCGTGATACGAACAGGCATCTACGCAACTGCCGCAACCAGTGCAGGATTGTTTATCCACTTCAACCACACCGCCGGCATTCTTTCTGATAGCCCCCGCCGGACAGCTTTCCAGGCACTCCGGCTGTTCGCACTGCTGACAGACCACCACCACGGTTAATTCCGGGAGACCATAACGAATGGTTTTAATCACAGCATTCCCAGGGCCAAATTCCCCCGTCTTTTGGACGGAGCAGGCCATTTCACAAATACGGCACCCCACGCACTTATCCAGAGAAACATGAATCCTAGGCAATGACTTCCCCCCTTTCTCTATCCCCTGGTAAACCGGTCCGGGACAGGCCCGGACCGGGATTCAAAATTAACTTGTCATCAATGTAAGCAACTCAGCCGCCCGCACAGGGTTCATCACACCGCAGTGACACATGCGAGACAGTTCCTCGGAAGCCTTGCCGGGAGTTGTCCGACCGGCTTTAATTTCCTCAACCATATATTTAATCAGGCTGAAGGCCACCATACCATGGCCGCACATGGTACTGATATGCAGTACTTCCTGCTCGGTCAAGCGGGCAATATTTCCCCATATTCCCAGGGAATGTTCCACCGTATGCCTGTGCAGCCCCACCTTGCCGCAGCATTCACCGGTGGCTTCCAGAACACCGGAAACCACCACGGACATCCCGGCATCCAGTTCCTTTAGGGCTTTTAGCACTTCAGCCACCTTTTCAGCGCTGGTAAAAACGGCATGGACAATAGAATTGTCCTTGATACTCTCCAGTATCTTTTCATTGCCGACGGAAAATTTATTGCCGGTCTTCATATCGCCGTAGTTGACAGGCTCAAACTCCAGCATTTTCTCAAATATCCTGCGCAGCCTCGGCGCGCAGCCGTCACGGTTGACATTCTGCGCCCCCATGGCAAACACCACGAAGTCATTGCCCAGGCTGGTCGCGGTTCCGGCGCGGTGCAGGGTGTGGGTCATGCCATGGCACCCCCCTTCTCTTTCACACGCCCTAGGCCGACGTTGGTTTTGCCGTTGATGCTGAGCGCGATATCCTCCTGTTCAACGGGGGCCACCTGCGGCAGGATACCATCTTGGGCAACCCGGCTGCAGATATCCAGACTAAAAACAGTTTCGATTTCCGCCGACACATCTTTAATGGTACGGAGAACTTCCCTGGTTTTTTCCGAGGGGATTTCAAACTCAATAATTGCAGACAGCGCTTTTTCATTCAATACTTCCGGATTGATCTGACCCGTGGCCCGGTTTGTCATCAGGTGGGTGACAGGGTTGAGTATTTCAAACTTGACATCATGTTCAGCTACAGCCATGGCTACTTTTTCCACGTCGTAGAAACGGGTGCCGGTACCGGGACGCCCCATTTCTATGGCGATGCCGATATAACCGGGACGGAAGCGGTTGGTTACGTCGTTGGTTTTCATCTCCTCAGTTCCGCGGCCGGGGACACCGGTATTGCCGTGGCTGAGAAGCGGGTCGCTGAATACGCTCCGGACAATCCGGGGCCAGGACAGTTCTTTGATTTCCAGGGCATCACAGGGACATACCCCGGCACGGTAACAGATGTTGCATTCCACGCATTCATTGTGATTAATATCCAGACTGTCCTCAACAACCGATAGTGCCTGCATCGGGCAGTAGGTTACGCAACTGCCGCAACCGATGCACTTTTCCTTATCCACATACATTGTTGCAAATTACCCCCATCATTGTTCTGAATCAAGGGGCCCTGCATTTAATGCCGGCTTTGCAGAGCTCCTATTCCCCGGGCCTCGGGTTATTCTTGTTTTTAGGTACAGCAAGTTTGATGCCAAAACATTTTGACCTGTTGCCAAGATAAAAAACGTTCAAATAAGTCTGTATACTGCCGAAAAAGCTCGCCCATAACCCTTCCGGCCGGACAAAGCTCAAAGACAAAATAAAAAATGGGATAGAACGGGTTTTTATCCCATTCCATCCCATTCGCCCATTTTACCGTCAATTCAGAGTATTACGACAGCAAACCCTGAACTCAATGGCGCATCCCGTTTCATCCCATTTACATTGTTAAGACATACTGTCCAGTAAAGCCAGGCCCCTTTCGGTAATACGGGTACCCCTCCGCCCGGACATCAACACCACTAAACCCACATCCTGAAGCTCCTTTAAACGGACCCGGAGACGGGCTTCGGTCATACCCGGTATACTCCTGAACAAACTGCGCCTGCCCGCCGATTTTCCCTGAGCGATACTATCTTTGATGGTTTTTAAAAGCAAGGTGTAATCCTCCATAGGAGCGTTTTCTGACAATTGTTTGAACAGATCCCCGCTGTTTTTTGACCCGAGGGTATTTGTTTTTGACAAACTGAGAAAATGCCGGGGTAAATTCTGTTCCCCGATGATTTCATCGGCACTTGAAGTGCAGTACAAGTACTCCACAACATTTTGCAACTCCCGGGTATTTCCCGGCCAGTCGTACCTATCCAGCAATTGCAGGGCGGACGGTATGACATTGAGTTGGTGCCCACGCTTGACAAAAAAGTGCTGCATTAAAAACAGCACGTCGCCCCTGCGCTCCCGCAAGGGTGGTATATTTAAAGGAAGGACATTTAACCGGTAATACAGATCCTGCCGGAATGTGCCCTTTTTAATCAAGCCAGGTAAATCTTTGTTGGTGGCGGCGATCACCCTAACATCCACCGGAATAATTTTTGTCGCCCCAACCCGCATGACCTGTTTCTCCTGCAGCACCCTGAGCAACCGGGTCTGGAGGGCTGGACTGGCGTCACCAATTTCATCCAGGAAGATGGTACCACCGTGGGCCATTTCAAACAGACCCGGCTTACCTCCTTTTTTGGCTCCTGTAAAGGCACCTTCATCATACCCAAAAAGTTCGCTTTCCATCAATGATTCGGATAAAGCCGAAAAGTTAACGGCAACAAAGGGGCCGTTCCGTCTGAGAGATGCACTATGTATGGCCTGGGCAAAAAGCTCTTTACCCACGCCGCTTTCGCCGTAGATCAAAATGGTGGCTTCAGTTTTGGCAATCCGCTGCGCCACTTTGACGACTGACTTCAGTTCTGTGCTCTCACCAATAATGTCCTGAAAAGTAAACCGGGCCACGTGTCCTTTGGCTGCCAGGTCCCGGCGAACCATTTCCTCCAGGCGCTGAATCTCCGTAACATCCCGGAAAGTGAGCATGGTCCCAATCTTCCCCAGGGGTGTCTCCACAGGACTAGCGTTAACCACCAACTTATAGTCATGTAACCTCAGAATGCTATTGTCCACCGTATGCAGGTCCTCCCAATTCCAGGGGAAACCGTTTTCCCGGGTAAAAAGCCTTCCTACCATTCTTTCCCGGGGCAGCTTAAACAGCTCTTCCGCCGCCTGGTTGCTTACCACAATTCGCCCGGCCTCATCCATCATGACCATGCCATCCCGGTTGGTGTTGATGGCCACTTCCAGTTCTTTGCTGAATATCGTAGCCTGCCCTAGGGCGTGGGAGACCTCCTGACATAATTCTATCACTTCCCGCTCGTACCTGGCCGACACCAATGACGCTTTGGAATCAAGTAAATAAAGGGCAGAAAGCACCTCCACGATGGTGGTGATGTCTAGCCTCAGAATCCCGATGTCCACCACCGGTAAATTCACATCTTTTAATTGATTGGCTTTGCCGGCAGTAATAATTAAATCGGCGTCAAAGTCCGATTGAGCAGGCTGTTCCGGCTGTAGTTCAAAATGTGTAATTCCTAGTTGCTTGATTAATTGAACGGTGTCCCTGGATACATCTTTGTGGCCGATGAACAAAATCCCCCGGCTGCCCATGGGAATCTCCAAGAGGTTTTTCAAACCCTGCTTACCAATGGAACGCCTGGACATAATCACCTTTGTCTTATCACCAAAGCGGAACTTATTTTCAACGTCGACTTTCAGGGAAACGCTGGAGACGAGGGCCACCGGAGCATCAATATACTTGCACACGTTGTCTTCCGTGGTGCAACGTTCGATGGATACACTGTCCCCGAACAAGGAAGTCAACTGATTAAATAATAGCTCGTTGGTAAGGTCATCCATGGTAATCAGCGCTAATCTCTTCTTGCCCATCTTTTTCCCCCGCATTACTTTTCGAGAAATTTTGATAATACAATAAATTCTTCATACAAGAAGATACTCCTACTTGTTTTTTGAATATTTGGTATACTTTTTGCTCTATAGATTCATGATAGAGTAATTCACCAGAGGGATTTCCTTGTTCAAATGTATTTTAGCCCCGGATTCTTTTAAAGAGAGCCTTAGCGCCATGGAAGTGGTGGAACATATGGAGACAGGTATACGCAGGGTGTTGCCCGATGCCGAGGTGGTCAAAGTGCCGATGGCCGACGGGGGAGAGGGAATTACCGACGCCCTGGTTAATGCTACCGGCGGTAAAATCATTTCCCTGCAAGTAACCGGGCCGCTGAGTGAACCGGTGGACTCTTATTTCGGGATCCTGGGGGATGGAAAAACCGCCATTATCGAAATGGCCGCCGCTTCCGGACTGGCGCTGGTGCCTCCCCACAGGCGGGACCCCTTTGTCACTACGACCTATGGCACCGGAGAGCTGATTAAGGCCGCCCTAGACCAAGGCTGCAGCAAAATCATTATCGGCATAGGCGGCAGCGCCACCAACGACGGTGGAGCCGGCATGGCTCAATCCCTTGGGGCCAGGCTGCTTGATACCGGTGGAAATCAAATAAGACCCGGCACAGTGGGGCTGGGGGACTTGGTGCGGATCGATCTGTCCGGTCTGGACCCCCGGATTCAGTCCGTTGAAATATTCGTGGCCAGTGACGTGCAAAACCCCCTCTGCGGTCTCACAGGTGCTGCCTACGTTTACGGGCCCCAAAAGGGAGCCACCCCGCAGACCGTGGAAGTACTGGACAGCCTATTGGGGTAGTACCAGCGAAGCTTAAATAAACTGAACCATCTTTTAATGTAGACCTTAACGTACTTAACGTAATAATTCTATAGAGAAATATTCATTGAGGACGAAGAAACAATATTGCGTCCTCAATGTTCTGATAGTATACTTTTAATGGTAGATATTAGTAGGAGTCGTGTTAGGCATGGGAGCGAAGAAACGGTAATATTCTAAGATCGCTGATGGCGAGGTAGACAGGAAATGGAGGAAACTCCATGAGCAAATCCCAGCAAATTCGGAAGTTAGTTGAATCAAGGGTCAGTAACCACGTCACTGCCATCTACTCTAGAAAGGTTGCCAACCAGATACAATGCTCCATAGAGGAAGTGGAAGACGTACTTAATGAGATGGTTGAAGAGCAAATACTACGACATGTCTATGAATTACATTGTTGCCAGTGTGGACACGTAATGGATGTTTCTGAAATACCACAATTTTTTACAGGAACTGCTGAATGTTTGGGTTGCTGGACCCAGACCGAATCAATTACCATGAACGATATAATGGGCACCTATTACCCACTTCTCTTTAATTGGGATTAAATCGAGGGTATCGTTAAATGGTTTTGAAGTGGAAGAAGGTGGTTTTTATGGCGTCTTATCTCTGGGATAATTCTGTAGCAAAGAAGTTTATTCATAAAATCGTTACAATTAGAGAAGTTAGTGATTGGTTCTCCTGGAGTCTTTCTTGGGCATACCATAATTTTAAAAAAGACATAACAACAGGGAAGTGGAATGAAGATTGGGCTTCTCTGGATGAATTTGAACGAAACAAAATTGAAGAAATGCTTGAAACTAGGGAGTTTACTTATATAGAGTTCCCCAATATGGATCGTGTAATTGTTGTTCGGAAATATGCTTACGATAGAGAGGCAAAGACAGCTAAATATGTAATTTTTGCCAGGCATGATACTCGGATAACGTGTATTACAGAAAATTTCCCAGAAGAGTTGTACGAACGGTTGGTTGAAGTATGGCCGTGGAATTTACGGCTGAAGGATTTTAATTATATTAAAGAGTTAACTGTCATTGAGTTGTTTGGCAGAAAGTACGTTTATCCGGACATGCATACACACTGGCGCATGAAGGCATTTCGTGATGGGCAAGCAAATGAGTTTAATTATTCGTATACAGTGGACCGTTGTGCTTGGAGTTTGGGCTATGATGGATATTTGCGTACAAATTCTATGGATGCCTTGGAGCGTTATAAAGAGGACTTGCGGAAGTTAGCTGATTCTGAGAATAGGGTTTATTTTGCAAGTACAGTAGCGTTGCATAAAACCCAACTTAAAAAGTCAACACCCAGCCATTAAGAGCATATGTTCAAATTGGACTATTAACAGAATATTCCGACTGGGTAATTTCCCAAATAATTTAAAACGGCAACGACACTATAAAGGTAACCCTGTATCCACATTTTAACAGTTTGATTTTTGGAGTATTCCAAAAGCAACATCTAAAAGTGAAAAAATTTTATGGTAAAAGTGCCAATGCGGTACAGAAGCTCAGTACCGTGGAAATGATAGTGTTGCAGGTTCCGGCTGTTCTGGAAGAGGTGACAGGGGTCATGGGTGTTACCTTGTTGGTGCCAAACGGGTTCTGCAGCCATCGCATGGACTCCCTGGTTAACTATTTAACCCGGGAAGAAGGCATTAGCACCAGGAAAGCCTTATGCAAATGGCACGCATACTTACCGAGGCATACATGCAATCAAGACATCCCGGGGCAGACAAAAAAATGATTATAACCGGCAATTTGATCAGTTGTTAAAGCAAGTTGAGTCCGGGGCTGGCGACTTTCTGAACAGTTGGATGAACTGCTAATAACTGATCCCAACGCACTATACGTATTTGACCGGGGCTATGTGGACTGGGGCCTCTGCCGGGGACATGCCGAATTTTTCTTCCGTCTCTTTAACCAACCAACTAAAGAGGCTTTTCTGGCTTACAGAATTGGTTTGGTTAATTACATTTTGGCGATGAAAACGTGGTCGTGCCATATTACCTCACTCTTAGGGCTGTGGATATATGGATAACTCTTCGCTTCGCTGCGAGTTAACCACATATCCACAGCCACGACTAACACTAATAATCATAATTCTTAAATACTAGTGTAACTGAAATATTGTGGGTACGTCCAATAACAGATTGGTGCCTCAGCGGGAGAGATTCGTCTTACGGGTTATTCCGGTGGATGGAGTAAAAGCTCGTATAGTTCAGCGCTTAAAAGCAACATAATCATAACATTAAGAGATTTATTTAGAACTCCAAATATTTTAAGCAAATTCAAAAATGACTTTTCTATTTATCTTAGAGCCGACAATTTTAGAAGTCACTATGAGAAAATGCCTTCAGGTTATACAGAGGATGAAGTCAGAAATATCCTTTCGTGTATAGATAGGAAAACCCCAGAGGGGAAAAAAGATTATGTATTTATCCTTTTGGGTGTTGACCTCGGACTTAGAGTATCTGACATCATTAATCTGAAGATGAGTGATATCAAATGGAATGTTAGCACGATTGAGCTCGT
Source organism: Peptococcaceae bacterium BRH_c4a (assembly GCA_000961585.1). Classification (GTDB taxonomy): domain Bacteria; phylum Bacillota; class Desulfotomaculia; order Desulfotomaculales; family Desulfocucumaceae; genus BRHc4a. Next base: position 80,786 of record LADN01000008.1, on the reverse strand, counting down.
GCAACAAAAAACAGGTGAGTTTATCAGTTTGCCGCTGACTGACAATCTAAAATGGGTGCTTTTAGATTACCTGATGAATGCACGCCCTAATACTGAACATCAAAATGTTTTCATTAGGTCTCTCGCTCCGTATTTTCCCTATACATCCGGAGGTCATTATTACAATAGATTAAACAAGTATTTTAAACTGGCTGAGATAAAAACTGAAGGCAAGCATCATGGCATGCATTCTCTACGGCATAGCCTCGCAGCAAGACTTCTAAGCGACGATGTTCCAATAACTGTTATTTCGGAAACGCTGGGTCATAAGTACGCTAATGTTACGAGGGATTATATTCGTATTGATATTGAGAAACTCAGATTAGTCGCATTGGAGGTGCCGTCCAATGTATGACTTCGAACAGAAGGTGACATTTCCAGATGGCTTGTTCACGGATATTTGCCTGAATTTTATCCGTTACAAACGCGGATTAGGACAAAAATTTCAAGGTGTTAATGTATATCGCCTTCGGGAAATATGTCGGCAACTCAATCATGAAGTTTCAGATACTCCCGTGTTGACAAAAGATACAGCGTGTTTGATTGCCCTGCGCAGAGAAAATGAGGCTCAGGGAACTCAACTCAACAGAATAGGTATATTGCGTCAACTGGCGGAATTTATGGTTTCAATGGGAATGGAAGCGTATATCTATCCAAAGCATTATACATTGAAATACAAATACGACTTTACTCCATACATTTTTAGTCAGGATCAAATAGTTTCTGTTATTAGAGCCACAGACAAAATGGTTTATACCTCTCATTCTCCTAATGCACATTTGGTATTTCCAGCGCTGATTCGAGTCTTATTCGGATGCGGGCTTAGATCGTCAGAGGTCCGTAAACTAAAAGTAAGCGATGTGGATTTGAATAATGGGGTTCTCACCATAGTAAAATCAAAAAACAATATCAGTCGATATGTCCCGATGTCGGCACCTCTGACAGAACATTTAAGGCCATACTCAAAAGCTTTGAATTTCGAACCCGGAAAAGATGGGTACTTTTTCCCTTCTCCATATGGCGGATTCTATAGTGAAACAGTTCTTAGGGATAGATGCCATGAGTTTTTTGCTCAAGCTAATATTCCGTTACTTTCAAATGGCAGATATCCAAGAGTCCACGATATGAGGCATTCCTTCATAGTCCATGCCTATGCCAATTTGACCAATACCTACCATCTTGATTTATACACCGCAATGCCTTTAATTGCATCCTATGTTGGTCATACAAATATTAAGGATACTGAAAGATACATTCATTTGCCAGAATTCCATTATTCCAATATCACTTCAGCCGGACAAGCTATAATTGCCTCTTCTGTTCCGGAGGTGATATTTGATGAATAAAATGGATTTTGCAAATTATGTCTATTCATTTTTTATAAAATATCTCCCATCACAGAGAGGCTTAAGTTCTCAAACCATAACATCCTACAGCTATTCTCTGACGCTTTTTTACCAATATTGCTATAGCGTTAAAAATATCCGTCAGGAAAAATTAACCCTCGATAAGATAAGTAAAACACTCATAGAAGATTTCATCAGTTGGCTGGAGATCGAACGTAAAAACAGCGCTTCAACAAGAAACCAACGACTTTCAGCCTTAAAATCGCTGTTCTTGTATATTCAGTCTGAATCTGTTATCCATACTGCTCTGTGCCGTGATATTTTATCTATTCCGGAAAAGAAAACGCCAGTAAATCCACCTAAGTATCTCACTGTTGCTGAAACTGAGGTGCTGTTTGCAATGCCAGACATACAAACCAAACAAGGAAGAAGGGATCTCACCCTTTTATTACTACTCTATGATACAGGCGCTCGTGCAGGCGAACTTATAGAACTTAAAGGTGGTGATGTAGTTTTTGGAAATAACCCTACAATTAAACTTTTCGGCAAAGGAAGAAAAACACGTGTTGTTCCAATCATGCCTAAAACAGCAGACATTCTTCGTGGGTATATGAGAGAAAATAGTTTACTGGAGCAAACCCAACTGCTTTTTCAAAACAGAAGTCACACCAAGTTGACAACAACAGGAGTATCGTACATTTTAAAAAAGTATGTCGAACAAGGGAAGCAACTGAATCAGGAAATGTTTAACATTGCTGTATCACCTCATCTATTGAGGAGTACCAAAGCAAGCCATCTTGTTCAAGGAGGAGCGAATATATTTTATGTACGTGATTTTTTAGGTCACAATTCAGTTGTAACAACTGAGCGATACGCAAAAAACAATCCGGAAGTTGTCCGTGAAGCGATTAAGAATGCTTCGGCTAATTTGTTTGTTAACGCTGATTTTTATGATAAGAATGAAAAATTCGCTATGCTTGAATTTCTGAAAACTCTTCAATGAAACTTTTATGATATTTCGTTATGTAAAGTTGGAGCGTGAATTTATGCCTTATATATGCTTATTTTCCGCCAACTTTACATAACGGTCAAGTTTCGATAAGCGATAAACTCATATGTTTTATATTGCCATTTCCGACCCCAATCTATCCTCAAAGTATATGGCAAAATGCGAGATGCAAGTCTTCCATTCCCTTATGGGCATGGTCCATTTCTTTGAAGCCTCAACTGTGGCCAGGTAAACTATTTTAACCAGAGATTCGTCTGTCGGGAACGCTGTCTTGGTCTTGGTTATTTTACGCAATTGCCTGTGATAACCCTCGATGACGTTGGTGGTGTATATCATTCTGCGTATCTCATAGGGATATTTAAAGAAAGCCGTCAACTCTATCCAGTTGTTCTCCCAGGATCGTATGATGATGGGATGTTTTTTGCCCCACTTTTCTTTGAAGGTAGCGAAAGCCAACTCCGCTTCCCCGATGGTCAGCGCCTGGTATACGTTCTTTAAATCCGCCAGTAATTCTTTTTGCTCTTTGCAGGAAACATATTTCAGTGAATTGCGGATTTGGTGGATAACGCACAATTGTATTTCTGTTCTGGGGAAAACGGTGTTGATCGCCTCAGAAAATCCAGACAGGTTGTCCTTACAGGCAATCAGGATGTCTTCAACACCCCGGTGTTTCAGGTCATTGCATACCCCCAGCCAGAAACTTGCGCTCTCGTGTTCCCCGATCCAGATACCCAGGACTTCCTTCTGGCCGGCCATGTTAATGCCCAATACGCTGTAGGCTGCCTTGTTTACTATCCTGTTCTCCTTGCGGACTTTAAAATGTATGGCATCAAGGAATACTACCGGATAAATCCGATCTAGTGGCCTTGACTGCCACCCGGCAATCATTGGTAGTATTTTATCTGTCACCTTGCTGACCATGGTCGCAGAAACATCAATACCGTAGATATCCCTCATATGGTCTTCTATATCACGGGTTGACATCCCCTTGGCGTACATGGCAATTATCTGTTCTTCCAGCTGGTTCGTGGTTGTTTCGTATTTCTTGATAATTTGGGGCTTGAACTCCCCGTTACGATCTCTGGGGATTTTAAGCTCTGTCTGGCCAAACTTTGTTTTAATGGCCTTTTTGCTAAATCCGTTTCTGCTGTTCCCGGAGTTATTACCCTCCACACTGTGTTTTTCGTAGCCAAGGTGGGAATCCATCTCGGCCTCGAATATTGTTTGCAGTGTGTCCTTGAATAGGTTCTTCAAAAGATTATGAACGTCTTCTACTGCCTGGCAATTCCTGGCAAGTTCCCTTATTGTCTTATCCTGCATGTTTTCCATAAATGGCCAACTCCTTTTAGTTAAGTTTAACCATTTACACAATCCTTAATACGTCCTCCGACTAACTAAAGAAATTATCGCATTTTATGGTCGTTGAGTTAAGATAATTTAAGCTTCGCTGGTATTGCCCCAATTTATGTGAAAAACAAATAAGGCTAGGTAATATAGACGACTTTAGTAATATTAATAATGATATCTAAAATAATTCCAAATCATTATACTTTTTTCTTACTCTTTTCATTAAATCGTCAAAAGGAGTTCTTATTGGATAGGTAACTACTGCATTGATATCTTTAAAGATATTTTCAGCGTCCTGCGGAGTAAGCATTCTCTTGTGTATGGCTTGAAACAAGATCTCAAAATGGGATATTCCCAATATATCGGAGTTATTTTCAATAATACGCTTTGCGCTAACATCATCTATCAAAAGGACCGGAATTCTAAGTTCTTGGGCCAGTGCGAAGGCTTCGCGTTCACCGTCATCCAATGCGTCCTTATAAGACTGTAGCGTTATCTCTATTCCCTGAATTTGTGTAGAGGTAAGTACTGTACGATCGTTAAGGTTGATTCTATTTAACCAGTCATATTGTACAAGCGGATCAGGGAGTCCGACCTCTTTCAATATCTCGCTATGAACACGACCAGGAATAATCACTTTAGTATAAAGTAGCTCAAGGATGTTTAAGTGTTTTGCCTTATATAGCTTGATAATTACATCTGCATCGCTCACAACTACCTGGCTAGATAAACTCTTCATAAGTGAATCCCATCTCCTCGGGTACTTTATCCCATAATGCTAAAATACTACTCAGTTTTTTATAACTGATCCTTCCTTCCGTATAATTCGAAGTTAAGGCATGTAACAAGCTCGCAGGAATAACCTTGTCTCTTGTAGGAGCAACAAGATCCTTTATGCCGTATTTTTTAGCTTCTTGAAATAGCAATTCAGCATTTTCTATGGTTCCGAGCTTTTTTAAATGATTGTACAATGATGTGGGTATAATTTGGCATCGCAATAGAGCGAAAAGCATCGCAGCGTAGGACACCTTGAATATCCTCTGGAGAGTCATAACTGTTCCATGGGTCGCTGTATGCTTATAGCCGAACATTGAGTAATAGGTATTACGAACTCCCTCTTCTGGAAGCAGTAAGGCCCCGGCAAACCTATCTGCCAGAACCTCCCTTTCATCTTCCAAAGATTGTCCAGGATCACATACCAGTAAATTATGATGAAGATGTTCTCTGTCATAAAGAAAATGACTCAGTTCGTGAGCGGCTGAAAAGATTTGACGTCCCAAAGACATGTTCGTATTCACGAAAATAAGAGAGCCGTCTTTATTAATCGCAATAAAAGCAGATAACGACTGACTTGAAACAGGATATCGGAGTACGATAACATCCTTTTGTCTACGCTCAATTAGACCAAAAATATCAGATACCGGTTCGATTCCAAGGCCCCATGCTCGACGTATTTCGTCAGCACGCTCCCTTGCGATTAAATCCAGTTCTTTTTTTCGAACAGTACTTATTTTAGACATTTGACTGCCTCCATAATTTAACTTGTCCGAGAATCTCCTTGAAAATAAACTCAATCTTCTCTATAGACCTAAACAGTTCTTCTTCATCGGTCCGCGTTGCGCGAAAACGTCCAACCAGTGTATCTTCTTCTGCAACCGGTTTAGTCAAAACATCAGTTGTTACTCCCAGGATGTCTGCTATTTGGCGGAGTTCCAAACTGTTAATGGCTTTTTTTCCACCTTCAATTTTGGTAACAACAGGACGTGAAATATCCATTCCTTGAGCCAGTTGCTCCTGGGACATGTCGCGCTCTTCACGGAGAGCTTTAATCCGAGCACCTATATCCTCGAACGTCGGTACCCGTGTACTCATGGGGGTTCCTCCTCCTCAGTATCTTTTGGCAGCAATGCCTAGTATCTATGTAATATAATATTACCACACAATTTAGTGTATTGCAATTTATGTTCTATTATGTTACCATTTTTTTAGGTTGAGAAAAACGCGACAAATCAAGGAGGTAAATAGCTATGGGGGAACACAAGCAGACGGTCACGATCATCGTGGATGCCACGCCTTACGAATGGCAGAAGGGTGAGATTACATATGCCGAGGTAGTTACGCTTGAAGTTCCGAATTATTCGGAACATCCTGAGATAACTTATTCTGTTATATACAAGAACGGTCGCGGCAACAAGCCGGAAGGCATACTTCCACCTGGCGGATCTGTTAAAGTGAAAGAAGGGATGATCTTTAGTGTTTCAGAGACTGGTCAGTCATAATGATGATATAAGGCGGTTGGTGGAGAAGGGGTATGCTGTTGCGTTCGACAGCAACTGCATTATCATACGGGACATACCATACTTGGACCACCAACGACAATTGCGGATAGGAGCGATTGTTGCCAAGCTCGTATTCATAGATGAGAACAGGGTTACCCAGGACGATCATCAGATTTATTTCGCGGGTTCAGTACCGCACAATCTTGATGGCAAGCCAATTCCCAATCTTGCCGGTGGTCCTGTTCAGCTTGCGTTGAGTGAAGCTAGCCGCGACGTGGTCGTGGAACGCTCATTTTCAAATAAGCCACTGGCCGCCGGTAGGTTTGCTGATTTTTTTGAAAAAATAGAGAGCTATGTCGCGATAATCTCCGGGCCGGCTATTGACCTGTATGACGCCAATCCTTACACGTTTCGCACTGTTGAACAGGCGGGAGACGATTCTGTATTCAAGTTGCGGGACACGCTCACATCCAGAGCCGAGATATCTGACTTATCCGCAAAGTTCAAGGATGATGTTGTCGCAGTAATTGGACTCGGGGGCACCGGCTCGTACGTTCTTGATTTTCTCGCGAAAACGCCGGTGCGAGAAATTCGGACTTTTGATCTAGACCCATACTACGTACACAACGCGTTTCGTTCACCGGGAAGGCTTCAGTTGGATGAACTCGGCAAGCTCAAATCGGAAGTCTTCTATTCGCGGTACGAAAACTTCCGGACCGGACTAACTTCAGAGCCAAAGTTCATTGATGCAACATGCAGCAACGACCTCGATGGCGTGACTTTTGCTTTCGTGTGTGTCGATAAAGGGAGCTCACGCGCTGGTATCTTCGATCTTCTAATTTCAATGGGCATACCCTTTGTTGACGTAGGCATGGGACTCAGTCGAAAAAACGGGCCGCTGAGCGGAATGCTCCGAACAACTTACTTCTCCTCTGAAGACGGCCAGAAAGTGCGGGAGAAAGGGTTGGCACAGCTCGCGGACAGTCCTGATGATATATATAGGACGAATGTTCAGATCGGCGAACTAAACGCACTGAACGCTTGTCTGGCAGTTATCCGATTCAAGCAGTTGCGCGGTTTCTATTTGGAAGCAACACCCAATTACCACCTCTTATTTGAAATTGCTGACCTGAAGATAGTTGGTGCATCGTCTGATGAAGATTAGATTACAGCGTGTTCACTATATGCCAAAGGACTTGGAGGCAGGTGTGCTCTACGTATCGGAGGAGTTCGGTACAGCTGCCCATCTTTGCGCTTGTGGTTGTGGTTCAAAGATCCGGACTCCTTTAGGCCCAACCGAATGGTCTTTGGAGGAGACCGCTAGGGGACCAACACTTTACCCTTCGATCGGAAATTGGCAGCAAGCTTGTAAATCACATTACTGGATACGTCACGGTCAGGTCGTTTGGGCGGATAAATGGACGCCTGAGCAAATCGAGGCCGGACGCTACGCGGAGGAGTCGCGTCGAAAGGCTTACTATGACGCACTTGATTCTCAGAGGAGTGGACCTCTTAGAAAATTCTGGAATTGGCTGAAGGGCTTATTTGGCAGATAGAGGGCACATTTCTGATGGATTGGCCAGCAAATCTGATTTCTTAGGAAAAAAGCAGGGGAACTATCCCCCATATCATATAATTGCCAGGATTCCCCTGCCCCCGTTCCGATATAATTTCAAGATGTTATGTGTCAGGCAAAGGAGTAGCCATTCACCGCGGACCTTTTCCAGCCCCCGGAGAAGGAACCGTCGGAAACTTAGGACCTCTTTTATCTGACCAAGACAGGTTCAACTGTTTGTATACTTTGAAGACATATACACAAAGTGGAAGCCCACGTATAATGAGGTCTTCCACTTCTTGCGTTAAGATAACTTAACTTCGCTGGTACTACCCTAAGTACGGGATATCGACAGGTCTGAGGCAGATTTCCTGTTCACCAGTCATATCAACCTGTGAACAGACCCAAAGGGCCGTTCACAGGTTGATATGGCCATGTAACCAGTTAACCGGTTCCCTCATAGGGTGTACCATGAAACAGCAAATCTCTCCGGAACAGGTGAAAATAAAAAAAGCCATCAGGGTGATGGTCAAAATTGCCCTGCGGTTTTTGGATGGAAAAAATCAGCTTAACAAGTGCGGCGCTACCGGCAAATTTCAGCCCGGTACCCCAGTGCCCCCCAGCATCGGGAATATGTGCAGCTCCCGGTGAGGGGGGACTTGCAGGTAGCGCTGATTGTTTCTGCCCGAAGCCGGGGCCCCGGGCAGAAAGGTTATATAATACCGCCGAGGCCGGAGTATCTTAAACCCTAACGCTAAACGACTTCCGGACTACTCTATCAGGGTCTCCAGCTCCAGCTCCCGAATTTTCTCTCCTGTGGGAATTCCTTTTTGGTCCCAACCCATAACGGCATAGTAGTCATCAAGCAGGGCGTCCATTTCCACCAGCTGTCCCTTGGACAGGCCCTCCGGCATGGGCTCTTCCAGGAATCGTCGCGGCAGTATGTCATGCCTCCTGTCAAGGCCCAGGCGAACATTATACATTCTTTCCAGGTTAAGTATCCTCTCCCCTACCCTCATGGCCTCCTCTTCAGTACAGTCCAGTCCCGTGGCCGCCCGGAAGACTTGCAATTGTTTCTCCAATGAGAGGACGAAGCGCATGCTGGAGCAAAAGCCCAGAGAATCCACAACAGCCATGTACTGCTGGACGGTGCGTACCAGCGTTCCCTTTCCCTCAACGGCGAACCGGTCACCGGCGATTTCCGGCCCCATAGTAGGAGAAACCATGTGGTGGGCCCCCTTGGGCGAGGTGCCGTAGGTCAGGGCCATGCCCTTGCAGCCCCGGGGATCATACGTGGCAAAGGGCAGTCCCTTGACATGGATAGCAAGGTCGGGAACCCCCAGACTTTCTGCGGCCGCTTTGACACCCTCGGCCAGCAGGTCACCGATGCCCCTCCGCTCACCCATGCGGATTAACAGCTCCACCAGGGCCTCCCCATCACCGAAACGGGGTTCCAGTCCGTCAAGCTGGCCGGATGCCACCCGTCCCCGCTCAAAGGCTTCCATGACCATTGAAACGGTGGCCCCGCAGGACATCGTATCCATTCCGTAGGCATCGCAGACCTCTGTTGCCTTCATGATGTACTCCCACTGACTCACCCCGCAATTTGCCCCCAGAAGGCCGATGGATTCAAACTCGGGGCCTTCCAGCGCCACCCGGCCGTACTTACCTATGTGCATTGCGGTACGTTTTCCACAGGCCACCGGGCAGGCGTAGCACGAGGCGTCCCCCTTCACCAGATCATTCTTCATGGCCGGGCCTGAAACTTTCTCGCCATCTTCAAAATGGCCGGAGGAAAAGTTCCGGGTGGACCAGAAACCCAGGTAGTTGATGCCCTGCACCATCTCCGCTGTCCCGTATTTCCGGCGGGCCTTGGCGGTGCTGTGCCGTCGCAGTTCCCTTGCCATCTCTTCGGCCAGGGTCGCCAGTTCCTGAGGCCGGGCGCCCTTCACTTCTCCAGTCCCACGAACCACTACCGCCTTAAGGTTCTTTGACCCCATCACGGCCCCTGCTCCACCCCGGCCAAACTCCCGGTATCGGTCCGAGGTAATACATGCCATACGATTCAGTTTTTCTCCTGCCGGCCCTATGTAGGCCACCTTAACAAAGGGATCGCCCAGTTCTTCTCTAAGGAGGGCATCAGTATCCGGAATGAGAAGCCCCCAGAGGTGGCCAGCCGGGCGGACCTCCACTTGATTATCATCAATCAGCAGGTACACCGGCTGGTCGGATTTACCCTCAACAATCAGCCCGTCGTAACCGGCGAACTTTAACTCAGGCCCCCAGTGCCCTCCACACAGTGAGTAGGAATACGTTCCGGTGAGGGGGGACTTGAAAGTTACATTGACCTTGTTGCTGCCGGGAGCCATGGTCCCTGCCAGTGGACCAATGGTGAATACAAGTTTGTTTTCCGGCCCCAGAGGATCGGTATCCACCGGAACCTCCCGGTAAAGATAGTACGCTCCCAGGCCACGACCTCCCCAAAAGTCCTTTACTGCTTCAGACGGAGTATCTTCAATCATTATTTTGCCCTCGGTCAGGTTTACCCTGATCATTTTTCGCGTAAAACCTCCCGCCTGCATCAGCGGTCACCTCCCATCCGCCGGACGGCTGAAATTTTAATATCTCGGTCCACCAGTTCCCGGCGGAGGTAGCGGATGGCCCCCTCCGGGCAGTGAACCGCGCACTGAGGAAGTCCGCCGCACAGGTCGCAAATAAGTGGGTATCCATTCCGGTCCACAGCCACCGCTCCGTGGGGGCAGGCTTCAACGCAGAGGCCACAGCCGGCGCAGGTATTATAATCAACCCTGACAGCTCCGGTCTTTTCGTCCCGGGTCAAAGCGCCCGCGGGGCAAACCCCGGCACACAGGGGAACAGCGCACTGGCGGCAGACCATAGGAATATCCCTTTCCCCGTCCAGGTCGCGAAGAACCCTGATCCGGGCATCGGTTGGGCTGACCGCCCCGTTGTGGCTGTAGCTGCACCACTGTTCACACAGCCGGCAGCCAACACATCGCTGGACGGACACACTGATAACCTTCATTTCAGATTGCACCACCTTAAGCTATGAGTAAATGTCCTGTTTTACATACATGCTTCATACAGCCGTACGAAGTCACCAAAATCGGTCAGCCTGGGATTTGTGCCGTGTATGCCGGTTGTAACGGCGTCACGCGCTATGACAGGTATTTTATCGGTTGTAACCCCCAACTCGCCAAGTTTGGTGGGAAGATTCAATGTTTCTAAAAGGCTATAGATTGCTTGTGATGCTGACTTTGCCGATTCCAGCGATAAATCTTCATCTACCTGTTGCCCCATGGCCAGTGCTATTTTGGCATATTTATGCGGAGAACTGTTTAAATTGAAATCTATTACCCGGGGCAGCAGGATTGCGCACGCCAATCCGTGGTGCAGATTAAAATGTCCACCCAGAGGGTGAGCCATAGCGTGAACGTTGCCCAGGCGTGCGTTTGCAAAAGCCATTCCAGCGTAAGCGCAGGCAAGCTGCATGAGCGAAGCAGCACTGGGGTTTGAAGGGTCTGCCACAAACCGTTCTAGCGATGCAGCACTTATATTAATCGCTTCAAATGCCAGCAGATCAGTAATTGGACTGGCGGATGTAGAAACATAAGCCTCGATTGCGTGGGTCAGGCTATCCATCCCGGTCATGGCTGCTATGTGAGATGGTAGCGTCTTCAGCATACCGGGGTCCAGTATGGCCACCCTGGGAGCAAGATAAAAACTCCTGATAGATATCTTGTAATGCCGATCGGGATCAGTTATCAAGGCGCTAAACGTAACCTCTGCTCCGGTACCTGCGGCAGTAGGGATCGCAATCAGGTAAGAAATCGGATGCGGAATCTTATCAGCGCCTTCATACTGAACTAAAGGCCCCGGATTGTTGGTCAAAACACCAATAGCTTTGGCTAAGTCGATGGAGCTGCCTCCACCTACCGCCACCAGAATGTCGCACCCTTCGCTCCTGTATAATTGGTGGCCTTCATCCACCATAGACAGAACAGGATTGGTTTCCACCTTGTCGTATATAACCACACCCAGCCCGGCTTTGCGAAGTGAATCGATAACTTCATCCACTAAACCAGCATTAAGGACCCCTTTGTCGGTAACAATCAGTGCTTTTGTCCCTCCAGCATCGCGCGCCTCCTGGCCGGCTCTCTCTTTAGCGCCAAGCCCGGAAATAATCCTGGTAGGTGAAGCGTAATAGAAAGATCCTTGCAATCCCCCATCACTTCCTTTTTAGCTTTGATTCAAAACTTGATTGGTGGCGAAAAGAACGCCAGAAAAACGAAGCCCGCCTCACCACTTGTGGTCTGGTGGTCATTCTTCGGAGGTATGCAGACGGTCACACCGGGGGTCATGTGGTGAACAGTCTCCCCCACAACAACCGTTCCGGAACCTTCCAGGCAGTAATATACTTCGGTTTCAACCTCGTGCCTGTGGCGTGGGCCTGTAACCAGAGGCTTAAACTGATAGCGGCCAAGTGACACTGCTGCTTCGGGATGGCTTTCCACGTCCAGGATGACTCTTACCTCCCGATTCCCTCCGTCAAGGCCCACAGGGCTGCTCTCCCTACAGTCAATACGTATTCCGGACAATTTCAATCACTCCATTTGCTGCGAATTTAACTACCTGACCACCTTGAAGACGGCGTTGCAGTCTTCATCTCCATACCCGTTTTCCTGGGCTGCGGCCAGGTAGCCCATGCCCTTCTTGCAGAGATCCAGCATCATTCCCAAATCGTCGGCCATGGCGTTGCCCAGCCGTACATCTTTTAAGGCAAGGTTAACAGAGAACCTGGGGGCATAATCTTTGTTCAGTACCCACGGGCCGCGCACCCTGAGCTGAAACGACTCAGCACCGGTAACCTTCAAAAGTTCTTGCAGAAGGGCTGGGTCTATGCCCACCTTTTCGCCGAGTTTAAGACCCTCGGCCAGGGTGGCCATGTTAGTCATCCCTACCATATTGCTGATTAGTTTGAAAGCGGTGGACTGTTCAACGTCACCAGTATAATAGACAGGTTTACCTATTTTCTTCAGTACGTCCTCAAATTTGTCAAACACTTCCTTTTTGCCTCCGGAAAATATGGGCTCACTGCCCTCCTCGGCCTGTGCAGGGCCCATGCCAAGGGGGCAGGCCAGGAAGTTAAGGCCTTTTTCTTCAGCATTGTTGGCTAGCTTACGGGCGGTCTTGGGGTCGATGGTACTGACGTCGATGTGGGTTGCGCCGGGCTTCATCACCTGGTACAAACTCTTTTCCCCCAACAGCAGGTTTTCCAGGTCCACCGGCATGGGCAGGCTGGTGAAGAGGCAGTCAGCCCCGGTAGCCGCCTCCACGGTGGAGGATGCGGGCCTGCCACCTACCTTCAAGGTTCTTTCAACAGCTTCTTTGCTGATGTCAAACACAACCACTTCATAGCCCGCCCTTATAAGGTTACGGGCCAGGCCGCCGCCCATTTTTCCCAGTCCAATAAATCCAAATTTCATTATTTTCACCTTTTCCAATAATATTTTAGTTTTTATTTTTGCTTGACTGTACACCCCAAAATCAAAAGCTGCCATTTACCACCACTTTATCATTTCAGTGACTTGGTTCCTTATATTGACAAATTCCGGGTCGGCGAAGTTGCGCGGCCTGGGCAGGTCAACCTTGATTTCTTTTTTGATTGTGGCCGGCTTGGGCGTAAGAATAAGTATTCTTTCGGCCAGGTAAACCGCTTCCTCGATGTTGTGGGTAACAAAAATTACCGTCCTCTTCATCTCCCGCCAGATTCGGATAACCTCATCTTCAAGGTAATAGCGGAGCTTGATGTCGAGCTGGCTGTACGGCTCATCCATCAGCAACAGGTCGGGGTTGATTGCGAACGCCCTGGCGATTACTACCCTTTGGTCCATGCTGGCCGAGAGCTGGCGGGGATAGTAATTGCGGAAGTCTTTCAGCCCCACCAGTTCCATCACTTGGTTTAAGCGCTTTTTAATCTCTTCCTCGGGCACTTTTTTAACTTCAAGCCCGTAGCGTATATTCTGCTCAACCGTCAGCCAGGGCATTGTAGAAGGCTCCTGGAAAACAAAGGATATATTGTGTTTCTGTGGATTGGCTGGCTCCCCGTCAATATATATGTCACCCTCGGTTGCCGGATGCAGCTTGGTCAGTACGTTTAAAAAGGTGGTCTTGCCGCAGCCGGTGGGGCCAACTATGCATAAGAACTCGCCTTCGTACACATTAAACGAAATATTGTTTAAAACCAGAAGGTCACCGAAGCGCTTGGTAAGGTTTTGCACCTGTATTTTAATTTTACGTCCGTTGTTTGTCATAATGTTCCCCTTCCTTCACCCTAGAGAGCCAGATCAGTGTTATCGGCGATTTTCTGCCGAACCTCCAGAAACCTGGAGTCTGTAAACTGGCGCGGTCGGGCTAAATCGATGGGATACACGGCCTTAACCGTGGCCGGGCAACGGCTGAGAAGGACAATCCGGTCGCCCAGATAAATGGCCTCCTCGATGTTATTGGTTACAAACACCACCGTGCGCTTGGCCTTTTCCCATATGCGCAGTATTTCTTCCTCCATCATGTACCGCGTCTGGGCATCAAGGGCGCCGAAGGGCTCGTCCATCAGCAGAACCTCCGGGTCACTGCAGTATGCCCTGGCAATGCCCACACGCTGCTTCATGCCGCCGGAAAGCTGGTACGGGTATGACTTTTCAAAACCGGACAGCCCCACCAGATTTATAAAGTACCGGGCCTTTTCCTCCCTTTCTTTTTTGGAAACACCCCTGAACTTGAGCCCCATGGAGACGTTTCCCATCACTGTTTTCCAGGGCATAAGGGCCATTCTCTGGAAGACCAGTCCCAGATTGGGGTTAGGACCACTGACAGGTACATCGTTAAGAAGTATTTCCCCGGAGTCGGACGAGTCCAGGCCGGCCATAATGTTTAACAGGGTAGTCTTCCCGCACTGCCCGGGGCCGAGAATAACCAGAAACTCGTTTTTAGCCACCGACAGATTAACGTCCTTCAACACCTCAGTTACATTGCCATCCATTCCCGGAAACGACTTATAAAGGTGCTGGCAGCTGATTTCGCTTTTTACATCGATATTTCGCGCTTCCATGGGCAGACCCACCTTTCTACGTAACGCAGGCCCACTGCGATCAGTGCTCCCACGGCTCCGATGATAAGCATGCCGGTAATGATCATGGCAGGGTTGCTCATGTCCATACCCCGGAGGATAAGGTAGCCAACGCCTTCTTCGGCTCCCACCATTTCCGCGGCCAGAACGCACATCCAGCAGAGGCTCAGGCCGTTTTGCAAGCCTGCAAAAATTGCCGGCAGGGCTGACGGCACCGCGACCTCTTTGAAAAGCTGCCTGAGGTTGGCGCCCTGCGATCTTGCGGCATCCAGAAGCAGGGGATCGGTAAACCTGATTCCTGTATAGGCGTTCATTACCGCTGGTATAAACGCCCCTATGAAGCAGATGAATACCTTGGGCGTCTCTTCTATGCCAAACCATAATATGGCCAGCGGAATCCAGGCGATGGGAGGTATGGGGCGGAAAATCTCGAAAATGGGTTTGATAATGGCCTCCGCCTTTTTATTCCAGCCCATAAGCAGGCCCATGGGAATACCAATTAATACAGCCACCGCAAAGGCCGTAAGCACCCTCCTCATGCTTGCCCAGATGTGGCCTCCCAGGATTGTTTTACCCACCGGTTCGGCTAGCATGTCAACAAACTGGTTGACCACCGCCACCGGAGAGGGCAGCGACTTGCCGAAATAGCCGCCGGTCGCGGCAAACTGCCAGACTATTATTATCAATAAAAGGGATGTTAAGGGAAGAAACCGGGAAAAAATCTCAGCGGGTGACGCTTTGGCATTCATAATCATGACCTCCTCCACGGTGCCAGTTTTCCTTCAAACCTTTCCAGTATGAAGGCCATGGCCGCCCCGGTCAAGCCGATGGTCAGCATTCCGACTATTATAACGTCCGGCCTGGCCAGGGTACGCCCCATCTGGATCATGTAGCCCAAGCCCTCGGTGGCCGCCAGCAATTCAGCCGCCACCAGGGTCATCCAGGCCGAACTTAAGGATAACCTTAAGCCCGTAAACACCATGGCCAGGGCCGAAGGAACCCCGACCCTCAAAAACGTCTCCCAGTTGGTGGCGCCAAAGGTTCTCGACATGTTGATAAGTACCGGCTCCGTAAGTTTTATACCGGCGTAGGAATTGATAACGCTGGGCACAAAGGCCGACAGCCATATAATGAAAGCTTTTGCCGGCAGACCAATGCCGAACCAAAGTATGGCTAGGGGAATCCAGGCGATTGGCGGTATGGGCCTTATCACCTCAAATATCGGTTTTACAATTGAGTCCACCTTTTTGTACCAGCCCATAAGTAGCCCTAGGGGCGCCCCGACAACCACCGCGGTAATATATCCGGTAAGAGCCAGCGTCAAGCTGGTCTTGAAGTGCGCTCCAAGGGTGGCCCCGTCGGGGGCGCGGTTGGAAAACTTGGATATGAACGTGGTGAGAACCTCGGCTGGAGGGGAAAGTAATGCCTTTGAAATAATACCGGATTCCACTAACCCGTACCATATTATAAAGAACACCACCAGGCTGGCTGCCGACAGCCAAACAAGTGAATTGTTTTTAGACCTGATCTTTCCAGGAGCAGCCACAATCCGGGTAGCCATATAATTGTCTCTCCTTGTCTAAAAAACTTTTTTATTCGACTACCGCTTTTAAAGCGGTAGCCGAAAATCATTGTCATCTATTTTTTGCCTTGTTCCATCTCGGCAACCATCTTCAAGAATTTGTCGGTAATAAATCCTCCCTTAAAGAATTTGTCCCTCTCCTGGGTAGTTATGCGGCCCTGAGACACAAAGAACTCGGCGAGACCGGAAATTTGTTGTTCAACTTCACTCATGCCGCCGTCCTTTTTGGCAAACATGTTCAATTGCTCCTTGGTATCAAAAAGGGGCCTTAGCTTGAATTCGTCATCAAGCGCCTTGCTGGCCAGCGTAAGCCCGCGCTCTTTGTAGTATGCATCAAGCATCTTCTTGGACTCTTCGGGGTTGGTTTTCATTTCCTTGATGCCCTTCATGTAAAGATTAAGCCACTTTGCCACCAGCTCGGGGTTTTCTTCCACGGCCTTCTTGCTGGCTACCACAACGGCGGGTATTTTCACGCCGACCCTGCGTCCGGAAGAAATTTTGACCCAGCCCTTGGACTCTCCGATGTAGTCAAAGGGGGCCCACAGTTGGACGATGTCGCCCTGGCCCGCTTCGAAAGCTGCAATGGCCTGGGACTGTTCCATGTGCACCAGCTTGACGTCCTTCTCATCCATACCCAACGCCTTGAGCGTTGCGATAACGGCGTAGTGGCCGGTGGAAGCGGTGGTCTGCAGTATTGTCTTGCCCTTTATTGTATCAGGTGATCCGTATATTTCGGGGTACTGGGGATTGTTGCCCTTGACCTTCAAAATAGGGCTGTCGGGGCGCACGTATAGGTCATTGGTTTCGGATTCGTCGTCAGCTACAGCAATAATGTACGCTCCGTACCTTATCGCAGCCAGCATGGCGGGAGGGGCTCCCATGGCGCCCACCTGCCACTTGTTGGAAGCAAGGGCCTCATTTTGCGGAGGGCCGGATGGGTAAAACTGAAATTCTATTTTCATGCCTTCAGCTTTGTCCAACCCCTTTTGCATGGCCATGTAGGTGGGCAGGGCGTGAAGGCAGGGCTGGTGGCTGGTCGCAATAGTTTTCAGTTCGGAAGAAGAGGACCCGCTGCCGCTTTTCTGTTCCGACGGCTTGCTGCCGCCACAACCTGCAACAGCCAATACCATGATTAAACTTAAAAACAGTACCCAATACCTTGAGAATTTCATTTTTTTACCTCTCTTTCTTTTGAATCTTTTTCGTAAACCATGACCCCTTTGTACAACAGTCTTTTTGATATCACCTCCCGGCAGTATGATTACAAATCATGTAAACCTTTTACCTGGGAATTTAATAAAACGATTTTATTCCTAATCAAAATGCAATCATTGAGTAGTCAACCAATTCAAACCCAGTTCAAGAAGTTTACCCTTTTCAGGAATTCCCTGAGCATCCCATCCTGCCATTTCATAATATAATTTTGCAGCCTCCCGAAAAGTATTATTAGAAGTACCTAACTTCCCTCTGTTTAATTCACTCAGTAAGGGTTCGTAGAATCGTGACGGGAGTCTGTCATGTTGCGAACCGAATCCCTCATTACAATTAAAAACCTGTGCCATTGAATTTAAGCGTTCACCAACCTTCATCAATTCCCAGAGGCTTGTTTCCCAACCAGTCACCGCTTCTGTTTTTTCTATAAGTTTTTTTAGGGGAATAATGCCACGGGCTATATATCCCAACATACAAACTCCCAAGGCCTCGTAAGCAAAACCAAGAAAATTAGTGTAGAGAATTAATCGTACCCTTTCCCACAAAAGTTCTTTACCCATACTTCCCCGCAATATCCCGAGAGATGCCCCATTCGAAAAACCTATAGGTTTGTTCGGAACAAAAAAAGGATCGTGCTGTGCCCTTCCTTGATTCCGGTTGCAGGTGCAGAGAGGCCCTGCAGCTTTATTAACAGCAATAACTTGAGGGGTACCTTTACTGTGCGAGATACTGCTTAAATGGTGTAATCTGACCTCATGTGCCGCCCAATGTGTAATGCTTTGCAATCTTGCGGAATCCGCCACTTCAACCTTTTCTGTGCCATATACCGCTATAGCCTTTAAATTTTTCGAACCCATCACTGCTCCTATCCCTTTTCCTCTATCGGAATAGGATAGCTCATTTACAATACAGGCATATGGAAATAAATTTTCGCCATCGGGACCAATCTGAGCAATCCGTACCTGCTTTATTCCTAATTCACATTTAATAGATTCATCCACCAATCCTGATTCGAGACCCCATAGATTGCTTGCGTCTTTGATTTCCACTTCGCCGTTGTGTACCCATAAGTAAACTGGTTTATCGGCCCTACCGCGAAATATTATTGCATCAAATCCCGCCGATTTAATTTCAGAACCCAACCAACCACCAACCGCCGATTTTCCAAAGGTTCCGGTTAGGGGTAATTTGGCACATACGGTATAGTGCGGCACACAGTGACTTAATAACCCGGTCAACAGACCCGGAGCAATAATTAATAAATTATCCGGCCCTAATGAATCTACTCCTACAGTCATATTTTTAAGTAGATAATATAGACCGATACCCGGGCCTCCCATATATGTGCGATAAAAAATGTCTCCTAATTCTTCGATAAGAATACTTTGAGTAGAAAGATTTACATAGAGTATCTTACCGGTATATCCAATGGCCAACTAATTTTCCTCCAGCATGGTTTCCGTAATTAGTTAAATGGTATCATCCAAGGTTATATATGGGCTATGTTTCCATTAATGGCTAACAATACCTCATGCCATCATCCCCAAAATTTCAACAATTCATTGCAGCATGAATTTTTGCAAAATTCATGCCATGCGTTAAAATTATCCCCCAATAAACAAAAATACTTAAAAAGCATATAAATATCAGCATTTATCGCTTTTATTAATTTACCATAAATTGCCATATTAGATTATTCTCTCCGATCAAAATGTAACACCTGTTTCCTTTTGTGCCACAGTTACATTTGCTGTGTTGTTCTTCTTTTTCATTGGGGCTGGATTTTTAAATGCATCTCTGGTACTCTTTAAGGTAAAGGTTTATTCCACTGTTTTAAAGGGAATAAGAAAGCATGTCGGCTGTAACATTATGTTACGGTAAGTTAACGGGGGGATATCTTTGGAAGAGCAAACCTGGACTGAAGCAGCGTTGTCCGAATTGAAAAGGCTTCAGAAAAAAATTGATAAAATCAAACAAGGATGGGAAAACTTTATTGCTACCGGAAAGATTCAATCAGATAACATCATTTCGGCAGAAGTCTTGAGTTCGTGGATACGGTGCCGTAACCGTGGCTTAAATCCATATAATATACCAGTTGTTTCACTCACCACCAACGGATTAAGACAGCGTCTGGAGGAGAATAGTGAGCTAATCCAGGTTGCAACTCCATTCCTGCAAGCTTTGACCGAAAGCGTCGAGGGGTCCGGGTTTAGGGTTGATATATTTGACCCTGAAATATTTCTTTTGGCATCATTTGGAGATAAAGATGCTTTATTAAATGCCCATAGACGTGGTTTAACACCGGGTGCTAATCGTAGTGAAATCAATGCCGGCACAAATGCAATGAATTTATCCGTATTATTAGAAAAACCAGTACAACTATTGGGCCCTGAGCACTACAACATTGAATTGCACAATTATACATGCGCATCGGTACCTATTAAGGATGAGAACGGGAAAATTATTGCCATAATAAATGCTACCGGAAATTATAGCCTTATTCATAAACACACTCTAGGTATGATAATCGCCTCAGGAAAGAGCATTGAATATATCCTTGCTCAGAAGCAAATGCGTGATGAATTAGAAATAACGAATCAATACAATAAAGAGATTATTGAGTCTATTTCAGATGCATTAATAGTAGTTAACGCCAATGGAGAATTACTTACAGCCAACCAGACAGCGAAAAGGCTCCTCGGAGTAAAAGAGAAAAATTTTATCGGATCTACTGCTGAAACACTATGGGGGCCACAGAATCCCTTTGCCGAGGTATTGGCTACCGGTGAACCCATTGTAGACCAGGAAATTATCCTTACCACATGGGGCAAAAAAGTTCGGGTAATAGGTACCGTTCGGCCGATTATCTCTGGAAAAACAGGCATAAACAGTGCGATAGCCACATTTAAAGGCATGCAGCGTGCGACTGGATTTGTCAAAAACCTTGTAGGATGGAAGGCCCATTTTACTTTTGATAACTTGATTGGCAACAGTATTGAATTCCGCCAGGCAGTTCATTTGGCACAGGAAACGGCAAAGATGCCCAGCAATGTTTTAATACAGGGAGAAAGTGGAACAGGAAAGGAGCTTTTTGCCCAGGCTATTCACAATGCCAGCCCATTTTGTGATGGCCCGTTTGTGGGTATAAATTGCTCGGCAATTCCAAAAGGCCTTTTGGAAAGCGAATTGTTTGGTTATGAAGAAGGGGCATTTACCGGAGCCAGAAAAGGGGGGCAACCTGGGAAGCTTGAGTTAGCTGAGGGTGGAACTATATTTTTTGATGAGATTAATTCTCTGCCCTTTGATATGCAAGCAAAGCTTTTAAGGACGTTACAGAACAAAACTATAACCCGGGTGGGCGGAAAGCTGGAAATTTCCGTTAATTTACGGGTCATTACGGCAAGCAATACGGACCTGTGGCAGATGGTCAGGATGGGCGATTTTCGCGAAGACCTTTTTTACCGAATCAATGTAATCAACATAGTCATACCCCCTTTAAGAGAGCGTTACGAAGATATTGACCCGCTAGTCAATCACATTGTCCGTCATTTAGCCAAGCGATTGGGAGTAGACATCGCCATTGACAAATCTGCACTGGAAGTAATGAAAAAATATCATTGGCCAGGAAATGTGCGTGAATTGGAAAATGTATTGGAAAGGAGTTTTGTATTGGCTAAAAGCAAGAATTCTTCAGCTATTACTGAAACTGATATACTTAACTATCCTGGAATAATGAATTCGCTGCGAAGCAAAGTAAACCTGGCACAAATAGACACTATCAGCAACAGCTCGATAAAGGATATTGAAAAAGAGGCTATAGAGAATGCTCTGATATCCAGTAACGGGAATATTACCCAGGCAGCCCAGACCCTTGGGCTGGCAAGAGTCACAATTTATAGAAAGATGAAGCGCTATGGGATCAAAACCACCCCCTGAAGGTATCGCTGAAAAAGCAGGCCGGGCTATTGTGTGTAAACCGCTTTACGGATTTGATCACTCAAACCTCAGGGCATCAATGGGGTTGAGGCCCGCCGCCTTCCTGGCGGGGTAGTAGCCGAAGAATATGCCCACCGCTGCTGAGAAGCCTGCCGCCAGCAGCACTGAGTAAATGCTGACCACGGTGGGCCACCCGGCCAGGGCGGACACCAGCCGTGAAACCAGAATTCCGGACACTATTCCTATAAGCCCGCCAATCAGGCACAATGTCACAGCTTCAACCAGAAACTGGGTCAATACGGCCTTTTCGGATGCTCCCACAGCCATGCGGATGCCTATTTCCCTGGTTCTCTCGGTAACTGTCACCAGCATGATGTTCATGATGCCTATTCCGCCTACCAGGAGGGACACCCCGGCCACGCTGGCCAGCAGCAGGGTCATTATTCCGGTTATGTCCTCGGCGGTGGCCAGTACGGCCGCCATATTCCTGACATTAAAGTCGTCGCTCCCGGTTGCCGGTATTCGGTGTCTCTCCCTGAGCAGGCTGGTGATTGCCTCCTGGATAAAGCCCATGCTCTCCGGGCTCCTGGCCGTTGATGAGCCTGACGCTGTTCACCCCGAACAGCCGCACCTGGGCGGTGCTTATGGGTACATAGCCTGCTCCTGTCCCCCCATGGAGGCCTCTTTGGCGGGCAAAACACCGATTACCGTATAAGTCTGCCTGTTTACCGTAATGTTCCGGCCTACGGGACTGACCCCGGTGGAAAAGAGATTGTCCGCCACCGTGCGACCGATTACCGCCACCGGCGCGTTAAGGCTCACGTCCAGGTCGTTTAAAAAGGATCCCTCCCCGGGTTTCCAGTTTTTTATGTACTGCATATCCGGGGTGGTACCGGACACCTGGGCGGTCCAGGTCTGGCTTTCATACTGGAGGGTGGCGCTTCCTGAAAGCTCCGGGGCCACCCTTTCCACATAGGGAAGCCCGGCGATGGCCGCAGCATCCTCCCGGGTAAGCGTATTGACATTTCCCCCGGCGCCCCTGACGGCGCCCTGGCTGAACTGGGGATAAACCATCAGCAGGTTTGACCCCATGCCTTCAATCTGGGAAGTTATCCTGGACCGGGCGCCCTGTCCCACGCCGATCATGACAATTACGGCGGCCACGCCGATCACTATCCCGAGCATGGTCAGGAGCGACCTTAACTTGTTTTTGCGCAAGCCATTTAACGCTATGTTGACATTTCCCGCCAGTCTCAATCTTCCACCTCCGGCATTTCCTTCAAGTCCCGGGCTGCCACCCCTGGGCTGTCCACCTTCTCGTTCTCCTGTATGCGGCCGTCCCTGACCCTGATAATTCTCTGGCAGTAGCGGGCAATTTGCGGCTCGTGGGTGACCATTACCACCGTTATGTTTTTCTCCTTATTAAGCTTTTGAATGACATCTATAACCTCCAGGCTGGTCCTGGTGTCCAGCGCCCCGGTGGGCTCGTCGGCAAGTATAAGGGAGGGGTTGTTCACCAGAGCCCTGGCTATGGCCACCCGCTGCTGCTGCCCTCCGGGGTGGCTATATTTATCCAGGCCCACCCAGGACAGGGCCTCCAGTGCCCGCCGGTCCAGTTCCTTTTTGGCTGCCGGCCCTTCAGCGGCATAAAGCAGCGGAAGCTGCACGTTTACCAGTGCGCTGGTGCGGCTGAGCAGGTTGAATCCCTGAAAAATGAACCCTATTTTCCGGTTCCTGATTGCCGCCAGCTGGTCCCGGCTCATACCTGAGACGTCTATGCCGTCCAGCAGGTAGCTTCCCTCGCTGGTCCTGTCCAGGTATCCGATAATGTTTAAAAGGGTAGACTTGCCGGAGCCCGATGGGCCCATAACGGCCACCATTTCCCCCCGGGTCACCGAAATGGTGACCCCCTTCAGGGCGTTGACCTGCCCGGCCAGCATAAAATATGTCTTCCTTATGTTTTCTATCTGAATAACCGGCTGTGGTTCCATCCAGGCACCTCCCGCACTACGGTATTACATGTGGTCATTGGGCGCGTTCCCGGTTAAAAGGCGGTGGGCCCCCCCATGCCCTGCCTGTTGTTGCCCCCCGTGGTTTTTGATGTGCTCCCGGCGGACTGGGCGGTGTTTCCTATAGCCACCTTTTGCCCAGGCATTTGGGGCTTCAGTCGCATGGGATAATAGTACTCAACAAGTAGAAATTAGTACTGATTCTATAAAGCCTACTATAAATTTTTTGTCGGAACCAAACTCTCGTCTTAATACTTTTCCTGTGATGTATACATGGACTTTTAAAAACCGTGAAATTAAATGGGGGCCTTTTCATATACCAATTGAGAATCTAAACTACTACAGGAAAAAGCCTCACCCTTTCTTTACGCCAAGCACAAATGATATTTTTAACCAGGTATATACATATACATCAGACTCTGACGGCGATAAAATAATATCTACCATTGTTGATGGTCTAAAGAATTCTGCGGCAGAAAAAGGCTACGATGAATACAAAACAGTTGAACTTGTTGTATCTTTTGTACAGGGCCTACCATATGTAAGTGATAAAGCTTCAACCTCCCAAGAGGAATATCCCAAATACCCGGTTGAAACACTACTAGATAGAGGGGGGGATTGCGAGGATACCGCTCTTTTAACCGCTGTTTTATTAAGAAAATTAGGCTATGGTTCAGCCTTGCTTATTCTTCCAGAAAAACATCATGCTGCCGTGGGTGTTCTTAGCTCGGCAGATGCTTATGGCTCCTACTATCAGTATGATGGGAAAAAATATTTATATTTAGAAACAACAAAATCCGGCTGGAGGATTGGACAGATACCTAAAGACTATAGAGATGCAAAAGCTTATGTAATTCCTTTACAATAAGTCTTCCCTATAAGAAACCCCGGGTCTAAAAGTCCCGGGGTTTCGCATTGCGTTTTGAGTACTTGTAGAATTCTTAAAGGAAAATAACAGGTAATGGGGAATTTTACCTATAGCCAAAACGGGAGGTGTGTAAATGAGAAAATTTTATATTGTAATACTTACTGTTCTGTTGATGTTAACCGCAGCTACCTATGCTCAGGCTACTCCAACTGTTATTGTAAACGGGAGTAGCCTTGCATTTGACGTATCGCCCACAATTGAAAACGGCCGGACACTCGTGCCTCTCCGGACCATCTTCGAGGCCCTGGGTGCAACAGTCCAGTGGGATGATAAAACAAACACGGTTACGGCCGCAAAATCTGGGACAGAAATAAAACTCACTATCGGAGGTCAAGCAAGTAAGAACGGCCAAACAGTAAACTTAGATGTTCCGGCTAAGGTCATTGACGGCCGCACGATGGTCCCACTCCGATTTGTAGGCGAGGCCATGGGCTGCCAGGTAAGTTGGGACGGCGATACCCAGACCATTAGCATTGTAAGCAACATCGCTGGGACCGGAGGTAATAATATTGAGGTCCACTATATCAATGTGGGCCAGGCTGACGCAATATACATTTCTCTAGCCGACCATAATGACATCCTGATCGACGCCGGTAATGTAGCTGACGGCTTAACAGTAGTCAATTACTTAACTAGTCGAAAAGTTGATGATATCGAACTTTTAATCGCTACGCATCCCCATGAGGATCATATAGGCGGCTTACCTGCTGTATTAGACGCTTTCAGGGTTGAGAAAATACTTGACAGTGGTAAAACCGCCGACTCCGGAATTTATAAGGAATACGCCGCGAAGGCAAAAGCCGAAGGTGCAGAGTGGATTCAAGACAATCGGCAGACGTATACGTTCGGGAATACAGTTCTTCAGGTTTTTACGGGTCCGGAAACATGGCAAGATACGAATGATTACTCCGTTGTATGTCGGCTGGATACCGGGGACATCGAGTTCTTATTCACCGGGGATGCTGAAGGGCCTGCCGAGGCCGCCTTAGCTGGCGATCTTAGCGTCGAAATCCTTAAGGTAGGGCACCATGGAAGCCGGACATCTTCATCTGCAGCTTTTTTATCCAAGATAAAGCCGGAGGTTGCGGTTATAAGCGTTGGTACCGGAAACAAATATGGTCATCCGGCACCTGAAACACTCCAACGCTTGAAAGATGCCGGCATAACCATATATCGAACTGATATTAACAGGACATTGATTATAATGACTGATGGTAAAACCTATAGTGTGGCCGGTGAGCGCCGAGGCCCGTTTGAAAGACCGGAGCCACAGATTCCACCTCAAATACAGCCTCAAGTCCAACCGGCACCGGAACCTGTTCAAACCCCGGCCACGGAAGGTAAATACGTAGGAAGTTTGAAATCCAATAAATACCACAACCCTAACTGCCGGTATGCGACAAGCATTGCCCCGGAAAATGTTGTCTGGTTCAAGGATAAAGCCGCCGCCCAGGCGGCCGGCTATGAGGCATGTAAGGTTTGTAATCCATAATTTTATAAAGGCCCCCGGGGGGTAGACGCAATGTTTTTCCATCTCTGTGGCATGTGATTCTACAAACACTATTAGGATAGAATTATAATGGAATATGTAAATTAGGGCTATTTTAACTCCTTTTTTAACTGAAGGAACCCCTATAAACAATGCCGAACTGAATGTATGGGGGTGCTCTTATTGTTAGTCCTAATAATCCTATTAATGTTTGTCATTGCTCTAGAGCTATATCTAGCTATAAAATATCTTCATGAAATCCGCAAACTCTTCGTGAGGCTTAACAGAAAAAGGCTTGTTAGAATAGCAGTTACAAAGAATGATTTAACAGCATGTAGAGGTAAAGGAAAAAGGACAAAAAAAACACCAGTTCATGAAACCTAATGCCCACCAAAGCTACTTGATATACTCGAAAGATATTGTTAGGTACGACACAAAAGCCCGGGCCCTATGGTCCGGGCTGAGTTTTGGAACAGGTGAAACATAAAAATAACTTTTCGGTGGGATTCCAAGCGTGTCCATGGCCTGGTTGGGTACCAGGTTCGTTGGCGGCATCCCCTCACTCTTGCTACCGGTACCCATACCTCCCTATTTTTCTTTTGTCCTAAAGCCTCTCATAAAGCCGTTTTACTTCTACCTTGCGAATCGTGAACAGTTAAGCACTCATAATTTCTGATAGAGGCAACTGCATTCCTTGTTCAGGAAGTTAATCTCTCTTTTTATCACGTAGTTTAGGCCTGAACATTCCGCAAGCGTTTTTATCCGGGGCAGCTCCCCGATTTATAATTTCCTGCAACCCCTTTTTCCCCACCCGCTGCATCAGCTCCAATGCCAGGATGGTTTGCGGTACTCTTTTCTGTAGTGTTGCATACTCCGTAATACTGACCACACAACCAGGGCGGGTTTCCTCACGGCCGACGATCGACACAAGGAACATGCAGGCATTACACGGAATCAGCTTTCGCCTCATCTCTGGTAGATAGATTCTGTTGCTTTCCCAAAGTTTGTTCCCTCTATCTTACATCACCGATCATTATTATACCGCACATATGTTCTATTCAGAAGTGCTTCCTTTTTATGTATTATCGTACAATTTTTTTTGACGGTTCTCTGCAAAGAAGCATTTCTTGGTAAAAAATAGGGGAATAAAATTAGTAACAATACCTTAATCTGATGGTATAATCTCCCAGGGGTGTTGTTATGACTTATAAGAATACTGAATCATCGGAAACTAGCTCACCTGTACCGGAATTGCCTAAGTCCCAGGAGGGAATTGCAATCCTGGCTGCGCAAAATCTTTTTTTAATGGAAAGGATTGTGGACCTGAAAAACTTGTTCCATAAAGGGAGGGCAGAGATCGAAGAACAAATCGTATCGCTCTCTACAGAAATCAAGGAGGGAATCAGGGACAACAAGGCCCGAGTTGAAGAATTGGAAGACAAGTTTGAAATGAGGGCAAAAGAAACCCAGGAAGCTCTGACAGCCTGGCGGGAGGCAACAACCACCAGGTCAAAGAAGAAAAAACCCTGGTGGCGTTTATGGTAACCATGTTATGCAAAAGCCGGTGTGTCCGGCTTTTTGCTTTTTTGTAAAATCATACCCATGTTTACTCCCAAGCTGCCCGTTCCACCGCTGCCTGTAGGTCAGCCATGGATGGCGCCGTATATCGCTTTGTAATGTCCAGGGTGCTGTGGCCGGCCATCATGGCCACTTGGTCAATGGGCGTCCCCATGTCGATCTGGGTTTTGCAGAACGTGTGTCGGAACGTGTGGGGAGACACTCCTTCCACTTTAGCCTTGTATGCGTACCCGCTAATAAGATGACGCACACCCCGGACAGATATGGACCTACCATGGTGATTCGGAAATAGAGGGCCTTCAGGATTCTCTTCCAGCCACCTTTCCAATATTTTTCGTACGGTTACGTTCAGTGGCACTTCGCGGTATTTGTTTCCCTTCCCTTGGCGGACGGTAACCTTCCCGGCCCTCTCTCCGATGTGCAGGTCTCCACGGGACAACGCGCAGACCTCACTTATCCGGAGTCCTGCGTGCAACATGAGGCCAACAATGGCTTCATCCCGGCTGCTTGATTCCCTAACCTCCCGAAAAAACCTGTTCTGCTCGTTTCTGTCCAACCACTTAGGGGCCGGGGTGGTGGCCACCGTCACCGGTTTGATTCCCCTTGCAGGGTTATCCTTGATCTCCTTATTCTCAACCAGCCAGCCCAAAAAAACTTTCAGGCTTATAAGAGCCCGGTTAACCGTAGCCGGTTTAGCTTCCCCTCCCTTGCGGCCGCCATTTTTCTGCAGGTACTTGCGGTACTCAACCAGGTCAAGAGGGGTAACAGCACCGGCGTTAAAGCTGCCATATTTTAGTATTAACCAGTTGGCAAGTTTTTGTATATCACCGGTGTATGAAACGACAGAGCTGCCTCTGTCAGATGCCTCCATATAGGCCTTAAACTCTCTTAATTTTTCCTCCAACTTATAGGAAGTAATTTTTTCAAGATACAAGGTCTTACCCAAAATTCTCGCCCCCTTTGGACAGGTGTATTATTCCATCTATTTTTCTGGGGAATGCCGATTTTTAAAAAGCTTAGACCATTTAATTTTGTCAAACCTTTTGTAAAGGAAAAAGCGCCCTTGAATAATTATACCACACCAACTACCTATAAGTTAGCTTATCGGTAGTAGGTGTCTAAAGAAAAAGCCCTAATATATATAGAGCATAATAGGACTTTGAACTAAATTTTGAATAAGAAAGCTGACAAAAGATACTTTGTAAAATAATTTTTTTCTAAATACCTCAACCGGATTTCTTAACCGAGTTCCGCCCACTTTACTTTGTTTTTTACTATCCAAAAGTGTGCACCACAACCTGGAGATATAATGTTTATTGACGGCAAAACAGTTAATCCCCCGTTCTCTTGCTTTACCTTCCAATGTGGATTGTGGTTGACCATTAAGGGTAGGGAAATTTCAGTTTTGCATCCACAAGGACATCTGAGTTTTAACCACTTGGGTTGTTTTTCTCCCATCACTATGATAAGTGTTGCAAACGGCACTTTTGGGGGGCTCTCAGTGACCGTTAAAATGCTGGTATATTCGTTAGTTTGATAGAAGAACCTTATTAAAGACAGCCATTTATTTTTAATCCATATCAGCATTTATAACTCCTTATCCCGTGGCGGCCAAATCATTCCCAGGAACTCCTGATGATCTCCACGTCCGCATATCTCTGGATTGTTACATTTACAAGAAAACTGCTGTTTACTTCCTAACTTTCGAATGTCCCTGTCATCATAAAGACACAGAAATTCAGTAGCATTATTCTCCCTACCCATGTAACCGGTAAGCAATTGGATCATTTCCATTACTGCCTGGGAAGCCACAGAAGTAGTGAAGGTGATGACGGCCGGATCTTTAATGCCTAGTTCCGGAGAATAGCCTTCCTGCACCCTTCTTTCATACATATTAGGATCCCATAACGCCATCATCTCGCTCTTGATTTTCTCTGGACTAATTCTGTTCCTGCAAAGTAAGCACGGTTCTTTTGGTTTTATGACCGTAACCCTGCCAATTACACTGCGTATTCTCCCGTCCTGAGAATCAATAAGGGCTGCCATATCAATGACCGGTATGAAATATCTTATAGACAGGTCATTTATGATCGACCGGCCAGCATGATCATCAGTGCAGCCGAATATCAAATCACATTCGCGCAATTTTAGAGCTGTGGATTTATCCAGAATTTTTTTTGCAATAGCCTCCACTTTTGTGCCATAGCCAATTTGTTTAACCATTTTCTCCATGACATGAACTTTGTAACGGCCCTGGTCCTCCATGATACTTCCATGAATCCGGCTAATATTTGTGTCCTCTATTAAATCGTCATCAATCAGTACAAGGGATCCTATACCCAGGCGAACAAGTTGCTCAACCACTGCAGAGCCGGTACCCCCACAGCCAACAACTCCTATGTGGAGCTGCCCTAAAAGCTTCTGAAGGTCTTTGCCGAAGGCCCGGACCTGGCGGTCGAAAAATTTTATGGGAATTATATTGGGGCTTATAGGCGCATTATAGGGGATTTTAAATTCATACTGCTTTCCTATTATTCGAATTAAATTTATCGGCTCCGAGTATAATGTATCACCTTCTTCAAGCCAAACACGGGCTGAAATGGCATCATTGCTGTATACCATACTACCGTGCATTCCCTTCTCTGCCCGGACATATGCTGTTTTTATCAACTTGGGTTCTTCGATATCATCGGCACGCGAGAACGAAGGTATATGACTTGGGTGGGAATGGATAAGGAAAAAACATTGATTTGTATCAGCAGCATGTTTTAACACGGGCATATATGAAGAAGACGGTATTGAAATCAAATCTTCTTCCTGTCTTAACAGTATTTCTTTAGGAACAAGCACTATTTCTCTGACGAGAAATCGGATCTCCCGGTCTGACCGGGAGATCCCACATAGTATGTAGGCGGCTTGTTCTTCAGGCATGCTGGTTATGTGTTCAGTTAAGCGGCGATAGTCTTCGGATAAAAATGTCATTGTATACAGCATGTCCATCACCTCTGTACGTTAATTCGGATTCAGCAGTGCTTTCTGTACTGTCATCAGGTGGCTAGCCAAGCAATCGGTTCCCGGCCTCCACTGATAATGTCTTGAAAAACGCTGCCATTTCTGGCCTAGTAAATCTTCGAAAGCATTGGCGCAAGTGGGGTATTGATTTCCATTCACTAAGAAGACGTGCGGATATACCCAGAACATGTCCAAGCCGTTATTGGGATACAGTGGTGGTATTTTAACCAGAAGGTCAACGGTTCTGGGTGTATACAAATCCGATAATTTGTATCCCTTTAATACCACCAGCAGTCCTCCACTGTTTTCGCAGATCTGGTACTCAAGGCCTTTTTCTTCGAGATATTGTTTGTCAGATTCGAGTAAGGGCATTACCCATCCCTCCCCGGGGTTATATTTGGGGGTACGGATAAAAATTTCATCCCCGAACGTAAGTTAACAGATTGGTTATCATCTATTTTCAGATCGTCTTGGCCGGGAATTTCCTGCCAAAGTTCGTATTCAGAAGGCACTTTGCCGAGCACTTTAAGCTCTGCTCCTGTCATTATTTCCTGAGTTGCTGGGTAGTGTTCCTTATCAATTTTGATGTTAATATGTTCTTTATTTTCAGGTTTACTCATTTTAAATCCCCCTTAATTTTTTTTGCAAATCTCACTTTTTTTGCCTAAAAGGTAGAGGAAAAACCACTTGAATGTCTAATATTTTTTACATAATATATGATCATGTTTTTTTAGAAATGAAGTCCGCTACGATTTCATTTCTAAATTATTTCTCAGTCCAAGGGAACCACCCCCTTTACATAATGATAAACCGGGCCCCCATAAAGAAGGCCCGGTAACAAATCATAAAAAGATCGGGTCCGTTGCCTTTCCTACCTCTCGGGTTAGATTAAAGACAAATATAGGAAGTTTTTTAAAGCGAGCGATATGGTCGCTATTTTGTGTTTACTCAGATACCATTTATTTAGACAAAACTTGTCCGGAAATTGTTCCCTTATTAGCCGTTTATTTTCCGGTTTTTTTTAGAACTTTATCTATATCTTGTAGGGAACATATATTCTTTACCTACATGTTACCATAAGCACCTTCCGATGACAAGCAATTGGTTGTATCAGGAAATTTTTCATTTATACAAAAAGCCCCTCCTGGCCTAAACCTTGCAATATAAAGTCCACCTAGATCTTACGACCAGGAAGAGGCTTTTTGTTTTAGCTGAAATTGAGCTGGAGCAGGGGTTTGTTATCCTTCCAGAGGTTCTAGCGCATCATGTTCTACACGCGCGAAAATGTCCGCCTCCAAAGCAAAACCGATAGAGATTGTTCCAGGGCATACCATGAGATGCTAAATCCGGAGGCAATCCGTCGCTTTAACAAATATAGGGTTAGCATTCATATAAACCAGGGGCACAAAGAAAAAATGCGATAAAATAAAAATAGAAGGAAATCATTGGTATATGTGGAAGATAGCAATAAAAAGGAGTTGTACCCCCATATCAAAGGTGATAAAAGGTAACTAACGAAACCTAAGCCGTCAACATCGGCTTACTTCCTATAATAACTCTGGAGGAAGAGCGTTCAAGAATGATGCAGGCTGCCGGAGATAGGATAATTGGAAAAGGAGAAGGCCCGTCATGAAAACCCTCCCCCTTGCAAAACTGTTTAGTTTAGCCAAAAATTTTATTAATATAATAGTTATTGTTTCCATTCTATTATTTATTGCTGTACCAGCCTTGGCAGGATCCTCGTTTAAAATCGGAGTAACTAGTTACATTAAAGATGGCAATATCTATTTTATGAATGTAGCCCCGTACATTAAAAACGGCCGTACCTACCTACCCGTCAGGTATGTGGCTTCCTCACTCGGCGTACTGGACTCTAATATCCTGTGGGATGAAGCCAACCAAAAAGTCACTCTACTAAAGGGCGACAAGGTTGTGCAGATGACCATTGGTAGTAACGGCATGGCAATAAACGGTGTAACCATAGTTATGGACGCAGCCCCTGAAGTCACCAGCGGACGCGCTATGCTCCCGTTCCGCTATATTGCTCAGGCATTTGGGGCTTCAGTCGCCTGGGATAATAGTACTCAACAGGTAGAAATTAGTTCTGATTCTATAAAGCCTACTATAAATTTTTTGTCGGAACCAAACTCTCGTCTTAATACTTTTCCTGTGATGTATACATGGACTTTTAAAAACCGTGAAATTAAATGGGGGCCTTTTCATATACCAATTGAAAATCTAAACTACTACAGGAAAAAGCCTCACCCTTTCTTTACGCCAAGCACAAATGATATTTTTAACCAGGTATATACATATACATCAGACTCTGACGGCGAAAAAATAATATCTACCATTGTTGATGGTCTAAAGAATTCTGCGGCAGAAAAAGGCTACGATGAATACAAAACAATTGAACTTGTTGTATCTTTTGTACAGGGCCTACCATATGTAAGTGATAAAGCTTCAACCTCCCAAGAGGAATATCCCAAGTACCCGGTTGAAACACTACTAGATAGGGGGGGGGATTGCGAAGATACTGCTCTTTTAACCGCTGTTTTATTAAGAAAATTAGGTTATGGTTCAGCCTTGCTTATTCTTCCAGAAAAACATCATGCTGCCGTGGGTGTTCTTGGCTCGGCAGATGCTTATGGCACCTATTATGAGTATGATGGGAAAAAATATTTATATTTAGAAACAACAAACTCCGGCTGGAGGATAGGACAGATGCCTAAAGACTATAGAGGTGCAAAAGCTTATGTAGTTCCTTTGCTATAAGTCTTACTTATAAGAAACCCCACAAAGCAAAGGATTACTAATGCAATTGAATAATTTTAAGCGGAGTAAAACCCCTCCGCTTTTTATAGTTTTTTAGGGGTAAGTTTAGGCCGGTATAATCCACATGCGAAAGCATCCGGGTTAGCCCCACGATTAACGATTTCTTGCAGTCCTTCCTTCCCTACTCGCCGCAACAATTCTACGCCATTAAAAATATTTGGCACTCTTACCCGCAAGGTGGCGTATTCCTTAATGCCGACCACACAACCGGAACGGGTTTCTTCCCTGCCGACCACATTAACAAAGAACATACAATCACGACATGGATCGGGTTTCATGCCAAGGTATATTCTATGGGATTCCCATAGTTTATTGCCTCTGTGTTTTTCATTATCCATTTATCTTCACCCAATAATAATTATACAGAACACACGTTCTTGTGTGAAGAGAAATAATTCTCCATTATCTGTTATTAGTGCCACAATTTCAGGTTGAGGAGATGATGGAGGCACTGGAGCAGGTACAGGACATGCTATCCAAGTTGATGGAGTTATACCCAGCGAGTCTGTCCTACGACGACGGTGATGACATCAAAGAGTCATGACACTCCTCTGCCACCATCCATTAAATTAACACGGCCTTTTACCGGTACTTTAATCCGGATGGGACATTAAGAAAAGCTCGGCACCCTGGGGAAGGGGGAGCCAGTTTTGATTTCTTCGGACGAAGAGATCAGGGGTTGTTTGTCCAGGTCCCCGGGGGGGATACCGGCGCAGTTGGGAGGATCATATCCCGCCGCCGGCCGCATGCACTTGGTGACCACCAGGGTCCTCCTGGAGGAATCCGATAGGTCATTGCTACTTATCTGTCCCCGGGCTGTAGTGGCCACCATTTTCACCCGGGGTGCTGCTGTCGTGTACCTGATCGGAGTGGCCAGGGCCCAGGAGATAAACTGGACCGCCAGCCCTGTCCTCATGGACCTTCAAATGCGCCGGCGCCCTGGTGCATCAGCACCCTCAAGGCCTTCCGGAGTTCCACTCGGGCCGAGCTGTGACTAAAAACCCCCGTACCTCTCCCGTATGCACCGGTACCAGTGGCCAGCACTATCACCCAGGGTCTCGTTACTACCCCAGTAGACTCTGCTTATTTATGTGCAGGAGGATCAAATTAAAAACCGCTTGGACAAGCCAGGATATCATGAACGCATCCTACAGGCATTGGATAAACACCTTAAGATTTACGCCGAGGATGTGGGATTATTGCTTATAAAGATTTTGTGCCGGTTCCAGCACCACTTAACGATGATTATTTGCCATTTTAGATTGGGCTTATAAAAAGAATATGTTAAGCAATTTAGCCAAGATAAATATTCACATTGTGCCATTCCAAATATTGTGCATCGGGGATATGATCTTTTCGCTCCGGTAAAATAATGAGCTTGCTACCGTGGTGAGCATAGCTATTTAGCCCCCTAATCAAGATATCTTGGTAAAAACCACCTGGAGGCGCTGGAAAAATTGCTAGATGCCGGTGAGATTAGTAAAAGTCAATTCAAAAAATTAGTCAACTATGAACCAGAAGGGATACTAAAACCAACGAGTCATGGTTACCTCACCATAAATTGCGAAGCCTCCTGCCTTCTCAAAAACAGTAGAGTTGCAATATTTTTTAATGGAAAGTGGTTGTCCGGCATAGTGGCAAGGGACGAAAGAGAATGGTATCTTGAGGATGACGGTGGTAATATTGTTGGTTTGTGCCCCGGCATAAGGGTAAGAGTTTTGCTTTAAGATAACTATTGCCGCTATAGTGGTAAGTTATTAGGCACTAAATTTGGGAAAATGCCTACTCTGGTTAAACGAAAGAACAGCCAAGTTTTGGACCCAACGGTGCCGGTGCCATATTAGACAGGTTTGTCCAGAACACTAACCCTCACAAAATATCGCTATAGGGGGGAATCTATGCATAAGGTTTTTGCCCTTAACAACCAGTAGCTCATATGAGTTTCCCTGCATATGGCTACAACCTGTCAAGGGAAAAATGAAGTCGCTTCGCTCCACCTTGACAGGTCCAGGGCAATGACATTAAAGCATTAATTCTGAAGACCTGTAGAGATTAATATTTACATGCAAGTATATTGCCTCTTGACTCTATGCGGACACCATGTTATTAAGAGTTTACCAGCGTCGCTTCGCTCCGGTACTGTCCGGATTAAATCGGAATGACTGTCCGAATTAAATTGGAATAACTGTCCGAAAAAAATCGGAACAGGTGCTGGTTTTCATCGGAATACGCATTTGGGAAAACGCTGAAAAAAAATTGAGCCACTTTCTGGTGAGATATTAGGCCTGTAAAATCTCCATTCAGAGTAGCCCGATCAGAGATTTTACATGCGCGTGTTCAATGTTTTTGACTTACTCCTTTTCAAAGATATCCTGATATTTTGAATAAGCAGGGTAATCGCAAAAACTGGGAATGTAAATATCGCTGTGGAGGTCAAAAAACGGTTTTGGTTGTTCTGCGGGAGTCTGGCTGTTTACCTGCTCACGTAACCCCACAACCATATTCTCCAGGGTTCTTGTGTAGCAGTATGGTCTTTTAAAGTTTACTGCCCGACATACCGCCAGCGGTGAACAAATCGATTTTGAATCCCTAAAGCAGTATGTTTTGACACCTGAAGAAATGGAAAAGGCCCGGGCTAGGATAAAATAGACATGACTAACCACTGTTTGGCTGATACACAATTTGAAATACAAAAGTGGGGGTGTGTTTGCCACCCGGATAAATGTTGTGGAAAAACTCCGTTGTTAAATGACAATAACCTTAGGGGTGTCATGGCGCGTTATGGCCTTTTTCCTCACTGGAAAAAGTGAAACTGGATCAATACTTTTTATCCCCTCACCATTACCATTGGCGGTTTTAGGAATTATTAGGCAGTATCCACAAACCAAACCCCTGATTCTGCGCAATCTGATATAGCGGAACAACAGCTTGTTTGATGGTCTGCTTAAAAATTCGTTCTGCCACTAGCTTGCCAGTTGAAAGACACGGATACAGTGTGTTGTCAATAATGACATAATCCTCAGCATACTTCCGCAGACGGTCATGCTTGCATGCTGTACTAAAAGCCATATAATGCAATTGACAGAATCTATCTAAACATGGATCAAATGGTGGCAATTTGTCATTTTTTGTACTGTTTATATTCCGGAATGTAGGTATCAGGTTCCACATTTGGTCATGCAGCACAAAACTCCAAGGGATGAAATGGTCTATACTCAGGTTTCCGAATTGCGAGAAATTTTCCTTGTTTAGCTCATAACCGGTATAGATATCAACCGGTTGTTCAAGCTCAATGACTGCACTCCAAAATTTTCTGGCGGGAGAAAGATCACGTTCTCTCGGAGCAGCAATCTTTAGCGGAATTCCTGGAACAGAGGGGTTCTTCCTTTGTAGGAAGTTAATCAACTTTGAGTGCATCCAACCATTGATTATCGCTTGATTTCTAACGATATAGGATGCCCAATCCGGACTCACAAGGATTTTACGATCTGCCGTATAAACTTTGTAAAACACCTCGCCAGATCTAATCGCACAGGCCTCTATAATACCATTCTTCTTATAATCTTGCTGGCAATAGAGTTCCCCAGAAAAAAATGGCTGTAATAGTCTATACGGCACATACTTGTAGAACTCGGTCATTCGCCTGTCAACATCTAGATCGTTTAAACCCTGCAAAAAATCGTATAGCTCTTCTTCAGGCATGTCTGATGATAAATTGAAACGGTTGGCGATAAAGACCACTAAGTTGTAGAGCTTATCCACAGCACCAAGATGAAGTTTGAACTTCAAAAGCGAATACCAACAGCAGGTTACCATCCGGGTGACAATCTCTCGGAATGTTATTTCCTGTTTTCCGCGCTCTATCTCAATGAGGATACCATAAAGCCAATACAGCTTGTAGCTCGTGGTGAGATACTCAATCATCTGCTCCAAACGATTTGATTTTTCATCATTCAGGGGAAAGACCATAGACATCTCACCTCACAGTACAGACTATAATTCTGAACACCTTTAAAAAAAGCTCACTTTAATCCTGCCTTCAAGATTCTGCTTCTGGATCCACCCCTGCACCTTCGGAGTGATATCAGTCAATGTAGCCCGATTGTTCGTCACCTTTTTAAGGAAGGTCTTAATTTCATCATCGAAACCTGCACCGTCCACCATTTGCTGGCCTTGAACTACGGCTTGTGTAAAAGCCTTGATTTGGGAAACTGAAACAGGTAGCCCTTGCGTGCCGGTATCAAGCTTAGAGACCAGAGCGGCGGCCTGTGCTGGATCTTTCAAAAAACGCCCAAGCAAGCATAAGGAGGACGTCACCTGCTCAGACTTGAGGGTGGCAGCCATTTTCCATTGCGCAGTTATCTCGTTTTTGAAGGTTGCCGACAATGTCCAGATTTCACGTACATCGGAATCGCCCAGATACCCTTCCCGCAGTTGTCCCTGCAGGTTGGAAATGGTGGTGAGCAAACCATTACGCACATCGGGGGAAATGGAAGGATGCAAGACTTTCTGTTGCTTAGCCTCTGACAAAAGGTCAAAAGTCGTATCCAAAGCAGAGGCTGCCCCAAGGCCCTTGGCAAGATTGATTTTAAACTGGTTGTTATCCCGAACTCGATTTTGTGTTTTATAATGTACCTCAAGCTGCTGGCGGGTATTTTTCAGTACATCTTTAAGCATTATTGTCACCTCCGATAGCTTCCACTTTTTCTCTTACAGTGGTCAAACCGGATTCCAGCATCCCGATCATAGGATCGTTTGCGCTGTCGTCACTTTGTAACTTTGCTAAATCGTTCTTAGCCTTGGCGCCTTCGTTATTAGCAATGGTTTCTATGGCCTTCATCGTATCCAATGCCTTTTGCAGGGCTCGACAGGGATCAGACGAGAAGAAGGCCAATGGAGATGCAAAACCGTCCGATTGAATAATCCGGGCAATTTGGCCACAAACTTCAGCTAGGTTTTCTGCGCCTTGTTCTATTTGTTCGGCTTCCGTCCGAAGACTGGTCGGATAGCTGATATGGTAGGTGCTGTTGAGTACATAGAGGAAATCAGCCATCTCTCTGGAATTATCCACCCAGGTGAATTTGGACAGGTCGTCGCCCAGATACTCCTTGATTTGCTTCAGTATACCGGCGGCTTTTTTCTTTTCCTCACCCAACACGACCTTGATATTGGGAAGCAAGGTTTGAAGCATTCTCGCTGCACTGTTTTGCAGTTCTTCCCGTTCTATGGGCTTGCCAGGAAGAAGCGAACTTGCATCCCAATCCATTTTACAAAGTTTTGCATAAGCTTTGTCGATTTCATCCCGATGGAAAAGATACTTGGTATCACGAATATCTGTCACGCGGCCCATTTGAGAGTTGGGCAACATGATCAAGAGCTCCTTATTCTTTTCGAGTACATCTGTCCTGTTGCGCAAACTGCTTTGCGCCCGGCTCCAAGATTCGGTGGTATTGCTTCTGAGAATGTACGCAGTCTGATTGACCTTGGTGAACAGTTTTTTGAGGACAGAGGCATCTTCTTCCTGCCACTGCAAATATCCCATCAGACCAAGCCGCAGGTATTCCAAAGCCATACTACATTGGAGCGTCCATTCCGGTGTTGCTTCCGGTTCACCCTTTACCTTCGAAACGAGAGTATCCTTGTTGCTTTCCAGCCAATCAATCAGTTTGAACTGGAAAAAGGAAAAATCCTTGAAATCCCATCCACGGTTATTGAAGCGCCAATGACAAAGAGCCCGTAATACATTGTATCCTGTAACATCACGGTCAATGGCTATGATGGCCTTGTCGCGTTCAGTATTCTGCTGGCGTTGGCCTTCCATGTAGATATAGCGGGTATTGGATAGTTTGGCATTGGCCAGGTAGGCTGGAACGCCCTCCATTTGCCAGTTAATACTCGTTACGAGGAAGTCGCGAAGATATCCCCGCAAATCTTCAGAACTATTGAGTATACCACGGGCCTGGAACCAGTTCTCTATGTCGTCCACCATTTTTTGGTAATCACGGTTAATATTACGTAATTCCACTTTCTGGGTAGTGGGAGACGTGGGGGTTGTTGGCCGGTTCGCCTGCGTAGTACGGACAATGCCGCTCAAACCATTAAATCCAAATTCTATGAGGAAGTCCATAAACAAACCGCCAATGACACGATGGCCACCAAGGTTTTCCTCGCGAAGATGCCCTTCACCCCAA
Source organism: Peptococcaceae bacterium BRH_c4a (assembly GCA_000961585.1). Lineage (GTDB taxonomy): Bacteria > Bacillota > Desulfotomaculia > Desulfotomaculales > Desulfocucumaceae > BRHc4a. The sequence goes on along the minus strand of LADN01000008.1, from coordinate 41,292 downwards.
AGACAAAGCAATGCCCTCAGGCGTGGTTTGTCACCCTGGGGAATGGAAAGTACTTCAAAACGCGAGGCGTGTTGGGTTTCCCTGAACTGGATGGCGGGACCTTGGATGGCATTGACATTGGGGAAAGAAGGACGACCCAGTTTTACCTGCACCAATGCACTCATCTGGGTACGGATAATATCCCTAAGGAAGAACCGCGGTGTCTTTTCCGGCAACCTTTCAAACAACTGAACGAGTGCCTTTCGATTGAACGGATAGAGGGAGAACTTATGCCCATTTATATCAATGCTCTCCCAATCAAAATTCGGTTCAATTGTGGCATAGGGCAGAAGCGACGCATCCGCTCCTTGCTCATACCAGTTCTTTATCTGAGCGGTGGTCAAATAGGCAGCGTTAATGTACCTAGCAGCCATTTGGGCTAAGGTCTCCTCATCGCCAAAGGTGTGATTGTCCACCTTGATTTGATGCGTCACACGATTTTTGTAATTATCAAGGAACCTCGATTCGTAGTAAGCATCAGTGATGCCAACGATGGCAGTCACTCGGCACAGCTCTTTATACTCACCGCCATGTTGGATGGAAAGCACCTTTAAAAGCTCGGAATCGATACCGGTGAAAGTGGTAAAGTCCTCAATCAAGATGGTCAATGCTTTGCCTTTCTTTTTAAGATCCTGTCTTAACTGGCGAATCATTCCCTCGGCATCGCCCTGAGCAATATTAGCGCAACTCTGGATAACCGCCTGGGAGAAGGAATTCAGGTAAGCAACCAGTTTACCGGCATCACTGTGATTGATGACTCGCCGAATCATGCTTTTGACATCGGGACTGCTGTTGCGCTCCACATCCGTCATGATATCGCGCATCTTGGTGAAATCCTCGGGCAGAAAATTGGCCTCGCACGTTCCAGACGTATTTTGTGGTTGAGCCATTAATTCATAAAAGCGCATAACTGGACCTTCTGGACGCATTAGAAAATCCTTGACCCGATCATCACGCAACAGGCTGGCCAGGCGCTTACGGTCAGCAGGCCGGTAACCGATTTCCGATGCATCCGTTTCCACGTGCGTGATAAATGTATAGTATATAGTGGATTGAAGCTGCGCTTCATTTTGCACGTGAGAGGCTTGAATGAATTGCCTCATCCGTTCTTTTTGCTGGAGGTCGCTGACGACATCCTGTTCCAGCAACTGACGCATGGCTCCACGCAGCGTATTGTCGATACGTCGTATGAAAACGATCTTTTCCCGGTTGTTTAACTCCTCCGTGTTTCCGCTCTGTAGACGAGCCCGCATCCAACGAATGAGATGAGATTTACCTGCACCATTGGGGCCGCGCACGATAATGAGCCGATGCTCATCATCTGGATTATACACCAGCTCTTGATAGACCTCTTCTTCAGTCATGTCGGTGGAAGCATCGCTTGTACGTCCCGAATGCTGCACGGATAGACGATTAAAGGGCATGTGGGTTGCCGAGAAATCCCCTTCATCGCCCGTCATGACATCCACCTGGATAATATCATTGAGCCGTGCCTGAACCTCTTGCCACTTCATCGTCATCACCTCACACTCACAATTCGCACATGGGACACATCGTTGATGGTTTCAGCTTCCAGATAGTTCAACTGCCATTTTTCAGCATCTGGCTGGGAGATCAGATCAACAAACCCCTGTTCTTTCAGCATGCGTAGTCCGTTGGATACACCCAGACCCAGTCGGAACTCATTGCGACTGTTTTTAATCTCAGGACACTGCATTTCAAGCCATCCCATAAAGCGGCTAAGTGGCACCGATTCTCCCGTTTTGAAATCGACTTGGGTTTCCAGGGCATCTTTGACACGCGTGTATACATTGGGGATTAACATATCCGTATGCAAATAACCAATGCCGAGGAAAGATGTCCAAAAACGCCATCCCAGCATATCGTTGTCTTTCAAATTCAACCCCCCGCGCTCATTGAATAGCGTGACCACATCAGCCCAGCGAGGGGCCTTCAACACTTCTTCAGCCAGTTCCAAATACAAGGAAGTTGTTTGGAAGAAGGTACCGTTTGGCCGTGAGAACGCAATGCGGGCTGCATGCTTTCGAAAGGACGGATAGTCTTTTAGCACAGACCTGTCACAGGACAGGGAAAACTGTGTATCCTGGCTCTTAATCAACTCCAACTCCTGGGCTACCGTCAAGGTATACCCGAAGATGTCTTGATTTCCTTCGCCATAGACATCACTCATGCACAAACCATTGTACAAATCCGTTCTTGTATAAGGACAATTCGCCACTAAACGCCCCAGTGCATATACACGCTCCGGAGTGGGAAATTCGCGCATATTGTCCTTCTGATTCTTAAACATGCCTACACCCCCAATATTTCCTCGAAAGCCACCGTGTTCCCATTAAGCAGATGCCGAATGGGACGGGCCTGGCTGGTAATCCACATAGTTTCTTTGCAATAATACAAAACCCGAATCCCCATTTCTTCCAAAGCCTGAGCCCAACGGAAAAGCAACTGGTTGTGCCTTATATCATTATCAAAGGCACATAATACACCACCCGAAAAAAGGGATGGCTGCTTGCCTGCCAATACCTGAAATTCCTCAGCATCCACGACCAACCCAGAGAACACTTCCGCACCGGAGGCGGGTGTTTCCGGAAGAACGAGCACATTAATGCCAAGGGTATTCACCGCAAAAGCCAGTTGCAGAGCTTTCGTTACAGACCAAATTTCATTTTCCTCCCGACGAATAAGCATGTTGTTTAAGGAGGACATGAGAATATCTAATCGTTCATCAACCGGGTTGGGGTCTATATAAAGAGCCACGCGGTTATGCAGCGTGCACGGTTCGTCGTAGGAATAAGCATCCCTGTGAGTAGGACAGCCTCCACAAGTTTCTGCAGCCTGTGGGAACAGTTCTGTAAAGTATCGCGCCCTGCAGGATTGCTCCCTGTTTTGCGCCAAACCTTTCATTACTTCATAGCCATTTGTAGCAATCTGCATTTCGTTTTCTCGATCTGGTTCCAATGCCGCTTGCAGGCGGTCTCTGTCTTGCATCAATACTACATCTCGCATGGAAACTCGGACATGATAGCAGTTCTGTATCGGGACAAAGGCCATCTCCAGAAAGTCCAGATATCCGTATCGGACCAGGAACATCAGCAGGCTGAGGTTCCAACGTATATTCTGGCTGCCTCGTCTCTCACGCTGTTCCTCAGTAAACAGTGTAGGTGGCGTCGATGTGTCCAGAAGCACGGCATCGCCATCCCGTTCCGTGGTTTCATTTTCCAACATGGAAAACCAACGGTCCAGCATATTGAAAACGGTCAGCACCCTCGAATTGGTAATATAACGCACCATACTAGCATCGTCATAAGTATTATAGCAGAGTACACTCAGCGAAGGCAGACCATCGCGGCCGCCACGTCCCACCTCTTGGTAATACCGATTGATGTTTTCGGGCAAAGTGGCATGTAAGACAGTACGAACATCCGGCTTGTCTATGCCCAGACCAAAGGCCGATGTGGCCAATACAATGTCAATCTTGTCCTCGCTCCAGAGCTTGATAATGTGGTCACGTTCGTTATCATCCGTCTCGCCAGTGAAGGTTACCACATTGGAGAAACCTTCTTCTCTGAGAAGGCGCTTCCAGTGGTTGGCGTCATCAGGCTTGATTTCATAGAGAATCATCGGCTTGGGCAGGATTCTGCAAAATTGCAAAATCTTCTTGGTATAGACTTCCTTCCGGTTGAAGCGCTGGGTGCAGTATCGTGGTTCCGGGCGCAGGGCATCGCAACGCAGTTCCACCCAATTGTCATCTTCCGAAAACAGCGTTTTGAGGCTGGATACTGTTACCTCGGTCATGGTGGCCGACAGCAATACCGTCTTGAGCTGCCCTTGTGTGCCCGCTAGGAAATCCCTTCGAATGATGGACATCATCTGAAAGTCAGGACGGAACAAGGTGCCCCAGTCCTGCACGATATGCGCTTCATCGATGACTAAATGTTTGAGCGTTTTATTCTTTGCGGCCGTCATAAGGACGGCTTTAAGCCTTGGGTTTTTGACGATTGCTTCCGGTGAAGTAATCAGCAAACGCAGCGAACTATCGCAAATACCGTCCATGATGGAAGATACCTTTTGTTCGCCAAGTCCACTGGTATAGTAGGCGATTTGTTTTTCTTCAAGAGAAGCAGAAAATACAGCTTTAGCTGCACGGTGTTGGTCAAGGGCCAGTGCTACCGTGGGCACAATGACTACTGTAAGTCCATCCACACAGGCTGCCAGCATTTGTGTCAGCAGACTTTTTCCAGCACCGGTGGGGAGGGAAAGCTGCAAGGTATATCCATCAGGCAGGGATAAGGCAGTATGTACAGCGATCTTCTGCTCAAAGGAGCGGTAACTGGCAAAGCCAGTAGCATCTTTGAGCAGTTTATCTCCACACGAAGTGGTTTTATGCGAGGACTGTACACACTCCTTACCATATACTTGACGAAGAAAGGCATCGTTGTTCAACCAGTCCGAACGGTAAAGCTCTGCATCCACTATCTGATTGTTGAGCAGATGCAAGGCAAAAGCCGAACCCTGCTGCTGCACTATCATTCGTAAATCCGGAGGAACGCTCACTTGTCCTACAAAGAGAACATAATCGCGCAAGGCCGCCAGGAAATCCATGTCACCTATTTTGCGCGTACGGTATTGAATAAACCGCGTAAGAAAACGGATGCAGCAACGAAGCTTCTGAGTGTTGACTACATCAGCCGTTCTTTCACTAACCGCCAATTCTTCTTTGAGTGATTGGATGGTCGCAGCAGCTTTTTCGCTTCCGACCATCACCTGCTCTACCCGTACAGCACTATCCATTCTGCTTCATCCTCATGTAAATCGCGGAGTCCAACGTTAGCTCATAGTACTTGAGCGACTTAAGGACAGCACGATAGATATTCTTAACCTGCTCCACATCGGCTTTTTCATAGCCAAAATAACGGTTTGAGGCCTGGAAAGCTCCAACTATTCTTCGTGCTTCTTCCACGGCGGTATTATAATCCCACAAGCGCTGGACTTCTTGTTTGGCCTTTTCCCTGCAATTCCTTCTGGCTAAGCGTAGGGCATGAACCCATTTTTCTTCCGGATACTGTGCTACAAAATACTGAATCTTTGCCGTTCCCTTGGAAGAATTTGAACGCTTACCCAAATGCGTGGCTTTGCGAATCCGATAGCGTTCTGCCAACAATTCAGCCATTTTTTCATCTACTTGAACGCTTTGACTGGCTTTATTTAACGGGAATAAGGTTATAATCTGCTCCATTGGAAGGAAGGTTCTAAACTGGGCAAGTACAATAGGATCAAGGTTTGATTGTACTAAGGGTGTCATGTTGGGCTCCACATTCCACACCAACACCAAGCCGGTATAGGAGAATGGCGCATCCTCAATCTCTATAGCACAAGCACGCCCGCGGTAACAGGTCATAGCATTCTGTACGATGGTATCAAAGATTGGATCACCCGGCGCATAAAATAGCAAATCCTCGCGCTTGATGGCTAGCGCACGGTTATATGTACCCATAATACGCCCCTTACGGATCACTTGCGGATTCAATGTGTAGCGATCCCATTTGGGCGGGGCCAGGAAGGCGTTGGAGGAGGAGGACGGACTGAACCGTTCCTGCCGGAATTCCATCAAAGACGGCGTGTTTTCTCTGTCTGCCGGTGTTGGTTTGAAACCAGCTTGAGCCGCCCAACTGCTCATAGCATCAGCAAAGATTTCATCTTCCTTGCCTTGATACATGGAAAGCATCCGCTCCACGGCAATAGTAAGTGGACGATACAACATAGAGGCCATGTCATAATACTGCTCTTCTTTCACAGTAGAGCGCATGCGCTCGGTTTTTTCTTGGATGTCTGTCAGTGCATGCCCAAGGCCCTCGGTCACATCGTCTTTGAGAGCCGCTAATATGCTATCCGCAATATCACCAGTTATAATCTCTAATCCACTCAAGGATTGGGTATAAATATTCATGCCGTTATTCCACAGCTGGAATATCTGTTCTTCGATGGTGTTATCAGCGTAAATTACCACCGATACAACATCCTTTTCTGGATCACGTCCTAGGCGATCCAGACGACCAATACGTTGTTCCAGCATGTTGGCTGTCCATGGTGTATCCAGGTGCACCACGATGTCGGCCATCTGGAAGTTGCGCCCTTCACCACCTAGTTCATCACATACCATCAGGCGGCAATTGTCATCGCTTTGAAAGGATTCTACGCTGTCCTGCAGCGATTCGGCAGACATTCCGTGATAAAAGGCCACACAGGCTTCATCACCCAATCGGTGTCGTGCCAATGATAGAAAACGTTCCACCGTTTGAAGGTGTCGTGTAAACACCAGCACCTTGAAGGGTACATACTTGCTGGTGATGTCGGTTTCCTCTTCAAGATAGTCCATGCATTTCAGTAAACGACCATGGATACTATCCGGATCGTCAAGAAGCTCGTCGGCCCGGTTAAGTTCACCCTCGGCTGCATTTAGCCACGCTTGTGTCGAATAGAATACTTGGTTGGGAACCACCACGCCTTTTTTCTTAAGCAGATTCAGCCTTTCCATCAAAGCCCATGGAGAGCTAAAGAGCACCGCCAACAAAGGCAGCACTATCTTTTCTGCAAAGGCGTCGGTATGGTCATTGATCTCCTGCAACCATTGAAGTAAATCATAGGCTGCATCGGCTTCACCGTACATTTCGTTGGCTCCAGCCATTGTGTAGGGCAAGGATACTAGGGTGCGCGTGGGCATCTTTTCCTTCAAAAGTGCTCTGCGATTGCGGATGACATGCCGCTCCAGTCGGTAATGCTCACTGATGTAAGAGGCAGCTTGATAGGCGGTTTCAAGACCTGCATCCTCGCTGTCCAGGTCAATCTTGTTGACCATTTCCATCAGCCGGTTATCACTCAGCATATCTGCTAATTCTTTGAGCTTCTCCACGACAGAATCAGCATAATCGGCATAGTTTTTGATGTCGTCAAACAATAGGTAAAGCTCGCGCTGGATGTCCTGCTGCTTTTGCACCAGCAAACCGAACAGCTCCACCGACATGCTTCCGTACAATTGCGGGTCAAGCAAAGTTAAAAGGCGTAGGTATTCGGCTTTTCGATCCTGTATCGGTGTTGCGCTCAGGAACAGCACATGCTCGGTCTGTTCGCTCAACTGCCGAATACACTCATAGGCCGAATCATTGGTTAAAAGCTGGTGTGTTTCGTCTACAACGAGGACATCATAGTGATCCTGGCTTAGCATGAGACCAGGCAAGGCCGCCAGTTCGCCCAGCGAAATCAGCACATGCTGGTCGCTATGATGCTTTTGCTTGTAAAGAACTGCCTCAATGGAGAATTTACTGAACAACTCAAAACGCCATTGATCCACCAATGGCATTGGGGTTACATACAGTACCCGCAAATTGGGATTGCGTTCATGCATGATCTTGATGACGGAGCAGGCTTCAATGGTTTTGCCCAAGCCCACTTCATCAGCCAACATATAGCGTACAGCATTGGTCTCAAAACACCGGACAATGGTCACCACTTGGTGAGGCAGAAGAAAAACACGACATCCGGCCAACACTTTAAATCCATAGACAGCGTTGTTGAGTACATGTACAGTGCTGCTGACGGTATACCGGCAGGCAAACCATGAAGGGTTTTGCAACTCGTATCGAGACAACATTTCAATAGGGTCAACATCCATCTGGGAGAAATCAATACGAAGATCGGTTTCAAGACAGGTGATAATGCCGCGTTCCGGAATTGATACATAGTATAAAAGTGGGTCGTCGTTCCCCTGTTTGCGGACAGACAAAATAGTGCCGGAACCAGCAGGTGTACCGATGATACATCCTTTAGGCGCACGGCACCGAACAACATCATTCCAAGGGAACTCAGTTACTGCAAAGGCGTAATCATAATAAGACTTGCATCCAAACAAATCGTGGATTTTGACCTTTACTGTCTCGGCCAGTGTGTCGATATCCTTGATTTGGGCCATGGCAAAGGTGCGTGGAAATTTCATATCGTCAACGCTGGTTCGTACTGGAACCCGTACATACTGTCCAATCTGCACATCCGTCACCCCCTATTCGGAAATGTTGAGCTCTGATTGATATGGCAACAGGCACAGATTCTTGTGGGCACAATTGTTGCACCAATCACCCGCAATGGCCTGTCGCTTGGGATCAGATTCTAGATACATTTGGATCGCCGTACGGAGAGGTTCCTCATCGCGTATGGTGTGCAGCGAATACTCTTTTTTACCATCCCTGGAGCGGACTTTGGCCTCAAAAGCAGGGTAAGGATGAACAACCTTTTCATCTATAGTAAAAAATGCCAAACAGAACAACAAACGCATTTTCATGTGGGAATCTAAATAGGGAAGGAAAACCGATCCTTGAATGACCTTAAAGTGCAAATAGTTTTCTGCTTGCGACCGCATGTCATAAAGGTCATTGACATCTCGCCAGAATGGAAAGTACTTTTTGAGTGACTCCTGCACGTCAGTAATTTTGCGATGAACTGTTGCTTGTGTCCTACTGGTAATAGGCTTGCGCTGCATAAATTGCCAGCTGGCATCAATAAGCATATTGATATAGTACCGTTTGAGCAGGAAGGAGTTGTCGATAATAATTCCGCCACTGCACACATAGTCCAGGAAATATTTGTAGGGGCAAAGGAAAAAATCCACCATCTCATACAAATCTGCTATGATAGGATCCGAGCCAGCTCGGGAGGGTGTTGGAAGCGTTACATCTATGCTTACCTGTCGGTAAGGCTCTTCATTACGTTTGGGCTTGATTCCCAACAGGCGGAGTAAATAATAAGGCTGTTCTTCTTTATCGTCCACATGCAAAACATAGCTCAAACGAACCGGACACTCGTTGTAATACAAGCCGTAGAAGAGTGCATAGCGCAGGAATTTGGCATAATCTCCGATGGAGGCATAGTATAACTGGAAAATCAACGCTACCGGCGAATAGGCCTTGCGTATGAAGTAATCCGTTAAAGGCCAAGGCAGTAGATCATCAGTAGTTTGGTTCATCATTCTGTCGGACAGACAGGCAAAATGATAGACTGGTTCCTCTCGATCTTCCTGTATAGACCGCTTGTGTTGCTTGCGGCTACGAAGAATGTCCCCTTCAATCTGCGTAAAATTGCGCACAATCCATTCAGGGCGTTCGGAGTTCTTCTGCTTGAGGTAATAATAGAGCCCATTTTTCAAATCCTCCATGGTGCCGGAAAGAGAGGTGTTTTGGTTGACTTGCTCAAAACGTTCCAGCAGGCTTTCCACCAACTTTTTCTCTTCGACCTCCACAAAGACCAGCAACTCTTTACGAATAAATTCCTCTAAACGCTGGAAGTGCTTTACAAAGGAGATGCCCGAAACCTCCTGCTGAACAAAAAGATGGGCTGCAATCTCGTTTAGCTGGGTTACTGCATCTTCAAAGCATTGTATATCGGCATGGTCTACTATTCCCGGGTGATAGTAGGCAATCCTGCGAAGCTGCACACCAGTCTCGTTACGCATGTTTTTCACTTCGGTGAATTGATTCTTATAGTGTGTTATTCGGGTCTTAAAGTCCCCGAATGTCTCCACATCTTCAAAGTAAACCCGCATCAATTGCAGAATAGAAACCAGCTTGTCCACTTGGGCGACCCGAAGAATACCCGCATACAAGCACTCATGCAAAGACGACCAATCCAACTTGAGCTGACCGAGCTCCGGGCTCCACATGCGGTACAAGCCAACAAAAAATTGACCAATGGGATAGCAAAGGAAGTGGCGATCCCCCGATTGCTCAGGATAGTAAACGCGTAGCAGATCATGCACTTCCCGCCCAGCTGAATAAACCTGCTCATTCATAGCGGCAATAGGATTAGACGGACTGTCCTTTAGTGCCTTGTCAAAATAGCGGGAAACAAAACCGGCGTATTCGGTGATGTTGTCAAACTCCAGCATCTGTACCCGTTGCACGGCATTAAACCAGCGCTGCCGGTCTTGTGCCAAATGGTCTGTGACCGGTTCCATCAACTGACCCAAGGCTTCAGAAAGAGCGCGACTTGACGATGTTGATACGCCCGGATAAGGCCCCAACAGGCTATCTCTTTCGATGGCTACTCCGAAAAGTTTGTAGAGATTATCCCATGTTGAGTAAATCTCCTTATAGTCTTTTTGGTAGTTGTAAAGGAACACCACTTCAACGCCCAATGAATCCAAAAGCATGATCAATCGAAGCTGCAAAGGGGTAAACTGATGGATGCTATGGATAACGACTCGATTAAGGCGTGAACGGCCCAAATCCTCTACCACTCCCTGCAGGTGACATATACGATTTTGGATGATTTTATTAGGTTTGCTTTCGTCGATCTTACCTTGTTCCCTCTCGATTTCACGCTTGGTCGTTTCCTGGAAGCATTGTAAAATATCATTTAGCGAGAAATTGTTATCGAAACGGAAAGCCTTAAAAAGTTCGCTGGATGGATCCTGTATCTTTTGCAGCAAGGCGATGAATACTTTTTGCTCCCGATTGGATTGGGCCTTGTGCAAGCTGTTGACATCAATGCCCAATTCCACGAACAAACGAAGGGCGTCCAGTATGGAAGTCTGATTGTGCTTTAGGGATTCATAGAGCTTGTCTTGATTGAAACGACCGCGAGCTTTCCACTCGGAGAAAATCTGGGACAAGGCAATAAACTGTCCTATCCGGCGCTCGATGTTGCTGAACCAATTGCTGTATAATACCTTTAAGGCATTGTCGATAGGACACAGCAGGGAGGCAAATGAATCCTCAAAAAGCTCCCGGAAGCCGTTGACCATGACCTGCGATACGCACAGGTGTGGTGCGTTTTTAATCTCGCCCCAGAAACTGGTCTGGTTCAAGCGATAAGGATCACCATAGGTGTATATCTTAAAGGGCATTCTGCACACCTTCCCTCAAAACAAATTGCCAGGAAACCGTGTTGCTGGTTTGCAAATCCATCCAAGCAAAGGAACGAATAGCCCGCGTCATGGCGACATACAGTACGCGAGTTTCTTCGTGCATTCTCTCTTCAATTTCCTGGGCCAAATTGTAAAAGCTGTTGCGCAACACCCCTTGGTCTGCGTATTTAAAGCTATAACCTACCTGCTCATTGTTGTTGACCATGACATCCATGCCAGTTCGCTTAGGTTTGTTAATGGCAAAAGAGGTATAGGGCAGTATGACATACCCGTATTCCAACCCCTTGGACTTATGGACGGTAGTACAAAGAATGCGGATATCGGCATCACCCATCTCCGGCCAGCGGCATTCCTCAGCCCGTCTGGAGACGATGTTGGTTGTGATGTAATTTGTGAGCTTGTGAATCGTGAGATTATCCAAGCCGCAACCCTGAATAATCCTTTCAAAAAGCAAGTCCACGTTCATGTGATAATAGGCTCGCAACCATTCACCCTCGCCAATACGATTCCAAGGGCGAAGCAAATCGTAGAGTCCCCTGAGTACTTGTAACACCGGTGACATCCGCAAGGATTTAAGGATGTCATCCCACTTCATGGGCGAGCCTTTAGCAGCAGATAGAGCCTCGTTCAACAATCTCGTCAAATAGTCCATTTCTTTTGCACGGTAAGCATTACGCTGCCCCGGTTGCGGACGATGTTTGTATAGCTCCATACGATCCAGTCCAACCCCGAAAAAATTGGTAGAGAGTAGGTGAGCCAGCATCTCCGGCTTATTCCAAAGCATTGCTTGCAAAAGAACACACATTTCCAAGGCCGGCACAGATTGATACAAATCGCCGCCAGTATTGGTTTGGATGGCCGGAAAGCCGTTCTTTTGACCGGCTGTGCGGATAACTTCCGCCTGCCAGTTTTCACGCACCAAAATAGCAATAGTGCGATCTTCCTTTGATAAAAATTCACCTTGGGACAGCAGACCCATAATGGAAGCCTTGCAGCGCTTGATTTCATCAAACACTGCAGGAACCCGTTCGTTTTCCTTGATCAATGGAATACAGCGATAGAACTCTTCGACCGGCTGAAAAGGATTGTAAACCAGGTCACTTACTAAAGCATCCACATCAGACTTATATGTCAAAAGCTGACTAGGTGGTTGACCCAGTAATGTAAAGACACTATGATAGACTTCCAGCAGTCTTTTATCTGTGCGATAGTTCTTGTTGAGCGAAAAAGAGGGTTCCCAGTTCGAATCGTTTTCCTTTATGTTCAGATGCTCAAAGGCCTGCTCTACAGCGCCGCGAAAGCGATAAATGCATTGCTTGATGTCGCCCACTACAAACATCCAATATCCTACAATCTCACTTATCTTCAGCAGGACTTCAATCTGTACATCATCCGTATCCTGAAACTCATCGATAAACAGATAGCGCGAGCCAAAAGACATATCTTCGGAAAGCCGATCAGGATACTCTTTCACAAGATTGGACAGCACAGCCATCAAACGTCCCAGAAAAATCCGATTTTCTTCGGTGAGTAGCTTGTCGAATTCCCTTTCGGTTGCCGTCAATACGTTGACCAGCAGTTCATGCAAGAGCTGATTGGTGTCGACCTGTCCAAATTGATCTGGATTCATATCTGCGACATCGATGCTCTTGTTTTCCAGACAAGCAACGAAATCCAGCAGTTTCTCCCGTAATTCATAGACAGGAATGGCCAGTTGCCTTAAATAATCCCGGTTGCGATGCATTTGTTCTTCGATATATAGCTCTAGGGTTCTTTCCAATATCCTCCTACGAGAATACAAGCCCGAGGTTATCTTCAATTCCTTACCATAGCCAACCCCTGAACCCAGCTTTTCAATGATACGTAAAGCATAAGAGTGTATGGTGCTAATCTGCATCCTATCCACCTGTGCAATCATCTGCATGTAATCCACCAAACCGGTCAACATGTAGTAATTCTGGAAACATAACTTCAATCGAGATTTCATGTTATCGGCTGCATCATTGGTGAAGGTAATCATCACAATACGGTCTTTGAGATTGGCCGGTGATATACTTTCCTCATTGCACAAATAGGCGATGCGCAAAATCATAGCGTAGGTCTTTCCCGTACCGGCGCCTGCGCGTACCAATACATTCTTCTTGGGGGCAACATGCTCAACAAGATATTGGGAGAGGTTGAAGCCCTGACAGGCATCCAGCGTTTCCAACCAGGCCATTTGGGCTTTGTCAATCCCTTTTCCATCGTAGAACACAAAGGAAGGGATGCTTTGGTATGATTCCGATTCGCCCAGAAGGGTGACCTGCCAGTTGAATAGTGTCAAGTGATTCCCGATGGGTTTTAGCGGTTCACACAACAATCCCAATTGCAGATTACCCCGTTTATCACAGCACAGACCTTTATTGATAAGCACTTGAGAAATTTTGCCCGCAGCGCAGTTCAACATTTCTTGGCTGGTGACCATCAGATAAATCCGGCAGCCTTGCACGTAACGCATGACCAGATCATCCAATTTGGCTTTCCAAGATGTGTCATTTACTGCAATAAAGGTCAAGGCCGAATAGCACGGTAGTAGATGGTCATGTTTTTCAGGTGTGGCCATCTGTTGCACCGGTTCTTCCTCTTCTTCCATATCCACATCAGGTTCAAACAAAGAACGCACCTGCTTCATCAAAAGGGGTGTAAAGGCATCCGTTCCCCAGTTGCGAGCAAAAAAAATAGACTTACTCAGCTTCGATTGGAACGCTTCCTGGTCGTTCAGATCCTCTTTTAAGAATGTTAAAGTCTCCTCCATGACCAGATCCATACGACGCGACCGATAAAAATCCATGGAGATGAAGGGATAACAGACCATGTGGAAAACAAGCGGTTGCTTGCCCAGCTTGTTCTTGATATGGTTATAGACAGCAAAGCGATAAGCCCGAACCTGCATCCGCGGGTTGCACAGTTCATCGCCGTAATCTGTGCGGATGGTAATTGCATCACCGCCGGGCACACCTTTAACCATGGATTCTGACCAACCTTTGACCTCTACAACGGCGATTCCCACCTCGGGAATCAAAATACAAAAGTCAAATTCTCTGCCATAAACTTCACGATTCTTATAGACGATGTGTGAGTTGTCCAAATACAAATCAAGGGCGCGGAAAAACTCCTTTTCACCCTTGTTTGGCTGGATATCCAGAGTGCAAATCATCCGAGCCATTTATCTCACCACTATCGTCATGATTTGATGGTATTACAATAACAGTTCTCCTATATGTTACATCAACAGGTAACACATGGCAATAGAAAACAATGGGCTACTGTGTATGGTCAGTCATCTGCCAGTGCCAGAACGTGTAATTCTAAATTCGCTTCATATTTTATATAGTCCAGGATGTTTAAAAGATACTGTCCGGTACATATTGAGAACCACTTCTGCACTTTTAAATTACCTTAGGTCAGCCGTATGTGTTAAGTGATCAGCACTTTCGGCGTTTTAGTTCCCAGTTCAGGCAATAGCCCCTGTGTTATCGGTCTGAGAAAATGTCATCACTTTATGAAACATGACAAGGCAACATCATGGATGGAGTCATTTTTTTAAGCAAAAAAGAGGATAAACGAGTCTACTTTACGGAATGTGTGTGGTACGTCCAGTCAGTCCTTACCTTCTTAGAGCTGTGGCCACTACGGCAATTACCTGTTTTCAACATTTTCTGGAGTATTTCTCCAAACATATCTTTAGGGACCTTTGAATGTCAGCAGCGGCCTTTAGGTTCTTTTTCTTGATAAGTTGCTTGATTTGACCGTCAGTAAAAAATGCCAAAAAAAATAACCTCCATGAAGTATCGTAAAATATAATAGACTCTCGGCATTAGATAGGGGGAATTGTAAAATCTAGTATAAAACAACTGGAAATTCTGTTGTGCCAAGCTAAAAAGACTGTCCTTTCACGGCGCTCCTAAAAAAGGGCATCTCAAAGAAGCCTAACGGTCTCTATTAAAAAAACAGCCTTGGGTTAAGTTAAGCAGCCTTTTGGAAAATAAGTTGTTTTAGGTTTATCAGATCTTCTCGCTGGTGGGCATACCAAGCGTCCATGTGCTGGCACATCATGATGCCGTAAATGCGTATGTACCACATCTTAGTAGAACGGTGACGACCGGATTCCAGCTTGTAATCAATCTTCTCACGCTTATTGGTTCGCTCGACGGTCGTACGTCGCTTGTAAATGAGTTTCCACTTTTCCGAATCCCTCGGTGTTTTCGGAAATAGTCGGGGGTTGTCTTTACTGCAGGTATGGAACGTTCTTCCGAATTTAGCAGTCGAACATGGTTTTTTGCAGGTGTTCGATGTCCGCTTCTTCATCATCGGACATCTCCACTTATGCCGTTTCTGGGAATGGTCGAAGCCGTAATGCTTCATCCTCTTTCCGGCGGGACAAATCGGGATGCCATCGGGCGAAATCTGAATATCACAGTTGGTTTCCAGGTTCTTCTTGCCGCGTACATTAAGGTCAATAAAGGGTTCAATGTTCTGGTGAATCAAGAGGTCATAGGATGGGTCCGGCATCATGGGCGGCATCAAGCAGCATCTTATCCACCATGCCCAAGGTGAAACGTTGCGAAAACTCAACTGAAGATACGACAAAACTTACTGCATCGTGTCGGGAAGCAGGGTGTAGACGAGGGTACAACGGTAAGTCATATGGGCTGTTTGCGGCAGTCAGTGTGTACAGGTGGTATCCATTGAAGAATCGCTCCCGTGCGCTATCCCAGCCGGAATTGCAGTCGGGTTGGGAATAGATACGGGGATGGTTGCACTTCGCAAGGCCTTGGGCATGACAATTACAAGTCGGTTTGCTGCGGGGATAGGCTGCGGTGACGACAGGGGTGCCGTCACCAGCGATACCGAGTGCGCCTATTTCCCCGAGCAATCCGAGCCTTGCTGATACCGCAAGAAATTGAGATTGGAAGAAATGGAATAGACGATCCATTGGCAAATCCTTATGCGTGTCCATATGGTGCATCATCCAGTTGGCTAAGCGCATAATGCGACCGTGTGTTGTGGTTGGGGCTTTTTCACCCTTCTTTCCCTTCTTTGGTTTCCGCTTGCGCTTGTTCTTACGAGGCTTAATGTTATTCTTAGACGCAGCCCATAAGCGAGAAAAGAAATCATAGAACGTGCCAATGCCGGGAACATCACCGGGTTCAAAACCGCTGAGGATAGCATAGAGAGGAACACGGTACAGTTCATCAACATGCAGTGATGCCGATTTCCGGTTTGGCGAGTAAAAAGAGCAGAAATGAACGGAGCATGGAGGCAGGATCACGGGGGGCAGGACCTCTGGAGCAGTATAGATCGCGAAGTGACGTTGTGATGTCAGCCAGATTCGTGATCCAGAGCTTAGTGATAAGGGGCCAGTCCTTGTTGACGAGAACGAGCAGCCCACCGGCATAGTGTTGTTGCAATTGTTCGATGACAAAGTTTTGGTACGTTTCATGCAGTTTAACGACAGGTTTCAAAATAATGCATAATACGGTCCAAACTGAGCAACCGTTCCGGTTAGCGAGAACCATGTGTCCGGAAAAATTGAGCCACCATTCCGGCCCGAGAGGCATCTAACCCTTTCCCCTATAAGAATGTAACTATGCACTATCTCCAAAGGTAGTGTAAATACATTATAAGGGGGTCATCGAATGACCAATTACCGGGAGATCCTGCGGCTTCACAGCAAGGGGATCAGCCAACGAAGCATAGCCGCCAGCTGTGCCTGCTCACGTAACACTGTCGCCAAAGTATTGAATCGGGCCCAAGAACTTGACGTAGCTTGGCCACTGCAGGAAGGAATGTCTGACGCTAAACTACGCAAATTGTTTTCGTCAGAAGCCAGAATTCCGTCTTTAAGAAAGCGTCCAGACTGTGAGCACATTCACAGAGAAATGGCCAAAAGAGGTGTCACGCTAAGCCTTCTATGGAATGAATACTGTGAAAATTGTCGGGAAAGCAAAGAGATTCCACTTATGTATTCTCAGTTCTGTTACCACTACCAGCAGTATGCGACGACAACCAAAGCAACCATGCACGTTCACCGAAAACCCGGTGAACAGCTGGAAGTGGATTGGGCCGGGCAAATAGCACCCATTGTGGACAGTGAAACCGGCGAGATCATCAATACTTATGTATTTGTAGGCGTCCTCTCCAGCAGTCAATATGCTTACGTAGAAGCCTTTCTCTCTCAAAACCAGGAGTGTTGGATTGCGGCCCATGGCAATATGTACAAGTTCTTCGGTGGTGTCACCAGAATTCTGGTGCCGGACAATCTGAAAACCGGCGTAGAAAAAGCCACCTGGTATTCTCCGGAGATTAATAAAACCTATCAGGAAATGGCAGAGCATTACGGTACAGCCGTCATTCCTGCCCGGGTTAGGAAGCCCAAGGATAAGCCCAACGCCGAAGGCTCCGTGAAGATAATATCTACCTGGATTATTGCTGCTCTGCGTAATCAGAGATTCTTCAGTCTGGCAGAGCTGAATGAGGCAATCAGAGAAAAGCTGGCGGTATTTAACAGCAAGCCATTCCAAAAGAAAGAGGGCAGCAGACTCAGCATCTTTCTCGAGGAAGAAAAGCCGATGCTGTTACCATTGCCTGCCGCCCCATACGAATTGGCAACCTGGAAAATCGCCACCGTACAGTTCAATTATCACATATCCGTTGATAAAATGCACTACAGCGTGCCTTACGAGTATATCAAGCATAAAGTCGATGTGCGGGTCACCCGCAATGTCATCGAAGTATTCTTCAACAACTTGAGAATTTGTTCACACCCCAGACTGTATGGGCGGTCAGGGCAATACAGCACTGTAACCGACCACATGCCAGAGGATCACAAGAAATATACCCAGTGGAATGCTGCCCGATTCATCTCCTGGGGTGAAAGCGTCGGTCCCAATACAGCAATCACTGTCAGAGCAATTCTTTCCTCTTACAAGGTGGAACAGCAGGGCTACAAGAGCTGTATGGCCCTTCTGAAGCTGGCAGACAAGTATTCCTTTCCCAGGCTGGAAGCCGCTTGCGCCAAAGCCTTATCATACACACCAAGACCTGGTTACAAAAATATTAAGACCATCCTAACGACAGGTCAGGATAAAGTAGCCGTTGCAGAAACCAAGCGTGTCAAAGACAACTCTGCAACCTATGGCCTTACCAGGGGTGCCAGCTACTATGGGAGGGATGGGAAATGATCAACGCAACCACAATCAATAAGCTGAATGAGATGCGCCTCACTGCTATGGCGGAATCTTACCGGTATCAGTTACAGGAATCTTCCTTTGAAGCGCTATCTTTTGAAGAACGCTTCAGCCTTATGGTAGACACTGAATGGGCAAGACGAAAAAACAGCCGCCTGACGAAGTTGATCCGCAGAGCAGAATTTCTGCAAAGCGATGCCTGTATCGAAAATATCGAATACCATGCAGATCGAAAGCTGGATAAAGCTCAGATTGCCCGTCTGGCTACCTGCAGCTACATACAAGAGAAACACAACATTATTATCCTGGGGGCTTCAGGGGCTGGCAAAACCTATCTGTCTTGTGCTTTTGGCGTCACTGCGTGTCGGCACTTCTGCACGGTCAAGTATATCCGTTTGCCAGATTTGCTAAATGAACTGGCCGTGGCCCGTGGCGAAGGTATCTACAAGAAGGTGATGAACCAGTATAAAAAGGTAAGTTTACTGATTATGGATGAATGGTTGCTAGTTCCTCTGTCCGTCACCGAAGCGAGAGACCTTCTGGAAATTGTCGAGGCCAGACACAAAAGAGGATCCACGATCTTCAGCTCTCAATTTACACCTGCTGGCTGGCATGGCAAAATCGGAGAAGATACGCTGGCTGACGCCATACTTGACCGGATTGTCCACGATTCTTACACCATCCTAATTGATGGGGAAGAATCTATGCGTAAACGCAAAGGTATTATGGATTAAGCGCAAATGGTCGGGAGCCATCTAACCGGGTGGCTCCCTTTCCGGAAGCATGGATCATTTATTTCGGAGACATGGCTCACTTACATCCGGAATGGTGGCTCTGGAGCACCGTAATATGCAAAATAAACACCCCAATCGCAATCAGTAAGGAAAAATATTCCTCCTAGTCGATTCTGGGGGTTGTTTTGAAAAGTCAAGTGTTTTCGACGAATTTCGCAACAAAATTTTAGACATTGGATGCGGATTTAAATGAAAATCCCCCTACGAAAAGTAGGAGGAATTCAAAAACGATGGTTCAAGCAAAGCCTTGTGCCATCTAACTCGGTGAATGCCGAGAGGCTATTATACATACAAGGAGGTTATACGAACTATTTTACAGTCTTTTTAATTTAATCTCTGTTCTGATAATATAAATATGTGCGAAAAAAATGGTTGTTATCTCTTGGATACCCACCTACACTTGACGATTGAATTGGATTAACATAATCTTTTTTATAGACTATACTTTGATTAACATAATAGTTCGTCTAACAATATTAAATCTTACTGATTGTTTTTAATAAAGCAAATCAGCGAGTTTAAATTAATACTATTTATTCCAAAGCCCCATGAAATTCTGATTGAACTTTGAATGATTGCATCATCAAGACCCATAGCCGATAAAACGTGGCTGGGCGTATATTCAGCGGAGGTACATGCCGAACCATTAGAGATTGCTATATCTTCTTTTGTAGCTACCATCAATGCCTCAGAATCTATGCCTGGAAAGCTTATATTTATACAATTCGGTAGTGAGTGATCTCTAGCTCCGTTAATTACATATTTAACGCTCTGCAATTGATTTATAATATCTTCTTTTATCAGGTGATAATTTTCTATATTTTTATTATAATTAGATTGAGCTACTTCAGCTGTCTTTCCTAGACCTACAATAAGTGCAACAGGAAGAGTACCAGGCCTTAAACCCCCTTCTTGACCGCCTCCAAAGACTACAGGCTGTACTGGTGGTCGTTTATAATTTTTACGTTTCATAATAAGGGCGCCAATTCCTTGGGGTCCATGGATTTTATGTCCACTGATACTTAACAAGTCGTAATTTAACTTATCAAGTTCAGGATGTAGTTTACCAAAAGTCTGGGCTGCGTCAATGTGAAAGTATACGGGGGTATCTTTAAGGGCGTTTCCTATCTCACTAACAGGCTGAATTGTACCGGTCTCGTTATTTGCATGCATAACACTAACCATAAGAGTGTCGGGACGGATATGGTTAATAACATCTTCTGGATTAACTCTGCAATCTTTATTAACTGGTACTAATTCTATATGGAAACCTTTTTTAGCAAGGTAATTTAGAGGCTCTAAAACAGCTTTGTGTTCTATTGTAGTCGAAATAATATGCTTGCGACCAACACTTTCCCCCCATTTAGCTAATCCTAGAATTGCAAGGTTATTACTTTCGGTAGCACCACTAGTAAAAATAACCTCGTTTTTTTCTATTCCTAAAGCCGAAGCCACCCGTGTACGGGCTTTTTCTACAGCATTTCTAGCAGATTTGCCATAAATATGTGTATTGCTTCCAGCATTGCCATAATTATGGCGATACACTGATATCATTTCTTCCAGTACGTCCAGATGAATTGGAGTTGTTGCATTATAGTCGAGATATACTGTCATACGAGAACCCTCTTTATAAAATTTATTCAATTGCTAACCGCAAAAGATCGCTGGTTGAGTTAACAAAGTCTTTTGTAACCAAATAGGCTATGCCTCTATGTAGGTGCAATTTAAAATATTTAGCCAAAACCTCTGGGTCTATTCCCAAACCATCGTCAATGCAACGTTGGCGCACTAAGGCGTCATATATCTCTTCGTACTCACCACCAAAAGTGTGCCAGTTCATTTCTACATTGCTATCAGTTATAATCTCAATATCTGGAGGAATTGTAGGTTCATTTAACGATAAGCAAAGAGCCCATCTACACAATATATTCCAATTCATGATTCCAGTTTTAAATTTCAACCTAGCCAATTGATTCTTGGCTTGATTTGATAATCTAACTTGCCTTACTATCATATGAATTAACCTCCGAGAAATAACCTTGCTTTATCTCCGTATCGCCTAGTTCATCATCAAAGACAAGTAGAAACATTTTACCAATTTTACTTTCTAATATCTCTATATGTGATTTCTTTATTTCTTCATCAGTTGAAAGTACGATTACTTGCCTGCCTGAGGAGGGTAAATAATTCTCGATGAAATTAATTCTATGTGTTGAATCTAGTCTGGCCATAGGAGTATCAATAATCACTGGAAGCGTATGTCCAGATGATTCTGCTAAACCCCATAAGAAGGCCAAGGCAAGCATCTGTTTTTCACCCTCTGATAGTTGGGATTTAGGAATTTCATTTCCATTGGTGTGAACCAAAAACATTCTAAGCGTCAAGGGGTCGATTTTAATCAATGAAACGAGGGATTTTTTACCAATAAGCTTCATGAAGGCCTTGTTTATATTCTCTTCTAATAAACTAATTTTTTTAATTATTAACCTTTCCTTAAAAGTCGATAAAACTTCTATTGATTTAAATGCATATCTGACAATTCTCTGCGCACCTTCTACTTCCAATTCATTCTCTAGTTTCTTCTTCAATAAACATTTTTGCTCCTGCTCAAGCAATCCTAGTTGTTTTTCAATCTCGTTCTTTTCTTTTAATATAGATAATTTTTGCTCTTCAAGTTGCAAAATATGTTTTGTCAATTTTTTTATGTCTTGAAGAATACTAGATACTTCACTCTCATCAACATCGAAATGTAATTGTACTTCAACTTGATCTAGCTCATACTGATATTTTTCATGTTTTTCAATTAGTCGGGCAGTGTCTTTTTTTAGGGTTGTAGCAAGTTTATTTATTGAATTAAGTTGATGAGTAATTTGATAATGTGGAAATAAAGGATCTTTTTCTGATAATCTAACTAATATGCTTTCCTTACAATCCATACTGGAACGAATATTTTCTAATATAGAATCACTTGCACTGGAAGCTAATATGTCTAGTATTTGTATGTTGTACTCTTCAAGGAAAGGTAATATTGTTTTCGCTTGCCGTATATTATCTTCACAACTAATAGATTTTTTAATCCTTTCTAAAAGTGGTTTTACAATATGTAGGGGAAGCGGACCTGAAGATAATTGAATCATAGAACCTTTTGTATTACTTATAAGTTCATTTAATCTGTTCTTTTCGTCTATCAGTTTATTTCTATTGTCAAAATAGTGACCACCTTGTTGAAGATAAACCTCTTCTTTTTCTTTCAATTTGGATTTATTATGTCCTATTGTTGTGTCCAAGCTAATTACGTTCTGGCTAATTTTAAGATGTTCTCTGATGGTCTCTTCTATTCTTGTTTGAATATCATTGATTCTTTCGTCTTCTTTATTATGCGAGATCTTCCAATCATGATTTGAAATTATTCTTCTTAAATTTGAAATGAGACGATCAATTAAGTCAATTCCTAATAGTGATGAAATAGCTGTTTTAAGAGTTTTACTGCCCTCATCTTCTTCTGCAAGTTTGCTTATTTTTTCACCATCAAAAAAGAATAATCCAGAAACACCATAAGGCACAAGTTCTTCAGCGTATAAATCCCAGTTAGATGCAAGATAGTCATCTTCTCTACCATTCTTCCATACATTAACTGTCTCTATTAGCTTCCCATTATCTATCCGCCATGATCTACGTGCAGACATATCTATGTATGTGTCCGAATTCGTATTATTATCCGATTTACTTTTTATTAATAGGGATATTTGTATCCAAGTATCTTCATTATTAGAAACATTGTTATTCATGCAGCTTTGAATATAATCTTTATATGAAGAGCTTTTTCGCCATACCTGACTGCGTTGACCATAAAGAAGAACTAAGACCGCTTCTAGAATTGTAGTTTTGCCGGCTCCGTTCATCCCGCCTATTAAAGTTATTGGACGGTCCCTGTCTGTAGACAGAGTTAAAACATGTTCGCCTCTAAATGGACCTAAGTTGTTGAAACGAATTTCTTTGATTAACAAATCAATCTACTCCCACATATCGGATTATATTTGTGTTTTTTCTTCAATATATCTTTTTCTCTCTACGATTTCAATGTTCACCTTTACAGCTTCTTCTTCGTTTTCATAATAAAAACGCTTTATTGTATCTTCAAATTCTTGTAGAATCCCCTTTTTAATTGTAAAAATAGAGTATTGCTGAGAGATATCTAAAAGGTTGGCTTGTAGACCAAATAAATCCTCGTCTCCATTACAAACTTCATAAAGTAAGACCCATTCCTTTTTTCCAAAAACAGAGCTACTTAAAGAATCAGTGAACTTATATGGTTTGCCAGTTATTTCTTCGTATATTTGTGGGAGCGAATCATCAAATTCGTGTTTTTCAACAACCCATATTTTCCTTATCCAACGCAACTCTTCATCAGATATTATTCTTAAATTCTCAAAGCCTTGGGGGCCAATTTGTTGTACTTCCTTTTCTATTGTAAGTATATCCCTTAGAAGTTCTTCACGGTACCATTTCTTATAGGGTCCATGAACAGCCCTATTATTAAAAATAAGAACTTTGCCACTCATTCTTCTATACTCACGTTTATCACGGTCATCAAAATTACCAATTTTGTTCCTGAAATTAAGTAATGGAGTCATCCAAATCTTTTCTTCGTCGTTTTGAATCATCGCTTGCATAGATTTATCTTCTTTTACCATTGTACAGACCCAGCAGCCGAATCTACTACTTCCGCAGCTGGGTGTGTTTGTGTCAACAACCAATGGACAATCCCCATCAGCCGATGCTCCTTGGTACATTGTTAATAAATCTTTGTTCATTTGGCCCCAGGGGTTAGGGTATTGCATTAAATATATCCAAACATCATCATTAGACCAATCCTCTATGGGGGTATAAGTCAAACAATTAGAAAGGGTTTTTGTGGGGCTCAACCAGTCTCGAACCCTCATTTGCTGATATTTTTTCATGTTTGCAGCACGACGAGAACTCTCTGCACTTCTTGTCCCAAGGACTAATATAGCTTCTCCATGTTTCGCTACAACATCAATGATGAAATTGTTGGATGGTTTAATTTTTAGACGGTCAGTGCACCACCTAAAATTAGGTCGGGGAGCTGGGTAACCTCTGCCTATGATGTTGACCCAGAATGAATCGGATATGTTGGGAGTTAACTTGTGAACCAAAATAGGCATGTCTTGTTCTTCAGCAGCCTTCCTCATGCGCTCTAACGACGAATTAACCCATGCTGCAACCACAGGTGACTCTACAAAAGTGTCAGTACTTATAACATGGATTAGCTTATGTTTACGTTGTTCAGTGGATAAATCCTTGATGGCATACCATACTAATTGTAGAGACGCTGATGAGTCTTTACCTCCGCTGAATCCTATAACCCAGGGTATTTCGTCAGAGAGGTAAATAGTGCGTATGCGTTCATACAATTCATTTATGTTTTCTTGAGTTATTTTCGAAATTTTTTTGTCTTTATTGCTCATCTTTCACAAAGGCACTTTCAGCACCCTGCTCCTCCTCATTAAGGTTGAGTCCTAATTTTCTCTTTATGACATTGCATAAAAGGAGAACATTGTTACGGGAATTAGATATTTTTCCTCTGATAGTTACTCTACCTTCCCACTGAAGATTATTTCTGTGCCAATTCATACTGCTAATTTTAGAGAGATGGTCATTCCAATTTTCTGGGTATTCATTAATTAGGCTTCTACCAGCCCTACCCAATGCCATTAAGGCAACTGTATGTGAGCAAATAAAATTATTGCGTAATTCAAATGGGCTAATAAGGTTTCTTTCTATTTGTTGCCATTCCTCTATGTTTAAAAAAACCTCTCCCCAAAAACTTACAGCCAGTTTTTTTCTTTCCTCAGACATTAGTTTCTTTTTATCATTGAGTAATTCCTTTGTTGCAAAAAAAATTCCACTTAAAGCAAAAATTTTTGTCGAAATACTGGATATATCTGTTTTTTCCAGGTCCGTATAATCATGAAAAAATTTTATCTCATTGATTATATCCAATGTCAGCCTGGAGAATGGATCTCTATAATCAAATAAGATACTTATTGATTTATTTGGTCGGACAGCATATCGATTCAAATCAGCAAACATTTGTTGGGAGTGTTTTAATCCCCAGTCGATAAAAAATACTACAGAAATAGATTCATTGCCAAGAGAGGGGTTTTGTTTTAATGCCTCTTCGATTGCGGCCCTACGATGCTGACCATCATTAATAACTAGCTTGGCGGAAATAGGGATCTTTAATGTACCAAGGTTGAAGTGGGTTACATCATCAGAAAAAGGGGTAAATTCTACTTCAGAATCAATTGAAACGACCATGGAAGGAAAAACATAGTTCTTAGGATTGTTGACAATATACGAACATATAGAGGGTATTCTTGATTTATTAATTACTCTTTGTGCCCTGAGTTCAGGAGGCATTATTTTTTTTTCTATGGTAAAGAGTCTTGGTACAAGGCGTAAGGGGCACATTGTAACAAAATATTCTCGGCCAGATTGGACGCCTCTTACTGTGGGAAAGGAATAAAAATCCATTAAAGCTCACCCCATATTTAACCAATTAATTTTTATGCTCATAAATTACTCCTATTGACATTATATTACTATAGGAGTAATTTTGCAATCAAAAAAGTAAACACCATGCAAAAATTTGTAATATAATTACCTCTAATGCTATAATTCATTTTGGAGGGGAGCAAAAGTGGCAATAAGAATTCATGTTTCAGATATGTTAGGTAAATACAAAATGACCCAAAAAGAGTTATCTTTAAGAACAGGAATACGACCTGGAACAATTTCTGCTTTATACCATGAAAGGGTTAAAAGAATAGAAATAAGCCATATAGAAAAACTGTGTATTGCTTTAAATTGCACACCAGGAGAGTTGTTTAAGTTCGTAAATGAGGATGTGTTAAAATAGTGGGTTAACTAGCATTGGCTTTCCCAGATGGATTTACAACTTATACAGGCCTTGTCTCAAGTTGTCTATAATGGACAGAAAAAAGTAATAGTTTAGGATGGGGCGTCAAGCCCCCGATCAGGTGGGCACTACCGCCTAATTCCCTGGAAATATGTCAGAGTAACTAGGTAAGCGGCCTAACCGGCCATGGTAACAAAGGTCATGGCCCATGACTTCTGACCGAATCATATCGTGTTTCATTTTCAGCCTGTTCTATAGTTCTAACACCTTTTTCTAGCCAACTTTCAAAAACTCCACCAATGTATGGTAAACTCTTTTTGCCGTTCAATACAGACTTTGTAACAGCATACTCGATCATATCCAGAGGAAAGACATCCGCCCAAGTAGCAATAAATTCAACCTCAACCTTTGATCCCTCAAAGCCAGTATACCTCAGAATCTTTTGAAGGCTTACTGGGTCCTTTGGTTTATCCACACTATCCACATTATCCACAGCACGCTTTTCCTCGGTCTTAGCGCGCACGCGATTTTTATTTTTATCATGATGAATGGATGTATGCTTGAATGATTGTTTATTTATATCTTGTTCCATGGTTATTGTTATATTAGTATTGTTAGAGGCTGTCACAGCACCCACCTCGGTGCTGTCAGCACCTACCCCCTCTAAATTATGACAGGGTGGGTGCTGTGAGCACCTACCTCTCTCATTTTCAATTACCACTGGTCTTATTTCTTCTTTCACAGGCTGCGGAGGATCACAAAGGGAATAAATATTAGACGAATGTTCCCCGTCATCTTTAATCTGAATTTTCTTTATAACCCATCCCTTCTCCTCAAGTTCAGCTACAGCCCTTTTTGCAGTATCTCTACTTATACCGCAATCCTTGGCAATCCTGTTATAGGACGGAAAAGCCTGACGATCACCATTTGCACACCTGGCCAGATATATTCTCACAAGCTTGGCATAAGCAGAGAGATCCGATGAAAATATCTCGTTTGAATCCCAGAACCAGTTCTTTCTTCTTTCATCCTTTAATGTTCTCGTATTGTCACGATCAAACGGTTCCGATTTTGGCAACATTATCTCTCCTTCACTGCAAGACCCTCGTTAGCTATCGTAAAAGCCAATTAAACCATGGCATCTTTTACCTTGCCAAATATATTCTTGTCACGTCTTTCCTGCCATGGCCCAGCAACTCTGAAACTTCCCTCAACGCTTTTCTGTCAAATTTGCACTTTTTGCCTTTGTATGATTGAACTTTTTCTCTTTTGCTATATTCTCCCCTGGCATATAAATGGCGCAGGCCGTGTATGGTTAAATTCACTGTCCGGTGGTCCTTTTCAAAAACCTTTTCCCTGTGTCGCCTTATAAATCCCTGAATCCGTTTAATTACCAGATGTGTTTTTTCATCCTTCGGCACCAGTAATTTAAGTTTTTTATCCGGAAGTAAATCGCAGGCTTCCAATAGTACCTGTTTTGCCTCCTGGCTTAAAGGAACCTGCCTCTCTTTTCCACCCTTTCCCTTTACATTCAGCCAGCCGGTTTCTATTGCTTGTTCAGCCTTTATCCCGTCCAGCCTTGTAATTTCATGTACCCTTAAACCAGCATGTCTGGCCAGCCTTATAGCAAGCTCTACATCCTTCCGGTTTAATTCTCTTGTCAGTTTTAGCATTTTTTCGTATTCATCTTCCCGCCAGGCCCGATCCTTCCGACCATCAGGAGTTGATTTCAATCCAATACCTCTATTGTCAATTAATTCTCCGTTTCTATCTTCCATGTAACGCCGATAAAATCTTAATGCAGCAATATCATTTTTGATAGTTTTTTCAGCTGTTTCTTGGTCTCTCCGGTGATTAACATAAGCAATAACATGTTTATCAGCTATCTTCGATAGTTTTTGTAGCCTGAATTCCCGGGCACAAAAACGCATTATTTCTTTCATGCTTTCTCTATAACGGTGGTGGGTCTTTATGCTTACTTTACCCTCTGATGCTTCCACTGCCCTCCTGAACGTTTTGTCAAACTGAACCGTAAGGTTTTTATATACGCCCTCTACGCCTTTTGAGGCGTCTGTATTTTTCCTTGATTTCCGTAACGTATGCTCTTTCATTTAACCTTTCCTCCAGCTTAAAAATTTCGCTGTTATCAGGCATGTCAAATCTTTTCCATGGTATCTGATTAAACCACCACCGAATTACCGATAAGTCAGAAAGCATGGTTATCGTAGCATAACCACCGTTTCTCCGGTATCTAATAAATGCCGCTATGTGTTTAGGCTGAATATTTCTTATGTCTTCAGTAGTATAGTGATTGCTCAAAAAAGCAATAAATGTTTTGAATTTGTTAAACTTCATCCTTCGTGCCTCATAACTGCCTCCCTTGGAATACTTAGCCACATGATTGACAAACTGACCCATTAACCGGTTATAAACCTGATTGTCGTTCTCTTGCCATTCACACCACATTTGCCAATCCTCCTGATCTCTAATTCACTGTTTTTGGCAATAATTAACCACGCCCAAGGGTCATCATTCGGCTGTCTCAGAGTTTTTTTGTACAAACTGCCCCTTTAGAGTGCCCTTTAGCCCGTGAGCTTAGCGGGTTCCCGGGCCATCCTTCCGGCCCGTCTCAGACCCCTTCCACTACCGCTTCAGTGGTGTCTGAGACGGGCCTTGCCCTTTTTGCCCGCTTGGCTATGTAGTTGTTCCTGCGGTCCTTCCAGTTGGCCTCCCTGCTCCGCAAGGTTGCCTTGCCTCCCGCAAGGTTCAATGTTTAGTATTCATTCTGCCCATACCGCCATCCAGCGGCGTGCATCAAGCACTGGGCACGACTCATTCCGCATTGCGGTGGTCACTCCTGACCGGAGTCGTAGGCGATTTTCAGGGTATAATCCCTGCCTGTCCGGGCCTACCGTCCAGGTTTTTAATTTTTTATGCATGGTGCATGACCAGTTCAATACAACCGGT
The DNA here is from genome assembly GCA_000961585.1 of Peptococcaceae bacterium BRH_c4a. Lineage (GTDB taxonomy): Bacteria > Bacillota > Desulfotomaculia > Desulfotomaculales > Desulfocucumaceae > BRHc4a. The sequence goes on along the minus strand of LADN01000008.1, from coordinate 12,387 downwards.
CATGCACTAATTTAATCATTCATACATCCTTAATTTTTTCGGTTGTGTACCTGCACTTACTACCGCTAAACTCACAACCGTAACAGTCACCATCTAAAACAATATCTTCATTGGGCAATATCTCACATACATTCCTCCCTATTTTTTAAGTGTGCAATAACTAATCCTTGTTAACAGTAACAATCTCAGCATGCGGAAATGCTTCATTTCGCGGTGTTACCCACACACCAGTTGACCCCAAAGTCCATTCATTAAATTCACTGACCAGAAGTGCATTCAATATCTGCTCCGCTATTGCCTTGGCCGCAGGCGGGGGCACTGCGTTTCCGATTCTCTCCCGCCACCTAGCGTCACTTTTCCCGCTCAGTACCATGGGACTTCCGTCCTCCAGGGTAACAGGGAATCCCTGTAGGGCTGCCAACTCCAGGGTCGTCAGTGGCCGGTGCCACGTCCCATCAAGTGAGATAATCACCGGGGGCGGATCGGGACGGTCATTGTCGGTCGGCATTCTGGGGTCGGCTACGGCTGCCGTGCCCGCATGGATATCGCCAGCTCCGATTACAGTGGCCCCGGGCTGGTCCCAGGTCTGAACACCCATGGTGCCGTTCCGGGGGCTGCAGTTCATTCTCGGGTCGGCCACTGAAGGTGCACCGTTATTCGGCCTCATAGCACCTGTCACAGTTCCGGCCGGGTTGTCCCATTTAACCACCCTGTAAATGGCGGTGTGGGTACAGCCTTTAAAACCTGTTCTGGGGTCCGCAATGGATGGTGCTCCAGCCTGTATGTCTGCGATACCTGTTACTGTGGCTGCTGGTTCATCCCACGAGTGGAGTTGGTACTTATTGTGAAACCGGTTGTCACATTGTGGAAGTCTTGGATCGGCCACTGTTGCTGGACAGTTGCTGCTGGTCGCCGCCGCTCTTCCTGTCACTGCTTTTGAATGTTGTCCCCAATCAAGCACCCCCATAAGTCCTGCACTGCCTTTGTATGATTGGCCTATGCTTGGCGATAATCTCGGATCTGCCACTGCAACAGGGTTACTGCCTTTAATATATGCACTCCCAACCACTGTTGAGCCTGGTTTGCCCCAGTCCTGTACACCATAAGAACCTGCACCCCGGGGAACGTATTCAAGCCGATACTGCTCCGGGGCCAATTTCTCCAGATCTCGCCAGTCACCGCCGGCCGGGATTAGTGCCAAGCGCACCCATGTCAACCACTTCAGCCTTGGTAACCTATGCATAGGACCGGCGCCCGGGTCGTCGGGCATCAGCAAGGGGCCTATTATTTCCCCGATGGATTTCACTCGCCGCTTCGGGGGCTTGTAAATAAAGCTGGTCATCTTTTCTGGCAACCTGGCAATTAACAGATATCTCTTACGATGTTGGCCAAGGCCGCCCAGTTCGCCGCAGTCATGGTAACCGTCCTGATCTTTCGGAGGATGTATTTCATATCCGGCATTTTTCAATAGGTTCTTAACTTGTTTCAATAACCATGAACCCCGGGTTGTAATACGGGGAACATTCTCCAGAAGGATGCAAGCAGGCAGGTCATCGGAAAAGGCTTCGAGGGTAAGCTTTAAGCCCCTGACCACCAACCGATTTAATGCCTGGTATTTCTCACTGGCAGCCTTCTTACTTGGTAGCAGTCCGCTGAAGCCCTTGCATGGCGGTGATAAGAACACCACATCAGGATACTCATACTGGGCGGCTGCTCGGATCTCCTCAGAGGTAGCTTCTCTCCAATCAGTCGGTGGTTCTTTGCCGTGAAAAGCCACATAATCCCTTCTGGTAAAGAGATCAATCCTAGTTGCCGGAACCCCGACCAGATTTTGAAAATCTTCACAGGCCGCCGGATCAACATCAATCCCACCAATGCAGTGAAACCTTCCGACCATACCCCGGTATTCTGCTACTGTTCTCTTAAAGCCAAGGGCTGCTCCGCCAAGACCACAAAACAGGTGGAAATCTTTATATTCTTTCATTGCTTTCACTCCTTTTGCTTCATGTTCTAGCACACTGCTTATTTTTTAATTAATCCTCCTCCGGCATCATTATTGTGATTACCGGCTCCGCTTCATCCCCCGAGTGACATACTGCTTTAAGTGAGATAAGCCTTTCCCTTCCGCCGTTTTGGACGTATAATTGGAATTTTATTTCTGAGCCTTTGCTGTACTTTGCAGCAATCATGCACATCCATAAAACGTCCCACAAACGGCCTTCTTCGCTTTGGCCATACTCTTTTGATTCATCGTCCGGGGTTACAACTTCATCCCACAATCTTTTGGTCACTGCAACAGGGTATTTGAATCCTGCTTCAGCAGCTACCTGTGTTACATCCAGTAAAACACCATCTTCAAGTGCCTGTTTCCTTGTGTAGCTGTAAAATACTTCCGCATTTTCAAACATCTTTATCCGTACCGGCCCCATGGCCGGCACATTCCCCCCTTTCAGGATTAATGTTTTCCGGCCATATTGGCTTATTTGATGTTCATTATGAGCAGTATAATGTGTGCTGTAAGGTACACCGGCACTGCTACTACTACGAACGGATAGAGTTTCTTTTCAAAAAAACGGTCGACTGACTCATAAACGTCCATGACTGTTATTTGGTCTGTTGCCGTTTTTTCAGCCTTTATATTACTTGTTTGTTCCATTTACTTTGCCGGGGGCCCCGCCGGGGCTTAATGCCCCCGGCGGTCACCTCCTTAAAGGTTAATTAGTTGCTTTCTTGGATAACCTCACCGTTATAAATCACCGTCAATTTTTCCGGCGCATTAAAGAATGTGTAATATATCTGGCGCAGTTCGTCCTTCACATCCTCCGGCAGGTAGTGGCTATATCCTCCTGGGCTACCCTATACTCCTCGCATAGATCCCGCTCGAAATCCTGTTTTTCCTCGTTAGCACCCTCAAAAAAATCGTCAGTGTATTTCTCCAACCCAGACTTCACGTATTCATCCTCAGTAGTAAAGAATTCTTCGTCAAAGTCATCCAACAAGCGGCGTTCAACCTCCTGCTTAATGATCTTTTCTCTTTCTTCCCCGTAAATATCCTCAAAATACCAATTCATCTGATCCAGCAACAGCATACCGTGGTTTTTTTCCCACTTGTAATGAGCAGCCATCATTATTTCCCAGGCCCACTTCTCCAATTCGTTTTCGAGAATAATTTTCATATTAGCGACCCCCGATTGTTATTTTCTTTCCTCCAACCAGCGCATCATCTATGCCCTTTACTTCGTCCCATGTGGCCTGACGTACAACTAGGCCCTTTTCTTTTAGTTCACCTTTTAGCAACTCAAGAGGTTTATTTACCAATTTGTTTGTTTTGAAATCCATATCGTAAGCTGTTATAACCTCTTCGGGACTCAGCTCATCCACTACCTCTAAAGCCTGCACCCAGGTACCCGCACTCATTAGCCCGATAACCACAGCACCTAAGTATTTTGCTGCTATATCCGCTTTTAGCGGTCCCTCTGTTATCCAAATTATTCTGTCTCTGATCTCAGCAGGTCTTGCCACATGAGCAGGCGTTCCGCTGTTACCTCCGCCTTTCTTTCCTGATGAGCTCAGTAGCATGTACTTTGGCTCACCTTCTTTAGGGTTTTCGATTCTCCTTTGTAGGGCTTGAATTCGGCCCTTTGCATCCAGCATCGGTATAAAATACCCGGGCTTCCAGCTGAACGTCCAGTAGGTTCCTTCATACTTCCCATCGGCTTTATAAAAACCTGGGACTCCAGACAGGTCGTACCCTATGTCTTTGAGCTTCTTGCATATATCCCATGGTTTTATAATCTTGGGAATGCTCTTATATCCATTCTTCTTTATATCCCCTTCTGTTAAGCCACGGCGCAAAAGATCTTCCTTGTGTTCCTGATACAATGAAAGGAGGTTTAGGAGTTCCCTGTACACTCTGTCCAGTTTCTCCACCGACGCTATTACTTCTATCGGCATATCCAGTTCATCTGATTTACTGTAGTTAACGGTACCTGGTTTAAGCCAGTGTTGATATGCCGGTTTACCTGTCTTGGGCTGTATTACAGTCTTGAATGAGCCTTTATCCTCTCTCATACAGCTGCATAAAAAGCTGTTATATCCACACCAATTTCCACCGCATATTGGACAAGGTGGATTTCCATACAATCCTGCCCTTTTGAATTTTTCTTCCGGATGCTGGCGAACCGGATCATGCATATAGGTACCTCCTTTCAAAGATTTAAAAAATACATAAGAGGACTAAGGCATTATAAATACCCGTCCTCTCAAGTCTTCTCATGTCAATAAAGCCATTTCTTTAAAACTTGCAAATTTATTATCCCCGATGATTATGTGATCTAAGACTTCAATGCCAATAATTGCTCCTGCCTCCCTAAGGCGCATGGTTATCTCCCTGTCTTCCCTGCTAGGTGTAGGATCGCCGCTGGGATGATTGTGAACCAGTATTAAAGCTGCAGCGCTCCTCTTAACAGCGAATTTGAACAATTCCCTGGGATGGACCATGGAGGAGTTCAGTGTTCCTATGGAAACAGTTTCCTTTGCCAGCACCTGGTGTTTTGTATTCAAGAGCAGTGCGCAGAAATGCTCCCTGTCCAGGTGCCGCATTTCTTCCATCACCAGTGTTGCAGCATCTTTTGGACATTTGATTATTGGCCGATTAACTGGTGATGTTGAAGCCAGTTTAAAGGCCAACCCAAAGGCTGCAATCAATTTTACGGCCTTTTGCTTTGTAATCCCCTGTAATTTAGTCAACTCTTCCACCGTTAGGGTGGAAATTTTGACTATGCCTTCCGTCAGCAGTTGATTCATAGTTTCATCAGGAACGCTACCGCCTAAAATGATTGCCAGCAATTCTTCAATACTTGCATTACTAATGCCATATGTCATTGCTCTTTCCCTAGCCATGGTGGCAAGGGATTTCTTTTCTTGTACGGTATAATTTTTTGGTTCTCTTTCTTTCCCATGCATAACTTTCCCCTCCACCTGCCAGGGCCATGCGGCCCCTGCATATTCGGCAGGTGCCGCATGTTATTTGCCCTTGCGGTGGGCAGATTATTTACCTCTATGCCAGTTTCTTTGCGTCTTCTGCAAACAGTCCTCTTTCGATCCGGCGAACCCGAGCTTTAACTTCCAGACCTTTTGCATTAAGAAATACGGCTGCCGTTTCTCCTTCGGAATAGACAGCTATTTTCTGGCCATCAGGCATCTTGCACCAGGCCCTGGTACCTTCCTCTGGAATTCCCTTTACCTCTAACACTGTAAAGGTGTTAATTTCAAGGCCTTCGTCCTTGCCATGTTCTTCCTGCTTAGATCCCTGCAATTCCTCCGTTTTCTTTTCAGGGTTTTCTGCCGACATCTTCACTTGAGCTACAGGACTCAATATTTCCCCTAACTGTTCTGCCTTTCCTGAATTTATAAAGGCAGCACAAAGGTTTAATATGCTGATATTGCCCTGCAGACAATTTTTTAACCTCTCAGATTCATTAAGGGCCTTAAAGAATTGCTCATGTACAGATTCGTAAAGGTCCTTTTTGTTTCTTTTTTTGGATACTTCGTTTAAAATGTCGTTCATTTCATTCCGCCATTTTTCGGTTTCCTCTATCAGCAACGGCAACTCCATTGTTTCGTGGACAAGCCTTTTAATCTCATTTAGCATTTCTACTTTTCTCCTTAAGCAACGTTCTCTTCATTCTTATTTTCCGAAGGCTGGCCAAGTATCAGCCTCAGTACTTCCTGAACATCGTTCATTACCCTGAATATTTCTTTTATTATCCCGGAATTGGTCTTATCCATGGAATAATGCTTTATGTACTCATATCCATGGTATATATAGCCCTCGTATCCGTATATCTCACATAATACAGCCGCACAGGTTTCGGCCACAATTTCCTGGACGGCATGCTGCCCGCCCTTAAGCGGATTAATGGTGTTGTGTGCTGCATGGGCCAGTTCATGAAAGAACGTCCTCACATCATGGGTACACAACATAATCGTTTTTGTGGCCGGCTGAAAGTATCCATAAAAATTCTTTGTAAATGGCCCGTATTTTACCGTCACCCCGTACCTTTCAGCCACTTCAATGAGCGGAGGAAGGACGGCTGGTTCGTAAGACGGGCGGTTGATTTCGTTCCCCTCTGTGTCCTCGTACCGGAAGACCGGGATTCCCTTGAACCCTTTTATTATGGTTATTGCGTCTTCTTTAGCTGGGTCGTTTTCATCTTTTACCTTGACAGTCTTCTTCATGGGGGCCAGAATATAAGAGGCCTTGGCACCCTTTTTGACCTGGCGCCCTACCCCTTTCCACTGGTTAAAGCCCCTGGCGTCAAACGTTCCGGCTATCATCATCAGCAACTGGTTTCCCAGTGACCAATAATTTGAGGGCTTTTCGCTCTTATCCCTGGCGATTACCGTTCTTGCCACCGCCGACGGTATGTTACCGGTCCTGAACATATCTATAATCTTTTCGGTTGCTTCTTTAACTCTGTCTATTCCTTTACCCTTTTCCATCACATCCAATATACAGGCAAAAAGCCCGTATATCCAATCCTCCTTTCGTGAATTGGTAACGGGCTTTAGCCCCGGAAAACAAAAAGGGCGTTTAAGGTATTACCTCTCACGCCCTTTTTTCTTACTTGCTACATACTAAATTTTGTATGTAAGCAAGTTAATAACTCTCTGTAGTATTATAGTGTACTCTTCCGCTGCCAACCGGCCAAGTTTCTTATGCACCATATTCTGGTTTAAAGTAAACAGCCGGTGAATTCTTGCAACTGTTGGTTTTAATAAACCTGCTTCTTTCCAACTGGCAATGTTATACTCATATTTTTCAGATTTCATTTGCACAGATGTCAACATTAAGCAGATAATTTCATGCCCACCCTCTATGTCAGCCAAAACCAATGCGGGGCGCTTTTTAACCCCCGTCAGGTCACTGAATGGGAAAGGCACTAAAACTACTTCTCCTGGTTCAAATTTGGTCATAGGCGGCATCCTCTTCATTATCCCAGTCAGCAAATGCCGATTCCGCAACCTTTAAATTCCCCAGGAGTTCGATGTTTTCTTCCAGTACGTTGATCATACCATCTTCCTCCTCGCATTTTTTAGCCAGGATTTCCAGGATATATAAAGCAGCTATAACTTTTTTTTCCGAAAGTTCCTTAATAATTTCAACTGCTTTTTGCCTCGGGTCCATTATTACCACCTCAAGGCTATTATATATCCCGGTACTCCCTCTTGTCATCATGCTTGACATTACCGATCGCTCTCCTTGGGCCTGTCTAGGTAGTGAATTTTTTCTACCGTGACTTCTGCGGCCCTCCTCCGGATGCCCTGGTTGTCATCGTAGGCCCTGATTTGCAGCCGACCCTTGACGGATACCAGTCGCCCTTTCCCAAGGTGCTTTTCACAGTTTTCCGCAAGCTTTTCCCATACAACAACATCAATGAAATCAGCTTCGCGTTCGCCTTCACCGTTCTTGAAATCACGGTCCACTGCCAGGGTCATTTTGGTGACCTTTTTGCCGCCAGGGGTTTCCTTCAATTCCGGATCCTTTGTGAGCCTTCCGATTAACCATACCTCGTTCATCATTGATAATTACCTCCTTGATTTTTTTATTAAAATGCAAAAAACACCACAAGCATTTTGTAATTAACAAAACACTCTGGTGTTTCACATTTCCTGCTCTCAGATCTCTAATTGTCCCTCTACGAACCCAAGCCCGTATTGTTATAAGTACACTCTAAATATCTTCCCGTAAAACGGGTATACAAATCCGGTTCTTGCGAGTCAGCCAGCATCAGGCGTACCGGTTTGCCTATAATGCGGCTTAGGGATATCTCGTTTCAACGGTCACGTGTCTCCCGCAAGGCTTCCCTACCTGCACACGCTTTTTTTGGACCGATGCACCCCGTTATAGTGGGGTCAGTCAAGGTCACATCCTTGCTCTTCGCTTTGATGTGCCGTTTTGCCCGTATTCTTACGTCCGGGTCAAACGCCCTTAAACGCTCTTCGCTTGTTTAAGGATATTGGCGCCGCTCTTCGCTTAAAACGCCCTGCTATTTACGGTACACCTGCTCTTCGCATAAGGAATTTCCGTAAATCCTGGTCTTTCGATTACTGCAAGCTTTTCGCCTTTACAATAATCCCGGAGCTTTCATCCGAATCAGATTGGAGTTGTCTGATTGAAAAACCTTGCTTGATAAACATATGTTTGTTTTGGGAAAAAATTTCAATAACAAAATTGCCAATTTTTTGTGATTTGATTCTTGAGTAACATAATAATTTTAAAAACATTTTTTGTCAAATATTTTTTTCTACCGTGTTATTTTTTTCTACCGTCGGCTCAATCCATCTCCTGCCGCATAAATCGTATATTTTTACGTGATACACTTCTACCATGCTACCAGCCATCTTTATTACCTGACTTTTAAGCCCCAGTTTTTCTGCAATTCTCATGTCCACCAGAATTGTAGCTCCCCGGTAATTTCTATCCAAGGGCAACCCAACTATATTTTCGTAAAAGTGCAAGTTTACTGCTTCGGACACGTTATTCTCCACCAAAAAAATGTTTCTCCTGTATATTTTCAGTCTCTGGTCAATTCCCACTGTATAATTTACTTTAAGATACGGAATGCCTGCCTCTTCCAGCGCGAATATCCCCCCTGTGTCCACCAGGTATAAAAGAATATTTTCACCATTTTTAAAAACCACCTTGTTTTCACAGAGGAGCCCCATCACCACGCATTTTTCTATCAAATGCAGGCATTCTTCTTCCGGTAATCCTGTTTTTTGGATAATCTGCCCCTTTTCCGCCACCCGCAATTCATTTACCGTTTTGGTCACTCCAAGATGCAGTTCGTTTAGGACCCAGGCCCGGAAAAAACCGGTGGTCGTTTCTTTGTAGAGGTAGCCTTTTACTTCCGGCTCCATATCCTCATCCAGGTCGGGCCGTATATTGTACCTCCTGCCTCTTACCCAGTCCAACTGGCCGCAGAGATATTCAGTCTCATAATCCTTTTTCAGTTCCAAAATTATAGGCGGCAAGGGAATAATCCCTGCCGCCCTCACCTCCCTGTTTTTATCTATTCACGGGATCTGATATCATATTTTTAAAGTCAATATTTCTGTTAAGTAAAATCAGATCTGCCGTATACCTTTTGCCGGCCGGCGTTAATGTTTTTGCTTCCTCGACAGTGGGGAAAATAAATATGTCAGCATCTGCGTTTGGCTTTTCGCCGCGCCTGGGCGCATCTATAACCAGCCTTGTTTTTTCCTTTTCGCCGCCTGGCATATATACTATTTCCGCAGTCAGTGTTTTTCTGTCTTTGCTTCGTACTATCCCCCACTCGAATTCCGCCAGCATGTTTTTTGCCCTGCCGTAAAAAGTACCCAGCATTGCCAATTTGCATGCCTCCATAGCATTTTTGGGCAATGCCATTGTTGACGGCATCCATAATTTGAATAGCATTTTCGGGTTTGAATAAGTAGCAATTTCCACGCACTTTACAAGTCTTGACTTCCACATTTTCCCCATTAGCTTCTGTGCAACAATTCTCCTGCAACCCAAAAGCTCTGCAATGGTTGAAACGGGAAGATACTCGGCTTGGGCCAAATATTTCATTATCTCGTAAACCTTGCTTGATTGCTCTATTTTGTTCGTTTCTTGAGGATACTGCAACCGTTTTATAGCCGTTCCAAGGGCAAATGCGCTGTCCTTATACAACGTCATCCACCGCCTTAGACGCCTTTGCACTGCTTTTAACCGGTTTTTTAACATCTTCCTTTTCGGTGTTTACGGTATCGCTGGAGACAGTATCAAAGCCTCCAAGAGTTTTGATGCTATTCCCTTCAACATTTACGCCGGAAGGATTTTGCCTTAACCTGTTTTTTGCCCTTTCCCGCCTGCGGTCACTTACTCTCCTAGCGTCATAACAGATCAGGTGCAGGCGGCGCTTGTCACGGCTAAAGTCCATTACCTGGACTTGTATATAGTCACCTACACTGTATTTGTCGTTTCGCCTGTAATAAATGCGGCCAATCAGTCCCTGTCGTACCTTTACAAAGGCCAGGTTGTCCCTTATCTGGATAACCTGGCCGGCAACTACTTCGCCCCGTTTGTACTCCTTTTCCTTCCACGGGTCTGTGGGTTCCAGCTCGATAAGTTTTTTGTCCTTTTCCAGGGCGGTTACGGTGACTTTTATGATAGCCCCCACCTCATACTGCACATCCAGGGGCACACCGTCCGATAACCTGGCTTTTCCCTGCATGATTCTCACGATGGTGCCACCGCCTATGTCAACATATACATGGCGGTTAACCACCCTGACCAGGGCGTTTATTTCTTCCCCCTGCTCCAACTGACCAACTAACCTGTTTGTTGAGCTTTCCACTCCTTCTTTGCGGCTGCACACTACTGCAGAGTTTTTCTTGTCAATCCTCCTGATTTTGCAGTTAATCCTCTGGCCAACAAAATCGTTAAAGGGAGTACCCTCGGGCAGGCCGCACTCTTTGACTGAACACAGGCCTATTATCCCGGGCTTGTTGTCAAAGACCAGTTCCCAGCACTCTTCCCCTCTGTCCCTGTCCTCATCATTTGGACGCCTCACGCGGGCTATCACCGCTTCTACCGATGTGCCCCTATCCATGGCCTCATAAAGGTCACCCCATACATCAATATCCCTTAACTTAACTCCTTCGGGTGCGATTTTAAATTCCATGTATACCATCCTTTCTCTTTAAAATATTGGTGATGAAACATTAAACCCCCGGGATTCAACGTCATCAGCCTGAGTGTCTTCACTCGCACTGTCTTCCGGAGGTTTTACACCTGTTAATAGTTCGTCCAGATGTTCGGTTTTTTCTGCCTCACATTCATCGGCTTTAACTTGGTCATGTGGTTCAAGACCGAAATTCATATTTTCAACACCTTGTGGTTCGCCCTCTTGGGCCAGCATTACTATTCCCTGGTTTGCAGCTGCCTTTTTAATCCCCCAAAGCATTGCGCCCGTGTTCATTACACCGTCTACGCCAGCGTTTTCGAACATTTCATCCGTGGGAAATTCAACTTCCAGTGATCTTGCCGGGATATATTCCGACACCGGCAGCCTACCGCATTTTAAAATATCTGCGGCCTGGGGCATCTCAACCCAGCCTACTTTTTTCATAAACATCGGCTTACCCGCCTGGACATCCGCAATGCAATATTTGGTGCTCATCTCTTTTATTTCGTATTTTTCCATGAGCTTTCTTTTGCCTATTATTACGGTCTTTTTTGGCAGTTCAATCTTCTGTATTGGTGTTGAAACGTCTTTACGGTAGTGTTTCATGTATACCGCAGCCTCGCCAAGCTTATCGCTGAATAATTCCTTGGTAACCTCGTCATCAGGGGCCACACCTAACAGAAGTGATATTGGCGTACTTGCCAATATACTTTTTGCCCCCTCAAATCCGTAGACATCGTTCAGTTGGCTACGGCCCTGAAGTATGTATTGCAGCAGTATTCCAAGGCTCCTGGCGGTTGATATCTTTTCTGAAAACCCCGGAATTTTACCAACGTTGGCAAATTCATCAAGGATAAAGCGCACTTCCACTGGCAAACGCCCTCCGTTTTTGTCAGCAAGTTCGTATAGCCTGTTGAACAAAAACATGTAGAATACTGACAATATTGGCTTTAATACTTCACTACCCTTGACCGGTAGTATGCAAAAAAGTGCTGTCTTCCTTTTGCCGATGCTTTCAAAATCGATTTCATGTCCGGACATGAGGGCCGCCAATGCCCTGGTGGTTATAATTTTAAGTTTGGCGGTTAAGCCTGACTTCGCCTCATCAAGGTTGGCGCTTGCAGCTCCCCGCCACCTCTCGTATATTGTGGCGCTTATCTTTTTCTCCCTGTAGGCGTTTGAGAAGGCCTGCTCCAGCTTCTCTTTGGTCCATGAAGACAAGGACAGTGCCGAACGGGGATGAGCCTGTTCTTCCGGAAAAGCATCCCTTAGCAGTCCAGACAAGGCCTCAAAAAGCTGGGTCTCTTTATTAACGAAATAGCCGTTACTATCCTTGGCCGCATTTTCAATCATGCAAGAAGCCATCTCAGCTATCTCCTCGTCATTGCGACACTCCATGTTCGGGTTCCATCGGTGGCTATATTCCGGATTGACTAGGTTGAAAACCAACACATCATATCCCTGGCTTTTTAACCATGTGCCCTTTGTCTCCAGGAGTTCCCCTTTGGGGTCCATTATTACCATTGATTGGCGATCTTCAACACCAGCGATTATGTTGTTTCTTCCGAATGTGTATGACTTGCCGGAACCGGTTACGCCATATACCACCACATGGCCTGTAAGCCCAAGCTCATCTTTTTTTGTGTTTTTTCCCGGAATTATCCTTATAATT
>LADN01000089.1 GCA_000961585.1 Peptococcaceae bacterium BRH_c4a | reverse complement strand
GGGTTCCCACCCACTATATGACACGCCTTAGCTTGGCGCACTTAGGGGACAGGCCTCGATATTCTCCATTTTATCGTTAAGGAAAGTATATGACGCATTAAAGCATTAAAGCACTGAAGCACCAAAGCATTTTTATGCAAGCCCAGAGTTTTTCTGGGGTCGCTCCGGGGTCGCTTGAGGGTCGCTGCATTGTCGCTAATGGGTAGGTGGAGCGATTTAAGTCCGGCCTGCATAACCTCCTGCTGCAACTGTCTCTAAACTCGGTCGCCAACGGAATGCCGACCATTTTGGAGGTAGGAGGCCAGAGGTTAGAGATTAGAAAACTTGTAGGAAATGACCTCAGAGCCATTTCTAGCTTAATCCGACTTCCAACTTCCAACATCTAACCTCCAAATTCGTAGGCTCGGTCGTTAAGAGACAGTAGCAGCCTCCGGTACATTCCGCACGGACTTAAATCACTCCCCCTCACTGCATGTCGCTTGGGGGTCATGCTTGCTTTTTCTGGATTCTGGCTTCTGGATTCTGGATTCCGCCGTCTGCAAGACGGCAACGCCCGTCAGGGCGTTTTTTAATCAGCTTCCGGCTTCTTGGCCGGGCTGAAAACGAAGGCGTGGGATACTGCGGTCTTCTTGGCGGTATTTCCGGCGCTTTTGCCGCCCTGGCCCTTTTTTTGGTCTGTTCCTGGGGTTACCGGCTCTTTCATATCCTGCACCCTGATCAGGAAGAGGGCCAGGAGGGCCGCCAGACCGGACAGGGCGGCGGCGCTCCAGAACATGACTCCCCAGCCCCGGACTACCAGCAGGCTGAAGAGAGGAGGACCCAGGGCCACGCCGAAAAAACGCACGCTGCCGTACAGGGAGGTTACCAGTCCCCTTTTCTGGGCCTCGCAGGAGCTGGTTATGATGGTGTTCAGGCAGGGCAGGGTCAGCCCGGCGCCTATTCCGGACACCGAAATGGCGGCAAAGAAAAAGTAGGTGTTCCGGTTGAATACGCCCAGCAGGGAAAGAGAGGCTGCAATTAGAGCCAGCCCGGTTACTACAAACCATTTCATCAGCTTTAATCTTTTCTTTATGATTATTCCTGTTATATAGGAGGTGGAGCTCATAAAAAGCACCGGAACGGCCAGGGCCAGGCCCTTGAGAACCGCCCTGGCGCCCCCCTTGAGGCCGTACCTGCTTTCAAGATATTCCGAGAGGAAGAAAAGTACACCGAAAAGCAAAAGTAGCGCAGTCATGCCAGAAAAGAAGGATGTCAGCAGCATGGCCGATTTCTTTTCAAATATCTTTTTGATGGACTGCAGATATTCTGAAACATTTTGTTTTGACCGGTTGGCTTCAGGCTCTTTTACCAGGAACCACAGGGCAATGGCTATGGGCGCCACCACCGCCGGAAAAAACAGAAAGGTGGCGTACCAGGCGATTAGCCCAATCAGTGCCCCCAGTATGGGGCTCAAAACCTTTCCAAAACCGTTGGCCGCCTCAATTACTCCCAGGGATTTACTCCTGTCCTTGCCGGTGAAAAGATCGCCGCAAAGGGCCATGGCTATGGGAGCCGTTCCGGCTGCCCCTATACCTTGCAGAACCCGGCCCGCCAGTATTACCGTAAAAGAGCCTTTGGCCAGAAAAAGAGCCCCCAGGCCTGCGACTATTCCCCCAAGTCCATAAAGAATGAGGGCGGGGGCAATGATTATTTTTCTTCCGTAGCGGTCAGACAAAAATCCGGCCAGGGGTATGATGATGCCTGCCGGGACCGAAAAAAGGGTAATTATAAGGCTTGTTTCAAGGTCAGTAAGCTTCAGCGCGCTTTTTATAGAGGGAAGCACCGGGATGATCATTGAGTTTCCCAGCACCATGATAAAGGGGACTCCGCTTAGGGCCGCCAGTGCGGCGGCGCCTGTTTTTGCCGACATGGACCTCACATCCTCAAGTTAAGGACTTCTTCAACCAGCCTGTATCAGTCGTCGGTCGCCAGTCTTCAGTCGTAGGTCTTAAAGTCTTTTGACCGGAGGTAAAATGAAACTATTCCGACGTCTGAAGTCCTGCGACTGACGACCATTAAGCTTACAGCTATTTTCAAGCCGGGGGTGTTTACCCGGTAATAGATATTTTGTCATCCCTGAAGGTGTGGTATGCATTTCCACGGACAAACTGACATATAAAATTTTATACCTTTGTCTGGGGAGGAGCGGGGAAAATTGTTATTTGTATTTGAAAAGATTGTTTTCAGCATGGCTGCCCTGAGGTTTCTTTCCTCCACTATAGAATTTACCGCCGCCCTTTTAATGCTCCGTTACAACAGCGTGGAAACGGCCTTCAGAATAAATGCCCTGCTGGCCATGGTGGGTCCCGCCGTGATGATCACGGTAACTTCCCTGGGATTGATAGGGCTGGCCGGGAAGGTTCCAATGCAGGGCATGGTGTTTATAGCGGCGGGTGTGGTTTTAATATTTATAGGGATGAGTAAAATGTAACCCTGGAAGGCTCAATTTTAACTATTGACAGCTGGCGTGACACTCTGTTAAGCTATAAAAAACCAAAGACAGCTATCCTTTGAAATCGGTCCCGAGAGGCCGGTAAGGTATGATAGAACAGGATTTATGGCCTGATCGTGCCCATTTACCGGCGTGATCAGGCTTTTTTGATGAGTATTAATCCGTTCAGACAGGGGGTGATGGTTTTTGCCGGGTGATTACAAACAAAAGGCGGTAATACTGGACAGAGAAGGTATCCGCAGGGCGCTTACCAGGATAGCCCATGAAATAATTGAGCGCAACAAGGGTACTGAAAACCTGGCCCTGATTGGCATCCGCAACAGGGGGGTGCCCCTGGCCGCCAGGCTGGCGGCGCGGATTCTCCAGATAGAGGGCAAGGAGGTTCCCGTTGGCACCCTGGACATCACCCTCTACCGGGACGACCTCAGCACACTGGCCAACCAGCCCCTGGTGCGTCAGACCGAGGTACACTTCCCGGTGGCGGGAAAAACCATTGTGCTGGTGGACGATGTGATGTTTACCGGACGAACCATAAGGGCGGCCCTGGATGCCGTCATTGATCTGGGGAGGCCCAGGCTGATTCAACTGGCGGTATTGGTGGACCGGGGACACCGGGAACTTCCCATCAGGTCGGACTACGTAGGCAAGAACGTTCCCACCTCCAAGAAAGAAAATGTTTCGGTGCTGCTGGATGAAACTGACGGCGATGAAAAAGTTGTTATAACCGAGGGGGAGAATTTTTACTGACCTTTGATCCATCCTTTAAGAGCGGTCCCGTGAGGCCGGCAAGGGAGGGTTTGAATGGACTTCTTGAAGCCGGCCTTACTGGAGACCCGAAGGGTGTTCCGGTAAGGCTTTATTTTTGGTCTTAAATATCAGGCAAAAGCAGGTCGGACGTCCGACGACTTACGACCGACGTCTGATATAGACGGGGGGATATTATGCCAATATTAAAAAAGGACATGTTGGGACTGGAAGGGCTGCAGGGGGATAAGATAAGTCTTATACTGGATACGGCTGCATCCATGAAGGAGATACTGGGGAGGCAGATCAAGAAGGTGCCCACCCTGAGGGGGAAAACCGTGGTCAACATGTTTTACGAGCCCAGTACCCGCACCAGGACGTCTTTTGAGCTGGCGTCCAAATACCTGAGCGCCGATGCGGTGAATATTTCGGCTTCCACCAGCAGCGCTGTGAAGGGGGAAAGCCTCGGGGACACTGCGGCCACCATAGCCGCCCTGGGGGCGGATGTGGTGGTGCTGCGCCATCCCATGGCCGGGGCTCCCCTTTTGCTGGCCAGGTCGGTGAAGTGCGCCGTGATCAATGCCGGGGACGGCGCCCACGAACACCCCTCCCAGGGGCTTTTGGATTTATTTACTGTTAGGGAAAAAAAGGGCAGGATAGAAGGGCTTCAGGTGGCCGTGGTGGGGGATGTGCTGCACAGCCGGGTGGCCCGTTCGGATATCTGGGGATTTACCCAAATGGGAGCTTCGGTCAGGCTGTGCGGTCCTTCCACCATGATGCCGGCAGAAATTGAACAAACAGGGGCCATTTGTTTTACCAGGATGGAAGAGGCCCTGGAAGGGGCCGATGTGGTCATTATGCTGAGGA
Organism: Peptococcaceae bacterium BRH_c4a; assembly: GCA_000961585.1. GTDB lineage: Bacteria > Bacillota > Desulfotomaculia > Desulfotomaculales > Desulfocucumaceae > BRHc4a. The sequence continues at coordinate 105,081 of LADN01000089.1, read as the reverse complement.
TTCAGATGGAAAGGCAGCAGCAGGGCCTTTTTCCCGGGGTCAGGGAGTATGCCCGGCTGTTCGGGCTGAATCATAAAAAACTGGCGCTGGCCGCTCCACAGGCTTTGGTGATGCACCCCGGCCCCATAAACCGGGGGGTTGAGATTTCTCATGAGGTGGCCGACGGGGTACAGTCAGTTATCAACGAGCAGGTGACCAACGGTGTAGCCGTAAGGATGGCGCTTTTGTACCTGCTGACGGGAGGTGGCATGAGTGATGTTGCTCATTAAGGGAGGCGCAGTGGCGGACCCGGTGGAGGGTTCTCTGACCGTTTCGGACATTTTGCTGGAGAACGGTGTGATTGTTGAAATGGGCCGGGGGATAAAGCGCCCGGGCGCCGAGGTCATTGACGCCTCGGGAAAACTGGTGGCCCCTGGCCTTCTGGACATGCATGTCCACCTGCGGGAACCGGGATTCGAGGCCAAGGAAACAGTGGCTACCGGCTGCCGGGCGGCGGTGCGGGGAGGTTTCACGGCCCTGGCCTGCATGCCCAATACCAATCCGGTGGCCGATAACGGCCCGATTGTCAGGTATATATTGGAAAAGGCCCGGGAGGCCGGGCTGGCCAGGGTGTATCCGGTGGGGGCCATTACAAAGGGAAGCATGGGTAAGGAAATCTCCGAGATGGCTGAAATGCAGGACGCCGGGGCCGTGGCCCTATCGGACGACGGACGGCCGGTGACCGACTCAGGGGTAATGAGAAGGGCAATGCAGTATGCCGCCATGCTGGGACTGACCGTGATTTCCCACTGCGAGGACCCCGGGCTGGCTGCCGGGGGTGTTATGAATGAAGGATTCACCTCCACCAGGCTGGGGCTGAAGGGAATACCCGGGGCCGCCGAAGAGGTCATGGTGGCCAGGGATATTATTCTGGCTGAACTTACCGGCTGCCGTTTGCACATAGCCCATGTGAGCACGGCCGGATCGGTGAGGCTGATCAGAGAGGCCAAATCCCGTGGTGTGCCGGTTACCGCCGAGGTGACCCCGCACCACTTCACCCTTACGGACAAAGAGGCGGAAGGCTATGACACCTCCGCCAAGGTCAACCCTCCCCTGAGGGGGGAAGCAGACGTGGCCGCCCTCAGAGAAGGCATAGCCGACGGTACCATTGACGTTATCGCCACTGACCACGCTCCCCACACCCCGGAGGAGAAAGATTCCGAGTACGACCGGGCCCCCTTTGGCATGGTGGGGCTGGAGACCGCGGTGGGCCTGGTGTGGACCGAGCTGGTGGCTACGGGAATACTGAGCCCGGCCAGGGCGGTGGCCATGATGAGCATCAACCCGGCCGCTATACTGGGGGTTGAAAGCGGCCCCCTGGCGCCGGGAAGGACTGCCGATATAACGGTAATCGACCCGGAGCTGGAGGAAAAGGTGGACCCCGCCAATTTTTGCAGCAAGGGCAGGAACACCCCCTTTGCCAAAAGGGTGCTGAAGGGACTGCCGGTGCTGACCATAGTGGGCGGAAAGCCGGTGTACCGGAAGCTTTAGGGAAATGCTTGGTGGTCAGGAGACAGGAGACGGGAGACAGGAGACAGTAGAAAAGCATTAGCTTTAAGTAAAAAAGGCAGATGAGGAATTCATGCACCCATTCTGTCTCCTGTCTCCTGTATTCTGACGTTTAGTCATACAGTATAAGCATAGCGGAGGTGTATATTTTGAAGGCAATACTGGCCCTGGAAGACGGAACCTGCTTTTTCGGCAATGCCTTTGGATCCATGGGCGAACGCTGGGGCGAGGTGGTTTTTAACACCGGAATGACCGGGTACCAGGAAATACTTACCGACCCGTCCTACTGCGGGCAGATAATAGTAATGACCTACCCGCTGATTGGAAATTACGGAATCAACAGAGAGGACTTTGAGTCCGGGAAATCCTACGCCCGGGGATTGGTGGTAAAGGAGCAGTGTGAGCACCCCAGCAACTGGAGGGCCAGTTACAAGATAAATGATTTTCTGGCCAGGGAAGGGGTTCCGGGCATTTCAGGGGTGGATACCAGGGCGCTGACCCGTCACCTTAGAAGCTTCGGCGCCATGCGGGGGGTTATCAGCAATGACGTAGCCGACCCGGCCGCCCTGTCCGAAAAGGCCCGCCACTGCCCGCAGCTTACCGGGCAGCAGATGGTGCCCGAAGTTTCCTCCGCCAAAGCATACCGGGTGGAAGGCCAGGGGAAACGGGTGGTGCTCATTGACTTCGGATCAAAGCTGAACATTATCCGGCATCTTCAGAGGCGGGACTGCGATATCCACGTGGTGCCGCACAATACCGGCGCACAGGAAATAATGGCCTTAAATCCTGACGGCGTTATGCTTTCCAACGGGCCCGGAGATCCCGCCGATGTGCCCTATGCCGCCCAGACCGTAAGAGAAATGGCCGGCCATGTGCCTATATTCGGAATTTGCCTGGGGCACCAGATAATGTCCTTGGCCATGGGGGCCAGGACCTACAAGATGAAATTCGGCCACCGGGGGTCCAACCACCCGGTAAAGGACCTGATCACCGGCAGGGTTTATATCACCTCCCACAACCACGGCTTTTCGGTGGAGGAGGAATCCATGGCCGGGCTGGGCCTGGAGGTTACCCACAGGAATCTGAATGACCAGACGGTGGAGGGCATGCGCCATGTCAGCCTGCCCCTTTTCTCTGTGCAGTATCACCCCGAGGCTTCACCTGGCCCCACTGAGTCGGAGTACCTGTTTGAACAGTTTTTAGAGATGATGGAGCAGCATAGAAAACAGTAGGAGGTAGACCATGCCGCTGGATAAAAGCCTGAAAAAGGTAATGGTGATCGGTTCCGGGCCCATAATTATAGGCCAGGCGGCCGAGTTTGACTATGCTGGCACCCAGGCCTGCAGGGCACTGAGGGAAGAGGGCCTGGAGGTGGTGCTGATCAACAGCAACCCGGCCACCATTATGACCGACAGCAATATGGCCGATCGCATTTATATAGAGCCCCTGACCCCGGAGTTCGTCACCCGGGTGATTAAGCAGGAAAGGCCCGACGGCATAGTGCCCGGCCTGGGCGGGCAGGTGGGTCTGAACATGGCCAAGCACCTGGCCGAGACCGGGGTGCTGGAGCAGTACGGCGTAAGGCTCCTGGGAACTCCCCTGGAGGCCATAAAAAGGGCTGAGGACAGGGAAGGTTTCAAGTCCACCATGGAAAGAATAGGGGAGCCTGTCCCGGAAAGCGTAGTGGTGGAAACGGTGGAGGATGCCGCTGCCTTTGCCCGGCAGATTGGTTTCCCGCTGGTGGTGCGGCCGGCCTATACCCTGGGAGGCACCGGGGGAGGCATGGTGTACAGCATGGAGGAACTGGCGGATACCACCACCCGGGGATTAAGTATCAGCCCCATTCACCAGGCCCTTATAGAGCGCAGCCTGGTGGGCTGGAAGGAAATAGAATTTGAGGTAATGCGGGACAACAACAATAACTGCATCACCATATGCAGCATGGAGAACATTGACCCCATGGGTATTCATACCGGTGACAGCGTGGTGGTGGCCCCGGTGCAGACCCTGACCGACCAGGAATATCAGATGCTCAGGACGGCATCACTGAAAATAATAAGGGCGCTGGATGTGGCCGGCGGCTGCAATGTGCAGTACGCCCTGGACCCCCACAGCTTTTCTTACTACGTCATTGAGGTCAACCCCAGGGTTTCGCGGTCTTCAGCCCTGGCCTCCAAGGCCACCGGCTATCCCATCGCCAAGGTATCCAGCAAGATCGCCGTGGGACTCAATCTGGATGAAATTAAAAATACCGTTACCGGAAAGACCTACGCCTGTTTTGAGCCCTCCATCGACTACGTGGTTCTGAAATTCCCCCGCTGGCCCTTTGACAAATTCACCAAGGCCAACCGCAGGCTGGGCACCCAGATGAAAGCCACCGGAGAGGTCATGGCCATTGACAGGAACCTGGAGGGGGCACTGATGAAAGCGGTGCGCTCGCTGGAAATAGGTACCCCGGGGCTGATCATGAACGGCCTCAGGGACTGGACCGACCAGGAAATAGACCATGGGATGGGGGAGGCCGATGACAGGAGGATTTTCATACTGGCAGAGGCCATGCGCCGGGGAATGCTTACCGGTCACATACAGAAAATAACCGGGATAGACCCCTTTTTCCTGGATAAAATACGCGCAGTGATAAATATGGAGAAAAATATAACCCGGGAGGGGGCTGCCGGGCTCACTGCGGAAACGATACGGGAGGCCAAGCGCATGGGCTGCGCCGACGCCTATCTGGCCCAGGCCGCCGGGGTCACCGAGGACCATGTGCGCTCCATACGGCTGGAGAACAACATCAGGCCGGTATTCAAGATGGTGGACACCTGCGCCGCCGAGTTCGAGGCGCTGACTCCATATTACTATTCATGCTATGAGGATGAGGATGAGGCCAAACCCACCGGTAAGCGCAAAGTTGTGGTGCTGGGCGGAGGCCCCATCAGGATAGGACAGGGAATTGAGTTTGACTATTGCTCGGTGCACTCGGTCTGGGCTATCCGTGAGGAGGGCCTGGAGGCCATAATAATAAATAACAACCCTGAGACCGTCAGCACCGATTTTGATACCGCCGACCGACTGTATTTCGAGCCACTGCTGGCCGAGGATGTGCTAAACGTGCTGGAAAACGAAAAGCCCGAAGGGGTGATTGTGCAGTTCGGCGGGCAAACACCCATTAACCTGGCAGGCAAGCTGCAGCGGGCGGGTGTAAAAATACTGGGCACATCGGTGGATGATATTGACCGGGCCGAGGACAGGGAGAGGTTTGACAGCCTTTTACTGGAACTGGACATTCCCAAGCCCCCCGGAAAAACGGCCTGCTCGGTGGAAGAGGCCACGGCCATTGCTTCCGAAATAGGTTTCCCGGTGTTGGTCCGCCCGTCCTACGTGCTGGGCGGCAGGGCCATGGAGATCGTTTACAACCATGAAGAGCTTTTAAATTATATGGCCACCGCCGTGCTGATAACCCCGGAGCACCCGGTGCTGGTGGATAAATACCTGCAGGGGGATGAGCTGGAGGTTGACGCCATAGCCGACGGTGAAACCGTTTTGATTCCCGGCATTATGAGGCACGTGGAAAGGGCTGGGGTTCACTCCGGTGACAGCATAGCGGTTTACCCCGCCGACAGGGCGGATGACTCGGTCAAAGACCGGATGGTGGAATACACCATCAAGCTGGCCCTGGCCTTGAACGTCAGGGGTATGATCAATATACAGTATGTTCTGCACAAGGGTCAGGTCTACGTGCTGGAGGTCAATCCCAGGGCCAGCCGCACAGTGCCCTACATGAGCAAGATAACGGGCATTCCCATGGTGTCCCTGGCCACCAAGGTCATTTTGGGAAGAAGGCTGAAGGATCTGGGGTACAGCAGCGGTCTTTACCCGGAAACCAGGATAATGGGGGTGAAAGCCCCGGTTTTCAGCTTTTCCAAGCTGCTCCAGGTGGATGTCACCTTGGGCCCGGAAATGAAATCCACCGGTGAGGTAATGGGTGTGGACCACAGCTACCCAAGGGCGCTTTACAAGGCCCTGGTGGCGGCGGGGTATGCCTTCCCCGCTCAGGGCACTGTGCTGGCCACCGTTGCCGACAAGGACAAGGAGGAGGCCCTTCCCCTGATCAGGGGGCTGTCCGGCATTGGATACAAAATATGCGCCACCGGTGGCACGGCCGCCTTCCTGAAGCAAAATGGCCTGCCGGTGGAGAGGGTAAACAAGATAAGGGAGGGCTCCCCCAATATAGCCGACCTGATCGCCACCGGGAAGATAAACATGGTTCTGAATACACTCACAAAGGGTAAGGCGCCTGAGAGGGACGGGTTCCAGATAAGGCGGGTGGCCGTGGAATACGGTGTGCCGTGCCTCACCTCCCTGGATACCGCCTGGGCCATTGTGGAGGTCATGACCTTCATCAAAGAAGGTGAGGAGTTTAATCTGATTCCCCTGCAGGAATACAATATATAGCAACCCGCCTATGGGCGGGTTGGAATCCAGAATTCAGAATCCAGAATCCAGAATGAGGGAAAGATTCAAAGTGGTTTCTGTGCCCTCTGTGATCTCTGTGGCAAAAAAAGCTTACAGCTTGTCGCTTTTTTCAGATTCTGGCTGCCGGCTGTCGCTGGCAGGGCAGTGTTCGGCGGAATCTTTTGCCGGCTGTGCGGATAGTTGTTTTTCCAGCTTTTTGATGCGGGCCTGTAAATCCCTTACCTGGATGGTCATCCTGAGCTGCTTGGTAACGCTGAAGAGAAGGGTGATCAGCACCCCGGTGGCGGCTGAAAACAGTATAAGCAGCACCAGCGGGAAAGAGGGCAGATCCCAGTGCAGAAACTTCAGGGTTACCTGCTGGGAATTCTGTATGGCAAAAACAGCTACGGAGAGTGTGAGCAGGGCGGCCAGGGAAATGTGCCACAGCATAAAGAATTACCTCCTGGAACAATATTTTCAAAATAAACGGCTGAAGCTTCCTTTTCTTATTTTATCATGTGGCGGGGGATGTGGGGACAGGTGTATAACAAAAATACGGCCATTATAAAAAATGATGAGGTTATGCCGGGGCATTGGCTTTTGTGCCTGGATTCGCCGGATATTGCCCGGGCCGCCTCTCCCGGGCAGTTCCTGCACGTGCGCTGCTCCCGGACACTGGACCCCCTGCTGCGCAGGCCCCTTTCCATTTATTGCGCCGATAGGGAAAGGGGACGGGTCTACATACTTTACAGGGCAGCCGGGAGAGGCACGGCACTGCTGGCCGGAATGAGGCCCGGAGACCGGCTTGATGTCATGGGCCCCCTGGGAAAGGGCTATACACTCCCCTCGCCGGGCCGGAGTGTGGCCGTCATCGGCGGCGGCATAGGGGCGGCGCCTCTTTTTTTCCTGCTGAGTGAGATCAAGGCAATATACTCAGGCCGTTTAGAAAATGTGGCGGTTTTTCTGGGGGCGGCCACCGGGGAGCTTCTTTTGGCCTCACAGACCGCAGCCCTGGGTTTTTCTCCGTATACCGCCACCGACGACGGCACCGTGGGGTTCAAGGGCAGTGTCATTGATTTATACATAGATACAAATGGATCAAAAGTGGACAGAATATACGCCTGTGGCCCGCCGCCCATGCTGAAAAGCCTTTCCCGGGCGCTAGGGCCGGATATCAGGGCCGAGGTGTCGGTGGAGGAAAGAATGGGCTGCGGCGTAGGGGCCTGCCTCTCCTGTGTGTGCAAGGTGAGGGAGGGCGCCGGGGAAGAATTCAGATATGCCCATGTATGTAAAGATGGCCCGGTTTTTAGTATTCAGGATTTATTTTTTTAGAGAGTCCGGAATTCAGGAGTCAGAATATGAATTTACAGGTAAACATCGGCGGAATAAAAATGAAAAACCCGGTGGCCACTGCCTCGGGAACCTTCGGATTGGGGAGGGAATACTCGGGCTTTGTGGACCTGAACCGGCTGGGGGCGGTGGTCATCAAGGGCACAACCCTGCTGCCCAGGCTCGGCAATCCGGCCCCCAGGATTGCTGAAACTCCGGCCGGCCTGCTGAATGCCATCGGACTGGAGAATCCAGGGGTTGAGGCCGTGGTGGAGCAATACCTGCCGTTTCTCCGGCAGTTTGACGTTCCGGTGATAGTGAACATAGCGGGGGATACCGTGGAGGACTACGCCAGGCTGGCCCAAAGGCTGGATCGGCAGGTTGGAGTGGCCGGGTTGGAAGTAAATATTTCCTGTCCCAATGTTAAAAAGGGGGGCATGCTGTTCGGCAGCGACCCTGACTCCGCTGCCGAGGTTATCCGGGGTGTCAGGGCTTCCACCAGCCTGCCGGTTATCGCCAAGCTTTCCCCCAACGTCACCAGCATTGCGGCTGTGGCCGAGAGCGTGGCCCAGGCCGGGGCCGATGCCCTGTCCCTGATCAACACACTGCTGGGAATGGCCATTGACATCAGGAGCAAAAGGCCTGTGCTGGGTAATATCATGGGAGGACTGTCGGGCCCGGCGGTGAAGCCGGTGGCCCTCAGAGCTGTATGGCAAGTATTCAGGGCGGTAAAAATCCCCATTTTGGGAATGGGCGGCATAGCCAGCGGGGAGGACGCCCTGCAGTTCATCATGGCCGGCGCCGGCGCCGTGGCTGTAGGCACCGCCAACTTTATCAACCCCGCAGCCACCATCGATGTGCTGAAGGGGATAGAGGACTATATGGAAGAAAACAATATCTTGGACATAAATGATCTGGTGGGTGCGGCACATAGGTGATGGGTGATAGGTAATAGGTAAGCGAACAACCATATTTTTCTAGGAGTAGGAGTGCCGGTGATGAATGATTACAACAGGCTGATTGTGGCCCTGGATGTGAACGATCCGGGCAGGGCGCTGGAACTGGTGGATATTCTGAAAGACACCGCCGGAATGTTCAAGGTGGGCATGGAGCTTTTCTACAGTGCCGGAAGCAAGGTGGTTGAAGACATAAAGGACCGCGGCTGCAGCGTTTTCCTGGACCTGAAGCTTCATGACATACCAAATACCGTGGCCCGGGCCTCCAGGGTACTGACAGCAATCCGTCCGGATATAATAAATGTACACGCCTTTGGTGGGCCGGAAATGATGAGAGAGGCCGCGCTGGCCGTGCGTGAGGAAGCGCATAGACTGGCAATCAGCCCCCCCCTGGTGATTGCCGTTACCATACTTACCAGTATAAACCGGGAAATAATGAACAGACTTGGCATCGGGGGGAATGTGGAGGAACAGGTGGTGCGCCTGGCCACCATGGTCAAAGACTGCGGGCTGGACGGCGTGGTGGCCTCCCCCAAGGAGGTTGGGCCAATAAGAAAAGCCTGCGGAGAGAATTTTGTGATTATTACTCCGGGGGTAAGGCCGGCGGGCGCCGACACCGGCGATCAGAAAAGGGTTATGACCCCTTCCGGTGCGGTCCTAGCCGGGGCCACCTATGTGGTGGTGGGGAGGCCCATCACGGCCTCTGCCGACCCCCTGCAAGCGGCCTCAAAAATACTTGGACAAATAAAGGGATGTGTCATTTGACACATCCCTTTATTCCGCGCTGCCCTAATAGACCAGTGATCTTTCCGCCCGTTCTATGGCAAGCCTTACAAGGTTGCCACAGTTTCTCGAAGATACCGAACCAAAGTCTCCGTCACGGGCCACCTCGTCTGCAACACCAAGTTCCTGGGCCAGCTCAAACTTCAGCCTGTCTGACATTATGCTTCGGTTTCGGGCCATTTACCCAACTCCCTTCGTGAGGGCAGCCATCGGTGCGATCCCTATTCAGTTGTTGGGACGTTCATAGTATTCCACCTGTGAAAACACAAAATGCAAGGAATGTCATACCAGCTCAGTTAATTGGGGGAAGAGCAGGAATTGCATGAAATGGATAGAAATATATTATATTAAACCTGCATACCTGGGACCAGAATTCAGACGTGGTATATATAAAGATGGGTGGGGAGTGAATATAGTTGATGCACAGAGACGCTGTAATTGACATTTTCGAAAAAACCGGCGCCATGCTTTCCGGGCACTTTCTTCTTACCTCCGGCAGGCATAGCGACAAATATTTTCAGTGCGCCATGGTGCTTCAACATCCCCGGCACTGCCGGGCCCTATGCAGGGAACTGGCCGCAAGGTTTGCCTCCGAGGGGGTTGAGACCGTGGTGGGGCCGGCCATGGGCGGAATAGTGATGGCTTACGAGGCGGCCTCGGCCCTGGAGGTAAGGAGTCTTTTTACCGAAAGGGAAAATGGTAAAATGGCCCTGAGGCGGGGTTTTACGATATCACCGGGTGAAAGGGTGCTGGTGGTGGAAGACGTGGTTACCACCGGCGGATCGGTAAAGGAGGTCATTCAGTTAATAAGAGAACTGGGAGGCACAGTGGTGGGCGCCGGGGTGCTGGTGGACCGCAGTGGCGGCGGGGCCGGCCTGGGAGTGCGCACCGAAAGCCTGATGGAGATACCGGCGGTGTCGTACAGCCCTGATCGATGCCCCCTTTGCATGCAGGGGATCCCTTTTATCAAACCGGGCAGCAGGAAAATTTGACTTTAGAGAGTACAGGGGAAAATAATGGAAGCGCGAAGAAGAAAGACCATCCTGTTTATTGTTGATTCCTTCAATCCCACTGCCCTCAGGAGGGCACTGGACAGAAAGATGGTTCCGGCAATGGAGTTTCTTAAAAAAAGGGGCTATTTCACAGACCGCTGTGTCTCGGTATTCCCCACCATGACCCCCACCTGCGCCAGCACCATCGCCACCGGAACATCCCCGTCGGATCACCAGGTGCCGGGTTTCGTCTGGTTCAACCGCCGGGAGAAGCGCATTGTAAATTACGGCATCAGCCCTCTGGCTGTGTGGAAAATGGGGGTAAAGAGAGTAATACAGGATCTGCTGTTCAATCTGAACCACATACAGCTCAGCAAAAAAGTGAAGACACTGTACGAGTCCATGGAGGAGGCCGGCTTTACCACCGGGGCGGTGAACCCCTTTATATTCAGATCCAGCCGGTCCCACCGGGCCAGGATACCATTTATCATGCAGTTGTGTTCCACCTTCGGGCTTTCGGGCAAGCTCATGGGTCCGGGAAACCTTTTCCTGGGCCAGTTCTGCCCTCCCGAGTCATCCCAGTGGAGCAAAATACTGGCCGTTCCCCACTATCTCAGGAAATTCGGAGTAAATGACGAGTATTCCGGCACCGTGGGCAGGTGGATTATCCGCAGGGGGCGGCAGCCCGACCTGCTGACTATTTATCTGCCGGACACCGACGGCTATTCTCACCGGCATGACCCGTACTGCAGCGAGGATTCGCTGCAAAGGGCGGACCGGCAGGTTGGTAAAATACTGGGGGCTTTTCCCAGTTGGGATGAAGCCATCAAAAAGAACACAATAATCATCGTAGGGGATCACTCCCAGAGCAGGGTGGACGACAGGTCCCACATAGTCCGTCTTTCCAGGGAACTGGGGATCTTCCCCCAGCTGGACATAGGAAAGGAAGACCGTCCCGACAGCGAAATAGCTGTCTGCCTCAATGAGAGGATGGCTCACATATACATTCTCAGAGATAGGGAGAGGCTGCAGTCAGCCGTGACAAACAGGCTCCAAAGTGTGCGCGGGGTGGACCAGATAGCATGGAAGGACGGGGAATGGTTCAGGCTAATGCAGGCCGGCGGGAGAATGCTTTCTTACAGGCCTGGAAGGGATCTGTGGGACGACTACGGAAACGGCTGGTCCCTGGAGGGGGACCCCCGGGCGGCTGGCGCCGGCATCCACGGGCATACTATAGTTTTTAACCAATATCCCGATGCCCTGGCCCAGTTCGCCAACGCCCTGAACTGTGAAAATGCGGGTGATCTGGTGGTGACAGCCAAGGTGGGGTTTGAATTCAGCGGTGACCACGGACCGGAGCACCCCGGTTGCGGAAGCCACGGCTCAATACACCGGGAGGACGCCCTGGTGCCGCTTTTTGTGGCCGGGGAACCCTTTGGCGCTTCCAAGCCCAGGATAATGGACCTGGCCCCCTTTATCCGGTCCCAGTACGGACTTGCCTGAAGATTTTGTATTGAACCGCTAAACTCCATCGCAGCATTAATCTCAGCGGTCTCAGGGACCGGGCTTAAACCTGTCCGCCAGATCCTTTACAGCCTCCGCCAGATTTTCGTGCGCCCTCATTATCCTCCACAGGGCCAGCAGAAGAATAACGTAAATGGCTGCCATCCCCAACATCATTAACGGCCACAAAAACCCCATCATACCAACGTTACCGTATCCCATCATCTAAAGGAACACCTCCTCAGGCACCCGGGTCGCCTTCAAAATATAGAGTAAAATCATTATATTATAATACACCCGGGGAGCATTTATTCAACGGCGGAGCATTGGCTTAAGCTAAAAGAGCCTGCTAAGAATATGTCGGTATCTATCCGGGGTTATAAAAAGAATAAGGAGAGAACTGTATTGAACACTTTAAAACTAAAAATAAAAAAATTATTTTTAGTCATTCTTGCGGCCATGACCCTTATTTCATCCCTGCCCCCACGCGCCTTTGCCGGGCGAGGCTTCAGTGATGACGGCCAAATACCTTCCTGGGCGCATTCGTCGGTCCTTGCGTTAACCGAACAGAAAATATTAAATGGATATCCCGACGGGCGTTTTGCCCCCAACGATCCCGTAACCTTCGAGCAGGTGATTGTCGGCACCTTCAATGTATTCTGGCTCCAGGACCAGGCAAAACAACTGGCAGAAACCATGCCGCCCCTCGATAATGTTTCTTCCTGGGCCCAGGGGTACGTGCGGCTGGCTTTGCAAAACAATCTGCTGAGAGAGTACGGTAATTACTCTCCAATAAATAAACCTGACCAGTATTCAGCCCCAGCCCCAAGGGCCTGGGTGGCAGGCTTTCTCTCCTATGCCCTTGGCTACGGGCAATGGAGTTGGCATGTGGCCAACAGGGTTCCTTTCAGCGACCTGGGAAAAATCCCCGCAGACCTGCGGATGATGGTACATACAGCGGTTGATCTGGGAATTGCCGCCGGCATGGGAAACGATAGTTTTGAGCCGGGCATGACCATCTCAAGGGCTCAATACGCCGTCATGCTGCAAAACGCCAAAAAAGTAATAGAAACCAAAGGATCGGTGCGTACCTATTATCCTTCTGTACCCCCGCAGCAGACTGTCCAGCCGGTTGGTATGGGCTTTTTTCAGAGAGGGCAGGGGAAAAGCGGAAAAGAGATTGACAGACGAATGCTGAAAGATTTGAGTGAAAAAAACTCCCATATACAATTCCTAAACATGATGAGCTATGCCATGAAGGCTGACGGGAGAGTTTTCAACGTAGACAAAACATGGGGTGACAGGCTTTTTGAAAGCACGGTGGATATAGCCCATAAAAATGGCGTTAAAACCTTACTGGTGCTGCAAAACCACAGTTTGAGCAGGTTTGAACCTGATTTTGCCCACCGCTTGCTGTCCGATACCGGCCTGCAACAAAAACTAATTGAATGGTTGGTGGAGGAAATTAAAACGAATGGGGATTCAGGGGTAAATATTGATTTTGAGAATTTATACAACGCAGACAGAGATCTTTTTACGCAGTTTGTGGCCAGGGTATACCAGGAGATGAAAAAAAGGGGCTGGATTACCGTGGTTTCGGTATTGCCAAAAACCAATGACATAGTTGATTTTTTGTATTACGACTACGATAAACTGGGACAGTATGCCGACTATGTGTTTCTTATGACCTATGACGAAAGCAATGCATACGGCGCCAAACAAGGCCCCAACTATACCGTTCCTTTTGTGGAAAAGAATCTGAAATTTAGTCTGACCTCTGTTCCCCGGAATAAACTTCTGCTTGGTGTGGGTAGTCACAGTTGGGTATGGAATGACGCGAAAGTAAAGCAATTTACCACATGGGAAGTGGATCAGATGATTGCCGGCGGGAGTGCCAAAGCCCACCGGGATTCCGGCAATGCGGCGTATGCGACGTACTATGATGCGGCAGGGAACCTGAGTACCGTTTATCATCAAGATTTTGATTCGTATAAAACAGAGTTCCAACTGTTAAAAAAATACAATCTCGGCGGGTATGTGCTGTTTCCGCTGGGTTGGGAGAATGACTCCTTATGGGAGGCTCTTATCCTTAGAGTTAAAAACTGATACTTTTACGGCAGGCTGGAAATCATTAAAACTAATGAAGCATGAGCGGGCGATTTATTCCATAAAAAAACGCCCTGACGGGCGTTGCCGTCTTGCAGACGGCGGAATTCAGAAGCCAGAAGCCAGGAGCCAGAATAGTGACAGCCTGCCTTAAAAGCGACCCTCAAGAGACCCCACAGCGACATGCAGTGAGGGGGAGGGGTTTTAGTCCAGGCGGATGTTCCGGAGGCTGTTATCTGGCTCTTAGCGACAGAGCCGTACGGACTGCCGAACCGGCTGCAGGACGCAGCTGGTAGCCGGAATCGACGCATGGACGCGGCGTTGGAGGCGGTCGGCAGTCCGTTAGGCGACGAGCATAGAGCCAGTTCAGCCGGAGGATAAGCAGATCGGACTCAAACCCCTCCACCGGCCACAGAGTGACCCAATAGCGACCCCGGAAAAACTCTGGGCTTGCATAAAAATGCTTTGGTGCTTCAGCGCTTTAATGCTTTAATGCGTCATATACTTTCCTAAGCGATAAAAAAAGGAATAGGGGGTGATTGCCGTGGAAGAAAACATTAAAAAAACTCCGCTGTACCAGCTGCACCTGGCGGCAGGGGCTAAGATGATCGATTTCGGGGGGTGGCTCATGCCGGTGCAGTACCGGGACATTCTGGAGGAACACCGCTGTGTCCGGGAGAGGGTAGGATTATTTGACGTTTCGCACATGGGTGAAATAACAGTCAGCGGGCCGGGGGCCCAAAGACTGGTGCAGCAACTAATTACCAACGACATAGCTCCAATGGACGACGGACGGGTGCTATACAGCCCCATGTGCAATAATGCCGGGGGCGTGGTGGACGACATACTGGTATACCGCCTTTTGGCCGATAGTTACATGCTGGTGGTGAATGCCGCCAATGCCGCAAAGGACTTGGCATGGGTAAGGGAACATAATCGGGGGGATGCTGATATAACCGACGTGTCCGGGGAAACCGCCCTGCTGGCTCTCCAGGGCCCCCGGGCGCTGGATGTGCTGAGGCCCCTGGCCGGGTTTGACCCGGAAGCACTGAAATATTACCGGTTTTTAAACGGCGAGGTGGCCGGAAAGAGATGCCTGGTTTCCAGAACCGGCTACACCGGTGAGGACGGCTTCGAGCTGTACATTGACCCAGACCATGCCGCCCGGGTGTGGCAGGCCATTATGGAGGAAGGCGGCATACACGGAATCATGCCGGTGGGACTGGGGGCCAGGGACACTTTAAGATTTGAGGCAGCCCTTCCCCTGTACGGGCACGAATTAGATGAGGACATAACGCCTCTGGAGGCCGGGCTGGGCCGTTTCGTCAGGCTCCGGAAGGATTTTTTCAACGGTATACAGGCGCTTAGGGATCAGTCACGGCAGGGGCTGTCCCGAAGGCTGGCGGGACTGTCCATGGAGGAGAGGGGTATTCCCAGGGCCGGTTACCCGGTAATTATTGAAGGCCGCCGGCAGGGCAGGGTAACCTCGGGAACCCACTGTCCCACCCTGGGCGGCAGCTTTGCCATGGCCTATGTACCCCCGGAGGTCAGAGAGGGTGACGGGGTGGAGATTTCCATCAGAGGAAAAAACTGCAAGGCCAGGGTTGTATCCCTGCCATTTTTTAAAAAAGGAGGCAATAAATAATGGTGCCGGAAGGGTTGCTTTACAGTGAAGATCACGAGTGGATCAAGGTCGGGGGGAAAACCGGCAGGGTGGGAATCACCCATCATGCCCAGGAAGCCCTGGGAAGCGTCGTATTTGTGGAACTCCCGGAGGTTGGGAGCAGGGTTGCGGCCGGGGAGGCACTGGGTGTTCTGGAGTCGGTGAAGGCGGCCTCGGACTATTACTCTCCGGTGTCAGGCGCCGTGGTGGCTGTGAATGAGGAATTGCCGGACTCTCCCAACCTGATAAACGAAGAGCCATATGACAGGGGCTGGCTGGTGGAACTGGAACTGGACGACCCGGCCCAGCTGGATAAACTCCTTACAGCGGAAAAATATATAGAACTTATCAGCGCAGATGGAAAGTAGCGCCCGGGAAGGGGTGATTATATGCGATATGTGTTGAATACCGGGGATGACCGCAGGGAAATGCTGCAGATCATCGGGGCCGGTGATATTGAGGACCTGTTCAGTGATGTGCCGCCGGAGGTCAGGCTTAAAAAGCCTCTGAACCTGCCGGGGCCCATGTCCGAGCCCGATCTGCGCCGTCATATGAGGGAGATTTCGGCGGAAAACCTGAACCTGGATGACTATGCCTCTTTTCTGGGGGCCGGGGCCTATGACCATTATGTGCCCCAGATAGTGGATCAGCTGCTTTTGAGATCGGAATTTTACACGGCCTATACCCCTTATCAGCCCGAAATAAGCCAAGGCACCCTGCAGGCCATTTTTGAATACCAGTCGCTAATTTGTGCCCTCACCGGCATGGAGGTGGCCAACGCCTCCCTTTACGACGGGGCCAGCGCCCTGGCCGAGGCCGCTCTCATGGCCTGCCAGCACACCGGCAAAAAAAGAGTGGTCTATTCCGGCTGCATCCACCCGGAATACAGGCTTACCGTTCAGACCTACCTGCGGTACAGGGGAATAGAGCTGGTGGAGGCCCCGGAAGCCGGGGGAATAACCGATTCCCAGCTGCTGGAGGGAATGGTGGACAGCCGCACCGCTGCGGTAATTATTCAGCAGCCCAATTTTTTCGGCTGTCTGGAAGACGCTCCGGCGGCGGGAGAGCTGGCCCACCGCAGCGGGGCGCTTTTTATAGTTATGGCCGACCCTGTTTCCCTGGGCATTCTGAAAGCTCCGGGGGATTGCGGAGCCGATATAGTGGTGGGCGAGGGCCAGGGACTGGGCAACCAGATCAGCTTCGGGGGGCCGTACCTGGGCTTTATGGCCTGCAGCCAGAAACTGGTGAGGCGCATGCCCGGGCGTCTGGTGGGGCAGACCGTGGATAAAGAGGGGCGCAGGTGCTTCGCCCTGACCCTCCAGGCCCGGGAGCAGCATATCCGCCGGGATAAGGCCACCTCCAACATCTGCTCCAATGAGGCCATGTGCGCCCTGGCCGCCGCCATACACATGACCTGCCTGGGCAAGGAAGGACTGCGCCAGGTGGCCGGGCTCAGTTTGCAGAAGGCCCACTACGCCCACCGGTTAATAACCTCGCTAAAGGGAGTGGAGCCCTCCTTCAGCGCGCCCTTCTTCAAAGAATTTGCGGTCAGGCTCACCGAAGACCCGGCGGCGGTGAACCAAAGGCTTTTAAAGGATAAGATTATCGGCGGTCTGGACCTGGGCCGTTTTTATCCCGGTTATTCCGGACACATGCTGCTGTGCTGCACCGAGCTGCGCACCGGGGATGAAATAAGCCGGCTGGCGGCTGGAATAGGGGGAATGAAAAATGACTGAGCCTCTCATCTTTGAATTGGGGGCACCGGGAAGAAGCTCCTCCTTCATGCCGGAGTGCGATGTGCCTGTGGCGCCCGTGGAGGAAATGATACCCGGGGGCTTGCTGCGCCGGACGCCTCCCCCGCTGCCCGAGGTGGGTGAGCCCGAGGCGGCCCGACACTTCACCAGGCTGTCCGCTTATAATCACGGGGTGGATACCGGCTTTTACCCCCTGGGCTCCTGCACCATGAAATACAATCCCAAGATAAATGAGTTCGCCGCCCGGCTGCCGGGTTTTGCCCGGCTGCACCCTTACCAGCCCGAGGATCAGGTACAGGGAGCCCTGGAGCTGATCTACCGGACAGGCGGCTACCTGGGGGAAATAACCGGCATGGACCACTTTACCCTTCAGCCGGCCGCCGGGGCCCATGGGGAGTTCACCGGTCTTTTGATAATAAAGGCCTACCATGACAGCCGGGGTGACACAGGAAGGCGCAAGGTAATAGTGCCTGACTCCTCCCACGGCACCAACCCGGCCACAGCAGCCCTTTGCGGCATGGAGGCGCGGCAGATTAAATCCAACGGCAGGGGTCTGGTGGATATCGATGCCCTAAGGGGTGCTCTGGGTGAGGACACCGCCGCCGTCATGCTGACAAACCCCAACACCCTGGGTCTTTTTGAAAAGGATATCACGGTCATTGCCGGCCTGGTGCACAGGGCCGGGGGCCTTCTTTACTGCGACGGGGCCAACATGAACGCAATACTGGGAATTACCCGGCCCGGAGATATGGGCTTTGATCTTATTCACCTGAACCTCCACAAAACCTTTTCCACACCCCATGGCGGAGGTGGTCCGGGGTCGGGGCCGCTGGGGGTAAAGTCCTTTCTGGAGCCCTTCCTGCCTACCCCGGTGGTGGCCTATAGCGCAGAAGGCGGCAGTTACCGGCTGGATTGCAACCGCCCCTTATCCATCGGCAGGGTGCGTTCCTTCTACGGCAACTTCGGTGTGGCGGTGAGGGCCTATACATACATCAGGGCGGTGGGAGGGGAAGGCATGAGGGAAATATCCCAAAACGCCGTTCTCAACGCCAATTACCTGCTGGCCCTGCTCAGGGGAACCTACCGGGCGCCCTTTGACCGGTTCTGTATGCATGAGTTTGTGGCTACACCTCCGGCGGGATTTAAGGAGGCCGGCCTGCATACCGTGGACATTGCCAAAAGGCTGATGGATTACGGCTATCACCCTCCCACCGTTTATTTCCCCCTGATCGTGGAGGAGGCCCTGATGGTGGAGCCCACTGAAACCGAAAGCCGCGACACCCTGGATAAGTTCGCCGAAGCCATGCTGAAAATTGCCCGGGAAGGTCTGGAGGAACCCCGCCTGGTGAAGGAGGCCCCCCACAGCACGCCGGTTTCCAGGCCCGACGAGGTCACCGCAGCCCGCAAGCCGGTGCTGCGTTGGCAGCCTGCCGGGGGCGGCGGGGTGGTTTGATATGAAATGGAGGCTTTTAAATACCGGAAACAGGAGTGGCTTTGACAACATGGCCATAGATGAGGCCATTATGCTTTTACAAGCCGGGGGAGTGAGCCCTCCCACCCTGAGGTTTTACGGCTGGTCCCCCCCGTCGGTAACCCTGGGGTACTTCCAAAAAACCGGGGAAACCCTGGACCTGGAGGCCTGCCGTAGGCTGGGCGTGGACGTGGTGCGCCGCCCCACCGGGGGCAGGGCCGTTTTGCACGACCGGGAGGTCACCTACAGCATAATAGCCCCGGAAGAAAATCCGGCGGTCAGGGGCACAGTTTCCGAATCATACCTGCGGCTAAGCCAGGGGCTGGTTCTGGGGCTGCGACTGCTGGGGCTGGAAGTCTCCCGGAACCGGCACAGTGGGTCGGCCGCAAAGGGGCCGGCCTGCTTTGAGGGGCCTGGTCTGTATGAACTGGTGGTTAACGGCCGTAAGCTGGCGGGCAGCGCCCAGTGCCGCAAGGGCGGCTGCGTACTGCAGCACGGGGCGCTGCCCATTGTCAATGACTCCCACACCCTCTTCCGGCTGCTTCAATTTCCCTCTGAATCCCTCAGGGAGGAAAAGAGGCTGATCTACTGTCAAAAGGCCACTTCCCTGGAGGAGGCACTGGGCCGCCCGGTGAGTCCCGAAGAGGTCATAGCCGCCCTGGCCGGGGGTTTTTCCCAGGCATTGGGCATGGTTCTGGAGCCGGGGGAACTTACCGATGAAGAATTGGATATGGCCCTGAAAATAAAATTGGAAAAATACGGTAATCATGAATTAGAATGATACCGTGAAAGGAGGTATTCTTAATGATAATCGGGGTTCCCAGAGAGATAAAAAACAATGAGGACAGGGTGGCCGTCACCCCCGCCGGGGTCAGGGACATGGTTGCCGCCGGGCACACCCTGATCATTGAGTCCGGGGCGGGACTGGGCAGCGGTATCAGCGACGAGTCTTTCATGGCGGCCGGGGCCGGGATGGTTGCCGGGGAGGATGTGTTTTCCGGGGCGGAAATGGTATTGAAAGTTAAGGAGCCCCTGCCCGAAGAGTATCCTCTGCTGAGGCCCGGGCTGGTGCTTTTTACATACCTGCACCTGGCCAGGGAGCCCGAGCTTACCCGTGTGCTGCTGGACAGAAGGATCAGCGGAGTGGCCTACGAAACAATACAGACTGACGGAGGGGCGCTGCCCTTGCTGACGCCCATGAGTGAGGTGGCCGGCCGGATGGCCGTTCAGATTGGGGCCCGCTTCCTGGAAAAGCCCCAGGGGGGCAAAGGCATACTGATGGGGGGTGTGCCGGGAGTTCCGGCGGCCGATGTGGTAATCATCGGGGGCGGTGTGGTCGGCCTGAACGCGGCAAAGGTGGCCCTGGGCATGGGGGCCCAGGTTACCATTATCGACCGCAGCGCCGACCGGCTCCGCTACATTGACGATATATTTGGCAACCGTATTAAAACACTGATGTCAAACAGCTACAACATAGAGAATTCTGTCCGCTACGCAGACTTGGTCATAGGGGCCGTGCTGGTTCCCGGGGCCAAAGCGCCGCACCTGGTGACGGCGGAAATGGTAAAGCTGATGAAGGCCGGCTCGGTGATAATTGATGTGGCCATCGACCAGGGCGGGTCGGTGGAGACCATAGACAGGGTGACCACCCACAGCAATCCCGTTTACGAAAAATACGGAGTGGTGCATTACGCGGTGGCCAATATGCCCGGCGCAGTGGCCCGCACCTCCACCTTTGCCCTGACCAACGTCACCCTGCAGTATATACTGGAGATCGCCGGAAAGGGCATAATCCGGGCGGCCAGGGAAAACAGGGCGGTGGCCCGGGGAATCAACACCATCAACGGAAAGCTTACCTGCAGGCCGGTGGCCGAGGCAATAGGGATAGACTACACACCCCTGGAAGAAGCCCTGCACGGGCTGCCATAGCTGTAGAATTCAGAATACAGGAGTCAGAATACAGAATTAAGACCTCCATGCTGTAATAAAACGAGGTGCATGTAATAATTGTTTTTTAGCCACAGAGAGCGCAGAGAATTTTATAACGCTTAAGAAAATACAGTTCTCCTTAATTTACTAATCTCTGCGATCTCTGTGATCTCTGTGGCTAAAAAAAGCTTTCCGCTGTTTTCAGAATTTGATCGGGGGTTCTTAGTATGAGCAACTGGGATTCGGAACTATACGATGACAAGATCAGCTTTGTGTCCCGCCTGGGACTTGATGTGGTGCGGCTGCTTGACCCGCGGCCGGGGGAGAGGATACTGGATCTGGGCTGTGGGACGGGCGATCTGGCCAATGAGATTGTCATGGAGGGGGCCGTTCCCCTAGGTATTGATGCGGCCCCCTCCATGATCGAAAAGGCCAGAGTAAAATATCCGGATATTGCCTTTGAGGTGGGTGACGGTCTAACCTTCCGTACGGCAGAACAATTTGACGCCGTTTTTTCCAACGCCGCCCTGCACTGGATGAAGCCGGCCTCCTCTGTGGTTGAAACCATATGGCTGGCACTGCGCCCCGGGGGGCGGTTTGTGGCCGAATTCGGCGGCCTGGGCAATGTGGAAACCATCTTTGGAGCTATATCGGATGCACTGGCGGATTACGGAATTTCTGCGGCCCAAAGAAACCCCTGCTATTTTCCCAGTATAGGCCAGTACAGTACAATTCTTGAAAACCAGGGGTTCCAGGTGGTCTACGCACTGTATTTTGACAGACCCACCCCCCTGGAAGACGGCCATAACGGAATGAGGCACTGGCTGGACATGTTCGCCGGTAAATTCTTTGAAGGCATTAGCCCTTCACAAAAAGAATACATGTACAAAAAAATAAAAGATCTGTTGAGACCGTCATTATTCAAAAATGGCACCTGGATTGCAGACAATAGGCGCATCCGCATTAAGGCCGTAAAACTATAACCTCTGAAAGTTCCTTCCACCTTAGTAACTCCTGCAAAGTTTATCTAGCTTAAAGCTTAAAGCTTACAGCCTACAGCCTATTCTGACTTCTGACTCCTGAATTCTGTATTCTAATCAGAGGTGATTCAATTGACAACCCGTTTTCCGGAGTGGCTAAAGAAGGAAATTCCCAGTTGCGGGGATATACAAAGCACCGGAAAATTAATAGGGGATCTGGGGCTAAATACGGTTTGCGGCAGCGCCAGGTGCCCCAACCGGGGAGAGTGCTACTCCCGGAGAACGGCCACCTTTCTCATGCTGGGAGGCATTTGCACCAGGGGCTGCAGGTTCTGCGCCGTGGAAAAAGGAACCCCCCCGCCCCCGGACCCCCGGGAGCCCCGAAAGGTGGCTGAGGCCGTGGCCGCCCTGAGGTTAAAGCACGCAGTGATAACCTCGGTCACCCGGGACGACCTCACCGACGGCGGCGCCTCCCATTTTGTAGCCGCCATAAAAGCCATAAGAGAAATAAGTCCCGAGTCCGCCGTGGAGGTCCTCACCCCTGACTTCAGAGGGCTTTTTAAGCCCGTGGACCTGGTCTCCTCAGCCCTCCCCGAGGTTTATAACCATAACCTGGAGACCGTGCCCAGACTCTACCGCCGGGTGCGCCCGGGGGCCGGCTACCGGAGGAGCCTCACCCTTCTGGAAAGGGTAAAAACAAAACAGCCCGGGATAAACACAAAATCCGGGATCATGGTGGGACTGGGAGAAAGCTTCGAAGAGGTCAGGCAGGTGATGGCCGATTTACGTTCGGCGGGCTGTGACATCATCACGGTGGGCCAGTACCTGAGGCCTTCCGACCGTCACCTGGAGGTACAGGAGTTCGTAAGGCCCGAGGTGTTCGACAGCTACCGGGAAGCCGCCCGCGAACTGGGCTTTCTGCATGCCGCCTGCGGGCCCTTTGTAAGGAGTTCATATAAGGCGGGTGAATTTGGGGTGTAGCCGACGGGGGAGACGACGGTGGTTGTCAATCGCTTTTCCAAATATGAATCAACCGGTATCGTTGTGTGCGGACAAAGTTATGAGCAAAATAGGAAAAAAACAAAATATGTTCTCGGTTACATGCTAAATTATAGACATTGGCGGCATGTTAAGGCTTAACAGAGATAAATATTAATTGACACGGAAAATTTTTTTGGTATAATTAACATCAGAAAGAAATTGCTGGTTTCAGTCCTTTTCTAGGAGGGTGTTGCAAAACTATATTAAGAGTAGAGACAAAAAAAAGCCCAGGAGTTGCTCATTCTTGGGCTTGGCGCTGAAAGTCAGCAAGTGTTTTTGTGTATTCACATGATATCGCAAATAAAACTAAAATGCAATGGTATATGCGGTTTTGCTGGCGGATGCTTATTGTCTCGGAAAGGAGAAGATATGTTAGAGTATAATCATTATTACGTCAATGACAATCCCCAAGCTAACAGTGGTGATCATGAAGTCCACAAAGATGGATGTGCATTGTTGGTACTGGCTGTAAAGAAAACCTACTTGGGCTGTTTCACTGATTGTAAAGAAGCGGTAGCGAAAGCAAAAACCGTTTATACTCAAGCAGATGGATGTGCTTACTGTTGTAAAGAATGCCACAAGTCATAAACAAAGAAATTTTGAAAGTTTTGTGGGAGGCGACTCCGTTAGCCTCCCACAAAACTTTGTTACAGTAGCGGCTTTGGCGTCCATCGATATAGACCGGCTTAAAGCGTTATTCCGTAATGTCCGCTGAAGGGAGTGAAAAAGTGACGACACTAAAAAAAGTAAAACTCAAGAAAATTGCTGATATATTGAATGGTGTGCCCGACGCCAAGCAACCGGGGAAAGCAAACACCACAGGTGCGATAACATATAACTTTATTCAGCCTAACCATTTAGGAATTTCCAATGATATACAGAGTACTTCAGAAATAAAAAGACATACTTCCGTTGATGATAGCTATTTCGTTCGAAAGAACGATATTTTACTGAAACGGCTGAATCCGGACATTGCAACGCTAATTATTGAGGACATGTCAAATACGGTTTTTTCAAGTAATCTCTTTGTTATTCGAGTGTTCAAAGACTATTTCCCGGCTTATATAGCCTGCCTGCTGGAAAACCAGGGCATGACCTGGCTGAATAGCAATATTGTCGGTTCGGTTGCGGCAATAAAATCTATATCCGCAAAATCATTGGCGGCGTTGGATATTCCCGCCATAGACTACGATAAACAAGAAGCGATTGGTCAGATGTGGCTGCTATATAAAAAACGAAAAAAGCTGCTTGGGAATATGATTGAAGAAGATCAAAGGCTTATGGCAGCAGTAATAAATAGTATCACGGCAAGCGCTAAGGAGGAAGAATGATGGCTACTGCGAGAAAAGACATCGAGGCAGCTCTCTGGAGAGGTGCGAATACTTTCAGAGGAGCTATAGATGCAGCCAATTATAAAGATTACATCCTGCCTATGCTTTTTGTAAAATATCTGAGCGACACCTATTCAGAAAAGGTTGGAGAGTTAAAGGAAAAATATAATGATCCGGTGAGGATACAAAGAGCGATAAACAGACTCCCTTTTGTTATCAAGGAAAAACACAGGTTCTCCTGGCTTCATCAAAACAGATACAGCGACAATTTGGGTGAACTCATCAATATCGCCTTGCGGGGAATCGAAGATGACAATCCTTCACTATTTGCAGGGATATTTAGAAATATAGACTTTAATAGTGAAGCCATGCTGGGCAATCATAAGCAAAAAAATACCCGGTTAAGGGAACTGCTTGAAGATTTTGAACCACTTGATTTGCGCCCTTCTTCCATCCAGGCCGAAGAAGGCAAGGTGGCTTCCGACACCATAGGGGATGCATACGAATATATGATTGGCGAGTTTGCCGGCCAGGCGGGTAAAAAAGCCGGATCCTTCTTTACTCCGTCCGAAGTTTCGGAGCTGATGGCACGCATTGTCAATCCCAAAATAAGCGACACCATGTATGACCCAACATGCGGCTCCGGATCTCTGCTCATCAGAACCGGGAAAAAAGCCATTGAAAAGGAAAATGGCAATATAAAGACTCTTGCGCTGTATGGTCAGGAAATGAACGGGTCTTCCTGGTCTATGGCCAAAATGAACATGTTTCTCCACGAAATAATGGACGCCAGGATTGCCTGGGGCGATTCCCTGGCCAACCCCATGCACTTGGACTCCGACGGAAATCTTATGCAGTTTGATGTCATCGTGGCCAATATGCCCTTTTCGCAGGATAAATGGGCGGCAGGTTTTAACACCGGCGGCGAAATGACCGGCAAAGGCAAAGAGTTCAAGATGGAAGCATCCCTTGATAAATTTCACCGCTTTGACTGGGGAGTGCCCCCTGCCAGTAAGGGCGACTGGGCATTTTTGCTGCATATGATAGCCAGTCTTAAAAGCGGGGGCAGAATTGCCGCCGTTGCTCCCCATGGCGTTTTGTTCAGGGGCGCGTCCGAAGGAAGGATAAGGCAAGCCGTAATTGAAAAAAATCTGCTGGATGCAGTTATTGGTCTGCCTGCAAACCTGTTTTACGGCACCAGCATTCCTGCTTGCATCTTGGTTTTTAAGAAAAACCGCAATCGTGACGATGTTCTTTTTATTGACGCATCCGGCAAGGATGAAAATGGCAACCTACGCTACAAAAAAGATAAGAATCAGAACAGGCTGGAGACAAAAAATATCGAAGATATTGTAAAAGCTTATGAGAACCGTGCAGACATTGAAAAATTCGCCCATGTGGCAACCATTGACGAGATAAAAGCCAACGAATATAACCTGAATATCCCCCGGTATGTTGATACTTTCGAAGAAGAAGCCCTTGTGGATATTGAAGAGGTAAAAAACAATATCGCCAGCATCCAAAAGGAACTTGCCGAAGTGGAAGCGCAAATTACCAAATATCTTGAGGAGTTGGGATTATGAGCGATATAAAAAAGTATTCTGAAAAGACGTTTGAAGAAATAAAGCATGTCAATGAATTTGGCAATGAGTATTGGCTTGCCAGAGACCTTGCTCTGGTGCTTGAATATTCACAATGGCGTAATTTTCTCGGTGTTGTTGAAAAGGCTGTGGAAGCTTGTGCCAACAGTGGTTTTAACGTTGACGACCATTTTGCTGACGTCAGCAAAATGGTTGACATTGGCTCAAACACCCAACGAGAAATAGAAGATATTGAACTCTCTCGTTACGCCTGCTATTTAATCGTGCAAAATGCGGACCCCAGAAAGAAAGTGGTAGCCCTTGGACAAACCTATTTTGCCGTGCAAACCAGGCGGCAGGAGCTGCAGGATGAATTCAATAAACTTGATGAAAACGCAAAGCGCCTGGCTATCCGGGAGGAAATCCGTGAACACAATAAATCCCTGGCCGAAGCCGCACAGATGGCTGGAGTTGAGACTCCGAAAGAATACGCCGTTTTTCAAAACAAAGGCTATCAGGGACTTTATGGCGGTTTGGGCGTTAAAGAAATACATACCAGAAAAGGTTTGAAGAGAAGTCAAAAGATACTTGACCATATGGGCAGCACAGAGCTTGCGGCTAATCTGTTTCGGGCGACCCAAACTGATGAAAAAATCAGAAGAGATAAGGTAAAAGGAAAAGAAAAGGCCAACCGAACCCATTATGTCGTAGGCAAAACAGTTCGGGACACAATCAAAAAACTGGGCGGAACCATGCCCGAAGACCTGCCCACTCCCGATGAAAGCATCAGACAGCTTGAAAATAAAGAGCCGAAAAGATTAACGGGCAAAAGTGAGACAAAATGAATGTAGGTGATAAATATTGAGACCTGAAATAAAAAAACGCATTGAGCAGATCCAAAAGGGCGTGGTGCCCGAGGGGTATAAAAAGACCAAAGTGGGCATTGTGCCGGGTGAGTGGAAAGCAGAAAAACTTTTGAAAATAGCAAAAGAAATTACACGAAAGAACGACGGAGAAGAATATTCTGTTCTAACAATTTCTTCCCTTTCAGGGTTTCTTGATCAAGGTGAAAGATTCAGCAAAGTTATTGCCGGTGAAAACCTTGCAAAGTATACACTATTGGAGAAAAATGAGTTTGCTTATAATAAGGGTAATTCAAAAACGTATCCTCAAGGATGTATTTTTAGATTAGAAGATTATAATAAAGCTTTAATTCCTAATGTTTATATAAGTTTTAGAATTGTGGAAGGTATAAATAATTACTATAAGCAATACTTTGTTGCAGGTTTGCTTAATCACCAACTGAGCAGAGTTATTAATACCGGTGTTAGAAATGATGGGCTTCTTAACCTTTACGATAAAGATTTCTTTGCTTGTCAATTACTTTGCCCTCCCCTGCCCGATCAGGAAAAGATTGCTGAAATTCTCTCTGCGTGGGACAAGGCCATAAATTTAAAAGAGCAGCTCATAGTCGAGAAAAAGCGGCAGAAAAAGTGGCTGATGCAGAACCTCCTTACGGGCAAAAGACGTCTTCCCGGCTTCACCGACGAGTGGCAAGAGGTACGGTTGGGGGATTTAGGTGAATTGGCGCGAGGAAAAGGAGTAAGCAGATCAAATGTAGTTGAAACCGGTTTCCCCTTTATTTCATATGGAGAGATATATACTACTCACAATATTGAAATTAAAGAGTATCGAACTTTTATCAACTCTAAAGGACGTGAAGAATGCTTTAGAATATATAAAGGGGATATTATTTTTACTGGTTCCGGGGAATCCGCAAAGGAAATAGGCAAAGCTGTGGTCTTTTTATTTGATGATGAGGCATACGCAGGTGGAGATACTATTGTATTGACGCAAAAATGCAATGATAGTTTATTTCTAGCGTACATGCTTAATAGTGATAATGTTATTAATCAGCTTGCATCTTTAGGGCAGGGTAATTCCGTGGTTCACATCTATCCCTTTCAATTAGCTCAAATTTTGTTTCATCTCCCTCCCCTCCCCGAACAAACTGCCATCGCCAATATCTTATCAACTGCAGACCGTGAAATTGATCTGCATGAAAAGCAGCTTGAGGAGCTGAAAAAACAGAAAAAAGCCCTTATGCAACTGCTTCTGACAGGCATTGTGAGAGTCAATGCGCAGGAGGTGTCCTGATGCCCGACCACACCATATTCGACGAACGCCCTGAGAGCCAGGACAGGGCGATCAAAGCATTAGAGAGATTAGGCTATCAATACATACCCCGCTCACAGGCCGAAGCCTTGCGCGGGAGACTTTCCAATGTTCTTTTTCCCGAAGTTTTGCGTGAGTTTCTGCACCGGCAGTCCTTTGTGTATAGAGGAAAGCAAACGCCTTTTTCCGACCGATCTATCGGCAAGGCGATAAACGATATCGACGTGCCGCTTGTTTCCGGGCTGATGTCGGCGAGTAAAACAATCTATGATATGCTCCTTTCCGGCAACAGCTATGAAGAGGAGTTGTATGACGGTGGCCGTCAATCCTTTGATTTAAAGTTTATTGACTGGGAGCATCCGGAGAACAATATATGGCAGGTGACAGATGAGTTCTCGGTGGAACGGCCGAACGGCAAGTATGCGCGGCCGGATATCGTGCTGTTGGTCAACGGCATTCCCTTGGTGGTTATCGAGTGCAAAAAATCCAGTATTGATGTTGAAAAAGGAGTTGCCCAAAATATACGCAACTGGCAGCCCGACTATATCCCCTATCTGTTTAAATATGCCCAAATCATTATGGCCATGAATCTGAACACTGTTAAATACGGTACTTGCGGTACACCTTTCGAGCACTTTAATATATGGCGGGAAAAGAACTGTAAATGGCAGCAGGAAAAATGCAATAATGTCAGCCCGGATGGAAAAGTCACTGAACAAGACAGGACTATCGTTTCCATGCTCTCCAGGGAGAGGTTGCTGGAACTGATTCGTTATTTCATCCTATACGATAACAATGTAAAGAAAATTGCCCGCTACCAGCAGTTTTTCGGTATACAGGCAGCCATGAAACGCATAAAAGGAGAAGATGACAAGAGTACCAGAAGCGGTGTAATCTGGCATACGCAGGGCAGCGGTAAATCTCTCACAATGGTGATGCTGGTTAAAAAAATAATAGCTGATCCGGATATCAGAGATCCTCGCTTTGTGCTTGTCAACGACCGGATCAATCTGGATAAGCAGCTTAGAGATAATTTTGCCAAAACGCAGCTTAGTCCGGCCCGGGCCAAGACAGGTAAGGGCTTGATTGGTTTGTTAAATGACAAAGGGGAGACTATAATTACTACCCTTGTACATAAATTTGATGCTGCGGCAAAAAAAAGGGTCAAGATTAAAGACGACAATATTTTTTTACTGGTGGACGAAAGCCATCGCACCCACTCAGGCGAACTCCATGACTTTATGATTGATGTGCTGCCCAATGCGATAAAAATAGGTTTTACCGGCACGCCGTTGCTTAAGAAGCACAAGTTCAATACCTATGCACAGTTCGGTCCGCTTATTGACAGTTACCCTATTATCAGGGCTGTGGAAGATGGTGTCATTGTTCCTCTGGTCTATGAGGGCAGGATTATTCCACAGGATGTGACCGGCGAGAAGATTGACGATTATCTTAAATACATCATCGCGCCGCTGAACCGTGAGCGGCAAGAAGATATGAAGCGCAAATGGAGCCGGTTTTTACCCCTGGCCCAGACTCGCCAACGTATAGACATGGTGGCCTTTGATATTCATGAGCACTTTATGCTTTATGCCAAACCGAAGGGGTTTAAGGCTATGATCGCAGCCTCCTCCCGCCCCACAGCCATTGACCTGCATAAATCCATAAGAAAACTTGGCGGTGTAAAAACGGCAGTGGTGATATCACCCGAAAATGTTAAAGAAGGTGATCAGCTTACCAGCGAGAACAAAGAGAAAATAAAGGCCTTTTTCAAAGAAGAGGTGGAGCCTCTCTTTGGAAACAATTATGAGGAATATGGTGACTGGGCCAAAAACAGCTTTATTGGCGGCGAAGATGTGGATATGCTTATTGTCAAGGATATGCTTCTAACCGGCTTTGATGCGCCGGTTGCCGCTGTGCTGTATGTAGATAAACCCATGAGGGAACATTCACTGCTGCAGGCCATCGCCCGCATCAATCGCGTGTATCCGGGTAAAGACTTCGGACTCATCGTGGACTATTGGGGCATTTTCAGCAAGCTTAATACTGCCATGGATATGTATTCGGATGAAAAATCCGGCATGGATGGATATGATCAGGCTGATATAGAAAGTGCTATTCAAGGAGTTGGTGATCAAAAGCTCAAACTGGAAAAGGCACATCAGGAATTGTGGTTTATATTTGAGGGAAAAGATTTTGACCGAAACAGTTCCGAGGGTTGGCAAAGCGCATTGGCAGACAATGATTTAAGAAAAATTTTTTATGAAAGACTTTCAATATTTTCCCGCTTATTGGATTTGGCTATGGGAAGCTATGCATTATATAGTGCCATAGGATATGACCAGATTCAGAAATACAAGCAAGATTTACTTTATTTCCAAAAACTTCGCGGTGCAGTTTTACTCCGCTATAATGAAAAAGTGGATTTTAGAAAATATGAAGACGGTATTCGAAGCCTGCTGAATAACTTTGTGCTTTCCGAACCAAGCCAGATTATTGTTGAACCGGTTTCTATCCACGATACCGAAGGGATGAAGGAGCAGCTTGAAAAACTGGATACTAAAGCTGCCAAAGGGGATGCCATTCGCACCCGTATGGATAGAGAGCTGGAAACATGCCGTTACGATGACCCTCTGCTATATAAGAGGTTTTCTGAGCAGGTTAAAGAAACTCTTGAAGAATACAAGGCATCAAGAAATGATGATGCTTACCTTTTTAAAATGGAAACAATGGCGGATGATTTTAAAAGAGGATATACCGGCCATCACTACCCGGCCTGCATTGACAATGACAGTGATGCGAAAGCTTTTTACGGAACGATTCAGAGTATCATTGCCGAAGCGATAAATGATGTGCCGCCGGAAATGGATGAAGCGATGGGGCAATTGGCTGTTGAGGTCAGGAAGGCTATTTCCAGCCGCGCGAAGGTGGATTGGCGTCATAATGTAGCTGTACATAAAGATATGGATCAGGCCCTTGACGACCTGATTTGGGATTTTACTGGAGAATATGAAATAAAATTGCCCATTGAAAAAATTGACCTTATGCTGGAAGGACTTAGGAAAACAGCAATTAGCAGGTATTAGGCTGTGAAAGAAAAAAATTTATGCTTGACAGGAACGTTAAGCGATATAGAAATAATCATTGAGCGCAAAAGTTTAAAAAAAATCCGGCTAAAAGTGTTTCCGGACGGTGTTGTTAAGTTATCTGCACCGCTTGGAGTATCGGATGAATGGATAAATGATTACCTCAGCAGCAAAACCAAATGGATAGAAAAGTCTTTGAATTATTTCAAAGACGCCGAGTACAATGAGTTCGAAACAATAATACACAGCGGAACATCAACCCGTATTTTGGGTAGACAAAAAAGGATCGTTGTCAATGAAGGGAAAATCTGCAAAATAGAACAAAAGGAAGACCATGTTTTTATACAGTCGCCCACCACGGGAGATAAACAAGCTCTGCAAAAGCAGTTTGAGCGCTGGTGGCAAAAACAGAGCAAGGTGTATTTTATAATGGTTATTGAACGGCTATATCCTATTATTGCCAAGCACGGTATTGATAAACCGGCGCTTCAAGTTAGAAAAATGAAAACTCTTTGGGGCAGCTGCTCTATAAAACACGGCAAAATCAATCTGAATTACTATTTGTACAAAGCCCCGCCGCCCTGTATTGATTATGTTGTTTTACATGAGCTGACGCACCTTCTTTATCCCAAACATAATAAGGACTTTTATGGATTTCTGACCGTACATATGCCGGATTGGAAAGAGCGCAAAAGAATTCTTGATCACGAGATTGTAAAAGGATTGAGGTATTGAGATTCCCAAATGAAAAAAGCCACGCTTTGCTTCTATCCATGAGCCAGCAGCTTTTTGAGGAACAGCAAGCCCTATTAGAACTTTATGACAAGCTGGACGAGGCTGAAGAACAAAGCCGTGCCGGAAAACGCCGCCCGTTCCGCGATGTTATGGCAGACTTAAGGAGCCGCATCCATGCCAAAGCATCTAATTAGTATCACCAAAATCGAAGACTAACCCGTCAAGGATATCGTATTTTGATAGTCGATAGTTACTTGGTGTTTTACGTTCTGCAGGAAAAAGAGGCGGTGGAAATCCGGCGCATTATCAGTGGAAAAAGAGACTATAAGTTTTTATTTTAGCGGGAACATTTAAAGGATATTTGAGAAAAGGAATGATCGTTTGAATAACGCAGCGCCAAATAAAGGAAAAATATTCTCTGTCAGTATTGCTCACATGTTTAACGATTGGTATATGAATTACATTCAGACCTTACTGCCTTTTTTAATGGCGGCGGGCCTGGGGGTCAGCAAAGGAGCCTTTCTGATTTCAGCCTTCACCATTACCTCCTCGCTGCTGCAGCCGGTTTTCGGTTACCTGGTGGATCAAAAAAATCAGCGCTGGATGGTTTATGCAGGCACCCTGTGGATGGCCGCGCTATTGAGCCTGGTGGGCGTGTTCAAAAGTTACCCCCTTCTGATTGTTGTGGTAACACTGGCCGGCCTGGGAACGGCCGCCTTTCACCCCCAGGCCTCGGCCATGATTACAGCGGTAAGCGGTGAAAGAAGGGGGTTCTTCCAGTCTCTTTTCGTGGCTGCGGGAAATGTAGGGTGGGCCCTTACCCCTCTGATGGTTGTGCCCTTTGTCCAAAAATATGGCATGGAGTTCACCCCGGTATTTGTACTGCCGGGATTGCTTGTCGCCATCCTGCTCTGGTATGCTGCGCCCAGGGCACCGGTATCGGCAGGGGCAAGGCCTGTTCCTCCGCCCCTGCTGCCCGCCCTGCGCTCAGTCTGGGTTGAACTGTCCAAGGTGGTGCTGGTGGTGTCCTTCCGATCTCTGACTTACTTTGGCCTGGTGTCCTTCCTGCCTCTGTATCTGCAGCATAAAAATATTTCCCTCCTCAGCAGCAGCCGGCTGCTGTTTATGATGTTATTTGCAGGAGCGGTGGGAGGGTTGCTGGGCGGTTACATCTCTGATCTGGCAGGAAGGAAAGCAGTCATCGTAGGCTCACTGGTGGCGGCAAGCCCTTTGTTTTACCTTTTTATCAACACCAGCGGACCCTTAAGCTACCTGCTTCTGGCCCTGGCCGGAGCAGCGCTTCTCTCATCTTTTTCGGTGACCGTCGTGGCGGCTCAGGAAATTATCTCTAAAAACGCCGCCATGGCGGCCGGGCTGATGCTGGGCTTCGGAATCGGCATCGGAGGCTTGGGGGTGGGCCTGGTGGGACTGCTGGTGGAACATATGGGAATTACTTATGTCATCAACTTATTAATCTGGCTGCCCCTTCTGGCAGGGCTGTTGGGACTTAATATAAAAGCCGGGAATAGGCCTGCCTCTATTTCCTTTAACAGATAGAAAGGGTTCAAAATGAACTTATTAAGTGCTGAGAATATATCAAAAAGCTATAGTGAAAAAAAACTGCTAAACAAAATAAATCTAGGGATAAATGAAGGGGATAAAATAGGTTTAATAGGTATTAATGGCACAGGCAAGACCACGCTGTTAAAAATACTTGCCGGTGTGGAAAAACCAGACCAGGGAGCAATAATTACAGGAAACTGGGTTAGGATAGAATACCTTCCCCAGAATCCTGAATTTGATCCTGAAGCCACTGTGCTGGAGCAAGTTTTTAGAGGCAACTCCAATATTATGAAGTTAATAAGGGAATATCAAGAAGCTATACGATGCCAGCAATCCAGTGAAATAATCGCCAGGCTTGCCCATGATATGGATTTAATGAACGCATGGAATTTTGAAAGTGAAGCAAGGACTATACTGACAAAGTTAGGTTATTCAGATTTTAATGCAAAAATAGGCGCCTTATCCGGAGGACAGAAAAAAAGGGTAGTCCTGGCGGCGGCGCTGGTAAACCCTTCGGATTTGCTTATTTTGGATGAACCAACAAACCACCTGGACAATGATGCCATCGACTGGCTGGAACAATATCTCAATAAAAGAAAAGGCTCCCTGCTTATGATTACCCATGACAGGTACTTTTTGGACAGGGTGGTAAATCAGATAATTGAGCTGGACAGGGGAAGTCTTTATATATACAAAGGCAATTACAGTTATTTTCTGGAGAAAAAAATTGAAAGGGAAGAAATAGAGGGCGCCAGTGAGAAAAAAAGACAGAGTTTATTAAGGAAAGAGCTGGCCTGGATTAAAAAGGGCGCCAAAGCCAGGACTACCAAACAAAAGGCCAGGATTGACCGTTTCGAAAAGTTAAGTGAACAGACCGGGGATGGTTTGGATGAAAAGCTGCAAATATCAGTGGCGTCCAGCCGTCTCGGAAAAAAAGTTATAGAGTTGGAGAATACAAGTAAATCCTTTGATGGTATCAGTGTAATAGATAAATTTTCTTATATTTTGCCAAGGAATGACAGGGTTGGCATAATTGGACCAAACGGCTGCGGCAAGTCAACTCTTTTAAATATAATATGCGGCAGGGTTACACCTGACAATGGCAAGGTGGAAGTGGGGGAAACGGTAAAGATCGGGCTATATACCCAGGAAATCAAACCTATTGACGGCAGTTTGAGGGTTATAGAATATATAAAAGAAACAGCAGAATATTTAAGCACGGCAGAGGGCTATAGAATAAGCGCATCACAGATGCTGGAGAGATTTCTGTTTCCTCCTGCGTTGCAGTGGTCTCTTATAGAGAAGCTTTCAGGAGGAGAGAAAAGAAGGTTAAATTTACTCAAAGTGCTTATGGAAGCGCCTAATATTCTGCTTCTGGATGAACCCACCAATGACCTGGATGTGGAAACACTTTCAGTTCTGGAGGATTACCTGGATGACTTTAAAGGGGCGGTTATTGCCGTTTCTCACGATCGATATTTCCTGGATAGAATGGCCGAAAAGATCTTTTCCTTTGAAGGAAATGGAAGTATAGTGCAGTACCCGGGAAATTATTCAGATTTCAAAGAGAAGAGCAGTCAATTCCAAAATACCGGTGCTTCCAATAAAACACTGGATAAAGTCAAAGAACCCGATAAAAATCTCAATATATGCAAGACTATCGGGAAAAACAAGGAAAAGCCCTTAAAGTTTTCTTTTCATGAACAAAAGGAATATGCCGAAATAGATGATACAATTGCTGAGATTGAAGATAAAATAAATAAGATAAAAAGGAAAATCGAAGAGGCATTTGCCGATTATATTCTTTTACAGCAATTATTAATAGAAAAAGAAGATATGGAAGCGCAACTTAAAAAGAAGATGGAAAGATGGGTCTACCTTAACGAGTTGGCGGAAAATATCTCAAAAGGCAAATAAAGGTTACTTATACATATCACCTCCTGAGTCAATATCGTCAGCAGTAAAACGCGGCTCCTTTTTGGACTTTGCCAATAGCTGTATGGCCTTTGACTCTTCATCCTGCGAAACCTGTTCCACGGGCACGTTATCCAAGGCGTCACTGATTTTTTTCCACTCCATGTATTCAAGAAGTTCCGGGTCGGGCTCGGCCATTATTGTTTTCTGGTCGGTATATATTACGTAGCCGGGCTTTGCTCCTTTGGGTTTACTGACGAATTTGCGCAGGGTGTAATCCACCGGCACCTTGCCGGACTGTTTGGCCCGGCTGTGCAGGGCGGCCAGGGAGGCTGCCTCCTCCAGGGTGGTGGAAGGCACTTCCTGCCACCCGGTTCTGATAACCACGTGGGAACCCGGTATGTCCTTGGTGTGCAGCCAGATATCTTCCTGGCGGGCCATCTTCATGGTCAGGTAGTCGTTCTGGCGGTTGTTTTTCCCCACCAGTATGGTCATGCCGTCGCTGGAGGTATAGGCGGACGGGCGGGGAAGAGCTTCTTTTTTCTTGGCTGGCCTGGGTCCGGCGGGCTTCAGGCAGCCCTGATCCACCAGCTCAGATCTTATCTCATCCAGTTCCCCCGGAGTGGAGGCCTGATCCACTGAGTTTTCCACGCCGGCCATGTATAGAAGATTATCCCGGGTGGCCTGGGAGTGTTGGGTTGCCGATTCCTTAACCTTTTTAGCCTTGGCGTAGCGGCGGAAAAAGTATTGGGCGTTTTCCACCGGGGTCAGCTGGGGGTCCAGCAGTATTTTCACAGGGGGGCAGCCCTCTTGATAAAAATTCTCCAGGTAAACCTCGGTTTCTCCCTTTTGCAGCCGGTGAATATTGGCGGTGATAAGTTCCCCGGACAACTTCAGGCTGCCGGCCTCGGCGGCGGCTTCCAGCTCGGCCCTTTGCGCGGCAAGCTTTTTTTCCAGCCTGCCGGTTTCCTTTTTTATAAAGCTCATTAAGGACTGTCTTGTGCGGTCCATTTGCCCGGTGAGGGTTCTGAGGCTGAAATAGCGGTCCGCCACCTCATTCATGCCGCCGGAAATACTGGACGTATTCTCCAGGTGTGTCAGTTCAAAGGCCGCAAAATCCAGGGCCTCCCTTCCGCTAAAAACCAGGGAGGGCTGATAATCACCGTTTTCAGCCCGGGCGTATAGGTCCTTTAGCGCAATGTACACCGAGGTAAGTTCAATTTCCCCGCAGTTATTAAGGATTATTTGGGGGTCCAGACCGGCCCGATGGATTACCTCCCGGGTCATGCGGGGGCTCAGCCCGTCAAACTGCTTTTGCACTATGTCTGTTAAACGGCTTTCCAGTGGATTTGTCAGCATGAGGGCAAAAAATTGATCCGGGCTTAGTGACAGAGGGTTAATCTTGCCCTGGGCGGGGGCCGGTATATATGGCTTTCCGGGTAAAACCTCCCGGTGCCTGCTCACCGCGTGGGAGTATCTCTTTGCTCCGTCCAGTATAACCCCTGTATCCGGGTCCACCAGTATTATATTGCTGTGTTTGCCCATTATTTCGCAGATAAGCTGTTTCACCGATGGTCTGCCCAGATCGTCCCGCACATCCACCGTAATGCACAGCGTCCTGTCGTAGCCGGTCTGAGAGAACCCGGCAATCCTGCCCCCCTCCAGGTATTTTCTCAGCACCATGCAGAACACCGGAGGCGAGGGTGGGTTTTCTCTGGAGGAGGAGGTGAGGTGCACCCGGGCCGTGTTGGAGTCCGCCGACAGCAAAAGACGGAGTTTTACCCCGGTCCTGCTGAGGATCAGGTGCACTTCCTCCCTGCTGGGCTGATACACCTTGTCTATTCTAAGCCCGGTAAGGCTTTCTGACAGTTCTTTCTTCACAGCGGACATTACG
Source organism: Peptococcaceae bacterium BRH_c4a (assembly GCA_000961585.1). Taxonomy (GTDB): domain Bacteria; phylum Bacillota; class Desulfotomaculia; order Desulfotomaculales; family Desulfocucumaceae; genus BRHc4a. The sequence goes on along the minus strand of LADN01000089.1, from coordinate 68,293 downwards.
ATTCCGTCAAAGGGCATCCCGGTTACCCCCTAAAAGTTCATACTTGGCCATTCTGGCTCACCCTTTTTCCGCCTGCTGCACCTGAAAACTGCGATAAGCGGTAAGCGGTAAGCTTTAAGCTTTCTGGATGGCACGGTAACAGTATAGCATCAGCCATTGTTTACGGTCAATTTCTGTTTAACTCCAACTGGGCGCGAATGCCTCTGCCTGATTCCGCAAGCCAAAAGCGGACGAAAATTCTGGCGGGGTTGGATGTCCTTTTCTCACTTGCAGGATTTTCAATGAATTTAAGGAAATTTATTAATACTGTGTAACCGGGAGACCGGAAAAATTAATTTTGATAACAAGAAGGCGGGGCTTGACTGCGGGGCATGCGGCCACGATGTGGGGGTTGATAAGTAATGGAAAAAGCAAGTTGGGAACGGCTGAGCCGGATACTGGGCGGGCTTACTCCCATGAAATCGGACTGCGGACTGATATGCGGGAAAAAATGCTGCTCCGTTCGGGAGGAAGGGCAGGGCATGTACCTTTTCCCTGGGGAGGAAGCCCTTTATCCGGAGGGCGGCCAATGGTACAGCGTGGGGCACTCTGAGGTGGAGGTTGAACACTTTTCCGGAAAGAGGCCCTTTGTTTTACAGTGCCGCGGAAGTTGTCCCAGGGAAGAGAGGCCCATGGCCTGCAGAATTTTTCCCCTGGCCCCGTATCTTACTCCGGAAGGGGATCTGGAAATAGTTCTGGATGAGGATGCCATCTTCCTGTGCCCCCTGGTGAGGCAAAAAGACTTAGAGGCCCTGGACCTGGACTTCAGGCAAGGGGTGAGAAAGGTCTGTGCCCATCTTTTGGAGGACAGATCTGTAAGGGAAGCAGTTAAATCCTATTCCGCCAGGATTGATGATCAGTCCCGGGATCCCTGGAGGCTTTTTTTAAAATAGGATGGTTGCCCAGGCTGAGTTATTAGATTAAAGGAGGGGCTTAGGTGGAAGAAAATACCAATAGTGAAAAGGCATCATTATGGAAAAGGGTTTATGGGGTACTGTGGGCCAGTCCGGCCAGGACCATGGAGGATATTACCCAAAAGCCCCTGTTTTGGGGCGCAGCCGCATTTATACTGGGTATACACCTTGTTCTTACTATAATATCTCTGCCTAAAATAAAAGAGTATACAGCCTGGACACTGCAGAACCTGCCCACCGGGTATAAATTTTCAGCCCAGGAGATGGAGATGGCCCTTAATGCCGCGATGGTTTCCTCCATTGCAGGAACGCTGCTTTTTCCGCTGATTATGTGGGTTGTAATAGCGGCTCTGATGAAGCTTTTTAACGCCTTCAGCGGAGAAAAGACAAAATTCAGCACCCTTTTTGCCGTTACGGTATTTGCTGACCTTCCGATCGTTATTGGAGCTATACTGAGGACGGCCCTTTTAATGGTGTCCCCGGCCCGGAATATGACCGGCATCACCATAAGTCCGGCCATATTCATGGAGACCCCGGACATGTTTCCCGGGAAGCTTTATACCTTCTTGAGCCAGATGGATCCTTTTGTATTCTGGGCGCTGGCCCTTACTGCCCTGGGTGGCTCCCTGGCCATGAAGGTGCCCTTTGGCAGGCTGGCGGTGTACCTGGGGAGTCTTTGGGTTGTATATGCCCTGGGTATGACAATGCTTTCAGAGCTGGGCAGGGGCGGGGTGTAATCCGCACCGGGAGGAATTCCGTGGCTGTCACTATTCTGGATTCTGGATTCCGCCGTCTGCAAGACGGCACCGCCGACAAGGCGGTTATTTTTTTATTACCCCGGACATAAACATTATTGTCGGAGACGAATGGAAAAATAAGGGGGAAATGGTAATGACCGGTCAGTGGCACATGATGGGTATCAGGGAGGTGCTGGAAGCGCTTCAAACAAATATGACAAAGGGTCTGGATGATAGGGAGGCCGGGGAAAGGGCGGCCAGGTTCGGGCCCAACGAATTGGCAAAGGCGCCCCCCCTTGCCCTGTGGAGCTTATTTTTAAACCAGTTCAGGGATTTCCTGGTGCTGGTGCTTTTGGCTGCCACGGTACTCTCGGGCTTTCTGGGGGAATATGCCGACGCAGTTACAATAATGGTTATCGTGATCATAAATGCCCTTTTGGGCTGTTTTCAGGAATACCGGGCAGAAAGGTCACTGGAGGCGTTAAAGCGCATGACGGCCCCCGAGGCGAGGGTTATCAGGGGCGGCAGGGATCAGAGGATAAGCGCCGCCCGGCTTGTTCCCGGGGATATAGTTTGCCTGGAGGCCGGAGATAAGGTTCCGGCCGATTTAAGGCTGGCGGAGGCCTTCAATCTTGAAATAGAGGAATCGGCCCTTACCGGGGAATCCGTTCCCGTGAAAAAAAGAATAGAACCCGCATCAGAGCGGTCCATTAATCCCGGCGACATCCGGAACACCGTGTTTATGGGCACCTCGGTGAGCAGGGGAAGAGGTAAAGGGGTGGTGGTGGCCACCGGCATGGCAACGGAAATGGGGCATATTGCCATGATGATCCAGGAGGCCGGCCAGGAGGACACTCCTTTACAGCGCCGCCTTTCCCAGTTGGGCAGGGTACTGGTTGCCTTTTGCCTGATTGTTTGCGCAGCTGTGGTAATAATGGGAGTTTACAGGGGAGAGCCTCTTTACAATATGATCATGGCCGGTATCAGCCTGGCGGTGGCGGCCATCCCCGAAGGACTGCCGGCCATAGTAACAGTGGCCCTGGCCGTTGGGGTGCAGCGAATGATCAGGAGAAACGCCATTGTCCGAAAACTACCGGCTGTGGAGACCCTGGGCTGCGCCACCGTTATTTGCTCCGACAAAACAGGAACCCTTACCCAGAATAAAATGATGGTAAGGAAGGCTGTGGTGGGCAGGTCGGTGGCCGAGATAGACGGAGAGGGCTATGATCCCAAGGGAGAAATCAAATTCGTCAGGGGCAAGGCGGATGACCGTTTCAGCCTTCTTTTGAAGGCAGCCGCACTGTGCAACAACTCTATCCTAAAAAAGGGCGATATAAGTATAGGCGGCCTGTTCAGAGGGATATCCGAAAAAAGAGGATTGCGGGAGTGGGATGTTGAGGGGGACCCCACCGAGGGCGCCTTATTGGTGATGGCGGCCAAGGGCGGCATATGGAGGGAAAAGGTTGAGCAAAATCAAGCCCGGGTAGCCGAACTGCCCTTCGACCCGGACCGGAAGCGCATGACTGTGTTTTACCGGGACGATGCCGGAAAGATCTCCGGGTACGCCAAGGGAGCCCCTGATTTACTGCTGGAACTGTGCACCCATGTTTATGACAATGGTAGAATTGTTCCACTGTCCGAGGGGGATAGAAGGGATATACTGGCCTGGGCTTCGGAAATGGCCTCCGAGGCTCTGAGGGTTTTGGCCTTTGCCTTTAAGAAAGTTGACAGGGAGCTGGAGGATTACGGCGGTGAGGAGAACAACCTGGTATTCATCGGGCTTTGCGGCATGATTGACCCACCCAGGCCCAGTGCGGTCAGCGCTGTTCACATCTGCAGGAGGGCTGGAATTCACGTGGCCATGATTACCGGAGACCACCAGGCCACGGCCAGGGCGGTGGCCACCGAGATGGGGCTTTTGGCCCGGGGAGGCGGGGTGCTCACCGGGGTGGAACTGGACAGTATGTCTGACGGGGAACTGTCCCGCCGGGCGGATCAGGTGGCTGTTTACGCCAGGGTTTCCCCCGGGCACAAACTTCGTATAGTGAGGTGCCTGAAGCGGACCGGCCATGTGGTGGCCATGACGGGGGACGGGGTAAATGACGCTCCTGCCGTAAAAGAAGCTGATATAGGCATAGCCATGGGAATTGCCGGCACCGATGTAACCAGGGAGGCATCTTCCATGGTACTGGCCGATGACAATTTTTCATCCATAGTGGCGGCCGTGGAAGAGGGTCGTGGAATATATGATAATATCAGGAAATTCATCCGTTACTTACTTTCGTGCAATGTGGGTGAGGTACTGGTTATGTTCCTTGCTGTGCTGGTAGGGCTGCCCCTGCCTCTGCTGCCTATTCAGATACTGTGGATGAACCTTGTCACAGACGGCCTTCCGGCCCTGGCCCTGGGAGTTGACCCGGCTGACAGGGACATAATGAGCAGAAGGCCCAGATCTCCTGAGGAGAGTATATTTGCCAACGGTCTGATCTATAAAATATTTGGCAGCGGCCTGGTTATAGCCTTAGTCACCCTGATGGTTTTTTCAGGGGTTTGGCTGGGTTCCCATAATGTTGATCTGGCCCGTACCGCGGCTTTTAACACCCTTGTTTTCACCCAGCTGTTTTACGTGTTTAGCTGTCGTTCCGAATACCACACCATACTGGAACTGGGAGTATTCACAAACCCGCAGCTGGTCATGGCGGTTGTGTTCTCGGCGGCGCTGCAGGTGGCGGTAACTCACCTGCCCTTTTTAAGTATGGTGTTTCATACCGTTCCGTTAAACCCTGCGCAATGGGGCGTTATCATAGGGTTATCTTCATTACCCACCGTTATAGGCATAATTATAAAAAACATACAGATAAAGGCCAGGCAAAAAGTTACCTATCTCAGGGTATAATTACGGGTGAAAAGAAGGAAAAAAGGAAATGAGATGGAAGTTAAGCATGGTGTGTTTGTACTTGGACGGCACATCCGGCATGTTTTGAGGGGGTATCCGGCGAAAGTGAGATTCTTAAAGGTGCACGGGCTGGGAAATGATTTTGTGCTGGTGGACGCCAGGGAGGAAAAGGGTCTGCCTGAAAACAGCGAAAGACTGGCGGATCTGGCAGTTAAGGTATGCCACAGAAATTTTGGTATCGGGGCGGACGGGCTGGTACTGATTAAGGACACCAGGGATGCCGATATCCTCATGCAGATTTTCAACTCCGACGGCAGTGAGGCTGAAATGTGCGGCAACGTAATACGCTGCGTGGCAAAGTATATATATGAAAAGGGGCAGGTCAGGGGAAGCAGCTTGCGTATTAAAACCCTGGCCGGTATAATGATTCCTGAAATAATTACCGCAAATGGCAGAGTCGAATCTGTTAAGGTGGACATGGGTGAGCCCAAGCTGGAGCGGTCCCTTATTCCCATGGAGGGCGGCCCCGGTCCGGTGGTGGGCGAACCGCTCAGGGTGGGGGAAAATACCTTTACCATTACGGCGGTTTCAATGGGTAACCCCCACTGTGTGGTATTTGTAAAGAACATAGAAAAAGTGCCCCTGTCGCTATGGGGGCGCAAAATAGAAGTACACCCGGACTTTCCCAGGAAAACCAATGTGGAGTTCGTTCAGGTATTGAATAATGAAGAGGTGTCCATGAGGGTATGGGAAAGAGGAGCCGGTTTCACCATGGCCTGCGGCACCGGGGCGTGTGCGGCGGTGGTGGCCGGTGTCCTGAACAACCTTACCGGGAGAAGGGTAAGGGTAAATCTCAGCTCGGGACGGCTTCTGATAGAATGGAATAAAGACAATAACAGGGTATATATGACCGGGCCTGCTGAAATAGTATTTAGCGGCGATTATCCAATCTGTTAAAAATTCAATTCACATAGATACGAGGAGGAGATTTAATTGGATCTGGCAGAAAGGGCGCTGAATATCAGCCCCTCACCCACCCTGTCCATAGACGCCAAGGCAAAAAAAATGGTGGCGGACGGTCTGGATGTAGTTAATTTTGGAGTGGGGGAACCCGATTTTGATACCCCGGATCATATCAAACAGGCCGCTATAGAGGCCATAAATAAGGGTATGACAAAGTACACCCCGGTGGCCGGAACCGACAGGCTGAGGGCGGCCATAGTAAAAAAATTTAAAGAAGAAAACGGGTTGGAATACCAGCCTTCACAGATAGTTGTTTCGTCCGGGGGAAAGCATTCCCTGTACAATGCCTTTCAGGTTTTATGCCAGAAAGGAGACGAGGTTATACTGCCGGCTCCCTACTGGGTCAGCCATCTGGAGCAAATAAAGCTGTCCGGGGGGGTCCCCATTATTGTTCAGACCAAGGCATCCAACGGTTTTAAACTGGCGCCGGAAGAGCTGGAGTCGGTTCTCACCAGGAGAACAAAGGTGATACTTCTCAACAGCCCCAGTAACCCCACCGGTGCGGTGTACACCAGGGAAGAGCTGGCGGCCCTGGGAGAAATTCTGGTTCGCCAGGGAGTAGCCATTATTTCCGACGAGATTTACGAAAAACTGCTTTACGATGGAGCTGAGCACGTCAGTATAGCTTGCCTCAGCCCGGCGCTGAAGGAGCTGACTGTAGTCATCAACGGGGTTTCAAAATCCTATGCCATGACAGGCTGGAGGATAGGTTACGCGGCGGCGCCCCAGGCGGTGGCCAAGGCTATGGCCGACCTTCAGAGCCATTCCACCTCCAACCCCACCTCCATTGCCCAGGCTGCCAGTGTGGCCGCCCTGGAAGGGCCCCGGGACGAACTATATAAAATGGTCATTGAATTTAACAGGCGCAGGGACTACATGCTGGAGAGGATTAACTCCATACCCGGGCTTTCATGCGCCAAGCCCAGCGGCGCATTCTATCTTTTCCCGGATATGGGCAGCTATATCGGGAAAAGGTATAACGGTAAAAAGATACAGGGGTCCGGGGATCTGGCGGCTATGCTGCTGGAAGACGCCAATGTGGCCATGGTTCCAGGAATAGCCTTTGGGGATGACCACTGTTTCAGGCTGTCCTACGCCACCTCCATGGAAAGAATAGTGGAGGGAATGGATAGAATAGAAAAACTGCTGTCCCGGATAGAAAATTAATAAATACTAAAGTCAGGTGGTGATATATTGCCCAGAAGCATGACCGGTTTTGGCCGGGGGGAGGCAGTGGGGCAAGATAAGAAGTTTACCGTGGAGCTTAAATCGGTGAACCACCGTTTTGCCGAGGTGGTGCTGAGACTGCCCAAGCAGCTTTTCTCTCTGGAGGAAAAATCAAGAAGACTGATACTGGAAAGAGTGGCCAGAGGCAGGGTTGACGGGTATATTTCACTGGAGCAGTCTGCGGAAAAAATTCCCACGGTTAAAGTTGACAAAGCATTGGCCACATCGTATTATAAGGCAATGGGAGAGTTGCTGGATCAACTGGGAGTAGTGGATTCCATAAGATCGGAGCATATTTTCACAGTTCCCGGGGTACTTTCTCTGGAGGAGCCGGCTGAGGACGCCGCCCTGTGGTGGCCTGTTCTGGAACAGGCCATTATCACGGCGGTGGACGGGCTGGTAGAAATGAGAGAGTCCGAGGGGAACCGCCTTAAGGACGACCTCCTGGCAAGGCTGGGCATGATCATGAAAATGACCTCCGAGATAGAGTCCAGGGCGCCCCAGGTGGTTGAAGACTATCGGGCAAGAATAACCCAGAGGCTTCAGGACTGGCTGGCCGAATCCATACTGGATATGAACAGGGTTATGGCCGAGGTCACCATCATGGCCGAAAAATCCAGTATCACCGAGGAAATTATCAGACTCTACAGCCATGTGGTCCAGGCTTCCGAAAGCCTTGGCGGAACTGATCCGGTGGGGCGGAAACTGGACTTTATCATCCAGGAGATGAACAGGGAAATAAACACCATAGCTTCGAAATCGGGTGATATCCAGATAAGCGGATATGTTGTGGAGATTAAAAGTCAGTTGGAGAAGATAAGGGAACAGGTGCAGAACCTGGAGTAGCGTTTAATGACAGATCAGCATCTTTAGGGGGGTATAAGAATGGATATAAAGTTAATCAATATAGGCTTTGGCAACATAGTTTCGGCAAACCGGATAATCGCCATCGTAAGCCCGGAATCAGCACCCATAAAGAGAATTATAACGGAAGCCAGGGACCGGGGCATGCTGGTGGATGCCACCTACGGGCGGAGGACCAGGGCGGTAGTCATTACAGACAGCGACCACGTAATATTATCTGCGGTGCAGCCGGAAACCGTTGCGCACCGGCTGGTGGGTAAAGATGTTTCATCGTCTGCGGCTGAAGACCCCAACGATTAAGCTGGAGGGGTAAGATGCCGGGACAGGGAATGTTGATATTGCTTTCCGGGCCCTCCGGATCAGGAAAGGGCACTGTTTGCAGCCGTCTGATAAATACTCTCCGGGGTATAAGGCTGTCGGTTTCGGCCACCACCCGTCAACCCAGGCCGGGAGAGGTGCATGGTCGGGATTATTATTTTATGTCCAGGGAAGAATTTGAAAAACTCACCGGAGAGGGCGGTTTTCTTGAATGGGCCCCCATATACGGGTATCTTTACGGCACGCCTGCCGGGCCGGTCAGGGAAGCCCTGTCTCGGGGAGAGGACGTCATACTTGAGATTGACGTTCAGGGAGGTCTTCAGGTTAAGGAACATTTCCCAGACGCTGTGCTTATATTTCTTATACCGCCTTCCCGGTCGGCCTTGCAGTCAAGGCTCATGGCCAGAGGGACGGAAAGCCAGCCGGAAATAGAGAAAAGGATGTTGTGGGCGGACACCGAATTGGGGTTCATCCCGAGATATGATTATGTGCTGGTAAATGACCGAATCAGTGACACCGTGGCCGTTGTCAGGTGTATTGTGGAGGCTGAGCGCAGCCGTTCCGCCCGCTTCAGATTGCCTCAGGATTGGTAACCGCTTGGAAGAAATTTAAACCACCTATGTTCTGTTTGATTTTTTGGTTAATAATATTTGCATATAAATAACTTGCGTTTTGGAGGGTCGCCATGAACCAGACAACGACTCTGGACGAGTTGATGCAAAAGGTGGATAGTCGGTACACCCTGGTGGTTATTGCGGCCAAGAGAGCCAGAAAACTGACCGAAAGGGCGGAAAGCGACAGAAGCAACGGCATAGTGGTGCGTAAACCGGTGACCGCAGCCCTGAAAGAGATTTCCCAGGGAAGAATCATGTACCGCCGGACTAAGCAGGGAATAAAATGAAATCGGAGGGTATTATGCTGGAAGGCAGGTTTATTACCCTTGGTGTCACAGGAGGAATAGCTGCCTATAAAGCTGCGGAACTGGCCAGCAGACTGAATGGCCGGGGGGCGGCTGTACATGTCATAATGACAAGATCGGCGGGGGAGTTCATCAGGCCGCTAACTTTTGAGGCACTGACAGGAAACCCTGTATACACCGATCTTTTTAGTGCTTCACACCTTTTCCGGATGCCTCACATAGACCTTGCAGGCCGGGCCGATGTAATGGTGGTGGCCCCGGCAACGGCAAATTTACTGGGCAAGCTGGCCCACGGTATGGCCGACGACCTCCTGAGCACAGCCGTTCTGGCCGCCACCTGCCCGGTTTTGATTTGCCCGGCCATGAACATGAACATGTACGCCAATCAGGTTGTTAAAGACAACATTGCCAGGCTGGCCCAGTATGGGTATCATTTTGTGGAACCTGAAGTGGGCCGGATGGCCTGCGGCCATTTCGGCCAGGGCAGATTGGCCGAAACGGAAACCATAATGGGGGCGATAACCACCCTTCTTGCCGGGCAGGGGGATATGAAGGACCTCACCGTGCTGGTAACGGCAGGAGGTACCAGGGAACCTATAGATCCGGTAAGGTTTGTAACCAACCGCAGCTCGGGGAAAATGGGCTATGCCCTGGCGGAGGCCGCTTTTTCAAGGGGCGCCAGGGTGATATTGGTTTCCGCGCCCACATGCCTGCCGGGCCCTGCGGGGGTTGAGACCGTACTGGTGGAATCTGCCGGGGAAATGCGTGAGGCGGTGATGAGGTTTTATCCCGAGGCTGACGTGGTGATTAAGGCGGCGGCCGTGGCCGATTACAGGTGTGCCCGGGTGGCGGAACAGAAAATAAAAAAGGATGGGGAAACACTGATCCTGGAACTGGTAAAAAATCCCGACATACTGGCCGAACTGGGAAGAAATAAAAGAGAAGGGGTAACCCTGGTGGGGTTTGCCGCCGAAACCCGAGACCTGGAAGAGAATGCCAGGCAGAAGTTGGACAAAAAGAACCTTGATCTGCTGGTTGCCAATGATGTTACGGAGCCCGGCGCCGGTTTCGGAACCGACACAAATATAGTTAAGCTGATATATTCAGGAGGAAGGGCGGAAGACCTCCCCCTGATGGAAAAATCTCTGGTGGCCCACCGCATACTGGATGCCGTTCTGGAAATACGGCAGAATAGATAAATGTTTTGGGAAGAAAAAACGCCCTGACGGGCGCTTGGGGAGTCAGGAGCCAGAATGGTGACAGCCTGCCTTAAAAGCGACCCTCAAGCGACATGCAGTGAGGGGGAGTGATTTAAGTCCGTGCGGAATGTACCGGAGGCTGCTACTGTCTCTTAACGACCGAGCCTACGGAATGCCGAGCCGGCTGCAGGACGCAGCCGGAAGCCGGAATCGACGCAAGGATGCGGCGTTGGAGGCGGTCGGCATTCCGTTGGCGACCGAGTTTAGAGACAGTTGCAGCAGGAGGTTATGCAGGCCGGACTTAAATCGCTCCGCCTACCCATTAGCGACCATGTAGCGACCCTCAAGCGACATGCGTCTGGGGGGAGTGATTTGAAGTTGCTTTCCTGAGCGATAAAACGGGGCGCCCGCAGGGCGCTTTATCTTGTGAAAAAAAAGAGAGGAAAAAATATGATTTTGGAGTCAGGTGAGGATTTTGCCGGGGTAATCAGGGACAAATGGGCAGGGCGGGATGTCTCGGTTTCTAAAACAGTACCGGCGCCCGGCCTCAGGATTAAGATAGAAAAAGCCAGAGTACTGGGATGGAAAGAGATGAACAGGATGATACGGGAAAAACACAGCCCGGATACCGGTTTTCTTGTGATTACCGGATCAGGTTGTGTTAGCGGGGTAAATGATGATCCCAAGACCCAGCTCCTTATAATTGCCCTTGATGGTGATACGGTATATGATGTAAGGGATGATCGGCTGGTGGTGCTTACTCAAAGGGAAGTGGTGGAGATCAGGCCGTGAAAGATTGGTCGTTGGTTGCAGGTTGTTAGTTATAGGTTACAGCTTACAGCTTATACCCTACAGCTCCATGGTTGACCGGGCCATGTCCCTTACCCAGGGGAACGGCGGTTTTAATGGCGTTGTGCAGGTATGTTTCGGCAGCTCTGACAGCCTCAGGCAGTTCCATGCCCCTGGCCAGCCCGGCAGTAATGGCGGCTGACAGAGTGCAGCCCGTTCCGTGGGTGCAGCGGGTTTCCAGGCGTGGATTGTTAATTTCCACAAAGCTGATACCGTCAGTCAACAGGTCGGTAACCATGTTTTTACCTGTGGCAAAGTTCCTGTGCCCACCCTTTATCAAAACCCACCGGGGACCAAAGCCCAGTATATTCCTGGCCGCATCGGCCAGCCGGCTTTCTGTATTAATGGGCTGTCCATAGAAAACCTCCGCCTCGAAGAGGTTGGGTGTGGCCAGCAGTGCCAGAGGGAAAAGCTCGTTTATATAAGCATCCGCCGTATCCTGATCTGACAGCCTGTGCCCGCTGGTGGATATCATCACCGGGTCCACCACCAGCTTTGCAACGGAGTATGACTTGATGCTTTCGGCCACCGCCCGCATCACTTCTGCGTTACCCAGCATGCCGGTTTTCACCGCATCACAGCCAATATCCGAGAGTACTGCATCCATTTGGGCAGCCACCATTTCCGGAGATATTATCACCACACCGTTTACACCCAGTGTATTCTGGGCCGTGACGGCGGTAATGGCGCTGCAGCCGTATACCCCGTGGGCCATAAATGTTTTTAAATCAGCCTGTATTCCGGCCCCGCCGCCGGAATCCGATCCCGCCACCGTAAGGGCCCGGTAAATTCCTTTGGTCATGGAAGTCATCTCCCGTTCATTTTTTTATAAAATGCTTTAACGTTAGGAGTCAGAATGTCCGGGTATTCCTAATAAGCTTGCTTTTTGTGTAATTTAGTTGGGTTATATTTCAAAGGTATGCTGTCATTATTCTGACTCCTGGCTTCTGGTTTCTGGATTCCCGCAGCCCAAAGGGCTGCTATTTTTTCTGGCCTCGTCGGCTACTATACCGTACATAAAAATTTCAAACACTGTTTTTGCTGTTTTTTCCACGGTCAGGCCGTTCTCCAGAATGAAGGCGGGGTTAACCACATCTCTGATGCTGGACAGGATAGCGGTCATAAATACTGCGGGAATGGTCTCTCTAAAATAACCCTGCCGGGATTCGGCCAACAGCATGTTTTCAATAACGGACCGTATCTTACGGGCGCGAAAAGCCTCAATGCGGCTCCATATATGGGGGTAGTATTTCTGTATATCCCTCATGATTAAAGGGTTTAGGAATTTCAACTGCTGAAACATCGTGCTGATTAAAATGCCTATTTTCTCCACCGGATTCCCCTCAGAGGCCAGAACGGTGTTTACGTGCTGTTCTGTTTGGGCCATAAAATCATCCGCCACCGCATTGACCAATTCATCCTTGCTTTTGAAGTAACGGTAAATTGTTCTCTTGCTAATTCCGGTTCGAAATGAAAGCTCATCCATGGTGGCTCCATGAAAACCCGCTAAAACGGAAAGATCCCTGAAGCCGGTCAGTATTCTATCTTTCATGTTCATAACCATTATCACCCTTTCAAAAGTTACGGCCTAAGCAATCTTTTTCTTAAACTTGGCAATGCTTATGGCCAACAGTACCAAAGAAAAAACCAGCAGCGCCGTAACCTGGGGAATAAGGTAGCTAAAGCCGATCCCTTTTAAAACTATTCCCCGGATGATCACCAGATAATAGGTCAGAGGTATAATGTTGCCGATATACTGTACCGCCAGCGGCATTGCCTCCCGGGGAAAAAGGAACCCGGACAGCAGTATGCTGGGGAGCAGGACGAAAAAAGACATCTGGAAGGCCTGCATCTGATTTTTTGCTATATTTGAAATAAGTATACCGATACCAAGGGATGCTGTGATAAAGAATAGGGTCAGCAGGTAAAGCTCCAGCAGGCTGCCCCGTATGGGCACATTGAACACCAGGCTTCCTACCAGAAGGGCCACAGTTATCTGGGAATAACCCAGGGCGATGTTGGGGATTATTTTGCCTATCATCAGCTCATAGGGCCTGATGGGGGTTACAATGAGCTGTTCCAGGGTCCCCCTCTCTCTTTCCCTGACTATGGACATGGAGGTCATCATCACCATGGTCATGGTGACAATTATCCCCAGTATGGCTGGCACCATGTAATAGGCCGTTATCCCGTCCGGGTTATACCAGGGGCGCACCCTGATATCATAGGGTGGCTCTATAACACCGGCCTTTTGGGCTATTATATTTTGTGATTTAAGGAGACCAATGGAGCTGGCGGTGGCTATGGTGGAAGAGGCCACCATGCTGTCGCTGGCGTCCACCAGTACCTGCACCGCTGCGGACTCACCCCTTTTGAGACTGACCGCAAAGTCCGGAGGGAAAACCATTCCCACCTTGGCCCTGCCGCTGTCAATCATTTCAGTTACCTCCCGGTAACTTCCCGCCACATGGGTTACATCGAAGTAGCCCGAGGCCTTGAAGGCGTCAAGAAGCTCCCGGCTGTCGCTGGACAGTGACTGGTCGAAAACCACCGTGGGAATATGCTTTACCTCGGTTTGTATGGCATAGCCGAAGAGAAGAAGCTGCACCAGGGGCAGCATGAATATCATTCCTATCGTCAGCCGGTCCCTGAACATCTGAAGAAATTCCTTTTGCAGCATGGCCAGCAGCCTGTTCATGGCTAACACCTGCCCTTTCTTGTAGGGACTGCCTCATAAAGGTGATCCCAATTTTTTTAACATCATCCGAAGGATGGGTAATTGGTTATAGGTTATAGGTTATAGGTTATAGGTTATAGGTAATTGGTATTGGTGATAAGCGTTAGGTAGTGGGCCAATAACGTACAACCAACGACCAATCTTTCACTGTCGGTGGGCTTTGGATAGTGATATAAACACATCTTCCAGGGTTGGCGTAATCTCCACCGCCGGGAAGCCGGTAAATTCCTCCAGACTACTGATTTTGTCCCGGCTGTCCAGCAGTATGTGCAAGGCGGCGCCGTGGACCGAGCACTCCCTGACGAAGGGAAGGCTCTCCAGATGCTGGATATGATTTAAGGGGTCATCAATTTCCATCTCCACCATGCAGCCGGTGATCACATTTCTTTTCAGATTTCCGGGGGTGTCATTGGCAATAAGCTGACCGCTGGAAATAAAGGCGATGTTATGGCACCTTTCAGCCTCATCCATGAAATGGGTGGTGACCATAACGGTGGTTCCCTCCCTGGAAAGATCCCGTATTATTTTAAAAAACATCCTTCGGCTGCTGGGGCTCACACCGCTGGTGGGCTCGTCAAGGAAAAGTATGGCCGGCCTGGAGATGATGGCGCAGCCCAGGGCCAGCCTCTGCCTGAGCCCTCCGCCAAGATTGGCCGTCAGTTCTTTTTCTCTCCCGGTGAGCCCGGCCATGGCAATCATCTCATTTATCCTGCCGGTTTTTTCCCTGCGCGGAATTCCGTAAAGCCCTGAGTAAAAGTTCAGATTTTCATACACAGTGAGGTCATCATAAAGACTGAATTTCTGCGACATGTACCCTATTTTTTTCTTTATTCTTTCCGGGTCCCTGGCCAGGTCGTAGCCCAGTACCGATCCTGATCCCGAGGTGGGTTCCAGAATGCCGCAAAGCATCCTGATTGTGGTGGATTTTCCGGACCCGTTGGGACCCAGGAAGCCGTATATTTCTCCCCGTTTTATGTTTATGGTGAGGTCTTTAACAGCGGTAAACTCCCCGAATTTTCTGGTCAGGTTGCTGGTGGTGACCACGTATTCCAACTACACCGCCTCCCTTTCGACCAGGGCCACAAAGATGTCCTCGATGGTGGGAGGAACCTCCCTCAGCAGGGTTATTTCAATTCCCCGGCTAACCAGTGAGTCAGTTATTATTTTCATTCCGCTGTTAGCTTCGGCCACTCTTATATGGTACCTGTCTCCGAAAAAGTCGGCGTCCAGAATCCCCGGAAGAGTCCCCAGGAATTCAGGCTCCTTAATATCGGCATTGAGCTCCAGTATTTTATAAGCAAAATTTTTTTTAAAGCTAGCCGGTGAATCCACCGCCACCAGTTTTCCCTCGTTCATGATGGCCACCTTTTTGCACAGCTCGGCTTCGTCCATATATGAAGTGGATACCAGTATGGTCACACCATCCTTGTTCAGTCGGTAAAGAATTTTCCAGAATTCCTTCCTTGATTCCGGGTCCACCCCGAAGGTGGGCTCATCCAGTATAATGAGATCCGGCCTGGAGAGCAGAGCGCAAGTAAGGGCCAGTTTCTGCTTCATTCCCCCGGAGAGGTTATCGGCAAGTCTTGATTTAAACCCGGTAAGGTTGGTTATTTCCAGTAATTCAGAGGCTCTTTGCCCGGTGGTGTTTTTATCCAGATCATACATTCGGCCGAAAAAATTTATATTCTCCATAACCGTCAAATCACCGTAAAGGCTGAATCTCTGGGGCATGTAGCCTATGTGGGACTTTGACCGCCCGTTATGGCTGGAATCTCCCAGCAGAGTCACGGTCCCCCCGCTGGGGGTAATTATCCCGCACAGCATGCGAATCAGAGTTGTTTTTCCGGCCCCGTCGGGACCCACCAGGCCAAATATTTCTCCACGGCCCACCCTCATTGTGACATCGTTTACTGTGGCTATCCGGCCGAACTTTTTGGTCAGCCCGTTAATGTTAATCATAAAATCACCAGCCTTCCCGAAAAGGGCAGAATACAGGAGACAGGAGTCAGAATGGTCAGGGTATTCCTCATTTGCTTGCTTAATTGCGCAAGTTAATTGGGCGTCAAATTTCAATTGCAATCCATGTTCTCTCTGGTAGTTCAGATTTTTGTCATCCTCCGTGGTGCCGCAGTACCTTGCGGCATGGGGGTTTGAGTTCTGACTCCTGTATTCCGACAGTAATGGCTTACCTGTTAGGTATAGTCACATCCGCCGGCATCCCGGGCTTGAAAATGCCGTTTGGGTTATCTATTCTGACCTTTACGGCGTATACTATGTTGGTTCTTTCCAGCCTGGTCTGAATGCTCTTGGGGGTAAACTCCCCCTTGGGGGAAATTTCCACTATTATTCCACTGAACTGTTCTGCCAAGCCGCTAACTGTAAAACTAACCTGCTGGCCCAGTTTTGTCCAGGGGAGATCATCAGTGGGTACGTATACCCTTATCCACATGTCGCTCAGGTTGGCCACCGTCACCACAGGGGCTCCCGCCGGGACGAATTCGCCTGGCTCGTAATTTCTGGTAACCACCGTTCCGTCGATGGGGCTGTTTATTACAGTGTCGTCCAGTATTGCTTCCGAGGCCTTGAGAACGGCCTTGTTCCTTTCCAGCTCAATCCCGGCGGCCCTGACCTGATCAGGCCGGCTGCCCGATTCTATAAGGCTTAGCCTTGACTGGGCCGAGTCCGTCTGATTTTTGGAAAGCTTAAGGGCGGTTTCAGCCTTTTCCAGGTCGGCGTCAGACATGGCCCCGCTCTGGCGGAGGGCCAGGGCCCTTTGGTAATCGGTATTTGCTTTGTCGTAGCTCACCTGGGCGGTACTCACCGCTGCCCGGGCATCACTGATTTCCTGTTCCCGGGCCCCCGAGACCAGGTCTGAAAGCTGGGCCTCAGCCTTCTGAACCGACAGGGAATCCCTTTCTTTCTGGGCCACCAGGTCATTACGGCTAATCCTGGCCACAAGCTGGTTTTTTCTAACATTATCCCCCTGCTTGACCGATACAAATTCCAGCGGTCCGGGCACCCTGGCAGTCAGGTTGACCTCGGTGGCCTCAATGGTTCCGCTGACCTGGATGCCCCTGGGCTTATCGGAGGCGTACCTGGTGTAGCCCCAGTACGATGCGGATATCACCATCACCATAAATGCCAGTGCCAATATTTTCTTTTTCACAGCCATACCCCCGACAAATTAATTAGGCATTAAGGTAAACTAAAGAAACGCATAAAGTTTACCTGGTATCATAATAACACTGCTATTAACTGGTTACAACATTAAAATTTAAAATAAATACCTGCCGCCGTCTGCAGCAGGTATTTATCTAGTTGTCCAATCAACTGTCCTGTTTTTTATCGCTTAGGAAAGTATATGCCATATTAAAGTGCTAAAGCGCTAAATCGCCAAAGCATTTTTATGCAAGCCCAGAGTTTTTCTGGGGTCGCTCCGGGGTCACTTGAGGGTCGCTGCATTGTCGCTAATGGGTAGGCGGAGCGATTTAAGTCCGGCCTGCATAACCTCCGGCTGCAACTGTCTCTAAACTCGGTCGCCAACGGAATGCCGACCGCCTCCAACGCCGCATCCTTGCGTCGATTCCGGCTTCCGGCTGCGTCCTGCAGCCGGCTCGGCATTCCGTAGGCTCGGTCGTTAAGAGACAGTAGCAGCCTCCGGTACATTCCGCACGGACTCAAATCACTCCCCCTCACTGCATGTCGCTGTGGGGTCTCTTGAGGGTCGCTTTTAAGGCAGCCTGTCACCATTCTGGATTCTGGCTCCTGGCTCCTGGATTCCGCCGTCTGCAAGACGGCAACGCCCGTCAGGGCGTTTTTTTATAGTTAAGGTTCTTTGGAAAGGGGAGATAATCATTCAAGGCATAAAACAAATCTTATTTTTTCTACAACCTTCTGGGATCAAAAGTCGATCAATTGTTTATAGCCAAGTTTAGTGCTGACCGGGAGGATTTCCGCCGCCTGCATTGAATAAAAAAAGATTGAATAAAAAAAGATTGAGATTTTTAAAGGAGGGGTAAGAGTTGAAGAGTTTTAAAATTTTTCCGGTGCTGGCGGCAGTGCTGATGCTGGCGGTGGCTTTGCTGGTTTCCGGCTGCGGCGGCAAAAAAGAAGAAACCAAAGCTCCCGCCGGGGATGCTGAAAAACTCAAAGTGGCCTTTATGTATGTGGGCCCGGTGGGGGACGCCGGGTGGACCTATGCCCACGATGAGGGCAGAAAGTACCTGGAAAAGCAATTGCCTTACGTGAAATCCGCCTTCGTTGAGTCAGTGCCCGAGGGTGCGGATTCCGAGAGGGTGCTTACGCAACTGGCCGAGCAGGGTAACAAGGTGATTTTTGCCACCAGCTTCGGTTATATGGATCCCACCATAAATGTGGCCAAGAAATACCCCGATGTTGTCTTCATGCACTGCTCCGGGTTTAAAACCGATAAAAATGTAGGAACATACTTCGGCCGTATATACCAGACCCGCTACCTCACGGGGATAGTGGCCGGCAAAATGACCAGGAGCAACAAGATAGGGTACGTGGCCGCCTTCCCGATTCCCGAGGTGGTCAGGGGGATCAATGCCTTTACCCAGGGTGTGAGGGCGGTCAACCCAAACGCCAAGGTGCAGGTTGTATGGACCAATACATGGTATGATCCCGCTGCTGAAAAAGAGGCCGGAAAAACACTGCTGGACGCCGGTTCCGATGTTATAGCCCAGCACCAGGACACCCCCGGCCCCATGCAGGCTGCAGAGGAAAAGGGCAAATACGGCATAGGTTACAACAGCGATATGAGCAAGTACGCTCCCAAGGCCGTTTTGACATCCGCGGTCTGGAACTGGGGCCCGTTCTATGTAAATACCGTTAAGGCCGTCAGGGAGAAGACCTGGAAGTCCGAACAGTACTGGGGTTCCATGAGCGACAAGATTGTTGATATAGCGCCTTTCGGACCCATGGTGCCGGATGATGTCAAGAAGATTATTGAAGATAAGAAACAGCTTATTTTAAGCGGTAAATGGGACGTATTCACAGGACCTGTCAAGGACCAGTCCGGATCGGTGAAGGTGCCCGAGGGGCAGAAAATGACCGACCAGGATATGCTCAGCTTTGACTGGTTCGTGGAGGGCGTGGAAGGAACCATACCCAAAAAGAAATAACGCTGAGAGAGGACGTAGGTAATAGGTAATTAACCAGCAACCAATAACCAAATCCGGTTTGTAAAAATCTGTAAGGGCCGCTGGCGGGATAACCGTCAGCGGTCGGTTTATGGGGGATTATATACGTGAAGTTTATTGAGATGAAAGGGATTACCAAGCGGTTTCCCGGAGTCGTTGCCAACGACAACGTTGATTTTTCAGTGGCGCCTGGTGAAATCCACGCCTTGCTTGGGGAGAACGGCTCGGGCAAGAGCACTCTCATGTCCATTCTGGCCGGGATGTACCGGCCCGACAGCGGTAAAATACTGGTGCGGGGCTGCGAGGTGACGCTTCGGGCCCCCAGGGATGCTATAAGCTGCGGCATTGGAATGGTGCACCAGCACTTTAAGCTGGTGGAAAAATTCACTGTGGTGGAGAATATTATACTGGGTCACTGGAGCACGCCCTTTTTTTACAGTCTTGATAAACTATCGGAAAAGGTAGCCGGCTTAAGCCGCAGCTTCGGTCTCAATGTCGATCCCGCTGCCCTGGTAAGCCAGATTTCGGTGGGGGAAAGACAGAGGGTGGAAATACTGAAAATGCTTTACCGGGGGTCCGATCTGCTGATTATGGACGAGCCCACCGCCGTGCTGACTCCCCAGGAATCGGCGGAGCTTTTTGAAAACCTTAAAAAATTTGCCGCTTCCGGACGATCGGTAATACTGATCACCCATAAACTGAACGAAGTGCTTTCAGCCGCTGACCGGGTCACCGTTTTGCGCGGAGGCAGGGTGGCGGCAGTTCTGGACAGTAAGGACATCACCGAAAGAAAACTGGCCCGACTGATGGTGGGTAGGGATGTGGCCCCAGCCCGCAATGGGGGCGGGGAAACTCCCGGGGAAACAGTGCTGGAGCTTCGGGGAGTGGGGGCCATGAAGGATGTGGGCGGAGAGGCACTAAAAAGGGTGTCCTTTTCGGTATGCAAAGGGGAAATATTCGGTATTGCCGGGGTAGCCGGCAATGGACAGAAGGAACTGGCAGAGGCCGTGGCCGGTCTGAGGTGGGTGCACGGCGGAAAGATAATGATAAACGGTGTTAATGTAACCAACCGCTCACCCAGATCAATAGCCGACCTGGGGGTTAGCTATGTTCCGGAGGACCGGCTGGGAACAGGGCTGGTTCCAGGCCTGGGGGTAGTGGATAATATCATTTTGAAAAATTACCGCAAGCCGGATTACTCCGGCAGGTGGCTTATCAATTATAGCTGCGCCGGCCGGGAAGCCGGCAGGCTGGTTGAGGATTTCGGCATCAAGGTGGCCGACCTTAAATCTCCTGTGGCAATGCTATCGGGAGGTAACCTGCAGCGTCTTCTGCTGGCCAGGGAAATATCCGCCAACCCTTCTCTTATGGTGGTGGTTTACCCGGTAAGGGGGCTGGATGTGGGGGCAACCGAGGCCGTTCATGGCATGCTGTTGGAACTTCGCAGCAAAGGAACGGCTGTATTACTTATATCCGAGGACCTGGATGAGATACTGAAGCTGTGCGACCGGGTGGGTGTAATGTTTGAAGGTTCCATTGCAGGGATAATGCCCGGAGGGGACAAGGTTAAGCCGGAAGACGTAGGTCTTTTAATGATGGGGGCGGCTGGCTCGGAGGTAGGGGCATGAAAGCTTTGGCAAGGATATTTTATCTGGAAAGAAGACTGTTCCCACCGGCGGCCTCGGTTTTTATCACCCCGGCTGCGTCGGTTTTTCTTTCTCTGGTGCTGGGCGGCATTTTCCTGGCGATCAATGGCCATGATCCCCAGGAGATTTATTTGCTGATGTTTTCAGGGGCCTTCGGTTCGTCTTACGGACTTTCCGAGACCGTGGTCAAGGCTATTCCAATCGCTCTTTGTGCTCTGGGTGTTTCCATTGCCTTCAGGATGCGTTTGTGGAATATAGGAGCTGAGGGACAACTTTACATGGGAGCTTTTGCCGCCAGTTGGGTTCCCCTGACTTTTCCCGGACTGCCGGCCTATATTATGATACCGGCCATGATACTTCTGGGAATGGCGGCCGGGGGGTTGTGGGCTATACTGACGGCCATACCCAGGGCCTGCCTGGGGGTTAACGAGGTAATTACCACGCTGATGCTGAACTATGTGGCCATGCTATGGGTGGACTATCTGGTTTACGGCCCATGGAAGGACCCGGACGGGTTTAACTTCCCGCTGAGCGCCCCCTTTGCCGGGGCGGCCAGGTTAAGCACCCTGGGAGACTCCAGGGTGCACAGCGGCATTTTATTTGCCCTGCTGATCGCCGTAATGCTTTATATAGTAATGAATCGCAGCAGGTGGGGATTTGAAATAAGGGTTATCGGTGAGAGTCCTGCAGCCGCCAGGTATGCAGGAATGGATATATGGCGCAACATACTCCTGGTCATGCTTTTAAGCGGGGCCGTCAGCGGCCTGGCCGGGATGACAGAGGTAAGCGGAATCACTGGAAGGCTCCAGCACGGCCTCAGCCCGGGATACGGTTACACTGCCATTATTGTGGCCTGGCTGAGCAAACTGAATCCCTTTGCCATCATATTTGTGGCAGTGCTTTTCGGAGGCCTTCAGGTGGGGGGCTATCTGGTGCAGACCAGTGGCGTACCGGCATCGGTGGCTACAATGCTTCAGGGGGCCATTCTGTTTTTCGTTTTGGGAGGAGAAATATTCTCCAGATTCAGGATCAGGTTTGCAGACAGGGGGGTTGCCCGGTGAGCCACGGAGGGGAGACAAACGTTCTCATATTAATACTGGCCGCGGCGGTAACCGCCGGGACGCCTATACTTTACGCCGCACTGGGTGAGCTGCTGGCCGAAAGGTCGGGTGTAATCAACCTGGGTGTTGAGGGAATGATGTTGATTGGAGCTGTTTGCGGCTTTATAGCGGCGGTGCATTTCAGGAACCCCTGGGCCGGGGTGCTGGCCTCAATGGTGGCGGGGGGAATGGTGGCATTTATACACGCATTCCTAACCATTACCCTCAGGTCAAACCAGGTGGTCAGCGGTCTGGCCCTGACCATATTTGGTACAGGCCTCAGCGGATATCTGGGCAAAGACTATATCGGAGTGCCGGTGCCGCTGCCCTTCTCTTCCAAGCCGCTGGCGGCGCTTGGTGATATACCGGTAATAGGACCCATTTTTTTTAATCATGATCCCCTGGTTTACCTGACCTACCTGCTGGTTCCGGCATTGTGGCTATACATTTACAGGACCAGGCCCGGGCTTCACCTGAGGGCCATAGGGGAGAACCCTTCGGCTTCGGATTCCCTGGGGGTCCAGGTTTTTCTTTCAAGGTACCTGCATGTCATAGCCGGGGGCATGTTGGCAGGGCTGGGAGGGGCATACCTTTCCCTGGCATATGCGCCTTCATGGCTGGAAAACATGACCGCAGGCAGGGGATGGATAGCGGTGGCCCTGGTTATTTTCGCCCTTTGGAATCCTCTGAGGGCAATGGTGGGCTCGTACATTTTCGGGGGAATAGATGCCATCGGTTTCAGGCTGCAGGTTATGGGGGTGCTGGTGCCCTCTTTCTTTCTGAAGATGATGCCCTATATTTTTACCGTTCTGGTGCTGATTATTGTTATAGGCCGCAACAGGGCGGCACGGACCGGCACACCCGGGGCGCTGGGCATTCCCTTTGACCGGGAAGAAAGATAAGATCCTTTGAAGTCAGGTTATAGCTTACAGCTAATGTCACTGCTTATGCTTTATGCCGTGCTTTTTAAGTCTGTCATAAAGTTTGGTCCTGCTTATGCCCAGTATTTCGGCGGCTTTGGATCGGTTGCCGCCGGCCTCCGCCAGAGCGCGGGTGACCAGTTCCTTTTCGGTGGAGGCAATGCTGCTGATCATGTTGAGGCCTGATATTTTGGCCTCATTTTCCGGCTTTTTCAGATTGTGATGGCTCAGCAGGTATTGTGGCAGGTGAGTGGGAAGGATATCTCCGTCGGTGACTATGTTTAGCGCCCTCTCCACCACGTTTTCCAACTCTCTTACATTGCCGGGCCACCAGTGATTGGTCAGTATTTCCATGGCTTGGGGACTTGCTCCCCTGACCCGGCACCCCAGTATGCGGTTGTATTTTCTGATCAGGTGTGTGGTCAGAGGGTATATATCGCCTTTTCGTTCCCTTAAGGGAGGGATCAGGATGACGATGACATTCAGGCGGTAGTACAAATCCTCCCGAAATTTCCCTTCTTCCATCAGCTTTTCAATATCCCTGTTGGTGGCGGCTATTATTCTCACATCCACCCGCAGTGTTTTAATTCCCCCCACCCTTTCGAACTCTTTTTCCTGCAAAACCCTCAGTAATTTTGACTGAAGCGGAAGGGACATGTCGCCTATTTCATCCAGGAACAGCGTGCCTTTGTGGGCCAGTTCAAATTTACCGGGCTTCCCGGATTTTTTAGCCCCGGTGAAGGCTCCCTCCTCATATCCGAAAAATTCTGTTTCCAAAAGATTATCCGGCATGGCGGCGCAATTAACCTTTACAAAGGGACCAGTCCTTCCGGATTGGTTGTGTATGGCCGAAGCGAATAATTCCTTGCCGGTGCCGCTTTCTCCCAGGAGGAAAACGCTGGATAAGCTTCGGGAAGTCTGCCCGGCCATGTTTTTTACGCTGACCATCTGGGGGCTTGTGCCCACTATATCATCGAACCTTATACCGGTGTGGGTTACCCGGGAAAGTTCGTCGCGGTAGTAAGAAATTTGGTTTTCCAGTGTTTCCAGTCTTCTTACCAGATCGGGAAGCCTGTTCAGCCCCTTAAAGGTTATTTTGGCCACCGCTCCCAATACCTGATCCCCCTGCTGTATAGGGAGCCTGGTAACGATGCACCTTTTTCCCTTTATTGTTTTAACATCGCCCTCATCGGTTACGCCTGCGGCGATTATTTCCTCCAGCCCAAGCTCCGGCAGAATGTCCCTAACCCGACGGTTCATCACTTGATCCGCCCGGGTGTCCAGAAACTCCAGCATGGTCCTGTTTACCGTGGTCACAACCCCCTGGGAGTTAACCGCCAGCAGGCCGTCATAGGCCAGATCCAATACGGTGGCCAGGGTTCTCTGAACTTCTTGAACGCTTTCAAATTCCTGGGCCAGCTTTTCGTATTCAGTAAGGTCATGAAGTACAGCAATGGCTCCCCCGGGCTGTCCATTGCTGTATACAGGCAGATATTTGGCCAGTATCCCGGGGAGACCTTCGATCCTGTGCCAGTTTGTTACACCGCCGTCATGCAGCACTTTGTCCATCCTGACGTGAGGCAGCATATCCAGCACAAATTTGCCCAGCACCTCCCGGCCTTTGATATTCAGCATATTTTCAGCCGCCGGGTTGATTACCGTGACAATGCTCCTGCTGTTTACAGCCAGAACCCCGTTCTCCAGGGCGTCCAGCAGGGAACCCAGTTCCCTGGCCTGTCTGTCACTGCGGGATCTCAAGTTCTCAATAACACTCATCTTGGTTACCATGCCATAGGGATTATTCTTACTGTCGGTAACCACCACCTGACCCAGCTCCATTTTTTGCATGTAACTGTAGACCTGGCCGAAATTCATTTCCTCATCCACGCATTTGGCCGGCCTGGCGTAAAGGTCTTCAATAACAGAATTAAGCTGGTGACCTCCCATCAGGGCCTTGTACAGGTTGTGCTTGGTCATGACGCCAATGACTTTGTTTTCATCTCCCACCACCGGCACAGCGTCCAGCCTGGTCCGGGAAAAGGTGGACACCACTTCCCCCAGAGTGTTGGAGGGTCTTAAAAATACTTCTTTGTGGTATGAGATTGATCTGGCCTTGGCCACCAATACACAAACCTCCCTTCTATTTGACTAGATTTTAACACAGCTGTTCAGGTTCTAAGACAGTTTTTTTTGTTGATAATACATCATGAACGACCCGGAGGAGGATAAACCCCGGTAAGTAAAGAATTATTACTTCTGATGACAGTATATTTAAGGCGGGAGTATATAAATGACCTTTTATGAAGTGGTGTTGATTATGGCTGTGGGAGTGATATCCGGCTTTATGAACACAGTGGGCGGGGGAGGATCTCTTTTGAGCCTTCCGGCGCTTATTTTTATGGGACTTCCCTCGGCAGAAGCCAACGGCACCAACCGGGTGGCTCTGATGGTACAATGCATGGTGGCGGTGGGAAATTTCCAGCGCAAAGGTTTTTTTGATTTGAAACTGGGACTTCTTCTGGGGATACCTGCCATCCTTGGTTCCGTTGTGGGGGTATATCTGGCTGTTACGCTGTCGGACCTGATTTTTAACAGAATACTGGCCGTAGTAATGCTGTTGGTTTTGGCCGCCATTATAGGGCAGCCGGAAAAAAAGTTTATCAAGCCGTTGGAAAACCTGACTCCGGGCCGCAGGTATATAGCGGCGGCGGTATTTTTCTTTGTGGGGATTTATGGAGGATTTATCCAGGCGGGAGCCGGGTTTATAATTATTGTGGCCCTTTCTATGATTACCGGTATGTCCCTGGTCAAAATAAACAGTCAGAAGAATCTGGTGGTGGGATTATACATGCTTTCGTCTCTGGCCCTTTTTGTGGCGGACGGAAAGGTGAGCTGGGTTTTGGGGCTCATCCTGGCCGTCGGCAACGGGGTGGGAGGCTGGTTGGGCAGTAACTTTGCCATGAGTAGGGGTGACAGATGGATACGGGTTTTTCTGGTGATATGTGTTATTTTGATGTCGGCCAAACTTCTCGGCCTTTTCGACCTAAAGTAAATATTAATTAATCCCCTTGTTAAGCTGGAAACACTGCAGGGTGTCAATTTTCCAGCAGGTGAGATTTACATCGCCGTTTACACAGCCGGAATCGCAAAGCTCCAGTACCAGTGGAATGAAATCCCCGTTTTGATCGTCTGGCTGACCACCCGCGGGGAAAATCCTTATGCTGGCACAGTGCGGCGTTCCATACTCTATTTCCCCGAACCTGGGGTTATCCAGCAATTCCGATATGCTTTCCCTTAGACCATGTATGATGGGCCCCAGTACTCCGTCCAGAAACTCCTTTTCACCTGTCAGCTTAATAATGGTCTCTATGTTCATATTTTCCATGGCGTAAAACCAAAGTCCCAAAAAATATCCCTGTCCCCTTTTGTCCAGAGTGTCCCAGAAAGTTCCGGCATCCCCTTTTTTAACGGCGTTAAGGAAACGGGCCGCAGTCTCAATGGCCGGATTATTTTTTGGATCGCATGTCAAAGACAATAACAACACCCCCGGTTAATTTGGATTTACCAGCAATCAACTAATCATATCATAAAAGAGTGGTATTTATTGCAAAGGGATTATTATTTGATCGGTGATTAGGCGGATATACGGTTAATAACAGCAACGGAGGCCGGATTGGAATGATCGATCAGTTTTGTGTGGCTCTGGCTTGCAGTCCCAGGAAAAATGGGAATACCGAAATATTACTGAAGGCTGCGGTGGAAAGATTGCAGTCCCTGAATGTGGAAACCGAGACTATACGCCTGGTAGATCTCAGTTATTATCCCTGTCGGGCTTGTGAGGGCTGCTACAGTACGGGCAGATGTGTTATAAAGGACGATGCCGGGCCTGTTTTTGAAAAAATTCTGAAGGCGGATATGCTGATCATGGCTGCCCCGGTATTCAGCATGGGAATATGCGCCCAGGCCAAGATGTTTATAGACAGGTCGCAGCAGTTTTGGGCCACCAGATATCTTTTAAAGCAACCGGTGATACAGGATGACGATTTCAGGCAAAACCGCAGGGGCATATTTATATCCTGCGCCGGAACCCGCCTTCCCGGGGTATTTGAGGGTTCCGCCTCAATTGTAAGATATTTTTTCAAGATGATGGATATAAAACTGACCGGTACCTACTGTTATCCCGGCATAGACAAAAAAGGAGAAATTCTCGCCAGGGCAGGGGCGTTGGAAGAAATAAAAGATGTTTCGGCAAGACTGGCGGGGGAATAGCGGTAAGCTGTAAGCTATGAGCTGTATGGGGAGGGTCTTTCAGGGGTAATAGGTGATAGGTTGCCTGGGATCTCTGTGGCTAAAAAAAGCTTTCCGCTTGCCGCTATTTTGGCTAATATATTTTTGCACAATGACAGGTGGGAGTGGTTAAATCTGCGTTACTTAAAAGCATTGACGGTATTTATTCTGGTGATCATTATGGGTGGCTGCGCCACCGATTCTTCCAGGGAAGGCAACTGGGTGGTGGAGGTGGCCGGTCCAGGTTCCCATAGGACAGTGAAGCCGGCATTAATAAGGCTGGAGGATGTATGTCCGGGAGGACTCTATCAAGGTGAAGAAACTCTTAAAAAGATGCGGGTAATCGCCGAATATTTACATGGGGAGGGAGTACCCTTTCATATCTCGCTCATTCCCAGGATGGTTGTCCCCCAGAAGGGGTATGATGTAAAAATTACCGATCAGACACCCTATGCCATGGAATTTCTGTCCACCATCAAATACATGGAAGGTTTGGGGGGCATAGTGGGTATCCACGGCTACACACATCAGACCGGCAATAACGTCAGCGGACAGGGCTTTGAATTCTACGACAGAATAAAGAGTCCCGAACCGCTGGACACCTATACATACGCCCGGGAAAGAATCAGCAGCGCCATGGAATTGTTTGAAAAGGCCGGTATTAACCCGGGATACTGGGAAACGCCGCACTATACCGCCTCCATGACACAGTACCCTGCCTTCGAGGAACAAACGGGACTGATATATGAAAACCATTACCGGGGTGTGAACGCCATCAAGCCCCGAACGTATGATTATAATGGCCCGGGATACCGGGGGTTTATCACGGTGCCCACCCCCCTGGGATATATTAATCCCGATGTGGATGCCGAAAAAATGATTAAAACACTGGACCGGCTGAAAGGCGATCTGGCGTCCTTTTTTTACCATCCTTTCAGGGAATTCAATTATATATCAAAGGCTTACCGCAAAAACGGCGAGGAGTATTACGTATATGACCGGGGCTCTCCTCTGCATATGCTCATCAATTCATTTAAGGAAAAGGGGTATACCTTTGTTTCAATTTATGATCTGACAAAATTTATACCGGCCCAGCGTCTGGAAAATCTCTCCTTCGCCGAAGGCGATAACGTAATGGCTGGCCGGTTTGAGCCGGGATCGTCACAAAGCGTACTGGTCTGGAACAGAGAAGTCAACCAGTGGCGCATGTACCGGTATACAGCCTCGGGGTATTCCCCGAGAAAAACCGGGGCCTTTGCTGACGGAGGAGTGTGGATCAGCGGCTGGAAACTGGAAAAGGACGCAGTACCCCTGGTGGGTGATTTCAACGGCAATAAAATGGACGATATTATGGTGTTCAATCCGGATGGCGGAACATTTACACTGGCCGAAAACAAGGGTGGAAAATTGGTTCCCCGGGACAAGGTCTGCCTGACCTTGCCGCGCATGAAATCCATTGCTCCTCTGGCGGGTGACTTTAACGGGGACGGTCTGGCCGATGTGGCGGTACATGACCAGGAGGGAAAAAGAATCGGTCTGACCATCAATACCACTGAAGGGTTCAGTCAGATCAAGTGGTATCAATGGGAATTTTTGAAGGGCAGGAACGTCAAGCTGCTGGCTGGGGATTTTAACGGGAACAAAAAAACAGACATAGCGGTGGTGGACAATGACAGCGGCCATTTGAGAGTATTGCTGTCCGGGCCGGGAGAAGGTTTTACCGAGGCCGGTGATCCATGGCTGAAGATGTGGGGATCCAAAGATAGATGGCAGCCTTATTCTTCTGACATAAACGGAGACGGCAAGAGCGACCTTTTGTTTTACAGCCCGAAGGGGCAGTGGCAAATGGCCACATCCGACGGCCAGAGATTTGTGTACCGGGGTGATTTTGGTCCTTGGGGCGCCACCCGCAACGGAGTAACCCTGGCAGGGGACTTAAATGGTGACCTCAGGTCGGATTTAGTTGTAATCGACAGAGACAGGGATCAGGGCTATAACCTGGATACGGCCATATCGGTACTTCAAAAATGAAAGCCAGTCGCCCCACAGGGCGACTGGCTTTCAGCCGTCAGCTTTCAGCAAACAGCAATCAGGAGTTAGTATTCAGTTGCGGGTCTTTAGTATAAGGTGTTTTTCAGGGTGGTTGATAGCTGGCGGCTGATTGCTGATAGCTATTTTATACAACCAGATCCACTTGCTGCATTGTACCCACCGATCCATCCTCTTTTACGAAAATACCTGATTGTGTTATCCGGGCCTGCTCTTCGTTGGACTGGTCTTTGAAGGAAAACAATGTGTTGAGGTTACCCAGATATATGGCGCCTATTCCCTTTTGTCCCAAGGCAAACAGAATATCGTTGCCGTCAGCATCCTTTGTCCATATGCGCAGGCGGTTGAAAATATCATCGTTTTCGTCAATCCACTGATTGCCGTCGTCATCATATTTACTCAGATTCGAAAATCCGTTGCCGCTTTGGGGCCCCAAAAGCTCCCTTCCACTTATAACGCCATCACTATTTAAATCCAGGGCAAGAAAACCGCTTCCCGGCCCCACGAAGGAAATCTGATCATCATGGCCATCGCTGTCCAGGTCAAAGCTGGATTTTGTGTCTGTCAGCCGGGGAGCCGTCCCGTCATAATTATATTTAGTTGAGCCAAAATAATAAAAGCCCTTGGCCTGCCTTTTTGGCGGTACCAAGGACGCAGAAGCTGTTGTCTATATGACATTGTTTACTAAGTGTTGTGAATAATCTATGATAAAATTTTGTTAGCAATTACAACACGCTGAATTTGATTAGTTCCTTCAACGATTTGCAGTAGTTTTGCTTCCCGCATTCTTCTCTCAAGCGGGTATTCACGCATGTAGCCAGACCCGCCGAGAATTTGTACCGCATCAACAGATACCCGCATGGCAGTGTCGGTTGCTAAACATTTTGCTATAGCGCCAAGCTTGGCCATTTCGGGATCTTCATTGTCGGCGGCCCGGGCAGCCTTGTAAACCATCTGACGGGAAGCCTCGACAAGGATGGCCATATCGGCCATCATAAACTGCAGGCCCTGGAATGAAGAGATGGGTTTGCCGAATTGAACCCGCTGTTTACTGTAGTTTATGGCATACTCAAGGCATCCCTCGGCCAGTCCCACTCCTATTGCCCCTACAATGGGGCGCGTCTTGTCAAGGGTTTTCATGGCCAACTTAAACCCCTGGCCTTCTCCCGCCAGCAGATTTTCCGCCGGGACGTGAACCTCGTCAAAGTAAACCTCGCACGCATTGAAGCCGCGGAATCCCATTTTATCCTCGTGCTTTCCAATGGTTATGCCCGGGGAATGAGCGTCAACGATTAAGGCGCTTAGACCGCGGGCATCGGCGGCGGGGTCGGTTTTGGCAAAGACCACCATTATGTCCGCAACGTCCGAGTAGGAAATAAACCGTTTCACGCCGTTGATTATATATTCATTGCCTTTTCGTACGGCTTTGGTTTGTATATTTCCTACGTCCGATCCGGCTTCCGGCTCCGTTAAGGCGAAAGAAACCCGTACCTCGCCTTTGCATATGGGAGGCAGGTATTTCGACTTTTGATCCTCATTGCCCCCGAGCAGTATGGGGGTGGCTCCCAGTTCCTGCGTGGTGGGAACCATGGCGGAGTTGCTGCAAACCTTTGCCAATTCCTCTGCCATTATGCAGGCGCTGAGAACTCCCTGCCCCGCCCCGCCGTATTTTTCGGGGTAAGGGATGGCAAACAGGTCCAGTTTCCGGAAGAGGTCCACCAGTTCGTCCGGGTAATGGCTCTTGGCGTCGATTTCAGCGGCCAGAGGGGATATTTTTTCGTCTGCAACGCGACGCGCCATATCGCGCAGCATTAATTGATCAGATGTGAACTCCTGCAATATATTTTCACCTCATTTTTTAGCGTTTTAGTATGATTACGGAGCAGTTTCCTCCAGCGCCTTCGGTATGACCCAGGCCTACTTTGGCTCCCTGGATTTGGCGTGGACCTGCGTCATCGCGCAATTGCCAGGTTAATTCCACCACCTGGCCCAGGCTGGACGCCCCCAGAGGCTCCCCTTTAGAAAGCAAGCCGCCACTCACATTTACAGGTATGCGGCCCGTCGGTTCGGTCACTCCTTCGTCAATCAGCCGGCCGGCTTCTCCTTTGGGACATAGGCCAAGCCCCTCGGTATAAAGGATCTCCGACCCGGCGTCGGTATCCTGCAGTTCAACAAGGCTTAAGTCTTCCGGTCCGATTCCCGCCATTTTATATGCCATACTGGCGGTGCGCTCGGTCAGGGTTGGATGATCCAGGTTGGTGGGGGCGGAGACAGCCGGCAGAAACATGTCTTGGGGCAGCCTGGTGCAGAGTGCGGTGGCTGCTATGGTTACATATTTAGTGGTATACTTGTGGACCACGTCCTTTGCGCAGAGAACAGCGGCTGCAGATCCCTCATTGGGCGCGCAGAGCATAAGAAGCGTAAGCGGTTCGCATACCATCGGGGAATTGAGCACTTCTTCGATGCTGAATTCTTTGCGGTACATGGCATAGGGATTCTTGGTGGCGTTGCGGTGGTTTTTCACCGAAATCTTGGCCAGTTGCTCAGAGGTTGTGCCGTACTGAATCATATGATCCTGGATATTCATGGCAAAATACAGGGGGTTCACTCCCATGCCAGTCCACATCTGCCAGCGATCGTAGCCGCAGTTGGCGATAAACCCCTTGGGGGCTTTTTCCACCCCCATTACCAGGGCCACATCATAAAGCCCGTTGGCGATGGCATCGTAAGCCAGTCTTAGGCTTGCTCCCCCGCTGGCACAGGCGTTTTCAACGTTTATTATAGGTATGCCGGTTACGCCCAGAGGCTGTAAAACATTATGCCCTTTGGCCATTTCCGCCATGACATTGCCCACATAGGCTGTCTGGATATCCTTCCACTGCATGTTGGCGTCCTTCAACGCCATCACGACCGCAGTACGCCCTATCTCCCGGTAGTCTTTGTCTGGAAAGCGGCCGAACGGATGTATCCCTACTCCTGCTATGACTACTTCGCGCATTTATATACCCTCCTCCACAGGTTGGAACTTGTACGTGAAAACCTCCTGGCCCTGCTCTTCATACACCCTGCCGACCACCAGTTTGATTTCCATTCCCGGCCTCAGCTTGCTTAAGTCGTGGATGGTCAAAAGCCCCATTATACGGATGTTGTACTCAGGAAATTCCGCTATTCCGACACCGTAAGGGACTGCTATTCTGCATTCTGGGGGCATGTTGCGCACTTTGGTAAAATTGCGCAACTTCCCCCTGCTGCCCAGTTGCACAACTTCAACCTGGTCAGAGGCGCAATTTGGGCAGTACGAAGTTTGGGGGAAGGCAGGGGTATTGCACAGTTTGCATTTGCTGATCAATAACTTTGGTTCGGCGCCCTCCCACAAGAAGAATCCGTTTTTAATAGGAATGGCATTGTCATTCATCTGGAAATTTCCTCCCATCGGATTATGATTCTTTCCGGCTCATCAGCTTTATCCAATCCCAAAAGTCAACTTGCTTTTTACCGCCGTTTAATAAAAGCTCTCCCGAATCCAGCTTCCTTAATGCCTTTAACTCATCTTCGGAGGCCAGCGGGGACACCATCACCTCCCCGGACACTGTAAAGTTCCATAGAACCTGTTCCTTTACCTCAGCGCAGGAAAATATCTCCCATGCCTTTTTACCTGCTGAAGTCTACTTTTGCAATATCGCTGCCAGTTTTTACGAACCGGATATTCAGGTTATTTTTAAGGGTTTCCGGCAATCGCAGGTTTAATTTGGTACGGATATGAACCACTTTATTTAATGGGTGGTTCCCACTGGTTAGCTTAATGCATTAAAACTTAGCAATGATATGAATGTTAACCAAATGCATGTTTAAAAATAGAAAGAGCGCCTGAAAAGCGCTCTTAGAGTTACCGGATTTTTTTAAGATATTTCACCGATGTATATTTTTTTTAATTCATTCTTAATTATTTTACCAGTGGCTGTCCTCGGGAGTTCATCGCTAAAAAAAATAAATTTCGGTTTTTTGTAATTGGCAATATACTTTTCCATAAAATCATTCAATTCCTTTTGGGTAACGGGGGAATCCTTTTGTTTCACCACCACGGCCACCGCTATTTCTCCCCATACTTTGTCGGGTAAACCAAAAGCGGCAGCCTCAATAACATGCGGGTGCATCAGAAGGACTTCTTCCACTTCCTTCGGGTACACTTTGTTGTCACCAAAGATAATCATGTCCGATTTCCGGCCGACCAGGTAAATATATCCCTCATCGTCATAACGGGCCATGTCAGCGGTATGAAACCAGCCTTCATTAAAGCACTTATTGGTCTCTTCGGGATTCTTGTAGTAGCCGGGCATGACGGATTTTCCCCGTATAACTATTTCTCCGACCATACCGGGGGTAACTTTGAAACTTTGCTCATCCACTATTTTAGCCTCGTTAAAATGAATCGGCTTGCCGATGGATCCCAGCTTTTCAAAGGCTTTTTCCGGCCCGAGGCTTATTAATCCGCCTTCCGTCATTCCCCATATTTCGTAAATTTTTGCGGCCGAAAATACCTTGCTCATACGGATCTTTGTTTCCACAGGCATAGGGGCGGACCCGGCCAGTAATTGCTCCAGGCTTGAGGTATCGTACTCAAAAAATCTCTGGTTGGAAATAAGCATATCCCACATGGGAGATGCCAGATAAATACGGGTAATACGGTTTCCGTCGATGGCTTCTAAAATTTTTCCCTTTTCAAAACTTTCCTGGATCAGGACGGTTGATCCGCCGATAATGTTTGGAGCAAAAATATTAAAGAAGCCTATGGTAGACATTGGCAGCAAAAAAAGTTCCAGATCCCCTGGCTTGTAGGGAATATGAAGAGCCATGTTTATCGCGGCCCAGTAATTATTCTCATGGGTGCGCATCACACCTTTTGGATTGCCGGTTGTTCCGGAGGTATAAAGAATGCTGCATAGTTCATTAACGGTTGTTTCAGGATAAATATCCAGCCGGGGATATGAATTGATTATTTCTTTAAAATTTGTGTCTCCAGGGGCGGATTCACCCGCCCATATTATAATCAACTTTTCAATGACGGCTTTGTCTAATGCCATAATATGTTTGGCAAAGGAGGAGTGGGCAATGAGAAGCATAGCCCCGGAATGTTTAAGGAGAATTTGTAATTCCGGCGGCTTGAGGTAATGGTTAAGGGGCACCAGGGTAGCCCCGATTTTTGCCGCGGCAAAATGGGTTGTGACTATTTCCAGACCATTTGGCAGCAGGCAGGCAACTGTATTCCCCTGCTTTATTCCGAGATCCATGAGACCTCGTGCAAGAGAATTTACATGTAAGTACAGCTCCTCATAGGTTAAGCTGCCTTCTTCGGTTATTAGGGCCAACTGGTTGGGTAAACGGTTTACTGTGGATTCAAGTATATTTGCGAAATTGATTTTATTCACGTTTTCCACCTCTACCCTTACTAGAAGCAAGAATTGCGCCATTCAAATTCAGTTTATCAATTTTTCTCAAGAGGGTGGCGTGACTAATTCCCAGCTTGCGTGCCGCCCCTCGGATGCTTTTATTTTCCCGGAGCGATTTAAGAATTAACTCACGCTCCAAGGTCTCCCTCTCGTTTTGCAGGTTTGACTCTTTATTGGAAGGCGGCGGGGGTGTTAGTACGGCCCTGGGCGCCAGAATATGCGGTGGTAAATCTTGAACCGTTATCTTCTCCTTTTCCGACATGACCATCATCCGCTCTATGGCATTTTGCAGTTCACGTATGTTTCCCGGCCAGCCGTATTGAATGAACGCCTGGATAACGTCGGGGTTAAAGGTTTTATGCACATTGTATTTGAGGTTGTATTTTTCCAGGAAATGATTGGCCAGAGGCAAGATATCCTCCGGGCGGCTGCGCAGAGGGGGAATAACCAGTGAAATAACATTAAGCCGGTAAAAAAGATCTTCCCGGAGATTTCCTTCACTTACCATTTTGGTCAGGTCCTTGTTGGTGGCGGCAATAATGCGTATATCCAATTCGACAGGCTTCCGGCCCCCTATACGGGTAATTTTTTTCTCTTCAATGGCGTTTAGAAGTTTGACTTGAAGATTTATCGACAGTTCGGCTATTTCATCCAGGAAAACTGTTCCCAGAACCCCTGTTTCCAGAAGTCCAACCCGGCCTGTCCGATCGGCTCCGGTAAAGGCGCCCTTCTCGTATCCGAACAATTCAGATTCCAGCAACGTCGGGGGAATAGCCCCGCAATTTATGGATACAAAGGGGCCATCTTTACGGGGTGAGTTGGTATGAATCAGTTTGGCCAGAAAAGTCTTTCCGATACCGGTTTCACCAGTGATCAGGATGTTTGTATCAACACTGGCGGCCCTTGTGGAAAGATTGATGGTTTCTATCATGGCCTTACTGGTATAAATGTAGGCGGACGGAATATTTTTTAAATCTTTTTGCGGGTTGTTGGGCGCCGGGGTTCTGTCGGTTTTGGCTTTGGGAAAAGGGTCGGGAATAAACAGGATAAACAGATCGCGGAGCGGCGCCATGCAGGCGCTTTCCTCGCCGTGTACGGTGGGGATTGTTACTTTGTCGATTTTTCCCCCGGTTAAATTCTTTGGTGCTTTTACTGAGTTGAGGCTGACAGGCAACCTGGAAGAGGCGGTTCTGTTTTTCCATATCACCTTAAAGTCCCCATCTAAAATGAGAACTGCCTCGGAAAACAATTCAAATATAGTTTTTATCTGGTCAAGGGTCTTGCTCATTTCCAGCCCCCCTTGCTTATTTTTTTAATTTATTCCAGTTATATCTTATTTCAACCCTTTCAGAAACTTAGATGGTTAATTACCGAACCAAAAATGGTTGAATTCTGTACCAAAGGGTTTCTTTTCCTGTTTTTTTAAGGTCAGAATGTACCCTTATGTCATGGTATATATTTTGCAATATTCTCATAATAATCGTTTTTTTGTTGGAGGGTGTTTTATAAGAAATCCCAAGGAGGTGAAAATATTACAGTAATTATACAACTAATACTTATCAAACAAAATAACAAACTGGAAAGGGGGATTTTTTTTGAAGAGAGGTTTTTCACGCCTTTTGGCTGCCCTGACGATTTCGTTGCTGGTGATGGTATTGGTGGCGGGGTGCGGGGGGCAAAAAAAAGAGTCGGCGCCGTCGGAAGGTAAAAAGGCGGAGGGCAAAGAGCCCATTAAATTCGGGGTTATTGTTCCCTTAAGCGGTTCCCAGGCAATTCTGGGCGAAGAAATGGAGCGCGGAGCAAAAATAGCGGTCAAACAGGTGAATGACGCCGGCGGCATAATGGGGCGCCCGGTGGAACTGGTGATCAGGGACACAAAAGCCAATCCGGACACCGGAGTGGCTGTGGCCCGGGAACTTCTTTCCCAGGGTATAAATATGTATTTTGGCGTAGCCAGCAGCGCTGTGGCTCTGGCCGTAAGCCCGCTGATGGAGAAAGAAAAGGGGGTCATAATCACAACAGCCGCGCATTCTGACCGCCTGACCCATCAGAATTTTAACAAACACTATTTCCGCATTACGGATAACCCCTATATGAGGGAACGGGCCATGGCCAAGCTGATGGCCGAAAGATATCCGAACACCACCAAATGGGGATGCATTATCCCGGACCATGAATATGGCAGGAGCACATGGGATAACTTCGAGGCTGGGCTTAAAAAATATTATCCCGAAATAGCTAAAAAGGAATTGGAGATCGTTTCAGTACAGAGGGCGCCTTACGGGGCCACCGACTATAAAAACTTCATCACCGCAGTCCTGAATTCAAAAGCAAAGGGAGTTTTCACCTCTGAATACGGCGGAGACGCGGTAACAATGTTCAGGCAGGCCGTCCCGTACGCATTCTTTGATAAAATAGATGTTATGGTTGATTCGGCCAATGAATTTTTGGTGCCCAAGGCCATGGGCAATATGACCCCACCCCACTGGATTGGGACCCACTGGTACTATGAAGCTTATAAAGACAGCCCGATGGCTAAAAAGGTGTATGACGAATACGTCAAGGAGTATAAGGACAAGTACCCCACCGGGTGGGTAGGGGAAGCCCACAGTGCCCTGATGGCCTATAAAGCGGCCATTGAAAAGGCAAAAGCCACGGATACCGACGCCGTCATCAAGGCTTTGGAGGGCTTGACCTTTGACTCGGTGAGCGGAAAGCGCACTATCCGCGCCGAGGACCACCAAACGATCAAAGATGTCAACATCATCCATGTGGTACCTGTTAAAGAAGAACCCGGGTGGAAAGTAGATGAATTTAAGGTGTATAAGGGAGACGACCTTATTGAACCACCTTCCCCGGGGAAGCCTCTTAAACTTGAGTAGGCAGGCAATTGTTAAAGGGTGACTTGGTTTATCACCCGGATACAGCCGGGAAACCAGGTCACCTACACAAAACTGGGGATTAACGCTAAAATGGAGGGGTTGGTTTGGAAACGCTGTTTTTACCGCTGGTTAACGGTTTGACCTGGGCCATGATGGTATTCCTGGTGGCCTCGGGTCTGTCCCTGGTTTTTGGTGTTCTCAAAATACTTAATTTTGCACACGGCGGATTCTTTATGCTGGGGGTTTATTTAACCTATACCTTTATCCGAAACCATGCACTTTCCCCCCTAAAATTCTTTCTAATAGTTTTTTTGTGCGGAATAATACTGGCCATTATCGGCGCAATTTTGGAGAGGCTGATAATCAGGCGGTTTTATCAACTTGATGAGGCTTACATGCTGATAGCCACATACGCCCTTCTGCTGGTCATTGAAGGAAGCGTTGAGGGTATATGGGGCCTGCAGTTTTTAGCCCTGCCATCCCCCAAGGGCCTGGGAGGGGGTACTGAAATTTTCAATACCATAATTCCCAGTTATTCTTTGGTGATTATAGCCGCAGGAGTGGCGGTGGCTGTATTGCTCAACCTGTTGATAAACCGCTCTCCTGCCGGCAAAATTATCAGGGCTGCGGCCGGTGACCCGGACATGACCAGTGCGCTGGGAATCAACGTACCCATTATCTACACAATGATTTTTGCCTTTGGGATATTTCTTGCCGCCATTGGGGGCGGAATTGGCGCCCCTAACCAGGCCATCACGCCTACCATGGCATCGAGCTTTATCATTCAGGCTTTTGGCGTAGTTGTGGTGGGCGGGCTGGGAAACATCGGAGGAGCTTTTCTGGCGGCAATTATCTTGGGCCTGGTGGATTCTTTCGGAACCATTTACCTCCCGCAAATACCGGGGATAGCGTTTTATGCAGCGATGGCCCTAATTTTACTTGTCAAGCCCCATGGGCTTTTTGAGAGCAGTATATCCACAAAATGAGGTGGGTTGACTTTGTTCAGACAATTAATAACAAAAAATTTTATACTGTTAAGATTAGCAACTGCTGCCATTATTATTGTGCTGGCCTTAAGTCTTCCTCTATGGGCAAATCCGGGCATCACTTTTCGTGCCAGCCTGGTATTGATTTATATCTTGTTTGCCGCAAGCTTTAATCAGCTGTTTAATTACACCGGGTTAATTTCTTTTGGACAGGCGGCATACTTTGCCACGGGTGCTTATGTGGCCGCTCTGTATGTAAAGAGCGGGGCCTCACTATCCGGAGGAATAATACTGGCTGTTATAGCAGGGGGACTGGTGGCAGCTTTCTTGGGGTACATCTCACTCCGGGCCAGCGGCATATACTTCGCTATTTTAACCCTGGCCCTCGGCCAGATTGTTTACCAGGTAATTTTCAAGTGGCCTGCAACCGGAGGAGAAAACGGCCTGGCGGACATACCCAGGGGAACCATTAACCTTGGTTTGGCCCAGATAAGTTTGGCATCTCCCGTTAGTTATTATTACCTTATACTCATTTGTGTCAGCCTGGGTCTATTTATTCTCTGGGCCGTTACTCACTCAAATTTCGGCCGCATTTTAATGTCAATCAAACAAAACCATGTCCGGGCAAGTTTTTTAGGCATCAATGTCAGGTTGTACCAGTTAATTTCTTTTGCCATAGCCGGGTCGATAGCCGGCCTGGCCGGAGCCGTTTATGGACCGCTGACCGGAGTTTTAATGCCCGAGATGGCTACTTGGATATACTCCACGACCCCCATCCTGCTTACACTGATGGGCGGGGCCAACTTTTTCTGGGGTCCGGCAACCGGGGCAGTAATTTTTGGAATCTTTGAATACCTTACACGGGCTATGACAGGCATGTCCAGCCTGATCATGGGCCTTTTGCTGCTGACGGTGGTGCTGGCCTTTCCAGGCGGGATTCTGGGGCTGGTTACTTCGTGGCTGATAGGAAAACCCTCAATAAAAAAATCCTCTCGTAATGAGGGTAGTGCTGCCGCTTCCAAGCTAATGCCCGGGGGGGATGTTATCAATGAGTGACATAGTGCTGGAAATCAGGGACATTGAGAAATACTATCACCAGTTCAAGGCCTTGGACGGGGTTTCCCTCTGCCTGGAGGCAGGAGAAATCCGGGTCTTGATAGGGCCTAACGGGGCGGGTAAAACCACGCTTTTTTCGGTCATAAGCGGGGAAAATCTGGCCAATGAGGGGGCAGTCGTATACAGGGGCAGGGATATCACCCGCCAGGTCTCCTGGAAGAGGGTGCAAATGGGCATCGGACGTTGTTTTCAGGTAGCCCGGGTATTCCCCGACATGAGCGTTGAGGAAAGTCTCTATGTGGCCCTTCAGGCCTATGCCGGGTGGCAAAAGAAGGTACGGGTGCCCCGGGACTTTTTCAGGCCCCCCAGGTATGTCCTGGAAAAAACCGGGGCCATTCTTGATGAAATCGGTTTGACTGATAAAAGAAATATCTATGTTAAAACATTATCCCACGGCGACAAGAAGCGATTGGAACTTGCCATGGCCCTGGCCCAGGAGCCGGACCTTCTGCTTCTTGACGAACCCACGGCCGGAATGTCACCGGAGGAAACCCGGGACACGGTAAATTTAATCAAAAGGCTGCACTCAAACAGGAGGTTCACTGTTTTTCTCACCGAACACGATATGGACGTTGTATTCAGCCTGGCCGACAACATTTCCGTCTTATACTACGGAAGGCTGGTGGCCAGTGGAAAGCCGGAGGAGATACGCAAAGACCCGGCCGTACAGGAAGTATACCTGGGAAAAGAGGGCGATTTCGATGCTTTCAGTTGAAAATCTCGAGGCATACTACGGCACCAACTACATTGTACAGCAAATATCCCTGCATATTCCCGAGGGCAAAGGTGTTGCTTTGCTGGGCCGAAACGGGGCTGGGAAAACAACCACACTGAAAGCCATTATGGGTATGGGCCCCAAAATAAAGGGCGCGGTCAATTTCAAGGGAAGGGATATCACCAACTGCAAGACCTATCAGAAAGCAAGGATGGGACTGGGGTTTGTGCCCGAGGACCGGCGTATTTACCAGGAGCTTTCAGTAACTGACAACTTGGCTGTGGGTCGGTACGCCACTGCGGGCAGAACGGAGCCCTTTGCTATGGAGTATGTTTTGGAAACCTTCCCCCTTTTGATGAAACTGCGCAACCGCAAAGGAGGGCAGCTGAGCGGGGGTGAACAGCAAATGCTCACTGTGGCCCGAACCTTTATGGGGCGGCCGGAACTGGTCCTAATGGATGAACCGGCAGAAGGCCTGGCCCCACTAATCGTAAAGGAACTGGCCATGGTCATCCGCGGCTTCTGTCAGAAGTGGAATATGGCCATCCTGCTGGCCGAACAGAACTTGTGGTTTTCGCGCTACTGTACCGAATATGTTTATTTGATTGACGGAGGAAAAATCGTTTTTAAGGGTAGCTGGGATGATTTTGACGATCAAGAAGATATTAAGCGAAAATACTTGTCGGTCTAATGACACGATGGAGGGGATTGTGTTGAGCGGTTCCGCTATAAGGATTACTGGAGAGATGAAGTACAAATACACACAATCGGGGAACTGGCTGAATAAAACCATAGACGATTTTATGAAAGAGAGATTAAACCAATATCCTGAGAAGATAGCCCTGGTGGATAAAAAGGTCCGGTTTACCTTTCGGCAAATAGAGACCATGGCCAATAACCTGGCCACATCCTTATACAACATTGGCATCAGAAAAGGTGATGTTGTATCTTTTCAACTGCCAAACTGGCACCAAACAGCAATAATTAATCTGGCGGCTACAAAACTGGGGGCGGTTATCAACCCCATCATCCCCATATATAAGGAACGGGAAGTAGAATTTATTCTTAAACAGTCGGTGTCTAAAGTAATGATTATTCCTTCAGTCTTTAGGAATTTCGACTATGTTCAGATGATGAAAAGGCTCTGGCCAAACCTTCCTGAAATTTCCCATGTCATCGTGGCGGGCGATGATGCGCAAGGGGGTATGGTTAATCTGGAGGAACTACTGCAGGGCAACGGCAGCCCGCCGCCCCTGGAAGCGCCGGTTGATCCGAATGACATCAAGCTCCTTCTCTACACTTCAGGCACAACGGCCGAGCCCAAAGGGGTACAGCATACACACAACACGCTGACCTGCGAAATAATGAATGTAAGGAACTTTCTGGAACTGGATCAGGAAGATATTGTTTTTATGTCTTCACCCGTCACCCATATCACCGGCTTTTTGTATGCATTGGAGATGCCTGTTATTATAGGCTGCACCGCCGTGCTTATGGATATCTGGCAGCCGGAAAAAGCTATTAAACTGATTGAAAAGGAAAAGTGCACCTTTACAGTGGCTGCAACCCCCTTCCTGCAGCACATGCTTCATTCCCCTGAAATCAAAAAGCACGACGTCAGCTCCATCAGGTCCTTTGCCTGCGGTGGTGCTTCCGTGCCGCCGGAACTGATCAGGGAGGCCTGGAATGAGGTGGGCTGGAGAGTTTTCAGGGTTTACGGATCTTCCGAGGCCCCTACGGTATCGCTGGGGATTAAAAGGGATGGCCCCCTGAAGAAGGCGGCCGAAACCGACGGCATGGTGGTTGGCTACGATGTGCGCATCGTTGATTTTGACAACAACCCCCTTTCCGTAGGCCAGGAGGGGGAAATAGTGGTCAACGGACCGGAGCTTTTTGTGGGATATAGAAATCCTTCCCTCAATGATGAATGTTTTGATCCCAACGGCTGGTTCCATACGGGGGACATTGGAAAACTGGACGATGAGAGCTATCTTACCATTACCGGCCGGAAAAAGGACATCATCATACGGGGGGGGGAAAACATAAGCGCCAAAGAAATTGAGGATTTGCTTCATACCCACCCGTACATCGAGGAAGCAGCCGTTGTGGCCATGCCCGACCTGAAGTTGGGGGAAAAAGTATGCGCCTATGTAAGGTTGCGTGGTGGTAAGAGCCTGACCTTGGAAGAAGTGGTTAGTTTTCTTTCGGGGTATAATCTGGCCAAGCAAAAGCTTCCCGAAAGGCTGGAAATTGCCGGCGAATTTCCCATGACTTCCTCGGGGAAGGTGAAAAAGAATGAGCTTCGCAAAGACATCGCTGCAAAACTGGGCCTGCCGCCGGTAAGGGCATAAGGGAAAGCACCGGGATTGGAAATCCCAACAATGGAGGTGACACAGGTGGGTCAAAGGCTTCCGGAGAACATCGCTGAGAAAACCGTGCCCGATCTGCTTAAAGCCAGATCCGACGCCTATCCCAACAAGCTGGCAGTGGTCGCCCAAAGCGGCCGGGATTTTCAGATGCGTCTGACCTACAGGCAACTGGACTGGCTAACCGGCAAACTGGCCGGCGGCCTATATAAAATAGGTTTGAGAAAATCGGACCGGGTGGCCCTATTCTTATCAAATTTTGCCGGGGCGGAATGCGTGCTGACATTTCTTTCCACCCACAAGCTGGGGGCCGTTAACGTTCCCGTAAATACACGATATGTGGGCCGGGAACTTGAATATATCCTCAATCACTGCGGGGCCAGATATCTTGTGGTGGAAAAGAAGTTTCTTCCCATGGTCAATGAGATCAAAAATAATATCACTTCCTTGGATCAAATTATCGAGGTGGGGAAAGGGGAGGCGCAAATAGGCATAGACTTTGAAAAAGTGCTGGCTTTCGGAACAGCCGCGGGCAAGGAATTGTCTGAAGTGAGCGAAGATGACGATGCCGACTGGCTGTATACCTCCGGAACCACCGGCTTGCCCAAGGGCGTCATGCATACTCACGGAAGCACGGTAGCCACCGGAATAGCGGTGGGGGGAGCTTTAGGATTAAGGCCCACCGATGTTTACCAAAGCGCATTTCCCTTCTTCACCAGCTCGGGCTGCCATTTCAACCTCATGTCCGTCCTTTATTTCGGTGCAACTCTGGTTATCGATCCCGAGTTCCAGGTCAAGGACACCCTGGCTGCCATGGAAGAAGAAAGAGCCACTGTTTACGTGGGCGTTCCTTCGGTCTATACCTACATCCTGGATTCCGGCCTGACCCCCCGGTTCGATCTTTCAAGCATTCGGCTAATGGATTACGGCGGCGCGCCCATGCCGAAGGAAATCATCAAAAAGCTTTATGAACATTTCCCGGGCATAGAGCTTCGGCAGACTTACGGCTTAACCGAGGCCGGACCCACGGGGACCTATTTACCCGGAGAATTTGCCCTGAGCAAGCTGGGGTCGGTGGGAAAAGAAGGAATGCCCCTCGTAGAGGTTCGCATCGTTGACGACAGCGGCCAGGACGTAAAGGCCGGACAAATCGGTGAAATTTGCTACCGGGGCCCGGCCATCATGAAGGGCTACTTTAAAGATAGCGAGGCCACAAAGAAGGCTCTGCTCGGAGGCTGGTTGCACAGCGGGGACTTGGTGGTCAGGGATGAGGACGGGTTTATTTACCACGTGGACAGGAAAAAGGACATCATCATCCGGGGCGGGTTTAACATCGCTTCCATGGAAATTGAGAATGCTCTTTACGAGCATCCGGCCGTCCTGGAAGCGGCTGTGGTGGCCAAACCCCACGAAAAGCTGGGCGAAGACATTTTGGCTTATGTGGTGCTGAAAAAAGGAATGTCCGTATCGGTCCAGGACATAACCGAATTCTGCCGTTCGCGCCTGGCTGATTTTAAAGTGCCCCGCAACGTGGAATTCATAGACGCACTTCCGCGCAACCCGATGGGTAAGATATTAAAAACCGATCTCAGGCAAAGGGCTCTTGGAAAGCGGTCAAAGCAATAATTCCAGTAAGTTATGAAGGGGGCAAGAGAGCTTTGGGAGCATTAAATGGTGAGGTGGCCGTAATTACCGGGGCGGCCAGCGGCATCGGCAGGGCAATAGCCTTGAAATATGCCGAAGAGGGTTCCAATCTGGCCATTTTGGACCTTGACTCAGCCAAACTTGAAGAAGTTGAGCAGGAAATAAAACAAAAAAATGTTGAATGCAAGAGCTTTTCCGTTGATGTAACCAATCATCAAGGTTTGAAAGAAGTATTTGCAAAAATTTTGGGATACTACACTAAAATTAATATTTTAGTTAATGCGGCCGG
The DNA here is from genome assembly GCA_000961585.1 of Peptococcaceae bacterium BRH_c4a. Classification (GTDB taxonomy): domain Bacteria; phylum Bacillota; class Desulfotomaculia; order Desulfotomaculales; family Desulfocucumaceae; genus BRHc4a. The sequence goes on along the minus strand of LADN01000089.1, from coordinate 23,962 downwards.
AATATGGAAGGAAACGTCTATTTTGAAGATGAGCGATGAAGAGATGGACCGAACGCTGGACGTTAATTTTAAGGGGGTCTATAACTGCACGAAGCTGGTTTTGCCCTCAATGGTAGACAGAAAAAGAGGAAAAATCATTTCTATATCATCGGTGGCGGGCAAAACGGGGTCGGGTTCGGCGTCCCATTACGCGGCCAGCAAGGGTGCGATAAACGCTTTTACAAAATCACTGGCCAGGGAGCTCAGCCCTTTAGGGATAAGAGTGAACGCCATTGCACCAGGACTGATCGAGACCCCGATGGGAAGGGCAACCGGAGAATACGGAATTGAGCAATATTTAAAGAGAAACCCCATGGGAAGAATGGGCAAGCCGGATGATGTCGCAGCCTTGGCAGCGTTTCTGGGAAGCGATGGGAGCAGCTATGTAACTGGCCAGGTATGGAACGTATGCGGAGGATATTTAATGGATTAGTGCCAGCAGTAAAACTTTTTGAAAGGGATGAACGGCATGTGCGAACAACAATTTGCAACCATTTCTTTTGCCATGGAAAACGGCGTGGGCTGGATCACTCTGAACAGGCCCGAAAGGCTTAATGCTCTGGATATAACACTGGGGGAGGAAATGGTAAAGGCGCTTGAAATATGCGTCGGTGACCAGGAAATAAGGGCTGTGGTCATAACCGGCTCCGGAAGGTCCTTTTGTTCAGGTGGAGATGTAAAATCTTTTGGTGAATTCCTGGATACCGACCCGAGCGAGCCGCTTCGCCAGGCAACCAAGCTGTTAAACAGAATCATCATGGAAATCCGGCTAATGCCAAAACCGGTACTGGCAGCCATAAACGGCACGGCCAGCGGCGCCGGGATAAGTATCGCCCTGGCCTGTGACTTGAGGATTGCCTCTGAGTCCGCAAGGTTTAAACAAGCCTATACAGCAATAGGTTTAGTGCCCGACGGAGCTTGGTGTCTGTGGGTTTCTTTATTAGGGGGATTTGGCCGGGCCAGTGAAATGATCTTTCTCGATCCCGTTTATGACAGCAAAAAGGCGTTGGTGTTTGGTTTCGTCCACGAGGTGGTGGCGCCGGAAAAACTGATGGAAACCGCCAGAGAATGGGCGGAAAAGCTCGCCAAGGGCCCAACACTAGCCTTTGCCAGGGCCAAGGAAGAATTAAATCACGCCATGCTAGGCCTTTTAGAACGGCACCTGGAGGTCGAGCGTCAGAATATGATCATGGCTGCCCAGACAGAGGATTACAAGGAAGGTCTGAGAGCGTTTTTTGCCAAGCGCCCCCCCGTATTTTCAGGAAAATAAGTTGGTTTAGGATGGGGCTTTATAACAACTAAAAGAAAGAAGGTAGGTAGTTTATGAACGGCCAGACCGACATTTTGAATATCATCAAGAATTGGAGGAGCATCAGAAAATACAAGCCGGATCCGGTTCCGGAAAACAAAATTATGGCGGTTTTGGAGGCGGCCCAACGGGCCCCTTCGGCCTCCAACGCCCAGCCCTGGCACTTTATATTGATCCGGGACCCGGAAACGCGGAAAAAATTAAGGAAGTGGGCCTTAAGCCAGAATATGGTTGCCCAGGCCCCGGTGGTGGTCATTTGCTGCGGGGATTTGGACGCTTTCGGACAGTCCAGGCTGCGGGAGTCACTTTTACATCTGGTTAGCGCCGGGGCCATTGAGTGGTCAGACGAGGTTATCGACAATGCGATTTTGAAAAACCCGGTGCTGGCCCCCTTTATCGAAGGTCCGCAGCAGGTGTTTCTGGCAGTGGTGGAACAATTGAGTTACGCAATTTCGTTCCTCTGTATAGAGGCCATCAATCAGGGCCTTGGCGCCTGCATCATTGGGGGAGTGGCTAAGGGCAAAGTCCCGGCAATGGTGGAACTGAGCCGCCAGATCAGGGAAACGCTGGAACTTCCCGAAAACATGATTCCCCTGCTCGCCGTCACCATCGGCTATCCTGACGAAAGCCCCGGCCCCAGGCCGCGCAAACCCTTGGAAAAAATAGTTTCCTGGGAAAAATACGGCGGAAAGAGATAGTGGGCCTTCCCATATGAAGAAGTTAAGTTCAATGAAAAGGGCATATAAACAGCAGTGTAGTCATAGATAGAAAATAACCCAGGGCGATAACCCCGGGTTATTTTTTTGAAGAAGACAGAAAAATGCTTTACTGTCATGAAGATTGGCATACTAGGCTGTTCAGGGTAAAACAAAAAGCCCCGTAAGGCTTTTGTTATCTGGTGGGGATGACTGGTCTCGAACCAGTGGCCTCTTGAATGTGAGTCAAGCGCTCTCCCGCTGAGCTACACCCCCAAGTATCAAGTTGTCGTGTGCGAAATTAATTTTAGCATATACGGGGAGGGTTTGCAAGGATATTAAGTGGGAAATATCTGATAAAAACCAGGTTGCTGCAGTAACTTTGCAAAACCTCAAAGAAGGAAGTTTACCAGTAAAGTCGAATATCCATTATCAGGGTTTTAGTTTTTTCGACATGTACCGATATAAAAATCAGGGAGATATGTATATTGAAACGTCGTCATCGGGAAAAAAAAGGAGGTCATGAGCGGTGGCTGATAACCTATGCCGACATGATTACCCTTTTACTAATATTTTTTATTGTTATGTATACCCTTAGCAGAATTGATGTAAAAAAATTCCAGGCCCTTTCCACATCCCTGACCAAGGCAATGGGGTCGGGAAGTCTGATGCTGGACAGCCCGGGACCGTCGGTGGTGCCCGGACTGGCCGGTACCGAAACCCCCATGCAGGCTTTGGAAATTACCCAGTTGGAAAATGTTAAAAAGGAGATGGAAAAGTATATAAAGGAAGCCGGCCTCCAGGCCAAGGTAACGGTTACCATGGAGGAACGGGGAGTGGTGCTCTCCTTTCAGGATGAAGTGCTTTTTAAGCTGGGACAGGCCGAACTGACCCCCAGGGCCAGAGAAATAATTCGCAAGGTTGGTCCCATACTGGTGACGGTGCCAAATTATCTGAGGGTCGAGGGGCACACCGATAATCTTCCCATAAATACCCATCAATACCCTTCCAACTGGGAATTGTCGTCGGCAAGATCCAATAATGTTTTGCAGGAGCTGGTCAAAAATTTTGATATATATCCGCAGAGGTTATCCGCTGTGGCCTATGGAGAATACAGGCCACTGGTTAAAAATGATTCCGACGCTCACAGACAGCTGAACCGTCGTGTAAATATTGTGGTTTTGCGCAGTAAATTCGGCCTGGCCGAACCGGGCTCAATGACAGTTATAGAGTGAAATACGGCGCAACTGGGGAGTCATCTGGGGCGGGAAAGGATGTTGGGATTATTATATGGATCTGCCACTGATTTTAGGATTGGGTCTGGCTGTTTTCTCTCTGGCTGGCGCATTTATGCTGGATGGAGGCCATTTAGGAGCCTTATTAAGTTTTACTGCCGCCATTATTGTGTTCGGAGGTACGCTTGGCGCCACGGCCATAGCATTTAGTATCAGTGAGTTGAAAAATATCCCAAGGTTGTTTAAAATAGCTCTTTTTCCCAAGCAGCAGGAACCTGAGCGGGTGATTGATCTGATCGTCAGCCTGGCCGACGAGGCCCGCCGTGAGGGATTGCTATACCTGGAAAACAGGCTGGGCGAGATAGACGACCAGTTTCTCCGTAAGGGTGTTCAGCTTGTTGTGGACGGAACCGATCCCGAACTGGTTCGCAGCATTATGGAGGTGGAGCTTTTTGCCATCGAGGAAAGGCATCATATAGGCAGTTCCATTTTTGAAACTGCCGGGGGATACGCTCCCACCATGGGCATCATCGGTACCGTCATGGGCCTCATTCACGTGCTGGGAAACATGAGCGATCCCAACGCCCTGGGGCCTGCCATAGCTGTTGCCTTTATGGCCACCCTTTACGGGGTGGGCAGCGCCAATGTGTTGTGGCTGCCCGTTGGCGCAAAGTTGGCCAATCTCAGCAAAAAGGAATCAACCCTGCGCATGTTGATGATAGAGGGCATAGTTTCGCTGCAGGCCGGATATAACCCTATGCTGATCAGGGAAAGACTTTCAGCTTTTCTTAACCCAGACCTCCGCATCCGGGATAAAAGGGATATGGAGGATTGACTCTGTGAAACACATATATATAAGGGAGTGTGATATATGATGTATGATTCAAAAGGCGGTCATTCAGAGGAGCAGATAGTGGTTTTCAGCTTGCATGATCAGGTGTATGGGGTCAACATTGCGTCAGTCCTCGAAATAATCAGGACCGAGTCCGTCACCAAAGTTCCGGGAACCCCGGTTTTTACCGAGGGTATTATAAACCTGAGAGGTAAGGTTATTCCCGTAATGGATCTCGCCGTCAGGTTCGGCATGCCCCCTTCTGATATTTCGGACACCACGAGGGTTATAATTGTGGAGGCCGGGGGGGTAACCATTGGGATGATTGTTAACTCTGTTTCCGAGGTTTTGCGTATACCGGCGTCCAATCTGGAAGCAATACCTGCCCTGATATCCGGTTCCAGCATTGAGGCACTGAGGGGCGTGGCCCTGGTGGACAAGCGGATGGTTGTTCTGCTGGATCTGGGCAAACTGCTTTATGACGAGGAAAAGAACAGGCTTAGGGAATTCGAAGGCAACTAAAATACATAACGTTTTTAAAAGGGTGGTGCCGCTGGTGTTTAGCGATGTTGAAATGTCGGTCTTCTTGGAGGAGCTGGAGGAAAAAATTCAGTCCATCAATGACAATGTGCTTATACTGGAAAGGGATGGAGGAAGCCCGGAGGTAATTCAGGAAATTTTTCGCGCCGCCCATACAATAAAGGGTTCATCCGGAGTTATGGGTTATGAAAAGATGGCCCGGCTTACTCATGAAATTGAAAACCTGTTTGACAGGCTTCGTCAGGGAACCATGGAGGTTACCACGCATCTGGTGGACGTGCTGTTTGAGGCCCTGGACACTTTAAAGATGCTCAAGGACGAAATAACCGGGGAGGGCGGGGAGGTGGCGGTTGACGAAATCACCGCCAAAATAAGGGCCTGCCAGGTAAAAACCGGTGGAGAGGAACCGGTACATAAAGAAAAGGCTGAAAACAAGAGTGCGCAACAGCCCGGGGAAGGGCCCGGACAACTGGACGATGTGATTATGAATATGGTCCGGGAGGCAGAGGTCAGGGGTTATCAGGTGTACTGGGTGAAGGTCACCGTGGATTCAGGCTGCCAGATGAAAAATGTCAGGGCCTACCTGGTTTTTGAGACTTTGCAGCAGATAGGTGAGATTATTAAAAGTGAGCCCCCGGCGGAGGATCTTCAGGAAGGAAGGTATGAACAATCCTTCTCGGCCATTTATATTTCCAAGGAGGACATGGGGCATATTAAAAATCTGGTCATGTCAATCGCCGAGGTAGATTCCGTTGAGATTCAGCAGTTGGATTCCGGGGAGGAAAACGGGTGCCCGGAGGTCTCGGAGGAAGAGGATCATGTTGAAGAGGTTAAGAAGGATGACGCCACTCAACGGGCCGCCGGATCAGAAAAGAATACCATTAAGACAGTCCGGGTGGATGTTCAGAAATTGGATAATTTAATGAACCTGGTTAGTGAGCTGGTCATTGACCGCACCAGACTGGATCGTTTTGTGGAAATATTTGAGAATAAGTACGGCTCCGAGGAATTGGTGGAAGATATAGTGGAGATATCCAACCATCTGGGGCAGATAACCACCGACCTTCAGGACGAGATAATGAAGGCCAGGATGCTGCCGGTGGCCACGGTGTTCAACCGCCTTCCCAGAATGGTGAGGGATATCGCCCAGAAGCTGTCAAAAGAGATTGATTTCATTGTTGAGGGCAAGGAAACCGAGCTTGACAGGAATGTTATCGAGATTATAGGCGACCCGCTTATACACCTGATCAGAAATGCCATTGATCACGGCATAGAGGGTCCGGAGGAGCGGGAGCAGGCGGGTAAGCCCAGGACGGGAAGAGTTTTTCTGAAGGCCTCCTACGTGGAGAGCCATATTGTTATAACCCTGTCGGATGACGGAAAAGGTATCAGTCCCAAAAAACTCAAGGAACTGGCGCTTAAAAAGGGACTTGTAAAGCAGGATGTCCTGGCCAGAATGGGTGACAGGGAGGCCCTGGATCTTATCTTTATACCGGGCTTTTCAACGGCGGGAGTGGTTAGTGACGTATCCGGCCGGGGAGTGGGGATGGATATAGTCAGAAGCCAGATTGAACAGATCAACGGCACACTGGAGTTAGATTCCGAACCGGGGTTCGGTACAATGTTCCGCATAAAGCTGCCTCTGACTCTGGTTATTGTGAGGGCTCTGATGGTGGGCATGGCCGGCCAGGTATTTGCCTTCCCTCTGTCCAATGTTATGGAGACACTGGCCATCAAGGGCTCCGATATTAAATTTATCCGCCACAGCGAGGTTATAGTGGTGAGAGGCGGCGTGTTGCCTCTGGTTCGGCTGTCCCAACTTTTCCAGATGGAAAACGGAGAGGCCGTCGACAAGCTGTATGTTGTGGTGTTGGGTTCCGGTGATAAGCGTATCGGGGTTGTGGTGGAAAAACTCGTGGGAGAGCAGGAAATAGTCATCAAGACCCTGGGCAACTATTTGGGACAAATGACAGGCCTTTCCGGCGCCACAATTCTGGGGGACGGCAGGGTGGCCCTGATTATTGACGCCAAGGGAATTGTGAAAGACACCGGCAAAGAGGTTATTTCCTATGCCAATTAGGGTTTTGGTGGTGGACGATTCTTCTTTGATGAGGCGTCTGATAGTAAGGTTCCTTGAAGAAGACATTAACATAAAGGTGATAGATACTGCCGTTAACGGTGAAGAGGCCCTGAAAAAAATTCAAAGCCTAAGGCCGGACGTGGTCACCCTGGATGTGGAAATGCCCGTTCTAGACGGCCTTTCCACCCTGGGAAGACTGATGCGCCTGTCGCCGCTGCCGGTGGTCATGCTGAGCGCCCATACCACCGAGGGCGCCAGGGCCACCATGCAGGCGCTGGCCCTGGGAGCGGTGGATTTTGTGGCCAAGCCCGCCAAACCCGGTGAAATGAGTGCCATGGTGGCCGATCTAAAGTACAAGATCAAGGCTGCGGCCCAGGCGTCACTGAAGAAAATTCCGGCATACACCCCCCGGCCGGCAGCCAGGCAAAAAACACGGGATATCAAGGCTGAGGCCAAGATGCCGCTGTCTCCCATGCCCATGCCGATTACCCGGTCATCAGGCGGAAAAATTGAAGTGGTGGTAATTGGATCCTCCACCGGTGGGCCGGCAGCGCTGCAGCAAATTGTCCCCCTGCTGCCGGAGAATCTTCCGGTGGGAATGGTTATCGTTCAGCACATACCGGTGGGTTTTTCAGGGCCCCTGGCAGAACACCTGGACCGGAAGTCCAAGGTAAAGGTGAAGCATGCCGAACAGGGAGACAGGATTACGCCTGGTCAGGTGCTGGTATCCCCTGCCGGGTATGATCTTTTTTTCAAAGGGAAGCCCGGATCACTGACGGTTTACCTTGACCCCGGAAAAGCCCCGGTGCCCCCCGGCGGCTTCAGGCCGTCTGTGGATGTGGTGATGAAATCGGCGGCCGAAACATTGGGAAGTCATGCCATGGGAGTGCTGCTTACCGGAATGGGCAAGGATGGTGCCCAGGGAATGGCGGCCATAAGAAAGGGCAGCGGGCACACGGTGGCTGAGGATCAGAGCACCTGCGTGGTTTATGGCATGCCCCGGGCAGCCATTGAAATGGGAGGCGCAGAAATGGTTCTGCCCCTTAATGAGATTGCCGGGGAGATAATCAGGTCGGTGTAATACGAAGGAGTCAGGAGACAGAATGAGAAGAGCGGCAAGAAGTTTTCAAGATTTAATTGTGTGGCAAAAAGCTCACCAATTGTTTTAGAAGTTTAGAAGAAACCCGATACTATATAATTCTGGCCAAAGACTTGGGATATGGTGATTTTTCACAATTAATGTTAAAGCTCGAAGAAGTTAGCAAGCTACCGGATGCATATTCTAAATCTATTCTGACTCCTGTCTCCTGACTCCTCTATGCCCGAAAAAAATAATTAAAGTATTTTCACCTATTGACGATATAAGTTATAAGAAATAGTTTGTAAGCAGGGTGATGACCGTGAAAATCAATAGTTACGGCAGTATTCCGGATATTGCGAAGGCTTATTCCTCCCAGAGGAAGGATCGGCCGTCCGCCAAACAGGATGCGCCAGCCAACGGCGGAGAGGATACTCTGGAACTTTCGGTACAAGCCAGGGAAATGCAGGACGTAAAGGCTGCCCTTAAAGATGTGGGAGAGGTCCGGGAGGAAAAGGTAGAACAGATAAAAAAAGAGATCAGGGAAGGCGCCTACCGGCTGGACTTCGGGAAAACAGCCGAGGGCATGATAGAAGAGAGGCTCCTTGATAAGAAGGCATAATGGGGAGTGAGTAATGGAGTCTTTATTCCTGGAACTGAAAAACGCTCTGGAAAAGCAAATGCAAACAATGAAACAACTGCTGTACACAGCCCGGGAACATAACCGGGCTTTACGTCAATTAGACATAAATTTATTGAACTCCACACTGAAAAAAGAAGAAGAGCTTGCCGCCACCCTGTCAAGGCAGGATCAGGCAAGAAAAAATACAACCTCGGGCCTGGCAGAAAAGTTGGGCTTGCCGGATGACGTCAGCCTCAGCCAGTTCACAGACACAGCACCCTCCGGCATTATAGGGGAACTGAACGCCATCAGGGAAAGCATGAAAAGTATGGCGCTGGAGCTGGATGAAATAAATGCTCTGAACGAAAGTCTCACCAAACAGGCCATGCGGGTAAATGAGATGATATTAAGAATATTCACCCAAACCGGGAAGGCATATTCTCCTGCCGGCAAGAAAGTGGAAGAACCCCTGAAGCTGTCGCTGCTGGACAAGAAGGTATAAAAAGTGGTAAAGGTGGTGAACTCCCGTGCCGGGAACATTTTTCGGACTGGAAATAGGCAGAAGGGGACTGCAGACACACCAGAGGGCGCTGGACGTCACCGGCCATAACCTGGCCAATGCCAGCACCGAGGGGTATACCAGGCAGGAGGCGGTATTTACCCAGACCGATCCCTACACCGCCCCGGACTTGAACAGCCCCGCCACCCCGGGCCAGCTGGGCAGCGGTATAACAACAAGCATTATCAGGCGAATCCGGGATGAGTACATGGACCCCCAGCTTCGCCGATCCAACTCAGACCGGTACTACTGGGAGGATCAGATTAGCATATTAAAAAGGGTGGAGGCCAGTTTTGCCGAGCCAGCCTCTTCGGGCATTAATGATCAATTGGTGGAATTTTTCAAGGGCTGGCAAAACCTTAACAACAATCCCCAGGACCCCGGTGTCAAGGCATCGGTGAAGGAAATGGGAGTTCAGCTTGCCTCGCTTATGACTTATACATATAATCAACTGAACGATATACAGGAAAGCATTATCAAGCCGGGTACTTTACCGGCGGTGGAGAGCGGTCAGCTGAAGGACCAGGTGGCCAGGGCCAACGACCTTTTTACCCAGATTCAAAACCTGACCTCCGATATTATGAAAATATACCGGGTGGGGCAGCAGCCCAACGACCTTATGGATAAAAGGGATTTGCTTTTGGATGAGCTGTCTAAATTCGGACCTCTTACAGTTACGCACAAGACAGATAACGGCAAGCCCACCGGAGAAATAACAATGACCTTATTCGGGGCCACCATCACCACCGTCCCCCGCCTGAATACCACTTTTTCATTGAGGATAAACAATGACCCCGGGCCGGAGAATGGTCATCTGGAATTACATGAAAGCAATCTGGGAAAAATGGTTAACCTTACAGCTCAGGTTGACAACACAGCCATGGGCGGTTCGCTGCTGGGGTTGGAGAAGGCCCGGCAGAGCATTATAGGTTTTAAAGGAAATCTGGACAATATGGCAGTGAACTTGAGAGATAAGATTCGTGAGAAGAACAGTACACCCCCTGCAGCCGGCATCCCTGATTTCTTTATGGGATCACTGGCCACGGGAAATTTTGCAGTAAACAATGCAGTGGTGAGCGATCCCAATATTATAGAGGGCACAAAGGCTTCCAAAATTGCCGGAATACGGCATGAAAACATGGATCTGTCACGTAATTACACAATAGAGCAAAGCTACGGGCTTCTGACCGCTGACGTGGGCAACAAGGCCCGGGGCACCGATGGAATGGCGGCCAATCAGCAGGCCATACAGGAACAGATGTATAACCTCAGGGAGTCCGTTTCAGGGGTATCGGTGGACGAGGAACTGTCCAAAATGGTTCAGTTCCAATACGGCTACCAGGCCTCGGCCCGGGTGGTCAGCATGGTGGACGATCTGCTGGATGTATTAATCAACCGGATGACTTAGTAAAAAGGGGTGGGCTTAGGTGAGAGTAACAAACAGGATGATTGCCAATAACCTGAACGGGAATATACAGAGAAATCTTTACAGGCTATCCCGATCCCAGGAGCATTTGGCCACCGGCAAGAGCATGATCAGGCCCAGCGACCGTCCGGAAAGTATAAGCCAGTTGCTTTCGTTGAAATCTACACTGTCCTATATGGAACAGAACGACCGCAACCTGGATGACGGACTCAGTTATCTAAACCTTAATGACAGCACAATGCAGACCCTGGGTGACATTTTAAACCAGTCGTCACAGATGGCCGTTCAGGGAGCAAACGCAACATACGCTCCACAGGATATGGCTGCCCTGGGCGAGCAGATAGATAAAATGGTTGACCATATGGTGGATCTGGCCAATTCCAGTGTGGGAGGCAGGCATATATACGCCGGAACCAAAAACAGCATGCCTCCCTTCAAGAGAACCGGGGACACAATTACATACACCGGGGACTTGAACGGCATTTTCAGGGAAGTATTATCCGGGGAAAACTATCGCATAGATGCTCCGGGTATCACCACCGGCTTTCAGATTGAACCGCTGGTGTCCACAACCACCACCTTGCCCACAATCACACAGCGTCAGATACCGTCCAAATTAAACAATACCGGTATATTCACCGTTACCCGAACAGCGGGCGCTTACAGCATAACCAACTCCACCACCCTGGACGGAGCTACGCCTGCCCCCGGTCTGGTAACCTCTTTTACCGTTGTTGGGGATGTGATTACCGTTAACGGCGCCGCCGATGAACTGGAAGGTCTCAAGATAGACATGACAGGGGTGTCCGACGGAGACCGGTACAAGGTAATCATTGACAGTAAGACGGGTGTCTTTGGCCATGGAACTGAAACCGCCCCGGGGGTTTATGAGGTGTATAATCCCACCGTTCCCAAGGATAATGCGGTGGATGAAGGTATATTCGATGTAATGTTCAGGCTGAGAGACAACTTGAAAAATGGTGATCATATAGGAACAAGCAACAGTATCGGATCAATACAACTGAAACTTGACCAGTTATTGGAGAGAAGGGTGGGCATTGGCGCCCGGACCAGGCATTTTGAGGCGCTGAAGGATCAGATTTTAGATTTGGAGACAAAACTTACCGAATCTCAGTCTAAATTGGAAGACGCCGATGTATACAAGCTGTCCATCAGCATGAGCCAGGAACAGGTGACCTTCCAGGCGTCACTGGCTTCGGGGGCAAATATAATGCGGGTATCTCTTCTTGATTTTTTGAAGTAAACACTTAGTTTATGTTAGAAGGAAGGGAACTGCCGTGAAAATAGGAGCCGGAGGACTTCAGGCCATAATTGCCCAGGATGCCGCCCGGGGGCTGGAGGCCGGCAAGGTCAAGACACCTGCCGAAGCGGCCTTGCTGCAGAGTGAGGACCCTGTCCTGCGCAGACAGCTATATGATTTGAATAAGGCAGTGGAGCGTATGCGTAAAGCTGCGCAAGCCTTCAACCGGCCCATGGATTTTGGGGTAAAGCGTGGGGAAAAGCCCAGAATAAATGCCCGGGACCGGCGGACCGGGGCGGAAAGGGAGTTTACCCTGGAAGAGGCCGAGGCCTGGCTTGAGGAAATTGAGAACGGCAGGGGCAAGAATTTAAACGGATACGCATAGCCGGCGCCATATTGACATTTCGGCGCCGGCATGGTATTTATTGCGTAAAATTGTGCCGGAGGGTCATCCAATGGGGTTGAGAACAGGAAAAAAATTACATATTAATCATGATTTGATTATGGAAAAGATGGCTGATATTGAAAAATCGATTTCCCTTCTGGATAGAATAGCAGCCATAGAAAAAAAGGATCTTCTAAATGATCAGATAGCCATTTCAGGCGCCAAGTACCAGCTTATACTGGCTATCGAGGCAGCCCAAAACATCTGCAACCACCTGGCCGCCAGGCTGGCCAAAGAAGCACCAAAAAGCTACGCCGATTGTTTTCGTATTTTAGAAGAAAATCGTATAATATCAAAGGACCTGGCATTGAATCTGGTATCCATGGCCAAATTCCGGAACCTCCTGGTGCACCAATACGGCAGGGTTGACGACTCCATTGTCTACAGCGTGCTGAAAAGCGATAACAGGGACCTCATTAATTATATAGACCAAATAAAATCATTTTTGCTGTCAAGGAAAGGGTGAAAAATGGACAAAGAGAAGCGCCTCCTGACGGCAGCAGAGAAAAAGAAGATTAGAAGCATTTTGAAAAGAGAATTATCCCGCCACAAAGAAGTCATCTTTGCCTACCTCCACGGCTCCTTCCTCCTGCCCGTCCCGTGCGGCGACATAGACATTGCGGTGTACCTGGAAGGCGCTGCGCTAAAACGGGAACACTGGGAATACGAGGCCAGGCTGGCCATGCTTCTGGATCCCCTGGCGGGCATGCCGGTGGACGTGCTGACGTTGAACTGCGCCCCCGTCGCCCTGCGTTACCACGCCACCAGCGGCAAAGTGCTTTTAAGCAAAAATGAACCGGCCAGGTATACTTTTTTAGAGGAAACCTGGCGGGAATACTTTGACTGCCAGCCCCTGTTCAGGGCTTTTTATAACGACCTGGTACAGTAATAATTTAAACGGGTATGCATACATGGCGCGGCATTATATATTTGACTAAAAATTTTTATCCAGTATCTGCGTCAATTCTAAGACTATGCGGCGTGCAATGTCTTCGCTCATGGCCGGGAAGAGGGGCAGACTCAAAGCCCGCTGGTAATAATCCTCGGCTATGGGGCACAACCCCTCGGGATAACCCAATTTTTGATAATAAGGGTGCCAATAAACCGGTAAATAATGCACCTGGACGCCGATCCCGGCCCGGTGCAGTTCTTCATACAATTCCCGCCGGTGAGGACGGTGGCCTTTCAACCTGATTACATAAAGATGCCAGGCCGGGGAGCAGTCCGCCAGGGTAACGGGAAGGACTATCATTTTTAAGCCGCTTAACTGACGGTTGTAATAATCCACCAGGGCCTGCCTCTTTTCCAGAAACTGGTCCAACTTCTTCAGCTGGCTGACGCCCAGCGCGCACTGGATATCGGTAAGCCGGTAATTGTAGCCCAGGTAATGCATTTCGTGATACCAGGGCCCGTGCCACCGGCTGAGTTTTTTAGTTTCCCGGACTATGCCGTGGGACCGGAAGGCCAGCATTTTTTCGTAGTAGTCTTTATTGTCAGTAACCACGGCGCCGCCCTCTCCGGTGGTGATGTGCTTAACCGGGTGAAAGCTGAAGATGGTCAGGTGAGCCAGGGATCCCACCGGCCTGCCGCAGTAGGCCGCCCCCAGGGCGTGGGCCGCGTCTTCCACCACCACCAGGCCGTATTTGCCGGCAATATCCATGATGATGTTCAGATCCGCCGGGTGCCCGGCAAAATCCACCGGCGCCAGCACCTTGGTTCGGGGTGTGATGTGGCGTTCCAGTTCCGCAGGGTCTATGTTTGCCGTATCCCGCCTGATATCGGCAAATACCGGCCTAGCCCCCAGAAATAAGGCTGCGTTGGCGGTAGCTGCGAAGGTAACGGGGGAGGTGATCACCTCGTCTCCCGGCCCTACCCCGGCGGCGAAGTAGGCGGCGTGCAGCGCCGCCGTGCCGGAGTTGAAAGCGACGGCGTACCCGGTCCCGGACCGTCGGGCCAGGGACCTTTCAAATTCTTCCACCTTTGGTCCGGTGGTCAGCCGGTCGGATCGCAAGACTTCCACCACGGCCTGAATATCGTCCTCGTCCAGATACTGTTTTCCGTATGGTAAAAATTCCATCTCTACACCACTTAATCCCGCATATTGGGTAGTTTTATTCGCCCGCCAGCAGGCGCAGCTCATCAATGGTTAACCACCAGGTATTGGTGTCGCTGCTGTAGCGGAAGTTGTCCGGCACCGGCCGGCCGCCGGAGAAGTTTTCCCTGCTCCACCAGGGAAACTGGGGTTGGATCACGTAATGTTTATCCAGTTCGATGGTATTCCTGGCGTCGTCATCGGTGATCATCACCTCGTGGAGTTTTTCGCCGGGGCGGATGCCGATAAACTCCCGGCGGCAGCCCGGCGCGACGGCTTCGGACAGGTCGGTGACTTTCATGCTGGGAATCTTGGGCACGAAAGTCTCCCCCCCGTGCATGCCGGCCAGGCAGTTTAAAACAAATTGAACTCCCTGCTCCAGGGTAATCCAAAACCTGGTCATCCTGGGGTCGGTGATAGTTATCACCCCGGTTTCCCGTTGTTTTTTGAATAAAGGGATGACGCTGCCCCGGCTGCCCACCACGTTGCCGTAACGCACCACCGAAAAGCGGGTCTCCCTGCCCCCGGCATAGGAGTTGCCGGCAATAAACAACTTGTCCGAGCACAACTTGGTGGCGCCGTAAAGGTTGACAGGGCTGGCCGCCTTGTCGGTGCTTAAAGCCACCACCCGCCTGACTCCGCGGTCAATGGCGGCCTCGATTATGTTTTGGGCGCCCAGGACATTGGTCTTGACGGCTTCAAAGGGGTTGTATTCACAGGCCGGCACCTGCTTTAAAGCGGCTGCGTGCACCACCAGGTCCACTCCGGCAAAGGCCCGGTAAAGCCTGTCCCTGTCCCGCACGTCGCCGATGAAGAACCGCAGCCTTTCGTCGCTGAATTCTCTTTCCATTTCAAACTGCTTCAGTTCGTCCCGGCTGAAAACAATGACCCTCCGGGGGTTAAAGCGGTCAAGCACGTGGCGGGCAAACTTTTTGCCGAAAGACCCGGTCCCGCCGGTGATTAAGACGGATTTGCCTTCCAGTAGACTTTCCATTTTCATGTACCTCATTAAATTAATATATCCCAGCTGACTGGTGTGCCTTTTTTTATGTCTCGCCTGACTTTTTTACCCAGCAAGATTTCATAGTATTTGGGCGGCAGGCCGAAGCCCGGCCTGATGCGTCTCAGGTTTTCAGCGGTCAGAGTGTCCCCAGTCCGCAGGTCTTGTGTAATGTATAGGGACCTGCGAAATTTAAGCGAGGCTTGTTCTTTCTCTGCGGGGCCGTAACTGATTTTACCCAGCGCCTGCCAAGCCCTTGCACTCTCAACCACCAGCGTCCGCATTTCTTCCGGTTCCATGGAAAAGGCGGCGTCCACCCCTCCGCCGGCCCGGGACAAAGTAAGGTGTTTTTCAATTACCGTGGCCCCTAAAGCAACGCTGGCCAGGGCTGCTCCGATGCCCATGGTGTGGTCGGACAAACCGGTCTGACACTGGAAAAGGTCGCGCATGTGTGGGATGGTGAGGATATTGGTGTTTTCAGGCGAAGCCGGGTAGGAGCTGGTGCACTTCAGTAAAATCAAATCGCAGCAGCCGGCTTTCCGGGCGGTGCGGACGGTTTCGTCCAACTCGGCCGCTGTGGCCATGCCGGTGGAAATGATCACGGGTTTGCCGGTGGCGGCCACTTTTTCGATCAGGGGGAGGTCTGTGTTTTCAAAAGAAGCGATTTTGTAGCAGGGGAAACCCAGTGATTCCAGGAAGTCCACCGCTGTTTCATCAAAGGGGGTGCTGAAGCAGATTAGTCCCAGTTCCCGGCAGCGGTCAAAAACCGGCTTGTGCCACTCCCATGGTGTACAGGCCTGCTGGTAAAGGCTGTAAAGGGAATCGCCCTTCCACAGACTTTCCGGATCAGCAATGAAAAATTCGCCGCCGTCGATATCCAGTGTCATGGTATCGGCGGTATAAGTCTGAATCTTCAGCCCATGCGCCCCTGCCTTTGCCGCCGCTTCCACGATTTCCAGCGCCTGTTCCAGGGACTGGTTGTGATTGCCGGACATTTCGGCGATGATCAAAGGAGGGTGGTTGGGGCCAATCTTTTTGTCCTGAATCAATATCTCATTCATCATTTTACCATGCCGCCCCAGCATAATTTCTCCAATCTGCTCTTTGAGTTTTTCCAGTCTTTGTTGAAAAGGGCCATGGTGACGACATCTTCATAAACGCCGTTTTTTAATACATGCCCGACCAAAAGCCCCTCTTCAACAAAGCCCAGCTTTTTATGGAAATTGACACTCCGCCTGTTGAGAGCCAGCGCCTCGGCCAGCAATTTGCGGATGCCCAACACCTCAAAAATATGCTCCAGGGCAAGAAATCCCATCGCTGCGCCGGTACCGCAGGGCACATCAACCTCCCCCAGGTAAAACCCCCAGGAGCACTTATTGTTATACCTGTCGATCCGGACAATGTTGACTACTCCCACCGGGCGTCCCTGAAATTCAAAGACCATACAAATGGCTGTGTTTTCACGGCTCAAACTTTCAAACCAAGCCCGGTGTTCGTTCATGTCAATAACCTGATCGGTGAACATAACCGACCGGATGCGGTCGGAGTTGCGCCATGCCAGCACTTTTTCCAGGTCGGCCTCTTCTATGGGCCTGGTCCGGTAATTTTTACGCCACGGCATTGTCGTCCCCCATAATGGCCTGTACTACCGCACTTTTATAAAATGGCCCGTTTCCCATTATCCGCATGGCGTTCAGCCCAATGTATCTCAGCAGCGCAGGGCTGTCCAGCGCCATTTTGACTGAATCCGCCAGACGATCCGGACTGACGCCGCCGCTCCACCCAAGGTTCCAGGCCGCGCCGTGCGCCGCAACGGCTGCGGTGGTGTCGGCCTGGTTTCGGGCGACGATCATGGTTATGGATGGGAGTCCCAGAAAACATCTCTCCCAGGTGGCCGTTCCCCCGGCGCCTATGGCCAGATCCGCCTCTGCCATCAGTTTTGCCATGTTGCTCACCTGGCAAAAGTAAGCAGTGTTGGGCAGGGTGGAGCACAGTTTCTTTATCTGATTCTGATGGGGGTTGGCGGCGCCCACCACCACATCAAGGTGAATATCGGGCCGTTTGATCATCCGTACCGCCTCCAGCGCCTTGGCGGTCTCGTTGGTGGGGTCGCTGCCGCCAAAAAAGACCAGTATGCGGTGAACGGCGCCGTCGCGCTTTCTCAGGTTTTTTCGCACGTCCCTGAATTCCGGGCGCAGCAGAGCATATTTCGGCCCCAAAAGCTGCCGGCAGTGTTCCTGAACCAGCCCCCGGTAGCGGGTTTCCATGTTTTCGTACAGATTTTGGTCCAGCAGCAGGTCGCAGTCGTGGGGGCGGTCCGCCAGATCGTCGATAACCATTATTTTTCTGGCGTAGGGCCGCATTTGAGTTTCCCACCGGCTGTCCAGGGCGTAGTGGTCCACCACCAGCCAGTTTATTCCGCCTATCCCCGCTAACAGGGTTCTGGTATCTTCGGCGTCGGTTTCCAGCCACTGAGGTGAACAGGGCATGCGATAAACAACATGGCCTTTGCTTTCCAGGTACTGACAGAGATTGCCCGGCGGTAAGCGGCAGACAAAGTATATTTTTTCGGCGCCTTTTGCCCGCAGGCCGTCCGCCAGGGTGAGGCAGCGCATTAGATGACCGGTTCCCATTTGTACGGAAGCATCGACACGAAAAACGACATCCATGGTCTTGATCACCAACCAAGGTCTTAACGGATTTTGAACAACGGCTCAAGAGGCCGGCAGCGGAGGTAACGGTCCAGGGCAGAATTGATGACGGCGTCCTTTATAATAGGGAACACTTCGTCATAGGCGTCAAAAAGCACGGCAATATCGGCATCGCTGTGGGAGTAACTGATGTTGTGTGTGCTCAGGATCAGGATGCCCCGGGCAAACATCTCCTGCAGGAACAGCGTTTTTATCTCCCACTGGCTGTAGGGTCCGGCGTCTTTAAACAGCAGAAATGACCAGGCCGGGTGGCCGGACAGGGAAATTACATCGCCTATCCCGTGGCGGTCAATCAGCGCCCGGGTCCCATCCAATACTTTGCGGCCCTGGCTGCACATGGTTTCAATGACGGGGCACCGCTGCAGCTTGTGCATGGTGGCCAGGGCCGCCGCCAGGGAAAGGGCTTCACCGCCGAAGGTGAAAGAGAAAAAGACATCCTCCATCAGTCGCATGATATCGGCCCGACCGGCCACGGCGGATACCGGGTAGCCGTTGGCCAGCCCCTTGCCGAATGTGGCAAGATCCGGGATAACGCCGAAATATTCCTGGGCGCCGCCGTTGGCGTAGCGGAATCCCGTTATGATCTCGTCAAAAATCAGCACCGCCCCGTTTTTATGCGCCAGTTCCCTGACGTTTTCCAAAAAGCTGCTTTCCGGCTCGGCGGCGTTCATTGGCTCAAGGATGACCGCTGCTACCTGACCCGGCCATATATTGAATATGTTATGTAATGAATCTATATTATTATAGTCAAAGGCGTGCGTCAATTCCCGGGTTGCCTTGGGGACGCCGAGGTGGCGGACGGTGGATCCGATGTACCAGTCCTGCCAGCCGTGATAGCCGCACACGGCTGCGTGTTCCCGACCGGTATAGGCCCGGGCCAGGCGAACCGCCCCGGTGGTGGCGTCGGATCCGTTCTTGCCGAAGCGTACCATTTCCGCGCAGGGCACCATCTCTGCAATTTTTTCAGCCACCCTGATTTCCAGGGAATGGGGCAGGGAAAAAATTACTCCCTCCTCCAATTGCGCACGGACGGCGGCGGTCACGTCCGGGTCGTTATAGCCCAGGGTTATAGCCGCAAGGCTGTTGACGAAATCAATATATTCATTGCCGTCTATGTCCCAGACATGGCTGCCCAGCCCCCTTTGCACAAAGTAGGGTGAAACACCCAGGGGGTATTGGGTCCAGCTCTTGCTGAAGGTCTGGGTGCCAAGGGGGATGGTGTTCAGCGCCCTGGCCAGCATTTCCTCTGAAAGGCGGTAACGTTCCGACATTTTTATTCCTTCCCTCTTTCATCTTCCAGCAGTGATTTTTGCAGCCCGGCGTTGCGCTGATATCCGGCATTAATGTCCATAAGCCGGGGGTTTCCGGCCAGCAGGGCCAGGATGTCCTCAGTGGCGAATTCCGGGTTCGACGGGTACAGCGCCTCGTAAATCCTGGTCACCAGCTCAAAATCTGGCGGCTCGTCCACCGTCCAGCGCAGCGATGAAAGATCGGACCCGTTTTTCAGGCTGCCTATACTGAACCGTTCGGGATGGCGGTGCAGGAACAGGGTGACATGTTCCCGCTGGGAGGGCAGTTTTGCCTCTTCCCAGGCCTGCCGCAGGCAGGAAAAGCGGAGAACCTCCACATCCAGCCCGTCCGGGAAGGTGGGATTCACCGTGTTGCTGGTGTAGTCAAAACCACCCCGCAGGTGGAAGGCAATCACCCGGTCAATCAGGCGCGGGTCGGTCAGGGGGCAGTCCCCGGTAAGCCGGACCACGTGGTCCGGCTTACCGGGTTTGGCTGCCTGGTAAAACCTGTCCAGCACGTCGTCCATACTGCCCCGGAAACAAACAATGCCGTTTTCCAGGCAAAGCTTCTCAAGGGGATCGTCCGAGGCGTCGCTGCTGGTGGCCACCAGCAGCCGGTCAATCAGTCCGGCGCGCCGAACCCGGTCGATTTGCCTAATCAGCATTGGTTTGCCCAGGAGGGGCATAAGCGCTTTTCCGGGGAGCCGGGTTGAAGAGACCCTTGCCTGGAGAATGGCTAAAATCATAAAAGACTACCATCCTTAAAACAGAACTTGATTTTTTAAAGCCTCCACAAAGACGGATTCAATATGTCCTCGTCAGTCACAGCGAATCGGGAGAATTTTTTTCTGTCAACCGGCTTCTGCGTCTGGGCGGCCAGTTCCTGCAACTGCCGGTGGTTATTCACGCCGCAGATTACCACGTCGATTTCCTCCAGTCCGGCCACAAATCCCAAGGCGGCCTCAACCGGCGTCATTTCCCAGCGGCGGATTGTCCGATGATAATTTCTGAGGCAATCCCTGACCGGGTCAAAGTAAGAAGGCAGTGTATCCGGGTCCATCAACAGCAGCCCCTGAAGGAACACAGACCGGGCGTGAATTTCCACTCCGGCCTTTTTCAGCCTTGCCAGGTGACCGCCGGAAAGCAGCCTTTGGTCAAGGGCGTTGATCGGCAACTGGATCAAATCCAGCGGATAGTTGTCCAGCATTTGGTCGATCTGCCGGCCGGTATAGACGGAAACGCCTATTTTTTCCACCAGACCGCGCCGTTTCAGGGACAGCATCCTCTCCATGATCAGGCCGCTGTCCGGGGCCAGCAGGTCATCGGCCTGATGGACAAGCAGACCGTAGACCGACGGCTGTCCCAGTCTGGCCAGGGATCGGTGAAAGGTGTCCTCCAGCAGCCGGGCATTGTCCTTGCCGGGGCAGTCGCTTCCGAACCCCGGCGTCTTGGTGACGATGGAAAAAGGGTGTCGCCGGGGGAGGAAGCGGCCCAAAACATCTTCGCTGTTCCCGTAAAGAGCGGCTGTATCCAGAATGCGCACTCCGCTTTGGGCCGCCGCCGCCAGTATTCTGGCCGTCTCTTTCGGCTGGGTCCGCCCTTCCCGGTTTGCTATGCCGTAATCCATTCCAAACTGTACGGCGCCAAGGCCCAGTTTCATAAATACGCCCCATGCCTTCTTTAAAAGTCTGTGTTACCGGTTGCCGGACTGACTTCTTCCAGGTAGACGTTTAAGGCGTCCCTGGCGCTTTCAAAAAGAATTTTTTGGTACTCCGCCACCCACAGTTCCACATTGCGGGGCTGTTCGGCGGACAAACGGGAATAATGCCTTTCATAATAAAAAATCCGGCCGTATATAATGGTTCTTATGATATGCTTATAAACTTCAGAGGCCAGCAATTGGTCCTCTTTTTTCTTGATATATCCGATCATTTTTTGATTTTTTTGCTTTAACGTGCCGTTCTTCAGTTTTATCAGCAATCTGTCTATTTCAGGCAGGGTCCGGTTTATAAGCACCGAAATTTTTTGCGCTTCCGCCAGCACTTTGGACAGTATTTCTTCCACCGGCCCGCCAACCTCAGGGGGCTTTTTCAAAGCAGAGCTTATTTTTTCCTCCACCTTGCGCCGCTCGGTCATGTACTGGTCAATAACTTCCCGCAACGGCATGACCATGGTGCCCTGGATAAAGGCGCCGCCCTCGGTGGCGTTGATGATGGTCTGCTGCCCGTAGGACTTGATCTGATCTTCAAAAAACTTTAACATGGTCAGCCAGGACTTGCTGGTGTATACAAATTCATCCACATTTCCCTTGACCTGGATAAAGGTGGACAGGTCTTCAGCGCCGACATCCGTACAGTAGTAATTACCACTGGCATGGGATTTGCCGTCCCGCAGCGCCAGGTCCTGACCGATCAGGACAACCGGGTTGCAGCCCAGTTGGACGGCGATGTCCAGCGCAAAATTAGCCACCGAGGGCCCCACCTTGGCCTCTCCCAGAGTCGGTGCCCCGTAACTCTTGTATAAGTCATATGTCTGCTTGCTTGAAGCCTCCACGGGAATCAGGATTCCCTCAAACTCTTCTAAAATGCGCGGGTAGATGTCGCCGGTAAAGATAAGCCTCAGCGGCTTGGTGTCCAGGCGCTGAAAGTGGGGGTAATTGCCCGCACCGGCGTCGAAGGAGGCCAAAAAGTGAGGTTTAATGTTGTACTCCTTCACCAAGGTTTCAATGGACGATCCGGCGGCTATGATCACCGCTTTATCATATAATTCCGGCAGCAGGTGAATATTTTTTTCCAGTGACGGGCCGGCCGAGACCACCACCGCCGGAACATTTTGAAATTGCCCGGCCTGGTGTTTGAACGGAACGCCCCTTTGCAGCATGTGAGGCAGATTCCTGTGGATGTTGGTGGTCCATTCCAGTCCGAACAGTTCAATGGTTACCGATCGGACGAGATTTATGGTAATGAATTCCTTTAACTGGGTCTGTATTTTTTCCGATTCTTCCGGAAACATAAATTGATACGGCGGAATTATGGCGAATTTAATCGGCCTGGTAAGATAGCGGTCGAAGATTCCCATGATGGACAGCATCATTTCCGGAAAGCTTCGCAAAAAGCGGAACATGATGGTTGGCCGTGCGTCGGGATCCATCCCGTCAGCCAGAGCCGCGGCGATTAGAGGCAGCTTCCAGTCCAGGATAAAAAGTGTCTGCGATTTTTTCAGCCTTTTGATCAGCTCTTTGTGGTAGTGGAGCCTGCCTGTGCCGATGACCAGAAACACTTCTTTGTCCGGGTCGTAAAAAGCCCCGGCCCAAGTGTCCGCCTCCCGCTCCGGCGCCAGGCGGCTGCCGTACTGCCGGTTGAGCAGGCATTCGTCAAGCCGCTTCTGGATTTCATCCTTTGGAAGAGAACCGGCCAGTGAAATAATTTTTTCAGTAAGCTCATCATGCATTTTCAAAGCACCCGAATTCCCTCAGGCATTGAATGTCCCGCCCGATAAGATCCATGTATTTTTGAAGGTAACGGCGCACAAGAAACAGGGTGTCGCAAAAGGCGTAGAGATCGTTTCCCCGCATGTGCCGCAGCGCATCTTTAAGCAGGGCCAGGAGATCCCCGAAGTCCGGCAGGCACGGCCCGTACAGATCCGTTAACCGCTGCATCTTTTCGATGGTCGGCAGTGTGTCGCTGATCCATGAGAATGAGTTGCCCGCAAAAAATTTGCTGACAACGCCGTTTATTTCAGCGGCGACGCCTTCGAAACCGGAATGTATTATTAGAATATTTTCCAGGTAGTCCTGTGTCAATACCTGTTGTCCGTTAAAAGTACCGCTTGAAACCCCGTTTTTGATTGCATTCCCGGAAAGACAACTCCGGTCCGCTAAAAAATACTGCCGGTCGTCCTCCACTGCGGATATTAAAAACTTCCAGTATTCGCCCCTGCCGGCAAAACTGAACAGGTTGTATCTGTATGCCATACTCATCTGCCTTTAAGTAAAGAGTGGCGGTTATAACCGCCACTCTTTACCGTTGTTTTTTGTTACCGGAGCAACTGGAGAACTCCCTGGGGCTGCTGGTTGGCCTGGGCCAGCATGGCGGTGGCGGCCTGGGTCAGGATGTTCATCTTGGTGAACTCCATCATCTCTTTGGCCATGTCCACGTCGCGGATCCGGGACTCGGCTGCCGCCAGGTTCTCGGACGAGGTGCCCAGATTGTTGATGGTGTGTTCCAGGCGGTTCTGATAGGCGCCGAGCTTGGACCGCTCGGTGGATACCAGGGTGATGGCCGAGTCGACAATCTTAATGGAAATATTGGCCTGGGACTGGGTCTCCACCTTCAGCCCGTTTATGCCCAGGGCTATGGCCTGCATGTCTGCAACATTGATTTCCAGAGTCTGGCCGTTGTTCGCCCCGATGGCCAGGATGTTGGTGCCGTCCGTCCGTTTGTCCTGGGCGCTTCTTATTTTTTCCAGGGCGGAGAGATCCTCGGTGGCCGAGTTGCGGATGTTGCCGCTGCTGTCCTTGACCGTCAAGGTGATGGCGCCCAGGTCGTAGTTGGTTCCGCCCTGGCCCGATACGTAGATCGCACCGCTGGCGTTGATTTCCACTTTTCCGCTGGCGCTGATGGCGAACTGATCGCTGACCCATTCCAGGAAACTTCCGACGGTGCCGGTGCCGGCAGCCACGGTATACGCCGCAGAAACATAGGTGTCTCCCTTTTTGCCGGTCAGGGTGATGGTGTCGCCGGTGACGAT
>LADN01000098.1 GCA_000961585.1 Peptococcaceae bacterium BRH_c4a | reverse complement strand
GGAGACAGGAGACAGGAGACAGGAGACAGGAGACAGGAGACAAAAATATATTATTGAATAAATTTAGCGCAGTTGTTAGAATTAGGCAATAGTTGATTAATAATTTTTGGCCGGGGGGGTAAAATAACCGCCTTGCCGGCGGTGCCGTCTTGCAGACGGCGGAATCCAGGAGCCAGGAGCCAGAATCCAGAATTGTGACAGCCTGCCTTAAAAGCGACCCTCAAGAGACCCCACAGCGACATGCAGTGAGGGGGAGGGGTTTTAGTCCAGGCGGATGTTCCGGAGGCTGTTATCTGGCTCTTGGCGACAGAGCCGTACGGACTGCCGAACCGGCTGCAGGACGCAGCCGGTAGCCGGAATCGACGCATGGATGCGGCGTTGGAGGCGGTCGGCAGTCCGTTAGGCGACGAGCTTAGAGCCAGTTCAGCCGGAGGATAAGTAGATCGGACTCAAACCCCTCCACCGGCCACAGAGTGACCCAGGAGCGACCCCAGAAAAACTCTGGGCTTGCATAAAAATGCTTTGGCGATTTATCCCTTTAATACTTTAATATGGTATATACTTTCCTTAACGATAAAAAAACGGGAAGACCGTGGTATTTGAAATCCCCTGTCTCCTGTCTCCTGCCTCCTTCCTCCTTCCCCTCCGCGGATAAATAAAGTTGAATCTCCTCGACATTTTTGTTAAAATAAGGCAAAGGTTGACCGCAGAGAGGTGAACGTTTTGGAAGATAATCAGTTTAAAGAATATGTAGTCAGTACGTTAGCGGAAATATTAAAGAGACAGGAACAGATGCAGGCGGAGATAAAAGAAGTTAAATTAGATGTCAAGCGTATTGATAAAAAGACCGATTCGATACTCAAATACGTTGAATACGTAGACTCGGATCTGCAAAAGCATAAGAAGGCGGAGGTGCTCTAGGTCCGGGCGGCCTGCGCCGGAGGATGCTGCTGTCTCTTCTCTAACCTCTAACCTCTGGCCTCCAACCTCCAAAATAGCCGGGGTCGCCAACCGCTCCACCTACCGGTTGGCGACCCCGGAGGAACCAGGACCAAAAAAAACGGGGAGACCGTGGTATTTGAAATCTCCTGTCTCCTGTCTCCTGTCTCCTGCCTCCTTCCCCTTCCCCTCCGCGGATAAATAAAGTTGAACCTCCTCTACATTTTTGTTAAAAATAAGGCAAAGGTTGACCGCAGAGAGGTGAATGTTTTGGAAGATAATCAGTTTAAAGAATATGTAATCAGTACGTTGGCGGAAATAGTAAAAAAACAGGATCAGCTGCAGACGGGGCAGGAAGAGATGAGGTCTGATATCAATCAGCTGCAGGCGGGGCAGAAAGAGATGAGGTTTGATATCAATCAGATGCAGGCGGGGCAGGAAGAAATGAGGTTTGATATCAATCAGATGAAGCCTGATATCAGTCAGATGAGGTCTGATATCAGTCAGATGAGATCTGATATCAAACAATTGAAGACCGATATTAAGCGAATTGACCGAAAAGTGGATGATGTCCTGATATATGTTGAGCACATAGACACCGACCTGCAAAAACACAAGAAGGCGGAAATAATGTAGTCTGGAAACCATTAACGGATGTCTTTTTACAGTTTATTCCTGAAGGAAAACTTCCTTATAAAATCGAATTTATTTAAGACCGAATTTATTACAGAAGAACAAAATCCGTGGAGTTTCTTTATGGAACTTTCACGGTATTATTTTTGTCTAAAGGATGTCGGCGGGGTCATAGGCCGGCTCCGGAGGAGTGTATCCTTTGGATTATACGAATAAAAGAGTGGCAGAAGAACTTATTAAAAGGTCCCAGAGGGGTGACGCCAAGACCTTCGAGACCCTGGTGACGATGTACCAGGGGAGGGTATTCGGCCTGTGCCTGAAGCTTACCGGCAACCGGGATGATGCCGAGGATCTGGCCCAGGAGGTGTTCATCAAGGCCTATTATTCCCTGAAGGGATTCCGGCTGGAGGCTGATTTTGGCACTTGGCTGCACCGCATAGCGGTCAATATGTGGCTGAACGTCAAAAAAAGGAACTCCAGGGCTACATATGTGTCTTTGGACGATCCCATAACCACCGAGAGCGGGGAAGTAAGCCGGGAAATAGCCGATGACGATACCAGCGGTAACCCTCTGGCCTCCCTGGAAGAAATGGAGTTCCGGGGGCAGGTTAAGCAGGCCCTGGATAGGTTGAGCCAGGAACACAGGGCGGTGCTGGTGCTGAGGGATATGGAGGGTTACTCCTACGAGGATATCGCCAGTGTGACACAGTGCTCATTGGGTACCGTGAAGTCGAGGATTAATAGGGCGAGGCAGGCGCTCAAAGATATCATAAGCCGGGAATGCGGGGATAGAATCCAGAATCCAGAATCCAGAATCCAGAAGAAATAAGTATCAGATAAAAATAATGAGGAATAAGATGAGAGAACCGGCGAGGAGCTTTGAAGATTTAATTGTATGGCAAAAAGCCCACCAGTTTGTTATGGAAGTCTATAGATTTACTAATAGATTTCCTGATTCAGAACTATATGGGTTAATTTCACAACTCCGGAGAGCAGCAGTATCAACCCCAGCAAATATTGCTGAAGGTTTTAAAAAGAAGGGCAAAGCTGACAAAGTCCGCTATTTGAATATAGCCCAAGGCTCCTTGGAAGAATCCCGGTACTATTTAATTTTAGCCAATGACCTGGGATACGGTGATTCTTCTCAACTCATGGCGAAGCTAGAAGAAGTCAGTAAGTTACTGGAATCTTATGCCAATACCATTCTGGATTCTGGATTCTGACTTCTGGATTCACTAAAGGGAATGCCCCAGATGTTAAAAGGAGGTGATGGCCGTGTCTGACTTCAATGAACCGTCTGGAAAAAACAATTGCGATGAATTCAGGGAACTGTTCTCCCCCTGGCTGGACGGGGAAATTTCCGGTGATGAAAGCAGCATTCTGGAAGGCCATCTCCTGATTTGCGCATCGTGCAGGCGGGAACTGGGACTCTGGAAGAGTATATCCCAAACCCTGAGGGAGGATATGTTCAGCGGGGAACCCTCCACGGACTTCTGTGCCGGAGTTATGAACAGACTGCGGAAAGAAGCGGGGGATGAAATAAAACGAAAGTCACGTCCGGGAATCTTCCATAAGTTGAGATCACCGGCCGCGGCGGCTGCGGCGGCTGTGATGCTGTTCGCCGGCTCCTGGGGTGTCAATGTGGCCCTTAATGCTGAAAAACCACAAACTGAGATAGCTGTAAACCAGCCTTCCCAAAATAACGCCGATAAAAACCCGGTTCAGACAGAGCCCGAAAATACCGTGCGGCCGGAAAACCCGGAAAGGACAGCCGATCCCGAAACAACCGGGGGATTATCAAATGAGGCCGCACAGCCGGCATCCCCTGAACCTCCGGCCAAAGCCCCGGAAAATAACGCTGTTCTGCTGAATTCACACCGGGATATACTGAGCACGATACTGAAAGTAAGCACTGCCAATGTCGCAGATAATACCAATAATGCCCTTGAGATGGCTTCCAGGCTGGGAGGAAGCGGCCAGGTGCTTACCAGCCAGAAAAGGAGCGGCGGTGAGCTGGCAATAATACGGATTGCCGTTCCCCGGGAAAGCGGAAAGAATCTGGTCGGCCAACTGTCGGGTCTGGGTGGGGTTATAGACCGGGCGGATGAAAAGAGAGATGTGACGGCCAGTTATACCGAAGCCCGCAACAGGCTAAACGAGATTCAGACCAGAATCAGCTCCGGTGCGGCCCCGGACGAGAGAAGCCAGTTGGAGGCCGAGGCGTCGGGGTTGAAAAGGCAGATTGAATCATGGGATAATGAGCTGGGGTCTTATGCGATAATTCTCTGGCTGGAACAATAGCGGCCGCCCTGACGGGCGCTTGAGGAGCCAGGAGCCAGAAGCCAGAAAGGGCGGGGAAAACGCTCTGAAGCCTTCATCATATTGAGATGAAGGCTTTTTTATCGTTAAGGAAGGTATGTGATACATTAAAACATTAAAGTACTAAAGCACCAAAGCTATACAGCCCAGAGTTTTTCTGGGGTCGCTCCGTGGTCGCTCTGTGGCCGGTGAAGGGGTTTGAGTACGATCTACTTACCCTCCGACTGGACTAAAACCCCTCCCCCTCATGCATGTCGCTTTAGGGTCACGCTTGCTTATTCTGGCTCCTGGCTCCTGGATTCCGCCGTCTGCAAGACGGCACCGCCGACAAGGCGGTTTTTTATTATTCTACAATATTAGACACCACCTCGAGGAATATTTCAATGCTTTTCTTAAATTGCTTTAAACAGCCTCCCATATTTTGGGCTAGTTCCTCCAGCTTATCTGGTTTTAGCTCGAAGCCGTACAGATTACGAAAGCGGTGCCTGAAACTCAGGTACTGATGAATCTGATCTGCTAAGTGATTATCTATTACAGCCGGTCTTTTGGAGGGTATATCCAGTGTCATTTGCTCCAAAAGCTGCCTGTGCCATCCTTCGGTTCCGGGCACCGACCGGTCAATCTCTCTGGCTATATTTATAAATACTTTTTCTATCCCGGAGTAAAAGTCATGTAATATAGAAGCATACACCCTTGACCGTACGCTTTCAAACTTAAGATCCTTCATCTTGTTGACTGACTTAAGTTCTGCCTCCAATTTCTCAAGCTGAAAAAGTTCTTTTCTTATTCTGGCTTCCAGCAAAACAATGTTTGGAGTCATAATTCCATGCCCTCTTTAAGGATATATTGCCGGATATCCGGGTCAATTCTTTCCATTTCCACCAGGTCAAAATCAAATGGAGCTAAAATGTTCATTACTTCAGAATACAGCTTCCAAAAATTTGTTTGTTTATCCAAATTTGATACGGCAAGATCAATGTCGGAATGGTCCGTAAACTTGTCTTCCCTGGCCATTGATCCAAAGAGATAAACTTTGCATTTATAATTCCGTTTAAGATGTTCCGCGGCTAAGCGGGTCTTTGCCATGGCGCGCCTGTACCGGCTTGCTAAATCCTGATCTCTCTGTCTTTTATATTCCCGCCAGCCGGATCGGTAGCTTTCCAGTTGCTCCGGTGTAATCATGCACTCACCACCCAAATGTTTCAGCCGCTGCGCTCATCAATATATACTAAAGAAATTTTAACATTGTTGCAAGGTAAATCCAATCTTTTAATTAAGACTTCAGACCGGTTAATTCTTGTTAACCCGGCATTTTTTGGCGTATTATCTTGATTACGGCGGCTGCCTCGGATCTGGTCAAAGGGGTTTCGGGATCAAATATGCCCGGGGATTTACCTTTTATTAGTCCCTTTTGATAACCCCAGGCAATGGCTTCCCGCTCTTCCCTGGCAACTCTGTCACAGTCACGGAAGGGAAAACCGCTGCCGCTGCCGTTTGGCGGGATATCGAAGTCCCCTGGAAGCTTTTTCAGGATTAACATAAAGGCGGCCCTGGTAATGCCATCCTCAGCATTATTCAGCACATCGTCATTCTGCGTATGGTTCCCTTCTGTCAGCCCTGCCAGCGCAATGGTCAGCTGGGCCTTTGTAATGGGTATGTCCGGCCTGAAGGCGCCGTCCCCGTAGCCTGCCATGATACCGCTGGAAGTCAGATCCGAGATGGCTCTTTCAGCCCAGTGCCCCTGCGCATCCCTGAAACCATTTCCCGCTTCAGGCCGGGAAACGCTTTTTCCCGCCACCGCACCAGTAATACTGTTGACAGAAACCAACTTCACCGACTCCTCATTTTCCAGGAATATTATGGGCGTTTTAAACAGGCCCTGCCCTCCCTTGACGGGAACATCCTCCCGCATGCCGTTTTGGCGCCAGATATAAAGCCGGTCTCCGGAGGTATTACCGGTCAGCAGCAGGCTGCCGTCATCTTCACGCAAGGCTGCCTGCAGCAGCGGCTTTTCAGCTCCCTCCGGCTGCCTGGCCCGGATCTCCACCAGTACCTTTTTATATGGAGCGGGGGCCAGCAGGGACACCATGGTGACCTTCTCGCCGGGCCTCAAATCCCCCAGGGTTACCGGCAGCCTTTCTCTGGTTACCCTGACTATCTCACTTACCCGGTAGGACTCACCTGCGCCGGTAACCGCACTGAGGCTATCCGCCGAAGCCAGCTCCCTTTGCTCGTCCTCCAGCAGCTCGGCTACGTCCATATACCATATTTCCTTCCGGTCCGGTGACAGGACCGCCCTGATCCAGGTGCCCGAGGTCAGGGTGGAGACGTCCGTAAGCAGCCCCCATCTCCTTACCTCGGTATCCGGAGACAGCCGGTACGTTTGAAAGAGATTCTTATGGTCATTTATGTATACACTTTTGTCGGTGTCACTGGTAAACAGCACCTGTCCGTACACCATGCCGCTGTAAGCTGCCATACCCAGTATTTGCTTGCTGCCGGGAAGAATAACCGCCACCACGTAGTCCCCCGGAACAATATTGCCAAGGGATGAGGACTGCCGGTCCTTCTGTACCCCTGCACCGGCAAACACGTGAAAGGCTGGATTTTTTCCAATGGTGATTTTATTTTCCCCGGGCGCCACCCCGGAAGCATATCCCGATATGATGCTTCTGTTCACCAGTATGGAGCTGACCATGGCCGACACCGGCGATAGCACAAGGGTCACCTGCTGGCCGGGCATTATTTTACCCAGCCCGTCCATCCTGCCGGGTCCGAAAACGGTTTCCAAGGGGTCAACCCCTTCGAAGGTGTCGTTGTATATGTAAGTGGCGCCGGGGGATATCCTGTACTCTCCCCTGTCTCTGAACAGGTACATCGAGTCTATATCTCCGCTTTTCTCCCGGACCACCCGGTCCACGTTGCCCTTTACCGTCCGGTAGCCGGTAACCACCCTCCACAGTGTCTGGGTCAGCCCATCCAGGTTGGCCTTCACTCCAATGCCGGGGGGCAGGCCGGCAAGATCCTCCCGGTATGTTCCGTTTACCAGCACACCTTTGGGGGACTCCCCGCTCTGGTAGTATCCCCCCTCCCGGTTGTCGGGATCGGTCTCAAACCAGACCCTTCCACCGATACCTTCCCTGAATTGTACGCTTTCCTGGTTCCAGACACGGCCCACCACGTAAACCGACCCGCCGCCGTAATACACCCGGTAACCAGGCTCCAGTGGGATGCCGCTGAAAGATCCGCCGTTTAATATGTAGCGCATTTGTTTGCCGGATGAGTTGACACTGCGGCCCCCGTACAGCTCTATAAAGCCTCCGGGCGTATAGTCTCTGGCAATTCCAGTGGACAGGGGCTGTCCGTATACCAGTGAATAATCCTGCATGTTGACAGATGCGCTGCTCACCGCCTGCGCCGTAACAGAAGCGGCCTTTACATGGATCTGATACTGACCCGGCGCCGGGTCTTTTATGTATACCTGCTCCACGTTGTTAGTAACGTCGGGAGTTTGTTTGGTAAAACCATTGCCGGCATATGTTTTGCCGTCCGGGGCGGTTACCAAAAGGTCAAGGTTGTTGGCCAAAATCTTTTTCGATGACGGATCACCGGCGGGATCGGTCCAGGCCAGGGTTGCTTTAAAGGGTGCCGCGGAATCGGTCACCTTAATACTGTATGTTTTGGCCCCTTCTTGTGGAAGCCCCCGGATTTCCTCGGTCATGTGCATGGTCTTTTCTTTTAGGGCCAGAACCGTTCCGGCCAGATCCAGAACACCGAAACTTTCCCCGGAAGGCCCGGTCTCAGGGGTTCTGGATCCGTTTATCAAAGCCGCCTTTACTGACGATGCCGCCGGCTGGGGAAGGGCCATTTCCTTTTGCAGGTACTCCCGGAGCAGTGCGGCTGAACCGGCGGCCACCGCCGAGGACATGCTGGATCCCTGCATACGGGTGTACAATGGAAACTCCGGCAGGTTCCCCTTAACCAGGCGAGATCGGGTTGAAATGATTGATGTGCCCGGCGCCAGCAAATCCGGCTTGATCCTTCCGTCCACCGCCGGGCCCCGGCTGGAAAACTGAGCTGTTTCCTGTGTGCCTGCGGATGAGAAATCCAGCGCCGGGCGGGGGCCTACCGATGAACCCACCACCAGGGCGTTCTTGCTGTTTGCCTCCGATGTCAGGGAGCGTGCCCCCGGCCCGGAGTTTCCCGCCCCGAATATAACCAAAAAGTCAGGGTATTTTCGCATAAAGGCGTCCGCCTTCATGGCATTGCCCGAATAGGCTCCGGATCCGCTTCCCCAGGCATTGACGTGAATTCTTGATCCCGCCTGATAAGCCGGAAGGAAGAGTTTCTCCACGTCCGGGGGAGGAGTGACCTTCCCCTTGTCGTCCAGTATTCCCTGAAAATAAATACTGGCTTCCGGGGCCACACCCATGAACTTGCCCCCGGATGACACTCCATTCCCGGCTATGGTCCCCACCATATGAGTGCCATGGCCCACCGGATCATCGGCCGCCTGTCTGCCGGACCATGACTTAAGCATTATAATTTTTGGCTTTTTTCCGGGGTCGCTGGCCAGGTCCGGGTGAATATCCCCCATTGACCCCCTGTCCACTCCACTGTCGGCCACGGCTATCACCTGACCTTTACCGGTTAGCCCGGCGGGGGTGATAAAGCCGGGAGCGTTCAGCAAATCGGCTCCGATGATTTCCCTGCTCCTGTCATTGAGAAGCCGCGCCTGGCCCGGAACCCCGATGGTATAGCCAACCAGGACGATAGTCACGCAAAGAAATATGGCGGCGGTAAAAAACAAAATTTTTTTCAATTTCAAAATACAAATCCCCCAGCACTTAAAAAAAGGGTAGTTGCCCACGCCGCCAGCGGCGCCGCGGAGGATGAAAAGCTGATCCAGCCACAGAGGGCACAGAGAAGTTTATAGCTGAAAGCAATCTGAATTGGCTTTTCGTTATAGGGCTTTTTTATAATTTAAACTTCTTCAACCAGCCTATTTAATACTCTGTGATCTCTGTGGCAAAAAAAGCTTACCGCTTATAGCTTACAGCTATTTTCAGGGTAGCCTTTGGCTTCCCTTAAGATAGACGTTACAAAAAGCAATAATGTTGCAAGTTTCATGAAATTTTTTTGACTTTATACCGAACTACCTTATGCACAGGCCGTATGTTATAATAATAGAACAAGTTTCAAGGACGGGGGTTGATTATTGATGAATCAAGCCAAGATTAAAGAAGAATTATACCGGACTATAGAGTCAATACCAATTGAGAGGCTTGGTGAAGTTCTCGATTTTATAAAAGTCATCTCTAGAGATCCTGCGGAACTTTTTCCGGAAGAATTGAAAGAACTGGCTAAAGCCCGAAAGGAAGTGGCCGAGGGTAAGTTTGTAACCCTGGAGGAACTCGAGCGTGATTTATAGTGTTATCATTGCTCACACGGCCATGAAGGCCATAAAACGGACAGACAAACCCACCCGGGAACGGCTAATAAACAGAATCAAGGAATTACAACGTGCCTATAAATAATGGATATACTGTCTAATTCGACATACATTAACCTCTTCCTTCAAAAATAGTTGACTGGTTAAATCATGCAGGGTGTTAACATTTACCATGGGAATACCGGCATAAAAGATAAGACCCCCAGAAACACTTCTATTTAACCCACACTAAGACAACAGCCGGGCATTGCCCGGCCTTGTGTTTAATATCTTTGTCTTTGGTTGTAAACAGCTATTACTATGAGATCATCCTCATTAAATTCATACAAGTCCATTTAATTCTTCTCCTACTATCCCTTCAACCTGCGTACTACCTCTTCATGATCCACAACCCGTCCTGCCCGGTAATCATCATACCCTTCTGCGACAATTGCAGCAATCTCCGGGCTTTCCAAGTCGGCGTCCAGGTCATATTCGTCTGCGCCATCTATTATCGTTATAAGGACACGATATTCTCCCATATCCAAAACGGCGCTATCCTTGCCCTTCAATAATTTCTCAACCTCTGATTTAATTATCTCAAATCCAGACATTTTACCACCTCCACTTTACCGGAATTTTATCATTTCCGTGAAAAAGCAGCAACCAGTTTACGTTAATCTATCTCTTGAAAAAAATATATTTTTATTTTTCCCATTACCTGCTTTTTTATCGTTTAGGAAAGTATGTGACGCATTAAAGCATTAAAGTGATAAAGCCTTATCGGC
Organism: Peptococcaceae bacterium BRH_c4a; assembly: GCA_000961585.1. Lineage (GTDB taxonomy): Bacteria > Bacillota > Desulfotomaculia > Desulfotomaculales > Desulfocucumaceae > BRHc4a. Next base: position 91,621 of record LADN01000098.1, on the reverse strand, counting down.
CCTGGTTCCTCCGGGGTCGCTTGAGGGTCACGCTTGCTTTTTCTGGCTCCTGGCTTCTGGCTTCTGACTTCCGCCGTCTGCAAGACGGCAACGCCCGTTAGGGCGTTTTTTTACTGGCTGTATCCCTGCCCCCGGACCTTATGGTCTCTGGAAAGAATATTCAGCATGGCCAGCGCCCTCCCGGTCCCGCGGGCCACGCAGCACAGAGGGTCATCGGCCACATACACCGGCAGGCCGGTTTCCTGGCTTAAAAGCCTGTCCATTTCATGAAGGCAGGCCCCTCCTCCGGTCATGACAATTCCCTTGTTCACTATGTCGGCGGACAATTCCGGGGGAGTATTCTCCAGAACCTCTTTCACGGCTCCCACCACGGACTCCAGTGTCTCCTTTATGGCTTCGTACACTTGCTGCCGGGTGATGTTTACCGCCTTGGGCAACCCAGTCACCAAATCCCGGCCCTTTATTTCATGTGTTTTTCCCGCAGCGCCATTGGGCCAAGCCGTTCCGGCCTCTATCTTTATTTCCTCCCCGGTGCGCTCTCCAATGGCCAGATTAAATTCCCTTCTGACATACCGCACTATGGCCTCGTCAAATTTATCGCCCCCTACTCTGAGGGAGCGGCTGCATACAATGCCCCCCAGTGAGAGCACGGCAATGTCGGTGGTCCCGCCTCCAATATCCACCACCATTGTTCCGCTGGGCTCGGATATATCGAGTCCGGCCCCCAGCGCAGCGGCCAGCGGTTCCTCGATAACGTAGGCGGAACGAGCCCCGGCCTGAATGGCCGCCTGACGGACCGCCCTTTCCTCAACCCCGGTTACCCCGGAAGGGATACACACCATCACTCTGGGGCGGAAGAAAAACCTTTTCCCCTCGGCCTTGTTGATGAAATAACGAAGCATCTTCTCGGTAACTTCATAATCTGCAATAACACCATCCCGCAAGGGCCTGATGGCTATTATGTTCCCGGGTGTCCTTCCGAGCATCCGCCTGGCCTCGAAACCAACTGCAATAACCTTTCCATTATCCCTGTTAATGGCCACCACCGAGGGTTCCTGGAGTACTATTCCTTTCCCCTTGACGTAGACCAAAACATTGGCTGTTCCCAAATCCACCCCTATATCCACATTAAAACCGAACATCAAGACTTTCCCCTTTCCTGAAGGAACCTCAGTCTGTCCCGGGCGAAGGCGCACCCGAAGGGGTGGCAAGGCCGGCACACTCATGTGGTAATATTCTACAGGATCAGGGAAAATCCTCTAAACAGGTTAGAATCCAGAATACAGAAGTTGGAGCTGTTCACGCCAGGTCTTTATACTTACGCTTGGTAGCCTCTCCGCCACGCAGATGCCGCTCTGATTTGTTAAAATCGAGTACTTTCTTGACCTCATGGGCCATTTCTTTATTTAGTGAAGGAAGCCGCTCGGTCATATCTTTATGTACGGTACTTTTGCTGACTTCAAAAACCTGTGCAGCCTGACGCACTGTTGCCCGGGTTTCCAGGATGTAGGCACAGATATCAAGCACCCGTTTCTGGATGTATTCCTGCATGGCCTTGCCCTCCTGCCGGCTAAAACTAATAGAAGCCCCCGAAAAAACATCTGACTCTTATTCTTTTATCCGTGTATAAATTTTTTATCGAAAGGCCCTAATAAGATATATATGCCGGGGGAGAGCATAAATTGACGGGTGTGAAAAAAAACGCCGTCTAAGGAAAGGGGACACACCTCTCTAGCGTGACTGCCTCTGGGGGTCAGAGGAATGTCCCCGATGCATGGGCGGCGGAATCCAGAATTCAGAATCCAGAATAAATAATGGACTGAGGGATGGTTTCTGGGGTAATAATTTAACAGCAACAAAAAAGAGCACAACAGGTTTTCACCATGTAGTACCCTTAATATATCTACAATTTATTCTTTAAGTTTAACTAAAAACTCAATGGCCTCATGCACCGTCGTGAATGTGTGAGTTCCCTGATACAGCCAGCGGTTGCGGTTATCGGTATCCTCAAGGGTTGGCAAGCCGTCATCCACCAGTGAGATAAGCGTCCATTTTCCATTTTCGATAGCCGTCTCGTAGTTTTTTGCGATCTCGCATGTGGCACCGAAGTCGCCCTTTTCATAAAGCGGCACATGCCTTTTTACCCGGTCTTTCATGCGCTCTTTATCAGCCGGAGACGCAATTGCAGGTGCTGTACGCTCGTAATGCAGGAGCACCCAATACTTCATACACGCAGTAGTCATGAGCAAGCGAACCTTTATCTGAGACTTACGCAGCTTTCGCAGCTCTTTGATAATCTTATAATTTCTCTCCCAGTGCGCAACCTTCTTAAGCTCGGTATCAAAGAAAAACCAGATTTCATCTGTAACCTCGGCGTTGTTTCGATACTTTGGGTTATTCTTGAACATATTCTTCGCTTCCAAAAACAATCCTGAATTGGACGGAAAGCGTATCACCGCCACATCCTCAAATGCAGCCTTTAGGTATTTTGTGTAGGACTGTTCGCTTTCTCCTTCCCAGAACACAAAGATCAAAGGCTTAATCCTTCGAGCCAACAGCTACACCTCCTCTGTTTCAAGGATTGGCGTAGCACCATACTTGCCGACTAAATAACTTTTGCGGATATTCTCATCAGGATGAGGAGAAAATTCGGTAATACTGTAAAGCTCTGATGCTCCCGTTTTCTTGTCTTTATCCACAAAATAAACCTGATCCCGGCGCAGCACCTCCATGTTCAAAAGCTCTGTGTTATGCGTGGTAAAGACAATCTGTGCACCGGTTTTGTTGCTATTTTTACTTTGATAGCGCGCTACAATGTATTCCACAAGCAACGGGTGCATTTCCTTTTCTATCTCATCCACAATCAGGATACCGCCGCTGGACAGAGTTTTTTCTATTGCCGGAGCCAGCGCCATCAAACGCTTTGTACCATCCGATTCATCCGCAAGCTCCAGAGGATAGTATTTTGTTTCGCCTGACTTGGAAACACCATAATGCAGCGAAGTTGCTTTCAGCTCACTGACCCGCAGCCTTGCTTCAGCTTCATTAGGGTCACTGGACAAGGCCTTCATCAGATTTTGCAAAGCAGCTTTTATATCCTCCGGCATATTATCAGGAAGTTCCTCATGCTTGGACAACTCTTTGTTGCTAATCTCAAATTTCATATCTTGAATACCGAGATCTGCCTTTTGCGCTGCAGAGACAATTGCCTTCAGCATACCGGCGTCTTCAGCATGCTGGATGATTTGGTTTGGAATATCGGTGTATTCCCGCGAAAAGATAACGCTTTCACGAAACCACTTCATCGCCGCAATACATGGCTTATAGTTCATTGTACAAGATACTGCAAAATAGAGCTGGTTTGAGGCAACAGCCTCACTGATCATCTCTTTTTTCTTCTTCTCAGTATCCACAGGGAATGAGAATTTCTGAACCTTTCGCTCAAAAATGGTTGCCTTCTGTCCCTTGGGACTGTGATAAAGATATTCTGTTACAATCTTTGTTTTAGTAGCAGAAAAGCCGTAGACATACTTAATGCCATCCTGCATGTAGGTATATTCAAATGATGTGGGCTCATTTTGCGAAAAATCATTTAGAGAAAAAGGTTGTACAGGTATCGATGCCTTTTCATGCTGGGTCCGCTGGGCATTGCGCACAAACTGTACGCCCAGCCAAAAGGCACGAAGCAGGTTGCTCTTGCCGCCGCCGTTCTTCCCATAAATCGCAGCCGCAGGCAACACATTCTTTGACCCATAAGGAATTAAGCTTTCTTTATATTTTTTGAAGCCTGATGCCAGCATGGACAAAACGGTCTCATCCCGAAACGAGCGATAGTTGGATACCTTAAATGTAATAAGCATAAAATCACCTCTCATACTACTAGTATGCCCAATTATTAAATAAATGCAACTAATATTTTAGAAAATCTCAATAATATTGCTCAGATTTATTTTATTTTTGACAAATAAAAACCTGCACCTTTTTTTATTCTAGGGCAGGTTCACTTATGCTTTTGTATTCTGACCCTACTTCCCGCCCTTAAGATCACTAATCTCAACCCCGGTATAGTAATGCCTCAGAATATCCTGGTATTTTTCTCCTTTTAACGCCATTCCCTTGACCCCATACTGGCACATCCCCACTCCATGTCCGTAGCCCACTGTTGAAACCCTGACATCACCGCCATCTGAGGATATTTTAAACCGCGCCGACCTCAGGCCCAGCATTTCTCTTACCGCCGTTGAGGAGAAGGTTCGGCTTCCTATACGAACGGTCTTGGGCCAGCCGGCGGATGTGGTTTCAGTCATTTCAACAAGACTCCCGGAGCCTGTGCTGACCGGCAGGGAACTTATGTCCGCCCCGGTTGCCTTTCTAAACTCCGCCGCAGTAAAGGTAACCACTCTCAGAGGTTCGGGATCGGCGTCGTAGGGGCAGTCCACCCCTTTCAGATAAGGAACGTCAAATTTCCATACCTCCCCGGAGTTTATGGTGCCTAATCCTCCGCAGGAGGAATGGTACACCGGGTCCACCAACTGCCCGCCGAAGGTGATCACTTCACTGTCAGTGGAGTGCACCGCCAGGGATATTTTAAAATAATACCGGTAGTATTTTAAGGAGCCCCATCTCTTCTTCATTTCTTCACTGGAAATCCAGGCCTGGTAGTGCCTGTGGTCGTCACACAGATCGGCCCCTGGGTGAATGGGGTTTGTTACCCCGCCCCCGGTCAGCCTTTTAATTATATATGTCCTGGCGGCAACGGCCTGGGCCTTTAATGCCTCTTCAGGGAACTCCGCCGGCATTTCGGCGGCCACCACGCCCTTGACATAATCTTCAACGGACAAATTAATTATCTTCCCGCTGGCATGGGAATACATATGCACCACTGTGCCGGACTTTTCTATCCTGGCCGGACTCAGCCAGTTCACCGCAGCGGGAATTCCCACCACCACCGCAATGGTTAATACTATAAGTGCCGCAAGGAGCCTTTTCATTACTAATCAGCCTCACATTCATTGCTATTGCGCCCTGCATTACTGGTCAGAATCCAGAATCCAGGAGCCAGAATCCAGAATAAATAAAAAAATTTCCTTTACTATTTTATTCCATAAAAGCCATTATATAACACAACACAAACCTTTTCAATTCAGACTTACATGCTGCTTTAGCAGCAATTTCGATGAAAAAATAAGCCTGAATCTAATTTCAACACAATCAAAGGCCGGCACAGGTGGTTCAATTCTGGATTCTGGATTCTGCCTTCTGAATTCTGACCCGGAATTCAGTCATCCTTTCGGGTAATCTCCGCCCCCAGGCCTCTCAGTTTTTCCACCAAATTTTCGTATCCCCTGTCAATATGGCTGACGTTACCGACCTCGGTTATCCCCTCGGCAGCCAGCCCGGCCAGCACCAGGGCTGCCCCGGCCCTCAGATCAGTGGCCTTGACCTTTGCCCCGGAGAGCCTCTCCGAGCCCTGTATAATGGTTGTCCTGCCCGATACTTTTATGCGGGCGCCCATTCTTTTAAGTTCGTTAACATGCATAAATCTGTTTTCAAAAACGGTCTCGGTTATTACGCTGGTTCCTGCGGCCAGTGTCATCATGGCCATGAACTGCGGCTGCATGTCTGTGGGAAAACCCGGATAGGGCATGGTTTTTATGTCTGTGGGTTTTATTTCTCCGCCCCCGTAAACCCTGACGTAACCTTCTCCTTCCTCCACCCGGACTCCCGACTCCCGGAGCTTTGCCAATATGGGGTTGATGTGTTCACAGATGACATTATCCACCAGAACATTTCCTCCCGCCATGGCCGCAGCCACCAGAAACGTCCCGGCCTCAATTCTGTCCGGAATTACGCTGTAGGAGGCCCCGTAAAGCTCCTGCACTCCCTCCACACGTATAACCTTTGTACCGGCCCCCTTGATCCTGGCCCCCATGGCGTTAAGGAAGTTTGCCAGGTCCACCACCTCCGGCTCCTCGGCGGCATTTTCGATTATCGACATGCCCTTGGCCAGGGAAGCTGCCATAATAATGTTTTCGGTGGCGCCGACACTGGGGTAGTCAAGATAAATTCTTGATCCCACCAGTTTATCGGCACAGGCTTCAATGAATCCCTGACCCTGTTTTATTTGGGCGCCCAAAAGGCAAAATCCTTTTAGATGAAGGTCTATGGGCCTGCTGCCTATGGCGCAGCCGCCCGGGGTGGATATACGGGCCCGTCCGGTCCTGGCCAGAAGGGGTCCCATTATTAGAAAAGACGCTCTCATTTTTCTGACAAACTCATAAGGCGCCTCGTTGCTTACCATCTGGGGGACCGAAATTTTAAGTCCGCCGCCTTCCCTCTCCACCCTGGCTCCTAAAATTTCTATGGCCGAGCTGATTGTTCTCACATCAGCCAGATCCGGCACCTCTTCCAGAAGACAGGGGGTCTTGGCCAGGAGGGAGGCAGTTATGATTGGCAAGACTGCATTTTTGGCCGGACTTATCTTCACTGTGCCGTAGAGTTCTCTTTTTCCTTTAATAATAAACCTGCTCATGATTCTCCTGAGATAATACTTACTGCTTATAGCCATTAAAAGCTTTCCCATATAAACTGATTGGAATACATTTTGTGCTTAAGGGAGGGATTTACTTGTCAGAATAGATAAATCTGGATTAGCAACAAAAAACCGGGGCCATTTGGCGATCCCGGTTTTTATAACAGTTTAACTAAATTGTTATTGCAGGGCCTTCAGTCTGTTGAGAGCGCGCTGCAGGGCCATTTCGGCCCTTTTTACGTCAAGGTCGGCATTTTTTTCAGACAGCCTCTTTTCGGCCCGTTCCTTTGCCGACTCCGCCCTGTCCCTGTTAATAAGTTCCTGATGCTCGGCGGTATCGGCCAGTATAGTGACCTTATTGCCGCGCACCTCCACAAAACCTCCGCCAACCGCAACCTTGAAGGTTTTACCTTCCTGCTGAACCCTGACAAGTCCTATTTTTAAACCGCTCATCAGAGGAGCGTGGTTGGGCAGGAAGCCCAGTTCCCCAAGCTCTCCGGGTACCACAACAAAATTGACGTCCCCGGTGAAAACCTTTTTCTCGGGAGTGACAATATCCAGGCGCTGTGTAGTTTCCGCCATGTCTTACACACTTCCCTCTAAAAGCTGTTTTCCTTTCTCGACCGCTTCATCAATGGTTCCCACCATACGGAAGGCTTGCTCGGGCATGCTGTCATGCTTGCCTTCCAGAATTTCTTTGAATCCGCGGATTGTTTCTTTCAGCGAGCAATATCTTCCTGCCTGACCTGTAAAGGTCTCGGCCACGAAGAAGGGCTGGGACAGGAACTGCTGTAGTTTCCTGGCCCTGACCACAACCATTTTGTCGTCGTCGGAAAGTTCTTCCATACCAAGAATGGCGATGATGTCCTGCAGTTCCTTATAGCGCTGCAGAATCTTTTGCACTCCGCGGGCCACTGCATAGTGCTCGGCGCCTACCACGTTGGGGTCCAAAATCCTAGAGGTTGAGTCCAGTGGATCCACCGCAGGATAAATTCCAAGCTCGGAAATGGCGCGGGACAACACAACGGTGCCATCCAGGTGGGCGAAGGTGGTTGCCGGAGCAGGGTCTGTAAGGTCGTCGGCAGGCACGTACACGGCCTGCACCGATGTAACCGATCCTTTGGTGGTTGATGTAATCCTCTCCTGCATCTGGCCCATTTCTGTAGCCAGTGTGGGCTGATAACCCACGGCGCTGGGCATCCGGCCCAGAAGCGCGGAAACCTCGGAACCTGCCTGGGTGAAACGGAAAATGTTATCGATGAACAGCAGGGTGTCTGATCCAAGCTCATCACGGAAAAATTCAGCCATGCAGAGACCGGTTAAAACGACCCTCAAACGGGCTCCAGGGGGCTCGTTCATCTGGCCGAAGACCATGGTGGTCTTGTCCAGAACACCGGCCTCGTGCATCTCACGATACAGGTCATTACCCTCACGGGTACGCTCGCCCACACCGGCGAATACCGATATGCCGCCGTGCTGCTTGGCGATGTTGTTAATCAACTCCATAACTATAACGGTTTTGCCCACTCCGGCGCCGCCAAACATGCCGACCTTTCCTCCCTTGAGGAATGGTACCAGCAGGTCGATAACCTTGATGCCTGTTTCCAGTTGCTCAGCCCTGGTGGACTGCTCCACCAAAGGGGGAGCCGGCCGGTGAATGGGATAATAGGCATCACTCTTGATATCGCCAATCATGTCAATGGGCTCTCCCAGAACGTCCACCAAACGACCCAGCACCGATTTTCCCACCGGCACTGTAATAGGCTTACCAGTGTCACTAACTTCCATTCCCCTTACCAGACCGTCAGTGGCGGTCATAGCAACGGCCCGTACGGCGTTATTGCCAAGGTGCTGGGCTACTTCCAGGGTAATTACGTCGTTTTCTGCCCTGGCAACCTTCAGCGCATTATATATTTCAGGCACCTGGCCGGGCGGGAAACGAATGTCCACCACCACGCCGATGACCTGAACAATATGACCAACGCTCATTTGCTTGTGCTACCTCCTTTGCCTGCAAGATGCTTGCATTTCTCGTAGGTTAGGAGACAGGAGACAGGAGACAGGAGACAGGAGCATCAATCTACCCACTGTATTCTGACTTCTGGCTTCTGAATTCCCTCCCTGAATTCAATCCCAAAATAAGGGTTATTCCAGTGCGGCAGCGCCGCCCACAATCTCCGAGATTTCCTTGGTAATGGCGGCCTGACGAGCCCTGTTCATGGTCAGGGTCAGCCTGGCGATCATATCGTTGGCATTCTTGGTGGCATTATCCATGGCAGTCATGCGGGCGCTGTGCTCGCCTGCCTTGGATTCCAGCAACCCTTGAAACACGGTGTTGGTGACATACTTGGGAAGCAGGGATGCCATTACTTCATCAGCCGAAGGCTCAAAGATGTAATCCGCCTTACCGGCAGCCTTTTCCCCTTGCTCAGCTTTGGGTGGTTCGGCCGGAAGCAGCTTGACCACGATGGGGCGCTGTACCATCACATTCACAAACTCACTGTACACCACGTAAACGGCGTCGAATTCGCCTTCGGAATACTTGCTTATAATATACTGGGATATCTCCCTGGCCTGCCCCGCATTGATATTTTCCCCAAGGCCAACATATTGCCGGACAACATTGTAGCCCCGCTTGCTGAAATAGTCCCGGGACTTCCGGCCTATGCATATCAAGCTGACATCAGGAATATCGCGAACTTCCGTAAATGCCTTACGAATTACGTTTGCGTTGAAACCCCCGCACAATCCGCGGTCGGCGGTTATTACAACGTAAGCTATTTTTTTGGGTTCCCGCACCTCCAGAAGAGGATGCCTTACACCCGATGTAACCGACGCCACCCTCCCCAGCACACCAATCAGCCTTTTAGCGTATGGCCTGGCGGCAATGACCGAATCCTGCGCCCGGCGCATTTTGGCGGCGGACACCGCCTTCATTGCCTTGGTTATCTGCTGGGTACTTTTGATACTCTTGATGCGGCGCCGCAGATCACGAATATTTGCCATTTATTTTCTCACCACCTCGCCGTTAAACTTATAACGGGCAGGATTAATTTGCAAATACCTGCTTGAATTCTTTGATAGCATCCTTAAGCTGTTCCTCGGTTTCCTTGGTAAGCAGGCCGGTTTCAGTAATGGCCTTGCCCACTTCGGGCTTGTTGGCTTTCATATATTTGACGAACTCGGCCTCAAAGGGCAGCACCTTTTCCACCGGCAGGTCATCCAGGTATCCACGGACCGCGGTGTAAAGGGACATAACCTGATCCTCCACGTCCATGGGCACGTACTGGTTCTGCTTGAGCAGTTCCATCATGCGCTGGCCCCTGGTAAGCCTGGCCTGGGTTCCCTTGTCCAGGTCCGAACCGAACTGAGCAAAGGCGGCCAGCTCGCGGTACTGGGCCAGGTCAAGACGAAGACTTCCGGCCACAGCCCTCATGGCTTTAATCTGGGCCGCGCCCCCCACCCGGGAAACCGACAGACCCACGTTGACAGCGGGCCGCTGGCCGGCGTAAAACAGGTCGGGCTCCAGATAAATCTGGCCGTCCGTAATGGAAATAACGTTGGTGGGAATGTAAGCCGACACGTCCCCAGCCTGGGTTTCGATGACCGGCAGAGCGGTCATGGAACCGGCGCCCTCGGCGTCGGAAAGCTTGCACGCCCTCTCCAGTAACCGTGAGTGCAGATTGAAAACGTCTCCGGGATAGGCCTCGCGTCCCGGAGGTCTGCGCAAAAGCAGGGAAAGTTCCCGGTAAGCCGCAGCCTGTTTGGACAGGTCGTCATAGATTATCAGAACATGCTTGCCCTGGTGCATGAATTCCTCACCCATGGCGGCGCCGGCGAAGGGAGCTACGAAAAGAAGCGGCGCCGGGTCGGATGCGGTGGCCGATACAATAATAGTATAATCCATTGAGCCTGTATCAGTCAGTCTTTGCACCACGTTGGCAACGGTGGAGTTTTTCTGGCCCACCGCCACATATATGCAGATAACGTCTTTGCCCTTCTGGTTGATTATGGCGTCTACGCCAATAGCCGTTTTACCGGTCTGGCGGTCGCCCAGGATAAGTTCCCTCTGGCCGCGGCCGATGGGAATCATGGCGTCAATGGCCTTTAGTCCTGTCTGAAGGGGCTGGTGCACCGGCTTACGCTTCATAACGCCGGGTGCGATGCGCTCCACCGCGCGGAATTTATCGGTACCGATGGGTCCCTTGCCGTCCAGTGGGCGGCCCAGGGGATTGACCACGCGGCCTAAAAGGGCATCGCCTACCGGCACTGAAATGATCCTGCCGGTACGTTTTACGGTGTCGCCTTCTTTAATATGAGTGTAGGCGCCTAACAAAACGCAACCAATGTTGTCCTCTTCCAGGTTCAGAGCCATACCCAGGGTCGGCTCCTCACCGGGCCCGGGGGCCGGAAACTCCAGAAGTTCCATGGACATACATTTTTCCAGGCCATATACACGAGCAATACCGTCTCCGACCTGGATAACGGTGCCCACGTCGGCCATTTCTATTTGCGCTTTATATTTATCTATCTGCTGCCTGATGATGGAGCTGATTTCTTCAGGACGCAAATTCATGCTACTGGTTCACCCCTATCCGTTAACTTATTTGCCTGAGGTGCTCTCTCAGAGTAGCCAGGCGGGTACGGATGCTGCCGTCAATAACCCGGTCCCCGATACGCACCACTACCCCGCCGATCAGAGACGGGTCTACATTATAGCTGGTCTGGACCTTTTTGCCCGTAACCCTGTTCAGTACCCCGGCCATATTTTCCTTTTCTTCCGGGGTCAGTTCCACCGCCGAGGACACCCTGGCTTCGGTTACGTTGCGGGCCTTGTTGGCCAGATTGACATAATAACTGACTATATCGGAAAGAAACTGTTCACGCTGCCTGTCAACCAGGAGTTTTAAAAATTCCATGGTGACATCGGAAACCTTGCCCGAAAGAAGATCACTTAGTAAAGACTTCTTATTTTCGGGAGTGATCCGCGGGTGGTACAGCATTTTTTGCAGATCACGGTTTTCCCGGATAATGGCGTCAACTGCCAGGAGCTCCTGCTCGATGGCTTCAACAACCTTATCCCGTTCAGCTATCTCGTACAGGGCTTCAGCGTAGCGCCCGCCTACGGCTCCTCTTAGCATGGCAGATCCCCTGCCTCTTTAATAAATTCTTTCACCAGACCGTGCTGGAGATCCTGAGTGATTTGTTTGCCGATAATTTTATCCGCCACCAGTATGGACAGCGATACCACCTGGTCGCGCAATTCTGCAACCGCTTTCTCTTTCTCCCGTTCGATTTCCTGCAGGGCGGAATCCTTCACCCGGTTGGCCTCGTTCCTGGCAGCCTCTATGATCTGCTGGGCCTGGGCTTCTCCGGCCTTGGCGGCCTGCTGGATAATGGCCTGGGCTTCCTCCCTGGCCTTCTGCATGTCGGCCAGATAGCTCTGGCGCAGGGCCTCGGCCTGCTTTCTTTCTTCCTCGGCGGCCTTCACATTGCCTGCAATGGCTTCCTGCCGCTGTTCCAGCACTTTTACTATATGTGGATAAACAACAACGCGAAGAAAGATTAAAAGAATTATAAAGTTAAAAATCTGTGCCACCAAGGTTGCGTTAAGGCCTAAGGCCTTGATGATTTGTTCCATAAAGACTACTAACCCTCCTTCCATTTGCCCGTGCCGGTGGAAAAAGCTGCCATAGCGGGCCGGCCAAAAAGAAAAAACGCATGGTTTGGCCCGCTACAGCTTACTTTTTACCAATTTTGATGAGTGCAAATCCTTACGCTTTTCCCATCAGGATGAATGCTATAACGACGGCAATAATGGGCAGAGCCTCAATGATACCTACCGAAATGAACATGGTGGTCATTAGGGTACCTTTCAGTTCCGGCTGGCGGGCAATACCTTCAACGGTCCTTCCCATAACCAGACCGTCACCGATACCGGCGCCGATGGAAGCCAGACCCGCAGCCAGGGCCATTCCGATCATCGCAGCACCATGATTATCCATAATTATTCCCCTCCCTTCCCAAATTTTAAAATCTTTTTTTGGCGGCACACTTTCTTACCAAGGAACTATTAATTAGAGACAAAACGGCAAATCAATGATGGTCGGCTACGGCCTGGCTAACATAGGCAATAGTCAGCATGGTAAATATGAACGCCTGAACAAAGCCCACAAAAATACTGAAGGCCAGCCAGATAACCGACGGTATGAAGCCGCCCAGAAAGGTCACCACCAGGCCGAACAAGGCCAATAGCACGGCGATAAGAACCTCGCCGGCGTATATGTTTCCGTAAAGCCGGAGGGCCAGCGTAATGGGCTTGGACAGCTCTTCAATAATGATTATCGGCAGAAACACGAAGTGGGGCTGCACAAAGTGCCTGAGGAAACCCACTCCCTTGTACCTGAAGCCAAGCACCTGTACCAGCAGGAATACCGTCAGCGACATGCCCAATGTGGTGTTGACGTTTGCGGTGGGTGACATCATGGTGGGGATCAAACCCCAAAGATTGCAGAACAGAAGGAAAATAAAAAGAGTGAATATAAGGCACATTAAACCTGCGCCTTTTTTGTAATCCATGTTTTCATAAACCAGCCCTCGCAGGAATTGAAATATCTCCTCCAGCATCAACTGCAGCTTACCCGGTCTGTCCACCCGCGCGTTCCTGATTGCAGACACTGTAAACAACACGATAAGTCCCAAAACTATCCAGGTCATAACCAGGGTTTTGAGGTCCACTTCCCCAATGGGGGTATGCACGATGCCATGGTGACCATAATTTAAAAAACCCCAAACGTCTAACTCCTTATGGACTTCTTCTAAACTTTTCATATCTCTTTTCTCACCCCTTTCCCCAACAAAGCTTTCTTGTTTTTTATCTATCTATATTAAAACAATTATTTGCCATAATACTTTTTTAAAAACACCTCGGACTCCCTGTGCTGCCTGTAGGTTTCAAAAATTGAAACGATCATTGAAATACAGGAGGGCACAAGCACTCCGGCTCCAACCCCCGGCAGACTGATAAACGAAAGCCGCTGGCTTACCAGGAACAGCACTGCCATAATCATCGCCAGACGTATGGCCAGCCCTTTTTTCATGTGCTTCTTGGCGCCATCCGGGCTCAGATCCGGCAGTCTTTTTATCCTTTTGGCCAGGACCACCACATTGTAAATGCCTGTGCCTATCCCTACCGCCAGCCCCCACAACATACTGTCCCGGGGATAAAAAAACAGAGCAAGGCAAATTCCCACCAGCAGATACCCGGAATATTTCAAAACGCTTCTTAGCTGTTTATCCAGTTCAGGTACGGGCTGTCCAAACATTTGCTCACCCCTATTTGAAGAACTGCTTACAATCATGCATCTAAAAACCTTTTCACTATGAGGATTATGCCCCACACCCCGGCGGCCACACCCAGCAGTATGCCGGTCACCATCAGCCACGGATCGGTATTGAACTTTTCGTCCAGCAGCCTGCCCCCGAAAAAACCCAGGGTCACGGTAATGGCCATTTCAGCCCCGATGGCCGTGGTAACGGCCATCGCCTGCAGAGCTCCCGGGTGCTTGGATTTTTGATCTCCCATAATCGGTGACCGTGTCCCCTTATTATCAAATCCTGAAAAACCTGCCATTGCTGTGTCGCCCCGCTGACATATTGCCCATCTTATCTGTTCTACAAAAAGAATGTTATTCCTCCACCCCGCCAGAACTTTTTTCTCGGGGGATGATATTTTTCCGCTGCCAGAAGTCGGTATTCGCACCTCAGTGGCGCTTTCCTGGCACGCTTTTTGCCGTTACGCCCCAATGACATATTGTTCCAACCTATCCCCCGAATTCCCCCGGGGGCTCACTTTCCATTCCGCAGCGGTACAAAAGCGCCCGGGCTATTCTCCCGGAGGCCTTGCCATCGCCATACGGATTGGCCGCCTCGGACATTCTCCGGTAATGATCCGGGTTGTTCAGGAGCTTATTTGTTTCAGCCAGCACTGCCTCTTTTTCAGTGCCTACCAGCACCACAGTGCCGGCTTCAACGGCCTCGGGGCGCTCGGTGGTATTGCGCAAAACCAGCACCGGTTTACCCATGGAAGGGGCCTCCTCCTGCATTCCTCCCGAGTCGGTAAGCACCATACAGCACTTCTGCATCAGGTTAACAAAGGGGGCGTAGTCCATGGGCTCAATCAAGTGAACCCGCTCCAGACCCCCCAGTACCTCCGACACCACAGACCGGACGGCCGGATTCTTGTGCACAGGGAATATTATTCCCACATCCGGGTGGAGTTCCAGCACTTCTCTGAGAGCCTGGTAAATTCCCCTCATGGGATCTCCCAGGTTTTCCCTGCGGTGGGTTGTCAGCAGCAGTATCCTCTGACTTTCAAAGTCTATGGATTCCAGAACAGGGTCGTCAAAGCGGTAGTCCTTTTTAACGGTTTCCAGAAGGGCATCTATGACTGTATTCCCGGTAACATGTATATTTTCTCTTTTCACGCCCTCGGCCAGAAGATTTTTTCTGGACTTTTCCGTGGGAGCAAAATGCACATCGGACAGAACACCGGTCAGGTGTCTGTTCATCTCCTCCGGAAAGGGCGAAAATTTATTTCCCGTCCTTAGCCCGGCTTCAACGTGGCCTACCGGAATCTGGAGGTAAAACGAGGCCAGGGCGGCTACAAAGGTGGTGGTGGTATCCCCGTGAACCAAGGTGATGTCAGGTTTGTCCCGCTCCAAAACCTCCTTCAGTCCGGTCAGAGACCTGGAGGTGATGTCAAACAGGGACTGCCCCGGCTGCATTATATCCAGGTCATAGTGGGGGGTTATGTCAAAGAGGTTAAGCACCTGGTCAAGCATTTCGCGGTGCTGGGCCGTCACCGCCACCCGGCACCGTATTTTATCCCCGTACCTTGCCAGTTCCTTGACCAAAGGCGCCATTTTAATTGCTTCCGGACGGGTTCCAAAGACCGCCAAAATCTTTAACATGTCGTATCTCCCTTACCTATTTCACAAACCTTCCCCTGGGTCCTCCCACATTGGTGAAGGCCGAATTGAAATCCCTGTAAAGAGTCTTGTACTCCTTTATACGGTGCCATTTTTTAATAAAGCCCTCAGGCAGATCTTCCCTGGTCACCACCCGGCTCCATCCCCCCGGTACCGGGTAGGCGTAATAGGGCTTGTCCCGGGGGATTCCCCTTATGAAAACAACCTGGGGAATTACCCATTCCATCCTGGCCAGGGATACCCTGTGCATACCGTCACAGATTATATTATGCACAGATCCGTCCTCTTCCACCGATTCCTCCACCACCGGGGGCAATACGTCTACAGGCTCTTCATAGCCCTCCAGGTAAACACTGACGTACCCGTCCAGGCTGAAAAGCTCCACCCCGAACTCCTTCAGCTGCCAGCGGAGGTTGCGTACCTTTTGCAGTTCGGCGGAAAGTATGTAGGACTGGGGAGGGGAAAGGAACTCTGTACGGATTTTTTCCAGGGAAACAAGAGACTCCCTGTAGATAAAAATCTCAGGATTGGTAAGCATGCTGACCCGGCGCAACCTTTCAATCAGCTCCACTGACCCGTGTTTTTCAACTCTCAGTATTTTCATGGTCATTTCCCCTTCGTTGATTATAGCTATAAGCTGTAAGCTATTTCCAAACACCTATTACCTAAAGCTTACCGCTTAATGCTTATTGCTTATTCCAAATCTATTCTACACAGATCGGCAATGGTGTCAATAATAATGTCCGGTCTGGGAAGACGACCTTTCAGCACCCCCTCCAGGGCACGGTACTCCTTTTCCGGACGGTTGAGCACCCACACAGTGCGGATACCCAATTTCATGGCCGGGGCCAGATCATTTTGGTATGTGTCACCCACCATCCAAGTGCTGCCGGGGTTGGCCCCTAAAACTGACATGGCCTTTTTAAAAAGGGAGACGGATGGCTTACGGCACCCTTCCCGGAAGCTAAGTCCCGCAAAGTCCACCAGGGAAGCCAATTGGGGGCAGGCCGAAACAAACCCTTTATAGTAAGGGCCCCATATATCAGACACCAGTCCCACCTTGAAGCCAGCGCTCTTTACCCGCCTGACGGCCTCGGTGGCCCCCGGAATCTCCTCCGGAGCGATTTCCTGGTCAAGCCATATTTTTTTAATTTTTTCCTCGGAAAAATCACAA
This sequence comes from Peptococcaceae bacterium BRH_c4a, assembly GCA_000961585.1. Lineage (GTDB taxonomy): Bacteria > Bacillota > Desulfotomaculia > Desulfotomaculales > Desulfocucumaceae > BRHc4a. The sequence goes on along the minus strand of LADN01000098.1, from coordinate 74,925 downwards.
AGAGGGAAGGCTTTTTTCAAGATACCGCACATATGGAGGGGGTCTTCAAAAATACTGCACATTATTATATCAGCCACCCGGCCCTTTTGGGAGTCGTCCAGGCCCAGCAGCCTGGCAATCATCTTGGACGGGGAGATTTCAGGCCCCTGTACCAAGGTGGATCCTATGTCAAACAAAACGGCGCTCAATGTGGTGCAGCCCTCCCGCTCAATGATCCGACGACGGCCAAAGAATTACTTCCACCCCGTGCCGGATTAGAAAATCCACCCCTTCGGAAGATCCCCTGAAATCCCTGCGAACCACCACTCTGGACATTTCGCATGATATTATCAGCTTGGCGCAGGTCATACAGATATCGGCATTTACGTACAGAGTCGCCCCTTTTACCGCCAATCCCCTTTTGGCGCACAGGCAGATGGCGTTTTGCTCGGCGTGAACGCAAGGCTTGTAATCCTCCCGCCCCTCCCTGTCTTTAAGACACTGGCCGGTATCACAGCAGTGATCCTCGCTGCTTACAACGCCGTTATAGCCGTGAGATAAAATTCTTCTATCCACCACCACCACGGATCCCACTTTTTTCCTCAGGCAGGTGGACCTGCGGGCTATTATATCCACCACATCCATGTAGGTCTGGTCAAATGAGGGACGATTGACAATCATAGGTCATCCTTCTCCTGGGAATTCAGAATTCAGAATCCAGAATATGATTAAGTAAGCAGTTAAGCTACCTAGAGATCGACTGTAAAACTATACAAATAATAGTTCCGGCCTGTTCCACCGGTTAACTGCGGAGGCTGACATCAATTTTTTATTCTGTATTCTGAATTCTGACTCCTGTATTCTCCGCATTAGTAGATTGGGTATTTTTCACATAATTCCGCGGACATGGACCGGGCTCTGTCAAGATGGGTCTGGTCGCCTCCAAAACTAAGGGCCTGGTGAATTATTCCGGCCACCATTTTCATGTCGTCCTCGTTCAGCCCCCGGGTGGTCACTGCCGGGGTGCCGACCCGGATGCCGCTGGATACCGCGGGCGGTTGGGGGTCATAGGGTATGGCGTTTTTATTGACGGTAACCCCGACGCTATCCAGTATTTTTTCGGCTTTTTTACCGGTAATATCCTTGTTTCGCAGGTCAACCAACATAAGGTGGTTGTCGGTGCCGCCGGTAACCAGGTTAAATCCGTAAACCGTCAGTGCCTCTGCCAGGGCACTGGCGTTGGCCACAATTCTTTTCTGATATTCCTGAAATTCAGGTTTAAGCGCCTCCCCGAAGGCCACCGCCTTGGCTGCTATAACATGCATCAGGGGGCCTCCCTGGATACCGGGAAAGACCGCCTTGTCCAGGGTCTGGCTGTATTTTTCCCGGCTCAGTATCATTCCGCCCCGGGGACCCCGCAGGGTTTTATGGGTGGTGGTGGTAACAATGTCCGCATGGGGAATTGGGCTGATGTGCAGGCCCGCTGCCACCAGGCCGGCAATATGGGCCATATCCGCCATGAGGTAGGCCCCTACTTCATCGGCGATCTCCCTCAGCTTATAAAAATCTATAACCCTGGGGTAGGCGCTGGCCCCTCCCACTATCACCTTGGGCTTGCTTTGACAGGCGGCTTCGAAAACCTTTTCATAGTCGATAAGTCCTGTTTCGGGCTCAACACCGTAAAATGCTATATTAAAATATTTTCCCGATATGTTCAGGGGGCTGCCATGGGTCAGGTGCCCACCGTGGGCCAGATTCATTCCCAGTATAGTATCGCCGGGCTTCAGCAGGGCAAAGTATGCCGAGAGATTGGCCTGTGCCCCGGAATGAGGCTGGACGTTGGCGTATTCTGCACCGAATAAATCCCTGGCCCGCCGGATGGCAACTTCCTCGGCCATATCCACAAACTGACAGCCGCCATAATATCTGCGGCCCGGATAGCCCTCGGCGTATTTGTTTGTAAGCACTGATCCCTGGGCCTCCAAAACCGCGGCGCTGACTACATTCTCCGAGGCAATCAGCTCCAGGGTATGGCGCTGCCGGTCCAGTTCCAGGTTAATGACCCTGTATATTTCCGGGTCGGTTTGGGACAGGGTGTTCTTAAAATACATCAGTTCTCCTCCCCAGCGTTTCTATCTATATATATCAGCTTCCCATAAGCCGGTGCTAAACCTATTTACTTGCTGCAATACTTTTCTTCTATCCCGCACATTTTGGCAACTCTGCGGGAATGTCTGCCCCCGTCATCAAATCCAGCCTCCAAAAAGGCATTGACTATATCCAGGGCCAATCCTGCCCCAACCACCCGCTGCCCCAGGGTCAGAACATTGGCATTGTTATGCTTTCTGGCCATTCTGGCTGAAAAGGTGTCGTGGCACAAAGCCGCCCTGACTCCGGGAACCTTGTTGGCCGACATGGAAACACCTATTCCGGTGCCGCAACAAACTATCCCCAGGTCAAACTGCCCTGCCGCCACTGATTCCGCCACCGCCAGGGCATAGTCAGGATAATCCACCGATTCTTCCGAATGGGTCCCAAAATCCTTGTATTCAATGTCCCTTGCCCGCAAAAAATTTATTATCTCGGCCTTTAGCCCAAATCCACCGTGATCGCTCGCCACAGCCACCCGCAAAACGCAATCTTCCCTTCATGTTTTATTCTATGCACAAGGCATCCTGCCCGATTGTGGACGGCAATTTGCTAATTGGTATTATTCTACAATATACCCCATTATCCCTCCAAAAAAATAACGGGCCTGAATATAAAGAAAAGAATTCAGGAGTCAGGAGTCTCCTACAGCCCAGCCCTTATCTCCTTTACCAGCCTGTCCACTGCGGATCGAATCATACCCTCCAGTTGGTCGGCCACCCTCCTGTATGTCTCTAAATCCCCTCCGTACGGATCGTGAACATCGCCCGTCATCAGGGCATATCCGGCCAGGGTGTGTAATTTTGGGCCAACTTCCGGGCAAAGCTCATAAACCGCCTGCCGGTGCCCGGCTGTCATGGCAAGAATAAGGTCGGCCTCTTCCACCATCCTTTTATCAATAATGGCGGAACGGTGGTCTTTCAGATCTATACCCATTTCCTGCATTACGGCCAATGCATTCGGGGATGCCGGCTGGCCCGAAATGGCGCAGGTGCCGGCCGATAAAACTTCCACTCCGGCAACACCGTCCTTTTCCAGCTCTCTTGAGGCCATAGCCCGGGCCATACCGCTGCGGCATGTGTTCCCGGTACATACAAATAACAGCTTCATACGATAAAGGCCCCCCTTTACCAAGTACTGTACGGAACAATTAATTTTATCCCAATTCCCAGAAGAATTACCCCACCAAGAAGCTGCGCCCTTTCTCCCGCCAGGTTCCCCAGCAAACGCCCCAGCATAAGACCGGCAAAAGTCATCAGTCCGGCCACTATTCCAAAGGTAAGGACGACCAGGAACAGGTTGACATTATAGGTTCCCAGGGTAAAGCCCACACTAAGCGCATCCATGCTGACGCTGGCCGCCAGCACCAAAAGCCCCCAGGTATTGACAACGGCCACTATGGGATCTTCCCGGTCTCGCCGGTACACATCCCATAACATCCTGGCTCCCAGGTAAATAAGCGCCAGCGCTCCGGCTATGGCTGCGGCATTGCCGACCAGGCTTCCGACCCGGTTCCCGATATGCCACCCTGCCAGAGGCATCATAATGTGGAACAAAAGAACGGTGACACTTATTAATATTACCTGAAGACGCCTTACCCCTGCCATTCCAACCCCCAGGCACATGGAAAAAGCGTCTGCGCCCAGGGCCACAGCCAGTAAAAGTATAGTTAAAAAAGACATGCTTCCCCCGTAAATATCCAGAATTCAGGATTCAGGATTCTACACTCTAATAATATTTCCTCCGGCGGCTCTTCTTAGCCGGTTGGCCACAGCCAGACCCAGTCCCCGGTCATCTACTCCCTCGGCCAGTATTATTTCAACCCCGGTGTTTTCAAAACGGCGCAGGGCATCAAACAATTGGGCAGCCACCGAGGCCTGGTCGGAGACAGTTCCAGCGGCAATGGCCAGCACACCTGAATACTGGCCCTGGTTGCCGCTGCGGCACAAAACCCCCACTATTTTCCCCTGATCCAGATACTCCCGGGCCAGCCTTTTAATTTCCCGAACAACTTCAAGGGAATCACCCTCCACCAGAACCAGAGGGGCGGAGGGTGCGTAATGCCGGTATTTCATTCCGGGAGATCTGGGCCTGCCGGGGGCGCATCCGTTTTTTTTCAGTGATATGTCCATTTCCACCGGACCCACCACTGCAATTATATCTTCCGGGGTGATACCTCCCGGGCGAAGAATTACTGGAATTTCTCCCGTGAGGTCCAAAACTGTGGACTCAACCCCCCATCCGGAGGGTCCGCCGTCCAGTATACCATCTATCCGCCCCTGAAGATCCATACGCACATGATTGGCGGTGGTGGGACTGGGTCTCCCGGAAATGTTTGCGCTGGGCGCCGCCACCGGGACTCCCGCCTCTTTTATCAGATCCAGGGCCACCGGGTGATCCGGCATGCGCAAAGCCAGGCTGGGAAGGCCGGCTGAAACCGGCTCTGAAATCTTTCCGCCATCTGAAAGTATCAGGGTCAGCGGGCCGGGCCAAAATTTTTCCATTAGTCTCCCGGCCTTTTGCGGGACGAAACCGGCGTAGCTGTATACATCTTCAATGGACGCCACATGCACTATCAAAGGATTGTCCCGGGGCCTTCCCTTGGCAGTAAATATACTCTTCACCGCCCGCCCGTCCAGGGCGTTGGCGCCCAGGCCGTAAACCGTTTCAGTGGGAAAGGCCACCAGCCCCCCCCGGCGTAAAATAAGCCCGGCCTGCCGGATTATTTCCGGGTCCGGGCAGTTTTTATCCACCTGCCAGAAAAATGTCTCCTTACCCTCCGGCACCATTGTGTTCCTCCTGATTATGGTAAAAGTAGTATATCACAAATACCGTGTTTATAAAATACCCGCCCTTTGAGCCGATACAACCCTCTCCCTGCCAGCCAGATCCCGCAGTATTTCCACTCTCCACCCCGCCCTCAGCATGCCTCTTAAGGCTGCCTCCTGCCCCGGGCCAATTTCCATTAGCAGATAGCCCCCTTTATGGAGGGTGTGGAATGCCACCGGAATCAGACGGCGGTATAGGTCCAGCCCATCCTCCCCGCCATTCAGGGCCAGATGGGGCTCATGATCCCGGACATCGGTCATTAAAAGGGGTATTTCCCGGGATGGAACGTAGGGCAGGTTGGCCGTCAGCAGGTCGGCCCTGAAGCCGGGTATTTCTGTAAGAGGGCTGAGCAGATCTCCCTGCCTGAAATCAATCCTTTCACCCACTCCGTTCCCAGCAGCATTCCTTCTGGCCACATTAAGGGCCTCCGGGGATATGTCGGTGGCGTATACCATTGGCAGATTCAGCAAAACTGCCAGGGTAACGGCTATGGCCCCTGATCCGGCGCCTATATCGGCCACCACCGGCCGGTTAGCTGTGGTGGGGTAAAAATTCTTTAGAATGTCTGCGGCCTTTTCCACCAGTAATTCTGTCTCCGGCCGGGGAATAAGCACGGCCTGGCTGACATAAAAATCCAGCCCCATGAATTCCTTGTGTCCGGTAATATAGGCCAGAGGCTCGCCCCCGGCCCTTCTTTCAACAAGATCCAGGGCCGGTTTCTCCAATCCCGGGGGCATTTCATCCTCACCATCCCTGTATAGAGATGTGCGGTTCTTTCCGGTTAAATGCTCCAGGATTGCCTCAGCATCAGTCCGGCCTGCCCCCGGGCGCCTTTCGGCCAGATATTTGCCCGCCTCGGTCAGCCACTGGCTAATATTCATGGTTTAATCCACCTGCCGGAGTTTTTCCGCCTGGTCGGTGGTCACCAGGGCTTCAATTATTTCATCCAAATCCCCCAGCAGTATTTCCTGCAGGCGGTGGGTGGTGAGCCCGATGCGGTGATCGGTGACCCTGTTCTGGGGGAAATTATAGGTCCTGATCCTTTCGCTTCGGTCGCCGCTGCCCACCTGAGACTTACGGCTGCTGGCTATTTTATCCTTCTGATCCTGCTGCGCCCTGTCCAATATCCTGGCCCGCAGCACCCTCATGGCCTTGTCTTTGTTCTTGTGCTGACTCTTTTCGTCCTGGCAGGAAACCACTATTCCGGTGGGAATGTGGGTCAGCCGGACAGCGGACTGGGTTGTGTTAACCGATTGGCCACCGGGGCCGGTGGAGCAGAACAAATCGGTTCTGATGTCATTGGGGTTTATATCCACATCAACATCTTCGGCCTCGGGAAGAACGGCCACCGTTGACGCCGAGGTATGGATGCGCCCCCCGGATTCCGTGCTGGGAATCCTCTGTACCCGGTGCACTCCGCTTTCAAACTTTAATCTGCTGAATGCCCCTTTACCCTCAATCAAAAAAACAACTTCCTTGAACCCTCCCAGGTCTGTGAAGTTGGTGTTCATTATCTCGGTCTTCCAGCCCTGACGCTCGGCAAAGCGGGTGTACATTTTAAAAAGGTCGGCCGCAAAAAGAGCGGCCTCTCCACCTCCGGTGCCAGCCCTTACCTCCACCAGAACGTTCTTTTCGTCGTTGGGATCCCTGGGAAGAAGCAGAACTTTAAGTCTTTTTTCCAGGGCTTCCTTCGTTGCCTCCAGTTCCTTAAGTTCTGCCTCCACCATTTCCCGGAAGTCGGCTTCAATTTTACCGTCCAGCATTTCCCGGGCTTCACTGATTCCGCCGAGGGCCTTCTTGTAGCTGCGGTATACGCCCACCACCTCGCCCATCTCCGAATGAGCCTTTACCATCTGCTGCCAGCGGCTGTTATCAGCGATGACCTCCGGGTCACTGATTTTATTTTCCAGTTCATCGTACTTATTTTCAAGGCTGGCCAGTTTATCTAACATTGAACTTGGGTTTCACTCTCCTTCAAGACTGCGTCAAAGGCCGAAATGGCCACCTCCACCTGGCTGTCGTCAGGCTCACCGGTGGTTAGCGCCTGCAGCCATCTGCCAGGGGTGATCAACAGCCGGCACAAAAAATTCTCTGCGTACCTTGCTGAAAGTTTAAGGGCCTCATACGAAATCCCGGCCAGCACCGGCAGCAGCAGAATGCGGGAAGTTATCCTCCACCACAGCACCTGGTGCCCCAGGGAGGCGAAAAGAAATATACTTAATACCAGCACTATCAGTAAAAAGCTGGTGCCGCACCGCGGGTGAAAGGTGCTGAAACGCTGAACCTTTTCCACCGTGAGTTCATGGCCGGCCTCATAGGCGTTAATCACCTTGTGCTCAGCCCCGTGATACTGGAAAACCCTTTTTATATCCTCCAGCCGGCCGATAAGGACTACATAGAGCAGAAAAACAACCAGCCTTAATACTCCCTCCACCAGATTCTGGGCCAGACTGCTCTGAAACAGATTCTTTAATAGGTGGGCCGCCCCGGTGGGCACAATGACAAAAAGAACCACGGCCAGGGCCAATGCAAACCCGATGGTCAGGACTATTTCGGTTTTACTGAGCTCCTCTTCCTCGCCCAGAGCCTTACTGGCTGAATAATTAAGCGCCTCTATACCGATTAACAGTGATTCCAACAGCGCCACCACGCCTCGCAGCAAGGGCCACTTTAGGAAGGGATACCTTTTGGTGATGGAACCAACCTGCTTTTCATCAACAGCTATGCCCCCCCCGGGCAGCCGGACGGCCACAGCCCTGCCGGAAGGCCCCCTCATCATGACGCCTTCTATGACGGCCTGCCCTCCGTACTGAAAGTTAAAAGCCATAAATACCTCTCCCGTATTCTACTTCCGCCGGAATCCAGAAGTCAGAATTCAGAATTCCGAATAAAAAACCGGGCATACAAACTGCTGGCAGAGCCCGGGGCTCTGCCAGCTAAACTATTTCAGGCCGTATTTTTTGCGGAATTTGTCGGCCCGCCCGCCCACTTCCACTTGCCTCTGGGATCCGGTATAAAACGGGTGGCAGTTGGAGCAAATTTCTACTTTCAATTCCTTGCGGGTCGATCCGGTTTCAAAGGACGCTCCGCATACACAGGTCACCTTTGATGGTTGATATTTGGGATGGATTCCTTCTTTCAATGGGTTCACCTCTTCCCCTTTTACAGTAAAATTATAAAACCCGACATAAAGTCGAAGTTATCACAGTGTATAACACCATAAGATTATACCACACAGCTTTTTTCCCCGCAAGAATTTTACCATATTATCTTAACGGGCGGCTGAAATTACCTACCTCTAGCCCGGGTACCCCCTTCAGGGATCTGATCAGATACGGCACCCCCATAATTTCTCCTGCCGCCGGGGGAAGTTTTTCAAACAGGTAGTCAGGATCAATGTTAAGGTTTCTTAACTGGACCATTTTTACCCCTGTTTCCCTTATAAACGGTATAAGGGCGCGAAGTTCCTCCTCCCGGTCGGTAAGTCCCGGGTATGTCAGCAGATTGAGGGAAACAAAAACTCCCTGCCGAACTGCGCTTTTTATAGATTCCTTCACATTGTCCAGATTATACCCCCGAGGGCGGTGATATAAATTATAAACCTCATCCCGGGCGCTGATCAGACTCACTCTGACGGAGTCCAGCCCTTCCCCGCACAGTGCCTCAATGGCCGGTGTGTGGCCGGCGTTGGTGTTCATATTGATGGTCCCCCCCCGGGTTTTCCGTCTCATAATCAGAAGGGCTTCCCGGATGAGGTCGGAGGCCAGGGCAGGTTCACCCTCACAGCCCTGCCCAAAGCTTAATATGGAGCCGGAGGCCTCCAGGTGCCTGCCTCCAAGTTGGGCCACCTCCTGCACCGAGGGGGTAAAGTCAATCCTGGACTGGGGTGAGGGGCAGCACTCTGCAGGCTGCAGTGAAATACACCCCAGGCAGCCGGCGTTGCATTGTCTTGAAACCGGTATTCCGCCCTCCCACCGGCGGTAAAATATGTTCTGGGCGGTAAAGCAGCGGTAATCAAGGGCACAGCCGGCAAGCCGCCGGGCAATCCTGTTACCGGGAAATTCCTCAAGCAGTTTTTCCACCAGTTCCGGCAAATCCAGAGTGCTGTAGCGATCCGGATCCCAACGCCCGGGCCGGTCGGTTCTCACTGCCGCCACATAAGCCTTTCCCCTTCTCCAGGCCACTGCGGCATATCCCATAAGAGGAAGGGGCCGATCTGCCTTCGGGCGGCGAAAGGCCGGCAGAAGGGTTCTTGTATATCCCTGGGGAAGCAGCGCCCCCACGGCATAAGCCGGGCCTTCACCCCCGCATTCCTTTTCCAGCAGGGAAAACCTGCCTCCGACCGAGATTCCTACGGGATGCCCCCCCGGAATAAGCACCGGAGAAGATCCTGCCGGAAGAGCTATCAGATCCTCCCGGGACATTTCAAAGAAACTTTCCCCCGCTCTCCCCACCGCCCTCATGGTGGGATGATCATAGCAATTGCCTGCGGAATCAGCATACATTAAACGCACTTGCCTTACCCCCAGATAATTTTTAAAAATTATAGTCAACCGCCGTAATAGCACTGGCTTCATTTTATTACTATTTACACAGAAAAACAAACCCTCCGCCGATTGGCGGAAGGGCTTGTTTTTCTTGTTACCTTAAGGTGACTGCCTTATATTTTGATTAAGCCCTTGCCCTGTTTAAACATATTAATGGATCATAGGGCACGCCGCGCACAAGCATTTCCAGGTGCAGGTGCGGTCCCAGGGACCTCCCTGTGTTACCCACCAGAGCAATTACCTGTCCTTTATTTACCCATTCACCCTCGGAAACTAAAACCTTGGAAGAGTGGGCATACAGAGTACTCAATCCATCCCCGTGATCCAGTATCACCGCCAGCCCGTAAGATCCCCTGGGGCCGGCAAAAATCACCCGGCCTGACATGGCGGCCCTGATGGGAGAACCGTGATCAGCGGCAATATCCACACCCTCGTGGGGCTTGCCGTCCCGCATGCCAAAAGGTGAGCTGACCCAACCCACCACCGGCCACTCCAGTTCTCCCACAGGCAGCCCCCGGGATACCGTGGCGCCGGGCAGCCCGGACCCGGAAACAGAACCGCCGGGTATCAGCAATTTCTGTCCCACCAGCAGTAAGTCCTGATTTTTCAGCCCGTTGGCCAAGGTAATATCCTTAACGGATATACCCGACTTTTGGGCAATAACTGAAAGGCTATCCCCAGAAGCCACCATGTGAATGCTCCTGATGCCCGGGACAATAATCACCTGACCTTCCCTGATCAGCTCTATATCCCGAAGGTTGTTTACAGTTGCCAGATCGGCGGTTGAAAGCCCGAACCTCCCGGCGATGCCCAGGAGAGTATCGCCCTTTCGGACCACATACCCCTCATTTACATTTCTGTTTACAGCAGTATCAATGTTTTTCCCGGCGGGATACAGGTACCGGCCGTTATCTGAAATCCATTCGTCCGGAGTGGCCGTAGCCGTCGCCGCCATGGCTCCGCTAAGCAGTACGGCAGTTAAGAGTACTGCCAGAAATTTTTTTATTTTTGTCATTTTAATCCCTCTGATTACACCTCTTTTATTTTTTTAGGCAGTCCGATAACTAGTATTGCCTGTTTTACCGTTTTTAAGACATAAAATAACCGCCTTGTCGGCGGTGCCGTCTTGCAGACGGCGGAATCCAGGAGCCAGAAGCCAGAATTCAGAATGGTGACAGCATACTTTAAAAGTGACCCTCAAGCGACATGCATGAAGGGGGAGGGGTTTTAGTCCAGGCAGATGCTGGAATAGTCGTCAGTCGTAGGACTTCAGACGTCGGAATAGTTTTATTTTACCTCTGGTCAAAAGACTTTAATGCCTACGACTGAAGACTGACGACCGACGACTGATACAGCCAGTTCAGCCGGAGGATAAGTAGATCGCAAACCCCTCCACCGGCCACAGAGCGACCCCGGAGCGACCTCCGAGGAACTAGGGCCGATAAGGCTTTAGCACAAATGCCCTCTGCCCGGCTTTTCCCATTCTGACTCCTGACTACTGGCTTCTGACTCCCGACAGAATAAGGTCATCAGTATGAGCTATTTTATCTCCTGGTTTCACGAAAGGCCTGCATCAGCTCAACATTATTCTTTGTTCTTTTAATCCTGTCCATCATCAGCTCCATGGCGTCCACCGGGGCCATACCGGCCACAGCCTTGCGGAAGTGCCACATCCAGTCAAGCTCATAGTTTGAGAGAAGGAGTTCTTCCTTCCGGGTTCCGGACCTTACCACATCAATGGCCGGGAATATCCTTCGCTCGGCTAATTTCCGGTCCAGTATCAGCTCCATATTGCCTGTTCCCTTAAATTCCTCGAAAATGACGTCATCCATACGGCTGCCGGTCTCAACCAGAGCGGTGGCCAAAATAGTAAGGCTGCCTCCCTCCTCCAGATTCCGGGCGGCGCCGAAAAATCTCTTGGGGCGGTGCAGGGAGGCGGGGTCCACACCGCCGCTCAGCGTCCGGCCGCTGGGCGCCACCACCAGGTTATGCGCTCTGGCCAGACGGGTAATGCTGTCCAGCAGGATAACCACATGGCAGCGGTGTTCAACCAGCCTCTTGGCCCTCTCCAGAACCATATCGGCCACCTTTACGTGGTTTTCGGCCGGCTCGTCAAAGGTTGAGCTGACAACCTCCCCTTCCACTGAACGCTCTATATCGGTAACCTCTTCGGGCCGTTCATCTATGAGAAGGACTATTAAATATATCTCGGGGTGATTCTGTGTAATACTGTGCGCTATGCTTTTCAGGAGGGTTGTCTTCCCTGCTTTCGGAGGGGCCACGATTAATCCCCGCTGCCCTTTTCCTATGGGAGCAATCAGGTCAATCAAACGGGTGGAGTGCAGGTGAGGGGCTGTCTCCAGCTTAATCCGCTCGTTGGGATAAAGCGGGGTGTAACCGTCGAAGTGCAGCCTTTCAGCAGACTCTTCGGGGTTAAATCCGTTTACCTTCTCAACCCTCAGCAGGGCGAAATACCTTTCATTGTCCTTAGGCCCCCGCACCTGGCCCCCCACCAGATCCCCGGTGCGGAGATCAAACCTTCTGATCTGGGAAACCGAAACATAAATGTCGTCATAACTGGGCAGATACTTGAAAGGCCTCAGGAACCCATATCCCTCGTGGATAACGTCCAGTACCCCGCTGGCCATTATCAGCCCGCTTTTTTCGGTTTGCTTTTTAGTTATTTCGAAAACCAGCTCTTGTTTACGCAGCCTGGAATACCCTATCAACTCAATTTCCCTGGCAATCTTGTAGAGTTCCTGCATAGTCTTGTTTTCTAAATCAGTATAAATCATTACATTCCCCCCGCCTGAACACCGGCCTCTAAAAAATCTATCAAAGCCGGGTAATTCAAAAGTTAATTTTTAACTAAACTGCTTGTCCGAATTATAAATTATACATCCTCATTTTCGAGAAAGCATTGCCGCCAGCTGTTCTTTTTTCTTGCGGCGGCAATCCAAAAGCGCCATAACGGCAAAATACGTAACCACGCCGGCCACCGCCGAGTTTACGGCAGCCCCAATTAAAAAGGGGTAGCCCAAATGTGTTATCCAGTCTATCCATGCCGCCGGAGACGTTAAACAGAAACTGTCCGCCGCATAAGGGGGGGGAGCTGCCTCTCCCATCAATATTCTTCCGATAAAATAATTGAAGGCAAAGAAAAACGGTACGGCCCATTTGAGAAAAATGACCGCAAGCACCGCGGCAGCCGCATTAACCCTGATAAGCTTTGCAATTAAAAAGGAAATGGGAATACTAATGAACGGCATTGGGAGAAAATCCAGGGCGGCGCCCAGAGCGACGCCCTGGGCAATTTTTCTGGGGGAGTCCGGAAGGTTCATCACCTTTTCCCAGACATCCTTAAGCCTCCGGACATACTCGCCTGCCAGTTTTTGCAGCACAGAAGGAAGTCCTTTCCAAAATAACCGGCTCCTTATATATTTTAATATTCTTGCCAGTTACCGCATCTTATAAGCTAATTACCGCACCTTTTCCCAGTCAGCCAGGAACTTTTTAATTCCGATGCCGGTCAGAGGATGTTCCAGCATTTGCATTATAACCTTGTAGGGAACAGTTGCGATATCCGATCCTGCCAGGGCGGCCTGGGTAACATGGACTGGGTGGCGGATGCTGGCGGCTATTACCTCGGTTTCAATACCGTAGTTGGTATATATCGCCATGATCTCCCTTATCAAATCCATCCCTTCCTGACCCACATCATCCAGCCTTCCCACAAAGGGGCTGACGTATGTGGCGCCGGCCAGGGCGGCCAGCAGTGCCTGGTTTGCTGAAAAAACCAGTGTAACATTGGTTTTTATTCCCTTTTCAGACAGCGCCTTTACTGCCTTCAATCCCTCAGCGTCCATGGGGATTTTCACCACAATGCTGGGATGTATGGCAGCAAGCTGTCCGGCCTCGGTTATTATTTCCGGCGCCCCGGTACTTACGGCCTCGGCGCTGATGGGACCATCCACCATGGAGGTAATTTCCCTGACCACCTGACCGAAATCCCTGCCCTCCCTGGCTATGAGGGAGGGGTTGGTGGTTACTCCGCTGATAACTCCCAGTTGGTATGCGGATTTTATTTCGTCTATATTGGCGGAATCGATAAATAGCTTAATGGTAATACCTCCTGTCTGAATTTACGCTTTTCCCGAGCTTCCGAAAAGCCTTATTTTTTCCCTTATAATTTCAGTGGCGGCGTCCCTGGCCGGCCCCAGTATCTTCCGGGGGTCTATCTCGTCTGGATCCTGGGCCACTGCGCGCCTTACCGCATCAACAAAGGCCTCCCTGATATTGGTGTCTATGTTAACCTTGCGAACTCCCAGCCTTATTGCCTCTGCAATCTGATCATCGGGAACTCCTGAAGAACCGTGCAGTACAATGGGTATATCAACCAGGGCGCGGATTTGCTTAAGCCTTTCAAAATCCAGCTTTGGCTCTCCCCTGTACCTGCCATGGGCCGTCCCGATGGCCACGGCCAGGGAGCCCACGCCGGTTTTCTCCACAAAATAACGAACTTCTTTGGGGTCGGTGAACATGGCCTCTCTTTCGGAAACTGTAATGTCATCCTCGGTTCCGCCTATCTTACCCAGTTCGGCTTCCACTGAAATACCCAGGGGATAGGCGCAACGGATCACCTGGCTGGTCAAGGCTATATTCTCCTCCAGGGGCTTTTTGGATCCGTCTATCATCACCGAGCTGAAACCCGATCTGATGCACCACATGATCTGGTCAAAACCCGTTCCGTGATCCAGGTGCAAAGCTACGGGAACCTTCACCGAGGAGGCCGCTTCCCTGGCCATGGCCACGATAAAATTAATGCCTGCGTATTTTATGGCCCCCTGGCTGGCCTGCATGATCACCGGCGCTTTTTCAGCTTCGGCCGCCCTGACAATGGCCTGGACAATTTCCATATTGTTGCAGTTGAAGGCCCCTACCGCATAACCCCCGGCCTCGGCCCCTTTTAAAAGATCATCAACGGAAACAAAAGACATTTTTATACCCCGGACCGGGTTGATTCCGGTTTAGCCCCTACCCCGGCTTTCCGGGTCGTACCCCCTTCCTGTGTGTTCTTGTTCTCTGTAAGTATATCTCTGGTTTAAAAGGTTTATGTTTTGTTATTTCTCCCCGTCCCGGATTTTTTAATTCTTCCGGACCTCACCAGACTGTCCAGGTACTCGAAACCGCTTTTGACCAGCTCTATTTCCTCCACCTGGCGTATAACCTGAAGGTCTTCTTCTGTTTCAGCATAGATTATATTAACGCTGCCGCAGTTCCGGCACTGAAGTTCCAGCCGGTCGGGGAAAATCTCAACCTCTATATGACGGTTTCCACACTGGCAGTACAGTGTCTCTTTCTCGGCTATCTGGTGCAGACACTGCAGCACCTCGTACATTATTTTGCTGCTGTGGAAAAATTCGTCCTTTCCAAACTCATCCACCAGCATTTCCAGTTCTTTCTCCCTGTCGGACACAATTTTTCTGACGCTTTCTTCCCGGCCAATATGTCCCAGCTCAATACCGGTGTCATGACAATAAAGATCAATTATCCCCGGGGAAGACCAGATCTGCTTCCCGGAAAGGGGTCGGCTATGAAAACACTCACAAAAAACACAGGCTGTCTTGATATGGTAATCAGACCGGTTGACGGTATTAATCACGAGTTTAACCGCCCCGCAAGAACATTTTATTTCCAGATTACCGGATCTTATGGAAAATCGCTGTAACGGGTGGTATCCCAACCTGCCACATTGAGGACAGCGCATGGCCAGCATCTTTTCGGTGTCCACGGGCATCGGTCCTACCTCCCTTCGTGACTGAAAAAACACGTTTCGAAAACCGATTATAACTATTTAATTTTTCAAAGAAGATCATTCTCCATCTGTGGTCAAAATCCTTTTGTATATTCCGCAATACTCTACCCTATTTCCTGATACTGGCCTTTTTTGGGCCCGGATTCATAAAGAAGGCCCTTAACCAAATGCCTTACCTCGTTCAGGTCAAAGGGTTTAACTATATAATGCTTTACCCCAAGTTTTTTTGCCTGCCCCACAACCTCAAGGTCCCCGTAGGCAGTCATTATTAAAACCAACAGGTCTGAGTTAATCTTTCGCAGCTCCGAAAGGGTTTCCAGGCCGGTCATGCCGGGCATTTTTATGTCTAAGAGAACCATGTCCGGCATTTCCTGAGAAACCAGTTTAAGGGCTTCGGATCCCCCTGAGGCCATTCTTACGCGGTATCCCTCGTCGATAAATACTTCATAGAGAAGCCGCCGCACACCATTCTGATCGTCAACCACAAGTATACTGAAGTTATTTTCGGTCATTTGGAATACCCCCTGTACCTCTTAAAAAATTCGGCGGATGGGTTAAAATTCCTTTATATGCAAAAAATAAGATTTCACTGTCCCGAAAACGATTCAAAAATGGGGGCCAGCATTCCCACAGCCATTACCAGTATGACGATAAAAATTAACAAAAGCACCATTGCCGGCGCCAATGCCGCCAGGACAGCCCTTCCGGTGGATATATGCTGGGTCTCTCTCAGTCCGAGAATCACCAGAACACAACCCCAGATCATTACACCCAGCCAGAATAAAACATTTACCGGACCGGTGAGGCCCCTGCCCACAAATACAGCGGCCAAAGTCTGTACCGGTAAAAAAAGCAGGGCGGGAAGGGAAGCAAGGCCGGTTACGCATAAAACCCCCACAGCCCTTCCCCTGCCCCCGGACAATTCGGCCACAAGATACAGCAGCCCGCTGTACACAAACCATTTTATGTATTCATAAACAAGTATTATTACCACCACTGCCGGCATCATTGCCCTCAGCAATTCCTGAAGACCGTATTCGCGCCCGGGCAAGTCGGACATGTACCTCGCGGATACGTATCCCCCAACGGCTGCCGACAAAACCTTGGCCAGGGAAAATATAACGGCGGAACTGCCCAGGGGTGGGGACTGGGCTATCCTCCGGAAGGTTTTTACCGGATCAAAAAGCACACCATAAATCAACTCTAAAAAACCGGGAGTATTGTCCGGCTTATCCGCATATTCATTGTCCATCCCCTGGATCCCCTTTCTAATGCCGGAACACATCCGGAGATTTTAGCCGCCTTTTATTCCGTCCACAGCTTTACCGTCGGATAAAGCAGCAGTGCGCCGTAATACCCGCCGGGGGCGTTCGCCGCAGGTTTTATCATGCCTGCGGAGCTGCCAATGCCGTCCAGAAAACGCCACCATTGCTTCCGGGGTTCTATGTTGACCACCCTGGGGGCTTTGCCAAGGCCTGCGATTTCTCCGGCCACACTGACGGCATCATGCAAGTTTCCCATGCGGTCCACCAATCCGGCCTGCATGGCCTGCCGGCCGGTAAGCACACGACCGTTCAGCTCCCGGATGTTATCCTGGCTGATCTTTCGCCCCCCGGCCACTGCTTCTATAAACTGAAGATAAGTGTCATCCACCATGGATTGAAATATTTTTTTTTCATCTTCTGTCATGGGCCTCTCGGTGGTCCCCATATCCTTGTATGCCCCGCTCTTAATGGTATTGCTTCCGATGCCCAGTTTGTCGTAAAGACCCGTGTAATTCTGGGTATTAATAATCACACCTATACTGCCGGTAATTGTTCCAGGATTAGCCACTATCTGGTCCGATGCCGAGGCTATCCAGTATGCCCCGGATGCCGCCACATCCCCCATTGATGCAACAATCTTTATTCCGGATTTTTTCAGCCTGTTCAGCTCCCCGGTGATTTCCTGGGAGGCGGCCGGGGTTCCGCCGGGACTGTTTATCCGTAAAACCACCGCTTTAATATCAGGGTTTTTGGATACCTGCCGCAGTTGGCTCATCACCGTTTCGGACCCGGTGACATTACCTCCGAAAAGGGCTGGTGACGAGTTTCCCCCCATAATTACGCCGTTAATATCAACTATTCCCACCGAACCTCCGGCCTGCGGTCCTGCGGCCTTGTTCCCGTCCCCTCCGGCAAAATTTACCGACCTTACCAAAAGTACTGCCAGCAGGGACAAAAGGGTCAGCCCCAGCACCAGCCCGCCGATTATTTTCTTTCCGGTCAAATTTTCCATACCTCCTGCCCGATTCACAAGTAAAAAATAACCGCCTATTGAAATTATCGTCATATTCTACTCCAAAGACAATACCCTCAGCAAATAATTCGCCAGTATTTTCCCCGGGCTAAAAAATTTTTTTACTCCCATTTGCCTGCTTCCTTTAATTCTGTGGATTTTTAGAGCCTGAGTGCAACAGTTAAACCGTCACCTGTGGCGCTTCCACACACTATCATAAAATGACAATGTTTTTTCTTGTCCTTTAATACTTCGTTTTATATGCTAATATCAGGGGTGCATCTTCATGAGTTACGTCAGGTGGAGAAAAGTAATCTCTGTATTGGGATTAACTTTATGGGTATGCGATGAATGCGGTTCCATATACCTGACCCACCATTTGTTTCGCAAACGTATACGGGGTCAGTCCTGCTCATTGCACACCGAGAACTAAGGTTAAATTAACATACATAAAAGCAATTTAATATAAAAAAACGCCCTAACGGGCGTTGCCGTCTTGCAGACGGCGGAATTCAGAATTCAGAATTCAGAATCCAGAAAAAGCAAGCGTGACCCTCAAGCGACATGCAGTGAGGGGGAGGGGTTTTAGTCCAGGCGGATGTTCCGGAGGCTGTTATCTGGCTCTTGGCGACAGAGCCGTACGGACTGCCGAACCGGCTGCAGGACGCAGCCGGTAGCCGGAATCGACGCAAGGATGCGGCGTTGGAGGCGGTCGGCAGTCCGTTAGGCGACGAGCTTAGAGCCAGTTCAGCCGGAGGATAAGTAGATCGGACTCAAACCCCTCCACCGGCCACAGAGTGACCCAGGAGCGACCCCAGAAAAACTCTGGGCTACATAAAAATGCTTCGGCGATTTAGCGCTTTAATACTTTAATATGGTATATACTTTCCTTAACGATGAAAAACCGCCTGGCGGTGCCGTCTTGCAGACGGCGGAATCCAGAAGCCAGGAGTCAGGAGCCAGAATAGTGACAGGCACTGCCCTCAATATGACACACACTTTCCTTAACGATAAAAAGAGAGCCGCAAACGGCTCCTTTTTTGATCCCTTTTTAACAGACGCTTTGGGCTCCAGACTTCTGCATTTTGCTGGCCTATGCCGGGAATAGTATATAAAAGTATAAAATAAGCTCGTATAGATCTGTGTTTTTTCATTTTAAGGGAGCGCAAGTCCTATAGAAATGGATTGTCCCGATTGCATCATTGCTATGGTTGTCCCATTTACATATTCCTTGTCACAATATAGCTCAACCTGGTATGTGCCGATAGAAGGTAAAGACAGAATCACTACCCCATCAGTATTTGTTTGTGTTTCTATGGAGCTGCCTTCATATTTAACGACTTTATAATGCCTATTTTTCCGACCTCAAGTCCCGGTAATTAATGGCCGCCCCTATGAAGTCCCGGAAAAGGGGATGCGGTCTGTTGGGCCTGGATTTAAACTCGGGATGAAACTGCGTGGCCACAAACCAGGGATGGTCAGGCAGCTCCACTATCTCCACCAAATATCCGTCCGGAAGAGTCCCGCTTATGATCAGGCCGCTTTCCGACAATTCTTTTCTGTATTGATTGTTTAGTTCATAACGGTGCCTATGCCTTTCGTTGATCAATTCCTGGCCGTATGCCCTGTTGGAAAGGGTCCCCGGCATAATACGGCAGGGGTACTGCCCCAGTCGCATGGTGCCGCCCATCTGGTCCAGCTTTTTCTGCTCCGGAAGCAGGTCTATCACCGGATAACAGGTTTTGCCGCTAAATTCGGAGCTGTTGGCATCCTTCCAGCCCAGTATATTTCTTGCATACTCAACCACGGCCAACTGCATTCCCAAACAAATCCCCAGATATGGAACCTTGTTCTCCCTGGCGTAGGTTATGGCGTTTATCTTTCCCTCAATACCCCGGTCACCGAAACCTCCGGGCACCAGAATACCGTCAACATCACGCAGGTAGTCACCGGCCTGCTTCTTTTCAAGCTCCTCGGAGTTTATCCAGCGGATCTCCACCGCCGTCCCGTGATGCAGCCCGGCGTGGCGCAGGGCCTCGGCAACGCTGAAATACGCATCCGGCAAGGATACGTACTTGCCCACAAGGCCGATTACCACCGATCCAATCAGGTTTTTCATCCGAAAAACCATGTCCCGCCACTCGGCCAGATCCGGAGGGCCGCAGGCAAGACCCAGCCTTTGCACTGCAGTCTCGGCTATACCCTCCTCTTCCAACATTAAAGGAACCTCATAAATTGAGGATGCGTCAACAGCCTGAATAACCGCATCCTTGTCGATATCACAGAAAAGGGCCAGTTTTTCCTCCAACTCCCTGGAAAAACGCCTTTCTGTACGGCAGACAATAACATCCGGCTGTATGCCTATGCTGCGCAGTTCCTTGACGCTGTGCTGAGTGGGCTTGGTCTTCAGCTCATTGGCCACCCTCAGGTACGGCACCAGGGTAACATGAATATACATTACATTTCCCCGTCCCAGGTCGGCCCTCAGCTGCCTGATGGCCTCCAGGAAGGGTAAGGATTCAATGTCCCCCACCGTTCCCCCTATTTCGGTAATAACCACTTCAGCCTGGGATTCCTGGGCCATTTTCACTACGCGGTCCTTTATTTCATTGGTGACATGAGGAATTACCTGCACTGTGGCCCCCAGATAATCTCCCTTGCGCTCCTTGCTTATTACCGACCAGTAGATTCCCCCGGTGGTAACATTGCTGCTGCGGCTCAAATTTTCATCAGTAAATCTCTCGTAATGACCAAGGTCAAGGTCTGTCTCCGCTCCATCATCGGTTACAAAAACCTCGCCGTGCTGGTAAGGGCTCATTGTTCCCGGATCAATATTGATGTAGGGATCCAGTTTCTGTATGGCAACCTTAACACCGCGGCTTTTTAGAAGGCGCCCAAGAGAAGCTGCGGTGATGCCTTTACCAAGAGATGAAACCACTCCGCCGGTGACAAATACAAACTTCGCCATGAAAGCCTCCTGTATCTGGAAATAAATCTTTCTTTTTCGTCCTCTCATATTCTATCCGTGGATAAAGGGGCATGTCAACCTCCATGAAAATTTTAAGGAGATCATTTCACTTGCCCCAGCCCAGCTTAACGGCAGCCAGATAGCCCAAAAACAGCCCCACAATCCCTGCGATCCCGGACAAGGTGGGAGGGGCCGGCACCGGCAGCCGCAGAAAGGCAAACAGCATCCCCACCAGAGTACCTGTTCCCAGGGAAAACAATACTTCCTTCATCAGCGGTACACCCCTTTGTCAACCAATAGCTGCCTCCTACATTCTTTCAGGCGCAGACAGGCCAAGGATCTTGAGCCCGTTTCTGATCACCGACCGGGTGGCCATTACCAACACCAGCCGGGCATCGGTCAAATCCTCCCGGTCGGAAATAACCCTGTGGGCATTATAATAACTGTGCAGCAGTCCGGCCACCTCGTGTATATAGCGGGCTATCCTGTGAGGGGCCATATCCCTGGCCGAAGCCGCCACCTCTTCCGGAAAATCCGCCAGTTTACGAGCCAGTATTATTTCCGGCTCCTCCGCCAGCAGCGACAGGTTTGCCCGGGACGGTTCCGGCAGTTCCCTTCCCTGATCCTCCAACTGCCTCAAAATGCTGCAAATACGGGCGTGGGCGTACTGTATGTAATAAACCGGGTTCTCGTTGGTTCTGGCCTTGGCCAGGTCCAGGTCAAATTCCAGGTGGCTGTCCGGGCTGCGCATAACGAAAAAGTATCTGGCCGCATCCCTGCCCACTTCCTCCATTAGCTCCTCCAGGGTGACAAACTGCCCCGTGCGCTTGCTCATGCGCACGATTACCCCGTTTTTGTAGAGCCTGACCAATTGCATAATTATTATCTGCAGTGCGTCAGGGTCATAGCCAAGGGCCGCAACGGCCCCTTTCATTCTGGGAATATGCCCGTGGTGATCGGCTCCCCATATATTTATCACCCGCTGGAATCCCCGTTCAAACTTGTTCATATGATAGGCTATGTCGGCCGCAAAATAGGTGGGCACACCGTTGCTGCGAACCAAAACCTCATCCTTCTCCACCCCGAAATCTGTGGCCTTAAACCACACGGCATCTTCATGATTATACAGGTGTCCCCGCTGTCTCAGGCGGTCTATGGCATTGGCCACCGCCCCGGATTGGTGTAGGGACTGCTCGGAAAACCACACATCGTACTCCACCCCGAATTCCTTCAGCGCGGATTTAATGGCGCCCATTTTTTCCGTCAGGGAGTATCCTACCATGGCCTCACGCCTCTCCCCTTCGGAAACCTCAAGGTATCTGTCAGCGTATTTCTGTATAAACCCCTTCATGGTATCAATTATATCTTCACCGTGATACCCCTCTTCGGGCACCTCGGCCTGCCTGCCCAAAAGCTGCAGGTAGCGCGCCTCCAGGGATCTCCCGAAACACTCTATCTGATTCCCGGCGTCATTTATGTAAAATTCCTTTGTCACCTCAAACCCGGCAAATTCCAGCAGCGCAGACAGGCTGTCACCCAGCGCCGCACCCCGGGCATTACCCATGTGCAAAAGCCCGGTGGGGTTGGCGCTGACAAATTCCACCTGAATGCGTTGACCTTCGCCTATATCCACCCTGCCGTAATTCTCGTCCTGGGACAGTATCCCCAACAGCTCAGAGAAGGTCCAGTCTGATTTCAGGTAGAGATTAATAAACCCGGGGCCGGCAACTTCCACCTTCTCCACCGGTGAATTCTTCAGTTCCAGTTCTCCTGCCAGGGCTTCGGCGATTTTTCGGGGTGAGCTTCGGGCGGGCTTGGCCAAAAGCATAGCCATATTGCTGGCAAAATCCCCATGATCCTTTTCCCGGGGTACCTCCACCACAAAGTCGGGCGCCTCCAACGGCGGCAATAAACCCTTTTTGCCCGCTGAAATCAGTGCCCTTTCCAGCATGCCGGCTATTTGTCTGCGCGTTTTTTCCACTATTCCATTCATTGCCTTGAAAAATGCCCCCTTAAATCTAAAATGACCGCATCAAAAATCCCCGGCGGATTTCGACGGTCTCCCGGACTAAATTGACGACCCCTGCCCTTCCCTTGATTCTGTTTATTATACTCTTTTTTGGCCGTAACCAAAAGTAACCATGTTAACATTCTTAAAGGAAAGGGGACACAAAAAAGAGAACCCATGAAACACTGGTTCTCTTTTTATTTGATAATTCAACTCCTGTATTCTTCCTAAAGTTTATATCCCTTGCTGAAGGCCGCCCTGTTTACCTCCAGGAATTTGGCCGGCACCCTGGCCGCCAGAGCCTCCTGCCATTTTTCCTCCGGAATGGGCAGCCTCCTGGCCAGAACTCCCACCAGCACAACATTGGCAGCCTTTGGGTTGCCGCAGTCCCGGGCAATAGCCAGGGCATCCACCACTGCGTTGTCTTTTACCCTGGCGCTCAGGCAGCCTGTTACATCCTCGGGGTACACGGCCAGGCCGGCCAGCACAGGCACAGGGTAAATGGCCTGATCGTTTACTATCATGCTGCCGCCCGGCTTCAGATAACTCAGCCAGCGCAGTCCCTCCAGTTTTTCAAAGGCCAGTATGATGTCGGCCGTACCTTCTTCTATAAGCGGAGAAAACACCTTTTCTCCCATTCTTACCTGGGTGACAACACTGCCGCCCCTCTGGGCCATGCCGTGTATTTCCGAAACCTTTATGTCATAACCCATGGACTGACCCACATGGGCCAGTATCCTGCTGGCCAGTATTGTCCCCTGGCCGCCTACTCCCACCAGAAGAACATCTATACTACGCACCGGCCCCGCCTCCTTTTGCCGCCACCAGCGCCCCGAATTTACATACCTGCGGACACAGGCCGCAGCCAATACAGGAAACCGGGTCCACCGAACATTTTTTATCATTTACTGAAATGGCAGGACAGCTCAGCCGCAGGCAGGTCTTGCAGCCGGTGCAGGCCTCCTCATTTACCGTAACCGGGGATCCGGTCTGCCTTCTCAGTAAAACGCAGGGTTTGCGGGCAATTATTACTGAGGGGCCGGAGGCCGTCACCTCTTCTTTGATTGCCTCTTCCAGCTGAGACAGATCAAGGGGGTCCACCGTTCTGACCCGGACCACCCCCAGGGATTTTACCAGACCCTCCAGGTCTATGACAGGCGCATCCTTCCCCATCAGGGTCTTGCCGGTGGCCGGGTTATCCTGATGCCCGGTCATGGCGGTGGTGCTGTTGTCCAGAATGAGAACGGTGGTGTTGCCGCCATTGTAAACAACGTCAATAAGCCCGGTAATCCCGGAATGAAGGAAAGTGGAATCCCCTATTACAGCCACGGTACGGCCCCGCAGCCCCGGGGCGGCCATATCTATGCCGTGGGACATGCCTATACTGGCCCCCATGCAGACACAACTGTCCATTCCTTCCAGGGGCGCCAGCCCTCCCAGGGTATAGCAGCCTATGTCCCCGGTTACAACCAGCTTCAGCTTGCGCAGTGCATAGAACACTCCCCGGTGGGGGCACCCGGCGCAAAGAACCGGAGGCCTCACCGGAACCGCCGGCATATCCTGGTATTGCGGCACCGGGGCCGATGCCTCCTCCGGAATGACACCGGCAGCGATAAAGCCCCTCCTCACCGGGGCGGCACCCAATTCGCCCGTTTCGGGAAAGAATTCCTTGCCTTTGGCATTAAGGCCCAGGCCCCTTACAAAATCTTCAATATAGGGCTCCAACTCCTCCACCACAAAGAGTTTTTCAACCCCGGCGGCAAACTGTCTGATCAGCCCGGCAGGCAGAGGGTAGGTCATCCCCAGCTTTAAAACAGAGGCCCCGGGCAGGGTGTCCCGAAGGTACTGATAGCTGACGCCGCTGGTGATTACCCCCACTTTTTTGTCACCCGGCAGGATAAAGTTCACCGGCGTCTTCCCGGAATAGCGGGAAAGCCTCTCCATTCTTTCTCCCAGGGAGGCCCTGCGCATCCTTCCGAAGGCGGGAACCATCAGCCACTTGCGGGTGTCCTTCTTATACTCTCTGAGGGATGGCGTTACCTGTTCCTTTAAATCAACAAAGCTCTGGGAGTGCGCCACCCTGGTGGTAATGCGGAGCATTACCGGAATGTCGAACTCCTCACTGATCTCCAGGGCCAATCCCATCATATCCCTGGCTTCGGCGCTGTCTGACGGCTCCAGCATGGGTATCCGGGCAAAACGCGCATAATTGCGGTTATCCTGTTCATTTTGCGAGCTATGCATCCCGGGGTCGTCGGCCGAAATAATGACCAGACCGCCGTTTACACCGGTATATGCCGCCGTCAGCAAGGGGTCGGCCGCTACGTTAACACCCACATGCTTCATGGTCACCAGTGCCCTGGCCCCGGCCATGGAGGCCCCTATCCCAACCTCCAGGGCAACCTTTTCATTGGGCGCCCACTCGGCGTATACCCCTTGATAGCGGCAGAAATTTTCCAATATCTCAGTGCTTGGAGTTCCCGGATAACCAGAAGCCACCGTCACACCGTTTTCAAAGGCTCCCCGGGCAATGGCCTCATTGCCCGTCATAAGCTCTCTCAAAAACTGTCCACCTCCTAAGTAAGCTGTAAGCTGTAAGCTGTAAGCCATTATCCCAATAAAAGACATTTGACTGAAAGTCAAATGTTAACAGCATGCTATAGCTTAATGCTTATAGCTTATCGCTTACCGCTAACTGCTTTTCGGTCTGTTATCAATAACCCTTTTGGCCTTCCCCTGGCTTCTTTCGATGGAGAAGGGCTCCGCCAGCCTGACTCTGGCGCCTATGGAGAGCACGCTCTGAAGCCGGGACTTTATTTTAACCTCCAGAGCCTCAAGATCCTTGAAGTTGCCTGTAAATGCCTTTTCTGTGGGCTCCACCCGGACTTCCAGCATATCCAGGTATCCCTTTTTGGTAACAATTATCTGATAATGGGGGGAAATGCCATCTATTTCCACAAGAACGCTTTCAATCTGAGAGGGAAATACATTTACCCCGGAAATAATCAGCATGTCGTCGGTCCTGCCGGTAACCTTTCGCATCCTGGCCAAGGTTCTGCCGCAAATACAGGGATCATAATTCAGGGTGGTTATATCCCTGGTACGGTACCTGATAACCGGAAAGGCCTCCTTGGTCAGGGTGGTGATCACCAGTTCTCCCGGCTCTCCCGGCCCTTTGGGATGGCCTGTTTCCGGATCTATGACCTCCACCAGGAAGTGGTCCTCGTTTACGTGCATACCCAGAGCCTCTGTGCATTCCCCGGATACCCCCGGCCCCATCACCTCGCTGAGACCATAGTTGTCGGTGGCCTTAATGCCCCAGGCCTTCTCCAGTTCGCAGCGCATGCTCTCCGACCAGGCCTCGGCCCCAAAAAGGCCCACCCTCAGCTTCAAATCCCCGGGGCCGATACCCATTTTCGCGGCGGCCTCGGCCAGGTGAAGGGCGTAGGAAGGTGTTCCCACCAGAACGGTGGCCCCAAAGTCCTTCATCAGCATAATCTGCTTTTCAGTATTTCCCACCGATGACGGCACAATGGTGACTCCAGCCCTTTCCAGCCCGTAGTGAAGACCAAAGGCCCCGGTAAAAAGCCCGTAGCCAAAGGTAATTTGAGCCACGTCCTCGTCTGTGACACCGGCCATGGTAACGATACGGGCAATGAGTTCGGACCAGTTTTTTAAATCATTTTTAGTGTATCCCACCACGATGGGCTTTCCGGTTGTGCCCGAGGAGGCGTGCAGCCGGACCACATCTTTCATGGGTGCGGCAAACAGACCGTAAGGATAATTGTCCCTTAAAGCCAGCTTGGCGGTAAAAGGAAATTTCCTTATATCTTCCAGGCAACTGAGGTCTTCAGGCAGCACCCCGCACCGGTCAAACTGTTCTTTGTAATAGGGAACCCGGTTATACACCAATTTCAGGGTTTCCTTAAGTCTTCTGAACTGTAATTCTCTAAGTTGTTCCCGGCTGATACATTCATGTCGGGGATCCCAAATCATGCAACTCCACTTCCTTACCCTTACTACACCCGCTAAAGGTTGACCACGATTTTTGATTGTACGCCGTTTCGTTTTACAAAGCCAGACATCCTTCTGAAGGCCTCTCCCAGGTCTTCCATGGACGCAGCGTAAGCACAGCGCACAAAACCACTGCCACTGGGCCCGAAGGCATTACCCGGAATAACTGCCACCTTTTCCTCCATCAGCAGCTTTTCGGCAAACATCTCGGAGGTAAGGCCGGTGGAACTGATGTCGGGAAAGGTATAAAAGGCCCCCCCCGGCTCAAAGCACGGTATTCCCATATCCTTAAAGGCCTGCATAACCAAGTGCCGGCGTCTGTTGTAGTGCTGCACCATTTTCCTCATTCCCTCCCGACCGTTTTTAAGGGCCTCCAGGGCGGCCATCTGGGCCGTTATAGGGGCGCAAAGTATGCTGTACTGGTGAATTTTATTCATGGCCCCTATAAAATCAGAATTGCCTGCCGCATATCCTATACGCCAGCCGGTCATGGCGTAAGACTTGGAAAAACCGTTTAGAAGAACGGTACGATCCCGCATCCCGGGTATTGATGAAAAACAGGTATGGCTTCCGATATAGGTGAGCTTGTCGTAGATTTCATCCGAAATAACAATCAGGTCATGGTCTCTGACCACCTCGGCAATCTCCAGCAGGTCCCGGCGCCTGAGCACGGCCCCGGTGGGATTGTTGGGATAACAAAGCAGCAGTATCTTGGTTCGTGGAGTGATGGCCTTCTCCACCCTGTCCGCCGTCAGTCTGAACTCCTCCTCAACACTGGTGGCAATGGTCACCGGAACTCCGCCCGCCAGGGCGGTGGCGGGCGCATAAGAAACATATGAAGGCTCCGGAATAAGCACCTCGTCTCCGGGGCAAATAAGCGCCCTCATGGAAAGGTCCAGGCCCTCACTCACTCCAACCGTCACCAGCAGTTCCCTCCGGGCATCGTATGTCACCCCGTAAGTAATGTCAAGATCCCGGGCAATCTCTTCCCGCAGTTCCAGTAGTCCCTGGTTTGAGGTATACATGGTGTATCCCTTTTCCAGAGAATAAATACAACCCTCCCTTATATGCCAGGGCGTAACAAAATCCGGTTCACCCACACCCAGCGAAATTACACCTTTCATTTCGGTGGCCATATCAAAAAATTTACGTATTCCGGAAGGCGGTATGCTTCGAACCACAGGGTTAATTCTTTCAGACCAGTTGTTTTTATTAATCACGGCGACACCACCAACCTCCTATCTTCTTCATCATCCTCGATGATTACCCCATCCTGCTTATAAGTTTTTAGCACAAAATGCGTTGTGGTGCTGACCACCCCTTCAATGGTGGATAATTTCGTGGCCACAAAATGGCTGACCTCTCTCATGGTCCTGCCCTCAATAAATACTCCCAGATCATATGTCCCGGACAGCAGACGAACGCTGCGCACCTCTGGAAAACGGTATATCCTCTCGGCCACTGAATCGAAGCCCACATCCCGCTGGGGTGTGGTACGCACCTCGATCATTGCGGAAACCTTCTCCTCTCCCACCTTTTCCCAGTTTACCAGTGTAATGTATTTAAGAATGGTCTTGTTGTTCTCCAATTCCTTTATCTTACTTCTTACTTCTTCCACATCCATGGAAAGCATTATGGCAATATCGTTTTCGGTAAGCTTGGAATTGGACTCCAGTAATTCCAGTATTTCTTTCACGCCGGCACCTCCCTTACATTGACCCCCCGGGGGTATATTCAAATAAAAAACTCCCGTCCCCAATAATATAAGGGACGAGAGATTCTTCTCGCGGTACCACCCAAATTGGCCATAATACATACGGCCCTCTTCAGCGCCCGTTAACGGGGGCTTCCGGCAGAGCTTACTACCCCTTGGGTTTTAGTCCTGCAGCTCCGGGGCGGCACGGGCAACTTCGCCTACCAGGCTTTCACCATCCCCGGATCGCTAAAGACTACACCTGCCCATATTCCCCTTCATAACCATAACTATAGAAATTACGGCAATTATAGCACAGGGCTTTTTTTAAAGTCAACAGGGAAAGTTTAGAAGCAAGAATTATGCATGTATTAGAATACAGGAGACAGGAGATTTTAAGCATTTACCCCACTTCCCGCCAAGGAAACCATTCTGGCTCCTGACTCCTGAATTCTGTATTCTGACCCAAAATCCCGACTACATAGTAAGTACTCCTTCATTTGTTCTGATCACCCTTAAGACCTTCTCTTCCTCGCCTGTCACTGCGTCTATGTAAATGAGGAATACGTCATTGTCCAGCCGGCCCTGAAATTCATAGGTAAGCACTTCCATGTCCACCGTTTTTGGTATAAGGGCCAGTCTGCCGGGACTAACGTCCTGCAGCCTGGGGCTGAGCTTTTCTCTGGCCTGGGCCACGGTCAGCACCGGATTGGGCAATTCCCTGGTCCTGTGGGCCATCCAGTAGTTGGTGGCGTCAAAACCCACCACCTGGCCATCGTCCAGGGCCACAGAAACCTTTATCTGGTCGGGGTAGATTATAACCCCGCCCTGGGTGGCGGCGTAATTAAACACAGCCATGTTGCTGCGTATCTCATAGTACGCCGGCTCCATATCCTTAAAGCCTCTATCCGCCAGAAAACCACCGGCCGTGTCCCCGGCTTCCCGCACTGAAATACCCGTACTGTCAATAGGCCTGGTATTCAGCATCCAGATGGGCAGGCCGCCCTGCCTGGAAACACCCATTACGATCTTCTCCCCGGCCCGGGCAGGGTTGGGCGTTATATCCACACGATACAGCGGAATCCTTCCGTTGTCTTTGCTGACAGCGCCGGCAGTGTAGTTTGTATTGGGCCTTGGTCCCACAAAGGCCAGCGCCTTGTTACCGGCCTGGTCGGGACTTATCTGGGGGCCGCTGATCCCGGCCGGGGTCTTACGTTCCAAATGATCCGAAAAGGGCCCGTCATATATCAGGGTGGGGAACTGCTGCATATTCCTGTCCATAAACTGAAAATTGCTGTTTGCCAGCTGTGGCCCCGCCCTGCGCAGCATCAGCCCGCTTTCCCTTTTGAGCTCGCTCATGGTTAGGGCGCCGCTGGACAGGCTGGCCCCCACCCTGTGCATTTCACTGTTAAGCTGGCCTGCCTGCCTGTAGAGATTTTGCAGATTGCGCCACTGATCCTCGGTTTTAGACATTCCCCCCGCCGTTTGGGCGGCCAGGGTTTGAGAGAAACCTCCCACCTGGTTTAAGTATTTAATGGTCCGGGCCACGGTGTTGTCGGGAACCGGGATTTGCCCAAGATTAGCCTGGGCTGACAGCGACTCCTGCCACAGCCTCATAAAAAGCTGAGAGTCCTGCCAGGTCTCCTCACCCACTAGGGTCTTGGAAAGAGTTACCTCAATATTTTGGATATTGTTTAAGAGATTATAAAAAGCCAGGTTATACTTGTTGTTTAAAGCGGTTTCAGCCGCCCTCCGGGCTACCATCTGCCCATAACCCCAGCGGCCCACCCCGGCCAGCAAAACAATTCCCAGGACTAAAGATAAAATCCACCTGTATTTCTTGAACACCTGCAACAACTCCTTATCTGGCAAATACATGCCGTCCTATTTGAGTTATCACCGGCCTGGACCATATCCAGGCACTGACCTTTTTATAGGGATTCCAGAAAAACAGAGCACCCCCGGTGGGATCAAAACCATTTATGGCCTCCTGGGCGGCCCTGAGTGTCTCAGCGGACACAGGTCTTGTGTACTGGCCGTTGGTTACAGACTCAAAGGCATGGGGCTGATAAATAACCCCGGCCAGCGAATTGGGAAAGGCCCCGCTCTGGGTTCTGTTCACAATCACTGCGCCTACAGCCACTTTGCCCACATAGGACTCATCGGCTGCCTCTCCCTCGATAACCCTGGCCAGCAGATAAACATTGTCTCTGTCTGTTATCCCCCTGGAGGACCCTCCGGCCGCCGCCTGCGAGGTGGCCTGCCGCCTTACGGCGGGATGGCCCAGGGCCGACCAGGTCTGGGGACCCACCACCCCATCCACGTTTAAGCCGTTTTTCCTTTGAAAATCCTGCACCGCCCTGAAGGTTTTTCCCGAATAATACCCGTCAATAGCGCCATTGTAGTAGCCCCACCTGTTTAGCAAGGACTGCACCTTTTTAACCTCGCTTCCGCTGCTCCCCCAATAGAGAACTCTGTTTTGCCCAAAGGCTTCAGGCCCCTGCCAGGCCATTATCCCGGCTATTATTAAGGCCACAAGCGTTACCACAACCCTTTTTTCATTCCGGCAGTTCAAAATCTCTCCCCCCCCAGCAATAGAGTATGATTATATTTTGCGTTGGCGGGGCTATAAGTATGTAAAAAAAGAAAAAACCGCCTTGTCGGCGGTGCCGTCTTGCAGACGGCGGAATCCAGGAGCCAGAAGCCAGAATAGTGACAGCATACTTTAAAAGCGACCCTCAAGCGACCCCGGAGCGACCCCCGGAGGAACTAGTGCCGATAAGGCTTTAGCGCTTTAATGTTTTAATGTGGCACATGCTTTCCTTAACGCTGAAAAAAGCTGTCAGCTCTCAGCTTCCCTCCCTGAACTCCAGCGCCCTCTTCACAACCGCCGGGGCCCATTCCGGGCAGGACCGGGCGTGCATGTGGCTGTAGCAGGCCAGTACATTTTTATATACAGCCCCGTCCCTGCGGCCGTCAATGCCCCAGCCCCTGGTTACCCTGAAGGCGAAGGAAACCATGCTTTCATCAATATTTTCAACACTGGAATGGTGGAATTCATGTCCCCTGACAATACTGTCCATGGAAAAGAAAGGATTGTCCGAACAAACCTCCACCACCTCGTACCCATGTCCCTGGGGACGGTCGGACATCACCACGTCAAAGGGAAGGCAGCCTGACATCTGGTATTTCCGGTCTTTCCAGACGAGGTTCCGGGCAAGGTACATAAGTCCCCCGCACTCGGCGTATACCGGCAGCCCGGACTCCACCCCCTCCTTCACAGCCTTCCTCAGCCCCTGGTTGGCTTCCAGCCCGGCTGCAAAGACCTCCGGAAATCCCCCCCCGATGTAAAGAGCGTCAATACCGGGCAAAACCTGGTCATTTATAGCGTCAATCTCCACCAGGCGGGCTCCGGCCTCTTCCAGAGCCTCAATGTTTTCCGGGTAATAAAAGGTGAAAGCCCTGTCCCTAAATACCCCCACAACGGGTTTTTGACCGTTTTGGTCAGACCTGCGGCAGAAAATCCGCCGGAAGCCGGAAGAACTCAACAAAGGAGCAGACGCCGCCACCTCCAAAATTCTGTCCATATCAAAGAAGCGTATGGCAGCCTTTCCTATTTCATCCACCGAGGCTGCCAGATCATCCCTCTCTGCTGCGGGAACCAGGCCCAGATGACGGTCTGGAATGGTAAACTGCCGGCCCTTGGGGATTACCCCCAGGACAGGTATGCCGCAATATTTTTCCACGGCCTCCCTGAGCATAGCCTCATGCCTTGGCCTGGCCACCTTATTCAAAATTACCCCTGCCACTGTAAGATTAGGGTCAAAACTTGTGAACCCTTTTACCAGTGGGGCTATGCTTCTGGTCATCCTGGTGGTGTCAACCACCAGCAACACCGGTGCGGCAATGGACTTTGCTATTTCTGCGGTACTGCCGCTGCCTTCAATGTCAACCCCGTCAAAAAGCCCCATGGCCCCCTCCACCACGCCAATATCAGCGTCGGCGGCGCTTGTCATGAAAGAATCAAGTATTACCTGTTTGGTCATCATAAAGCTGTCCAGATTCCGGCAGGGCCGCCCGGTAACCATGGTCATCCAACCGGGATCAATAAAGTCGGGGCCTTTTTTAAAGGGTTGAACCCTAATTCCACGGCTTTTCAAGGCTGCAAGCAGCCCCAGTGTAACAGTTGTTTTTCCGGACCTGCCGCAGGGGGCGCCTACCACCACCCGGGGTATTCTTCTTCTGTTTTCAACCACATTTAACGCCCCCCCGTCAATCAAGCTGTAAGCTTATAGCTTAAAAACAATAGGCACTAAGCTTATGCTCCGCCGGCGGCAAACGCCGCCGGCAGACTCAATGGCCTGTGCCCTATATTACACAATAATTAAAACTGTTTACCTGAAACCCAAGAAAATTACACGCAACCGGTGGGCTTGGGCAGACCTGCCAGTTTGCAGGAACCTTTTGCAGGACCGGTGGGAAATAGCTCATAAATGTACTTCAGGCTGCAGCCGGTTTCTTTGCACAGCTTACGAATCATGGGAGCAATCTGGAATTGCTTGTAATAGTCACGCAGGTAGAAGATAACCTTCCAGTGATCTTCTGTCATTTCGGGAATTCCTTCGCCTTCAGAAAAATATTTGGCACAATCCTCGGTCCAGGCCTCCGGATCAACCATGAAACCATCCTCGTCCAATTCGACTTCTTTACCACCAATATTTACGAATGGCATCTCAAAAAGCACCTCCGCTAAATTTTTGATATGGCGATATATATCTTTCGCCTGTTTTAATAACCAGGGTAAAAAAACCAAGTCACGCCGGCACCCCCACAAGTACCCGCAGACATGTTCCCCCAGATACAAGGATACCATTGACAGGTCCCATAGTCAATCACATGTCTTTTAAATGGGGCCTGCCTAAAAATACCATTCGCCCGTTTCAGGCGATATGGCAGTCCCAATATTTTTAACTAAGTTTTATTTCCAGACCAGGGCCTTGCCCAGCAAGTCAATCAAACCTTTTACCTCTACACCCAACTTGTGTTCTTCCACCATGGGATAGAGCTGAGCTTTGCAAATGGAGCAGGGAGCGCACAGATAACCGTCGCCGTTGGCGCCCACGCCGGTTGCCCTGACCTGCTCGGCCTTCTTGGCAGAAAACTTGATGCGCAGATCGTACATTTCCGGGTCGTCAAACAGTATTGCCGAACCTCCGCCACAGCAGAAGTTTTTCTCCTGGTTGGGAGTCATTTCACGGAAATCTGTCACGCAGGCCGAAAGAACATCCCTCAGTTGCTTGGTCATGCCGCAGGCCCTGCCATAGTTACAGGGATCATGCAGTGTTGTGGGATGGTTGTTTTTACCGGGATCCAGTTTCAACTGATTGGTATTGACGTAATAGGATGTTTCATCATGCAGATGCACGATGGGCCATTTTACCGGGCGGTCCGCCAGGGTCGGAATGTACATTTTGGCTGCCCGCCAGCCGTGGCCGCACTCACCCCAGACAATCTTCTTGATGCCCAGCTTTTGGGAGGCATCCAGCAATCTTGTGACGTTGTGGCGCTGGGTGAACCTCTGGTCAAACAGCAGACCGAAATTCCCGGCCTCAGCCACCGTGCTGGGTATGGTCCAGTTGGCGCCGATATACGTAAAGAACATTCCGGCGCCCATCAGTGTATATGGATTCAGAAGGAAGTCAGCCGACGAGGGAATATAAAGAATGTCGGAATCCGGCTTATCCACCGGGAAATTGACTTCCACACCAAACTCTTCCTGTATCTCCTCGGAAAGAAACTCCAGGGTATCTATCAGACTGGGCTTGGGCAACCCGGTGTGGTTGCCCGCCTTTTCCATGGCGGCGCCCACATTGGCGTGCAGCTTGGGAACCATCCCCAGCCAGTGCAGTATCTGGCGGCCCACAAAGGTGACCTCGCAGGTGTCAATGCCGAAGGGGCAGGACATGGCGCAACGCCTGCACTCATTGCACTGGTAAAAATAAGAATACCACTGTTCAAGCACATCCAGGGTCAAATCCTCGGCCCCCACCAGCTTTCCGAACCAGCGGCCCTCCAGGGTAAAATACCGTTTATAAATCTTGCGGATAAGCTCGGCCCGGTTGGTGGGAATGTTGTTGGGATCCTTTGTGCCCAGGTAAGTGTGGCAGTTTTCGGCGCAAGCGCCGCATTTAACGCAGGATTCCATGGCCATAACGAAAGAACGGAACTTCTTGCGCATTTCGTCCAGGTGTTGTAAGGCCACCTCAACCTTCTGGTCATCGGGCACCGGATCAATGTGAATATTTTTCATTTCCTTTTCTGACGCCTTGGCAGGCATCTTCAGACCATTAACTTCAGGCACTTATTTTCACCCCCTAAGCCGCGCCGTCGCCAGACGGCAGACCGGCGCCCGCAGCCCTGGCTGCTGCCACATCCACATTGGGCAGCCCTGGTGCGGGTTCCTTGTACACGCGGTTTATAATCCAACGCTCGGCAAACATGCCAAAGACATGCATTAATTTACTGAATGGGAAGATCATTAGAAGTATTTGCACAAATAAAAGGTGCAGCACAAAAAGCGGCTTTGTCAGGACCTCATGATTCATGGGCACTGGCTGCAGCATAACCAGATGAGTGACGTAATCCTTCACCGGAGCATAGCTTATTCCCAGATCGTGCTCCCACAAACGCATAATGTTTCCGATAACAACAATAGTCAGCAGAAGCACCAGGTGCAGGTAATCGCTGGGACCGGTGACTTCCTTAACCTTGGCGATGGTGAAACGCCTGATCAGCAGGTATAAAAGCCCGGCGAGCATAAGAAGCCCCATACTGGTCCCCAACACGGCCGACATATTCTCGCTGAGGCTGGCCGACATACCAAGGTAGACAAACTGCCTGCCCAGGAAGTAAATACCCACCACATGGCCGCCAATAACCGAAAACAGAGCTATGTGCATAAGCCAGGCGCCTATCCACAGCGGCCGGTCAAAGTTGAACAGGCTGCGGAAGAATATCAGTTCGGCTCCTAAAATACCAAGCGCCTGGGTATTGCTCTGGGGAAACGGCGAAAGCGTGATATTATGAACTATCCTGGATCCGGCCCAGCGACCCAGCCTGTACAGCAGTCCAAAAGTAAAAATCACCATGGTGAGATAGGGTAAAATCTGAAGAATAAAATAAGACACATCAACACCTCCTTAGGGTGCCCTATAAGTATTACAATTCTTGCAAGGCCACTGCGCCACTGGGACAAACCGATACACACGACTCACAGCCAAGGCAGTCGTCGTTGCTGCCTGTGACTTCGGCCTTGCCGTCCGTCATTCCCAGCACCGAGCCGGGACAGGCTTCTGCGCACTCACCGCAACCCTCGCATTTCTCGCGATCAATTTCAATTTGATACACAGGATCACCTCCTTAATCTCTAAATCTATATTACCTAATGCTGGCGGCCGTTAACTCCTCTCCACGGCAGGTCCGCCACCAAAAACCGGACGCAATCATAACAATTATTTATATAACCCTACCAAAAACTCCATTCCGGAACCATAAAAACCTGCTCAAACAACAGAAAAAAACCATACGCCCACAGCCCCCACTGTATCACTTCAGGCCTGGTCGCGCGGTAACAATTTCAGAGTAATTTCCTTATTACCTATTTCGTTACTCAATTAATTTATCCTTCTGTTTACATCCAGATTTTTTATGAGTTTAACAAAAAGTATCAGATTTCAACACTTAAACCCGATAAGGCCTCCACTCTTAAGCGGCGGCCTTATCAATGGCATACTCTCCAATTAATTAACTGCTGTTTAGCCCTCGGTAAGAGTGACGGCGCCGGTGGTACATACGGATACGCAGGTTTCACAGCCCAGGCAATCTTCCAGATCACCGGACACCTGAGCTTTTCCGTCAGCCATTTCCAGTATGGAAGCCGGGCAGTTTTCCACGCACTCTCCGCATCCCTCGCACTTATCGCGATCGATGGTTACAGTGTACATTAAAGAACCCTCCTTAAATATTGTATTGAAACTGATATGTTATAGCCGGCCCCTGCATTATTCTAATCCCTCTCCGAATTATACGCCTTGTCGGCTCATCTGCCGGGACACCGCCATAGCATCTTGACTTACGCCTTTCATCCCTGATTTGACCGGGGCCTTTTGCTGAAAAGCGAAAAAAACAAACCCAAAGTCTTCAGATTATTCCTTCTGTCTCTATTCAATTTTCCTGCCCGAAAACAGGCCCCGCCGAAACCAGAACTCCCACTGGTATTTTACAACACCACCGACCGAAAAGTCCACAGGATGTGCTTGCCATCGGAGGATAAAACAACCCGCTATCTTTTGACATTGTATCTGCTATACTGATATAATAACCACGATGATTGGGAAAGGTCAAGCCCTTTAATTGCTCTGGATTTAAACTTCTTAAGGAGAAAGATGATTTATGCCTATTTTTGAATTTAGATGCCTTGAATGCGGCAATATTTTTGAAAAGCTGTTTATAAAGACGGGTGAAGAAGTTATCATTGAATGTCCCAAATGCAAATCACCTTCCTTTGAGCGGGTGATAAGCAGAACCAACTATGTTATGGGATCAGGAAAAGGCGGCAGCAAGCCAAAGGTAACAACCAAGTCCTGCAGTTCGGGCAACGACTGTATGACGCTGGAAATTCCCGGCCCGGACGAGTAATAATCAGCCGCCCTGCGGGCGGGCTGGAATCCAGAATCCAGAATTCAGAGTAGTACAGCCTGCCTCAAAAGCGACCCTCAAGTGGATTGCATTTGAGGAGAATTGCTTTCCTTGTGGTAAAAACTGTGGAAGAGGGGTAGCTGCAGTCTTTTATGAAAAGACCATTGCAAAATGTTTATTTTGGGCGGGATCCGGTTAAAAGCGTGACCTGTCCCTTCTGCTCCGGCCCCTTGGAAAGACCGGCGGAGCTAAAAAGCCGGAGGCCGGGGGAAATGCCGGTGGGATCTTGCGGTTGCGGCGCTGTTTACGCCTTTGACGTCACCGGGCACAATCTGGGGTCAGCCTTTATAGAGGCACTGGTGTTTGGCTGCAACATGGATTGGGATCTGGCCTGGAACCTGTATCCGGAAGAGGATTATCTGGAAAGCCTGGTTGAAAATTACGACCTGGAAAGCCATTATATAGTGCCAAGCGGATCCTATGAGGGCAGGAGAATATCCGGGGCACTCTACTTTATCAGGCTTCAGAAGGATATTAGGGAGGCCGCCGGCGAGGGCGTGCAAAAAAGGCTGGATCAGAAAGCCCCGCCTCTGTCTGCCCCATGGCCGGCTGAAAAGATTTTTTCGAAAGAAGAAGTGTCCGAACTGGTGGCGGACTACCAGCTAAACCCTCTGATGATGGCTGCCGGCAGGGATAAAAAAATTGTCCGGCACCTGCAAAGACTTCTTTATTCCGGTGATGACCTGCTGCGTTCCAGAGCGGCCGATATTCTGGGTAACGTGTCCTCAGTGATTGCCCGCAAGGATCCTGGCGCCATCTCCAACCTTTTGCAGATACTGCTGAACTCGCTTTCCACTCCCGGTTCCTCAGGCTGGGGATCAATAGACGCCGCAGGGGAAATAATCCTTCATTCTCCCGACCTCTTCGCCGGATACATTCCTGCCATGTATCAGTTCCTGGGAGATGAGTCGCTGAGGCCCGGTATCCTAAGGGCTCTGGCAAGGATTTCCATGGGCAGGCCGGAACTTATCAGAAATCTGTCCTTCCGGGTTATGCCCTTGCTGGCCAAGAGCGACCCGGAAACACTGGGTTATACAGCATGTCTCCTGGGCAACCTGGGCGCCCGGGAAGCGGTCAGTGATTTGGAAAAAATATTGGGCGACCAGCGGGAAATCGATATCTATAATAACGGTGAGATTGCCAAACACTCCGTGGGCCGACTGGCTAAAGAAGCACTTGGAAAGATTCAGAATCCAGAATCCAGAAGCCAGAAACCAGAATAGATGGAGCAGGTTGCGTAAGACACAGTATAAAAAGGCACGGTTAAAATTAGCGGACCTGAGGGGGTAAGCATTATGCAACCACTTCAGGTCCGTTTCGTTACGCCCTTTTTTATTCTGGAGTCTGAATTCTGGTATATCAGCCCCTCCGGGGGGGTATTGATGGATTTGGAGACAGATACCAGCAGGGAGGCCCTTTCCATATTTTGGGGGGCCAGCCTTTGCAGAAGCCGACCCGACAGACGGTAAAGCTCCCTGTAAGCCCCGTCAAGGTTAAAGGCCGGATAGGGCTTATCCTTTTCAAATCCAGCCTTCCAGCAGGCATGGATCTTCCCGTTTATAATGGTGGGAATGCCATAAACCCGGCAAGTGACGGGCCTGTGCCGGTACAGTGCGCATTTTCCCCGGTCGTCCAGCAGGGGGCACCTTACCCTTTCCCTGGCCATGGCCAAGGCCTTGGCGCCGGGGTCGCGGTCATACGCCTGCAGCCTTTTTTCTGCCTCCAGCAGTTCCCGATCCGACCTCTCTCCCCTGGATAGAACCTCCCGCCTTTTCCTTCTCTCCATCTTTGCAATGCGCTGGTTGAGGTAAACCGATTCAATGAGAAAAAGGCCAAATACCGAGTTGCAGCAGTCAGAGCACATCTCCCCGCACTTCATCAGGGGGCCCCACTCTCTCTCCACCTCTCTGAAAGACTCATCCGCCATGGCCACCAATTTTTCATACTGCTGAAAGAGATCCTCAAATATTATCTTCATTTTGATCGGTATGGGGCAAGGTTCTCAAGAAACTGGGGATGGACCCCGAATCCCAGTTCCAAAGCCCTGTCAACGCACATGATGGCCTTTTCATAGTCTTCATTGACATAATAGGCAAAGGCAAGGTTGTTTTGACCAAGGGCAAACCCTGGGGCGAACTGTACCAGTTTTTCCCCCGCCTCTATGGCCTTTTCCACATCGTCTTTCTGAAGATAGGCGTTAATGAGATTGCTCCAGGCCTGGGCCATTTCCGGATTAAGCTCTATTGCCTTCTCAAGGGCCTCTATGGCCTCATCGGCCATGGACATCTGCAGATAGGCAAACCCCATGTTGGCATATCCCCTGGCGTATCTGGGCTCAATTTGTAGCGCTTTTTTGTTGGCGGCCACCACCTTTTCCAGATCTCCCAGCTTAAAATAGATATATCCCAGGTTGACACAGGCCTCAAACATCCGTCCGCTGTTGAGGATAGCGTTCTCAAAACATTCTATGGCCTCGTCATATCTCCCCCGCTCCATCAGGTGAACGCCCAGGTTGTTATGGGAGTTGGCGCAGCCGGGGTTTTCCCTAAGTATTCTTATCTGTTCCTCGATAAATTCCCGGGAACCTTGTGGCGTAGTCATGTCATCCGCCCTTCTGATTCATATTTATACCTATAGAGTTTACATCAGAACACAGAAATTATAAATATATCTTCTGCTACGATTAAAAAAAGGCTGCCGTCTCGAAAGGACAGCAGCCTCTGCTGACGCATATTTATTCGGAGTCGCCTTCGGTGGGGTCTTCTGTCATGCCCCTTCCCTTCAGGCCGTACATGGTGCTGCTGCCGGTGGAAAAGTAGATCATGATACCTTCCTTGACCAGTTCGGTGGCAGCCTTTTTGATATCTCTCATTTTTGCTCCCGGCATCTTGGCCTGAACGGCTTTTTCCATGTCTTTGAAGTAGAACTTGGTTTTCTTGCTGTTCTCAGCAAAATCCAGAATAACGTCTCTGATTTCCATTTGTGACCTCTCTCCTTTTCATTAGGTGAGCCTAGTCAATCCCGCCCGCTGCCTTTGAGACCGCCCAGGCTGCATCCGTAAATTTAAACTGTGTGCTGGTCCGCCAGGTGTCATAGGCCAGGCGGTAATCGTCGATCAGGTGCTCGGTAAAGGGCAGCCCGGTTTTCTCGAAGAATTTCTCCCAGCCGATACGCTCGGCCCAGTCTCCCAGACGTTCATACTTGTTGGCGCCGTTGGCATAGGCTTCCACAATCTTCTTGACATCACTGATCACTTCGGGGAACCTGGGGAAGTTATTTGGCAGCCAGGGCACAACAACCTTGGAGAACTTGGGCTCGCTGATCCGGTTGGAAATTTTCCCGCCGGCCAGTATTGTCACGCCGTCACCCTCTTTGTCCGAAAGAGGCAGTGCCTGGCACATGGTGTAACAGTTTCCGCAGAACATGCAGCGCTCATTCTTGATCTTGACGGTTCTCTTACCGTCTGCGGTCTTGTCCGGGGAGATGGCGCCCACCGGGCAGGCTGCAATGGCCAGAGGAATTTCGCAGAGCTTGCTGATATACTCATGGTCCACAATGGGAGGCTTCCGGTGATATCCTAAAAGAGCGATGTCCGAGCAGTGCACGGCGCCGCACATATTCAGGCAGCAGGCCATGGAAACCCTGACCTTGGCGGGCAGCTGCATGCCGGTGAAGTATTCAAACAGCTCATCGGACACAGCCTTAACCATGGAAGAAGCATCGGTGGCCGGGGTATGGCAGTGTATATAGCCCTGGGTATGGACTATATTGGTGATGCCGGCGCCGGTTCCTCCGATGGGGAACTTGAAGCTTCCGGATACATGTTTCCGGCTTAAGAGATCGGCCTTCAGCGCCTCTAAGCTTTCCAGGTTGTCGGTCAGGAACTCGATGTTGTTCCTGGTGGTGAAGCGCACATAGCCTCCGCAGTGCTTGTCGGCGATGTCACAGATCTCGCGGACATGCTCAACAGTCATAAAACGGGCGGCGCCGCACCTGACGGTGAACACCTTGGCTCCGGTTTCCGATACGTGCACCATCACGCCGGGCTCCAGCATATCATGATATGCCCACTTGCCGTAATTTTCTTTAATAACCGGAGGAAAATACTCCCAGTAATGCCTGGGGCCCAGGTCTGTAAGCCTGTTTTCCTGCGGCTTTTCCAGTATGAATCTGCCAGCTTTTTCGGTGGATAATTTCATATTTCTCTAACCCCCTATCTCTTATGTCTCTTCCGATAATCATTGATATCCCTGTCCCATCCGCCGATAACATCCTCTTCCTTCCAGAAGATGTACGGGTTGGAACGAGGAGCCTTGACCATCTGCGGGGCAGGCGGAAGCTCCAGAACCTCAATGAATTTCGGCAGGCCGACGCGCTGGATGAGCTCACCTATACGCTCACGGTTTTTGCCCTCATCCATCCACCATTCCCAAATTTTCTCAATTAATTCTTTAATGTTGTCATAAGGCGGCTCGGCCTTCATAAAGGGCACCAGCAGGGTAGCCATCTGTGCGCCGTCCAGTATGGGGGCCTTGGCTCCGCAAAGCAGACTGATGCCGGTATCAGTGCCGGGCTTTAAAGCTCTGGGCATGGTGTTGATACAGTGCATGCAGCGGGTGCAGTTGGCGTTATCGATAACAAGCTTGCCGTCTTCCATGGCCATGCAACCGGTGGGGCAGAGGCCTATAACCTCTTTCTGAATGTCGAACTTGCCCCAGTCTCTTCCGCCGTGGGCGCCGGCATTGGGCTTGATTTCTCCGGCAATATAGGCTTTCACGGCCTCCTGGTCGATCCTGATGTCGTCCCTCCAGGTACCGATGAAGGACAGGTCGGAACGGGCGATGGAAGCAACGCAGCCGTTGGGGCAGCCGTCAAATTTAAACTTAAACTTATAGGGGAAAGCCGGGCGGTGCAGTTCATCCTGATAATGGTTGGTCAGTTCGTAGCTCAGTTCCTGAGTGTCCACACAGGCAAACTCACAGCGGGCCTTGCCGATACAGCAGGAAGGAGTGCGCAGGTTGGAGCCGGATCCTCCGATGTCGGTATCCATAACGTGGGTCAGTTCAAAGAAAATGGGCTCCAGTTGCTCTGTTACCGTTCCCAAAAGAACCAGGTCGCCGGTGGAACCGTGCAGGTTCATCAGTCCGCTTCCACGGTAGCTCCAGAGGTCGCATATGGTTCTCAGGAAATTTGTGTCATAAAACTTGCTGGCGGGCTGGTTGACGCGCATGGTGTGGAAATGAGCAATGGAAGGATATTTTTCGGCCATGTCGGTGTATCTGCCGATAACGCCTCCGCCGTAGCCCATAACTCCCACGATACCGCCGTGCTTCCAGTGGGTTTCGCCCTCTTCAAAGGACTGCTCCAGCAATCCCAGCAGATCCTCGGAACCTTCTTTGTCAAGCAGCAGCCTGCCATCGGCCAATTTTTTTCTATGCAGGGCGTTTCTTTTGGCATCAGCCACAAAGCTGGGCCATGGCCCCTTTTCCAGTTCTTCAAGCATCGGAATTTCGTGCTTGACTTTAAAATTCTTAAGTTCCTCTTCGGTGTAGTTATTCAGTTCTGCGTCAGTGTATATCCTGGACTCGGCATAGTTTATTTCTTTCACTGGACGTTTAGGTTCAAAAGCCACTAACAATACCCCCTTTTGTGATATG
The DNA here is from genome assembly GCA_000961585.1 of Peptococcaceae bacterium BRH_c4a. Taxonomy (GTDB): domain Bacteria; phylum Bacillota; class Desulfotomaculia; order Desulfotomaculales; family Desulfocucumaceae; genus BRHc4a. The sequence continues at coordinate 32,233 of LADN01000098.1, read as the reverse complement.
GACTTAAACCAAAAGATTTAATCATCCTCTTCCAATCTGTCTATCTTTTAAGGCCTAACTCCACCAGGTTTTCCGAAACACACTCAAACACACAGGTTATTACCATTGTCCTATGTCGGTTTAGTACGTTGCATCTCCCGCCGCTTAAGCGAGAGTCAAGATAACAAAGAACTTGAGACGCTGACTATAAGCTTTCCGCCTACGTATGGGTACATGCCTTCCACCGGCGCCGCCAATCTCCAAAGCCTTGTGCGCTGCCCCAACCCACCGCACAACAATCAAGCCGCTATCCTCCGCGCCGGTATTCTCTGTATGCCCCGGCAGCCTCATCGGACACAAAATATAACAGACTAACCTCCCTCCCCTTCTGCAATTCCTCCCCTGGCCGCATCCTTCTCTTTGTAGAATCTGGGCTAAAAAGTATCCATAAATAATCCATTGATCCCCTGCCGAATTTCCAGACCAACCGGGGCCGATATCCTGCCTGTCCACAGGTGGTATGTTTCGGCTTTTATCCCTGCCTTTGCGAAAGACACAAAAAACCAACCCACGGCATCTTTTATCCGGCATTTCCCAACTTGCTCAGGCTGAAGCCGGTACAGATGATAATAGGCGGACGGCAAAAATATATTCTCATAAGCTGTATTCGTTGTGCATTGCATTATTCCTTCTAATTTAGGTCAATTTTTTTAATACAAAGAGGATGCCTCACCGGCTATTTTACACCGGGAGGTACGCTAAAGTCCACAGGATGTGCTTACCATGACCTTCTCGAAAGCTTTAGTCCCACTTTAAGAGTAATGATATTTTCTTAGTATTTTTTGGTATAATAATTATATTTGAATGGAAAGGAAGATGAATTTGAGTAAAAATCCAGTGGCCACCATCGAAATGGAAAGCGGCAACACCATGAAGGCGGAGCTCTATCCCGGGATTGCTCCCAACACTGTGAGGAATTTCATATCTCTGGCCCGCAAGGGGTTTTATGACGGGCTTATATTCCACAGGGTGATACCCGGATTTATGATCCAGGGAGGCTGCCCCCAGGGCACAGGCATGGGTGGGCCGGGCTACTGCATCAAAGGAGAGTTTGCAAAAAACCGCCATGCAAACGATCTGCGGCACGACAGGGGAGTCATCTCCATGGCCCGGACCGGCATGCCGGATTCGGCAGGATCCCAGTTCTTCATTATGACCTCAAAGTCCCCTCACCTGGATGGTGAATACGCGGCCTTTGGCCGGGTTATAGAAGGCATGGAGGAGGCCGACCGGATAGTAAACTCCGAGAAGAACCGCATGGACAGGCCCCTGGTGGATCAGAAAATGAAAAGCGTAACGGTGGAGACTTTCGGAGAAGAATACGCCGAGGTGGAGAAAGCGTAAAACAGCCGCCAATAATTGCCTTTAGCAGGAACACAGAGAAATTCTTAATTATTCTTTCCTCTATAAACAGGGCATTGTCAATTTATGTTGAATTAACCAACAATGGCCGCCATTTAGCGGCTGTTCCAACAATTTCAGGGTCTAAAACAAGGTTAATAATCATATCTATCATCCCTCCCGGTGTGGATTTCAAGGTTTTATATGAAGGCCGCAGATGAAAAGAGGTGATTTAATGGCAAATAACTCCGATTTTCTTAAGGACTTTGTGGAAGAGGCCTTGGCGCACGTAGATTCCGCCGAAGCTGGGCTCTTAAAACTGGAAAATGGTGAAGGGGATGCCGATATCATTCACAGTATCTTCCGGAACCTGCACAGTATTAAGGGAACAGCAGGCTTTTTCAGCCTGAAGAATATTGTGAGACTTTCCCACGCTATGGAAAACCTTTTTGGAGAAATAAGAAACGGCAGTCTGGTTATTGATAACCGGATGATTGACGTTTTACTCTCCGCCAACGACTGCCTTAAACAAATGATTATGGATGCGGAAAACAGCGAAATGGAGGATATTTCGGAACACACGGCCAGAATAGCAAAAGCTTTGAACAGTAAATCCGGGGAACAGCAGTCCGATTCATCTCCAGGCCCGGCAACGGCCAATAACTACGGGGGTTTTTTTAGCGGCGAAATAGATATCGAGGAAATCCGGGAGACCGCAAGGCGCGGGCAGAGGTTTTACAAAATAAAAATCGCACCTGGAAATAACCCTCCTGAGATGTTAAAAAAAATAGAGTCCATCGGTAGTATTGCCGGAAACTCCGGGTCCTCCGGTACTCCTGGTCCGGGGGATGCCTTTGACGTACTGGTGGCAACGGTGCTGGAAAGCAATCTGATATCCCTTGCTCTGGATATAGCCGAGGAGAATATCATCCCGCTGGATGAACAGGATCTTCTAACTGAAGAAAGATACAAAAGCCGGGAAGGCCTCCCCACCACCCGGCCGTATCTTGCTGAGACGGCCGGCGTTCAGTCCTCCACAGTCCCCAACATCAGCGGAAAAAGCGCCAGGGCGTAATGGCCGAAGACACTGTGAGGGTACATATAACACTGTTGAATGACTTGCTGAATCTGGCCAGTGAAATGGTTCTGGGAAGAAACCAGCTTCTACGCATACTGGAAGCGCACCGTAAAGGAATTCCTGGCCTCAATGCGGTGCTGCAGAATATCGACGGGGTTACCACCGAGCTGCAGGAAAAAATTATGCAAACCCGTATGCAGCCTGTTGCTAAAGTATTCAGTAAGTTCCCCCGCATCGTCCGGGAATTGTCCCGGAAAATGGGGAAAGACATTGATCTGCGGATGGAGGGCGGCGCAGTTGAACTGGACAAGTCTATAATAGAAGCCCTGGGAGATCCCCTCACCCATTTGATCCGGAATGCCGTGGATCACGGCATAGAAACACCGGACATAAGGGAGATAGAAGGCAAGCCCAGAAGCGGGGCCATAATTTTGAAAGCATACCACGAGAGCGGACATGTCAATATAGACATCATTGATGACGGCGCGGGAATCAATGTGGAAAAAATTACCAACAACGCCTTGCAAAAAGGAATGATCAGCCCCGAGGAAATGCACCTGATGGGAGAGCGGGAGCTGCTGGGCCTGCTTTTCCGCCCCGGCTTTTCCACCGCCGAAAAAGTCACTGACCTCTCCGGCAGAGGCGTGGGTATGGATGTGGTCAAAACCAACATCGAAAAACTGGGCGGCGCCATGGAGATTATGACCAGCCTTGGGCTGGGCACCACCTTCCGCTTAATACTGCCGCTGACCCTGGCCATCATCTCCTCCCTCATTGTGGAGACCGATGGCCAGAAATTCGCCATTCCTCAGGTAAACCTCAAGGGTATGGTTCGGATCAAACCCGGCGATCCTGCCCGCAAGATTGAGCACGTTAGGGATTCCGAGGTTTTAAGGCTGAGGGGAAGGCTGCTGCCCCTGGTTCAGCTCGCCAATGTTCTGGGCTTAAAAGGCGGCCATCTGGACACTGGCCGGGTGATACGGGTGCTGGTGTTAAAAAGCGGGTCAAAACAGTTCGGGCTGGTGGTGGACACCATATATGACGGAGAAGAAATACTGGTCAAACCTATCCCCAGATACCTGAACGAATGCCGGTGCTATTCAGGGGTTACCATCATGGGTGACGGAAGAATTGCCATGATTTTGGATCCCGAGGGCATTGCAGAAAGGGCCGGTCTCCGTTTCCCTGATGAAAGCAGCCGGCCGCCTGAAGACAAAACTCCCCCGGCCGAAGAAGCCATGACCGAATTGCAGAATCTGCTTCTGTTTAAATGCTCCGGCCCCGAGACCTTCGGCATCCACCTTTCCATGGTGGCAAGGGTGGAAAAGCTTCAGGCAGGCCAGATCGAAAAGATAGGGGAAAAAGAGTTTATTCAGTTTAAGGGTGAAGCGCTGAGAGTAATCCGCCCCGAAGACTACCTCCCTGTTACCGCTGAAAAGTTAAAGAGCCAAAATCTATATGTAATAATCCCCAAAATGAAACAGCCTCTGGGAATACTCCTCGAAAGAATTCACAACACCATGGAAACCAAGGTCAGGTTTAACCAGGCCGATATTAAAACCAGGGGCCTGGTGGGATCGGCAATACTGGATGACCGTATAGTTCTCTTTATCAATATATATGAGCTGTTTGAAATGGCCTGCCCAAAAAACTCCGGGAAAGACCGGAAGGAAGAAAAAACAGGGGGTAAATCTCTTTTGCTGGTGGAAGATACGCCTTTTTTCGCCAAAGTGGAGAAAGAATACCTGGAGTCCGCAGGCTACACGGTAATAACGGCGGTTAACGGCAGGGAAGCCTGGAATATACTCCAGGAAAAAGAAGTGGATGCCGTTGTCAGCGACATTGAGATGCCGATAATGGACGGTTATGAGCTGGCCAAAAGAATCCGGGCCGACAAAAGGCTGTCCGCCCTGCCGGTGGTGGCGGTAACCTCCAAGGCCGACGAATGGAGTATAAACAAGGGCATTGACGCCGGCTTTGATTTTTATGAAATAAAGCTGGATAAAGATCGGCTTCTGGAAAAAATCAGGCTGGCCTTCCAAAAAAGGGGTGATGCGGTATAAATGGAACAGTTTTGACTTTTTTCATCCAGGAAAACCTATTTGGCATCGACATACTGGCCTTAAAGGAAATCAACCGCAACATCGAGTACACCACGGTTCCCGATGCCCCCTCCCATGTTATAGGTCTTTTAAACATGCGGGGACAAATAGTAACTCTTTTCAATCTGGCCGGGATGATGGGTTACAGCGGGGAGATAAGAGAGGGACCGCTTAACTGCATTATACTCAAAAGCAGGCCCGATAACCCTGACTATATAGGTTTCATTATCGACAAACCCGGATCTGTGGTTGACATTGTGGAAGATATCTGCGAGCCGCCCCCGGCCAACATTAACAGTATTGAAAAGAAATTTGTCAGCGAGGTGGTCAGACTGGAGAATCAGCTGCTGATGATCCTCCACCGGGAAGCTGTTTTTGAATAATAAGGGATTTGAAAGGAGGCTTTAATTTGGCGGGCATTAACAACAGCATTAAGGCAAAACTGATTACCATCAACATTGTCACACTGGTGGTAGCCGTATTAATCACGGTGGCCACCGGCTACTACAAGGCCAAGGACATTTTAGTCCGCAATATGGAACAAACCCTCACCTCGGTGGCGGTTTCCTCCAGCAAGGAGGTGGGCATGTGGCTTGACAGCCGGAAATCGGAACTGGCTATGCTGGCCAACATGCCCCTGATTAATTCCGGCAGCAACACGGCCAGGCTTTCCTTTTTATCCTCCGAGATACAGCGCAACAAGCTGTATGAAACCTTTTTCATAGCCGACAGCAAGGGTGATTACATTATAACTTCGGGAACACCGGCAAATGTTAAGGACCGTGATTATTATAAAAAAGTAATGTCTACGGGTGAAATAGTGGTATCCGATCCCCTGGTTTCCAGGGCCACGGGAAAAACGGTAATTGTTGTGGCCTCTCCTCTTAAAAAGGACGGCGTTGTGACCGGGCTGCTTGGCGGAACGGTTACCATCGACGATATTTCCCAACGGGTGGACTCCATAAAGGCCGTAAAAACCGGCTATGCCTACATGGTGCGCAGTGACGGCCTGGTCATTGCACACCCCAGTAAAGACCTGGTGATGAAATTAAACCCCATGACCGATACCAGCATAGATCCCAGGTTAAAAGAAGCCATACAAAAAGTAACCCGGGGAGAGACTGGTATAAGCCGCTATGTCTTTGAGGATGTGGACAAATATGTAGCCTATAACCCCATACAGGGAGTCAACTGGGGTATAGCGGTAACGGCCCCGGCGGAAGAGCTGTCGGCAGCCCTGATCTACCTCCCGTTTTTCACCCTGGCCATAGCTGCCTTCGTGGCGCTGATCAGCTCCATTGTCTCAATAATGCTGCTGTCCCGCATGATCAGCAATCCCCTTGACAAAATCCGCCAACTTATGGCCCGCGCCGAACAGGGCGACCTCACCGTGCGGAGTGAGGTTTCATCAGGGGACGAAATTGGACAACTGACCTCATCATTTAATCAGTTCATAGAGAAAATACAGCATATGCTCATTGACATACGGGACAGTTCCATCATCATCAGCGAATCACTGCGCGAAATGTCGTCCATGGCAGGAAACATGGCGGCCCGGAACACCGAGATGAATACAAAAATAAACGTGGTCAACACCGCTGTGGGGCAGATCACCGAGAGCATCACCGGAACGGCCTGCTCCTCCTCGGAAACCAGCGACTACATCAACATGAACGCCTCCGCCCTGGAGGACATGTACGGCAGCGTACAGAAACTGGCCTCGGCATCCGAGCAAATATCGGCCAGCCTGGAGCAGGTTACCGTTTCGGCGGAGCAGAATTCCGACAGCATTAATAAAATATCCCATTCCTCCCAGGACATGTCGGCCTCGGTAAACAGCGTGGCCACGGCGGTCAAGGAAATAAACAGCTCCCTTAATGAGGTCAGCCGCAACTGCGAGAGGTCCATTCAAATCACCGACAACGCCGGGGTGAGAGCTGCCGAAACCAGGGAAATCATAGGAAAGCTCAATGACTCCTCCAGGCAGATTGGAAAGATTGTAAATGTAATCAACGACATAGCCGAGCAGACCAAGATGCTGGCCTTGAACGCCGCCATCGAGGCGGCCGGGGCCGGGGAAGCCGGCAGGGGCTTCGCCGTGGTGGCCAACGAGGTGAAAGAGCTGGCCAAGCAGACGGCCGAGGCCACCGAAGAAATAAGCCTTCAGATAGAGGCTATGCAGGGCAACATGGTGGGGGCGGTACAGGCGGTGGAAACCATAACCCGGGTAATCGGCGAAACCACCGACATAACCAACACCATTGCCTCGGCGGTCACCCAGCAGTCGGAGTCCACCGGGGAAATATCCAAGTCCGTAGTGCTGACTGCCGAAAAGGTAGGACTGATCACCCGGGAGATTTCCGATGCCGCCTCCAATGCCAGTCACGCTGCCCGCAGCATTGACGAAACTTCCAAAGGGCTGCAGGAGGTGGCCCGGTCCATAAATGAGCTTTCCATTTCGGCCAACGACGCCTCGGACAACACCACCAAGGCTTCGGACAGGGTGGCTCTGGTAGCCAGGGACGCCGCCGAAATTTCCAGAGGGGCGGCGGAAATATCCCAGAGCATACAGGAAATCAGCCAGGTGTCGGCCGAAACCGCCGGCGGCGCCGATAAAACCAGCAAATCTGCAAGGGATTTGGCGGATATGGCCCAGAAGATGGAGTCCCAGATTCAGCAATTCCGGGTATAAGTAAATCAGTGGCCGAAAGGGAAGAGACACCGTATGAGCATACTGATTGTTGACGATTCTAAAACTACCCGATTAATAATTGAATCTTACCTGACTGAGTCCGGATACTCGGATCTGCTGTTTTCGGAATCAGCTCTGGACGCCTTTGAAAAGCTGGATATTAATTCCGCCGGGGAGACATCCGTGGACGCCGGTTCAGAAATAGACCTTGTTTTGCTGGATATTGTACTGCCCGACATGGACGGAAGGGAAGCCTGCCGCATCATAAAGTCTGTGGAGCGCTTACAGGATATTCCTGTAATAATGGTAACCTCCCTTACAGAAAGCGAGCACCTGGAAAAAGCCTTTGAGGCCGGGGCCATTGATTACATCACCAAACCAATCAATAAAATTGAGCTGCTGGCCCGGTCCCGGTCAGCCCTTAAGCTGAAGCACGAGATGGACAGCCGCAAGATGCGGGAGCAGAAACTGCTGGAGGTAACCAGGCAGCTGGAGGTGGCCGTTCAAAAGCTAAACCTCCTTTCCTCCCTGGACGGGCTGACGGGGATTGCCAACCGGCGGCGCTTTGACGAATACATGGATGCGGAATGGCGGCGGGGAAGAAGGCATTTTAAGCCCCTTTCTTTAATAATGGCGGATATTGATTTTTTTAAGGCCTACAATGATACATATGGTCATCAGGCCGGAGACGAGTGCCTGATGACCGTTGCCAACACAATTCAAAGCACGCTGAGACGCCCCGAGGATCTGCTGTGCCGGTACGGCGGCGAGGAATTCACTGTGGTTTTGCCGGGAACTCAAAAAAATGGGGCGGTTTTTTTGGCTGAAACAATATGCTCGGCGGTGGAGAAAAGGGCTATTTTACACAGCGGATCCAAAGCAAGCGATCATGTAACGGTCAGCCTGGGAGTGGCCACCATTCTTCCCACAAAGGAACTTTCAACGGCTGATCTGATTTCTGCGGCCGACGGAGCCCTTTACAGCGCAAAATGTCAGGGGCGGAACCGGGTTATGGTGGCCAGTGTCAACTTTAATAATTAGCGCAACCGCTAGGCTGGTGAGTGTTTGGAAAAGCTTAAGGTTTTAATTTTAGACAACTCTGTGTTTTACAAAAAAATACTGGCCCAGGCGGTGGAGAGCACCGGCCTGGGCATTGTGACAAATACCGCCTCCAGCGGAGCCCTGGCCATTGAAAGATTAAACCGGGGCAGCACCGATGTTGTCCTTTTGGATATGTTCACACCCGAAGCCAAATTACTTGAAACCCTGGATCAAATCCGCAGGCGCCACCCCCATATTTTCGTGATCATGCTGGTCTCCCCGGGGTCAGACAGCCAGGCGGAAAAATTCAGATCACCGGAAGCCGGCGTTATGAACTTTATAAAAAAACCTCCGGCGGCAACGGCTGAAAAAAATATCAGCGGCATGAAACAGAGGCTGCAGGGACTGTTTACCCAGATAATAGCCAGGAAGTTCACTTCCTGGAATGTAAACGCAGCGCCCTCCCTTCAGCGGAACACCACCCCTCCCCCAGCGGCCCCGGCGGCAAAAAAAAGGAGATTAAGCGGAGTCGACCTGGTGCTTATAGCCTCTTCCACCGGCGGCCCGGCGGCCCTGGAGACAGTTTGCAAAGATCTTCCGGCCGGATTTAACAAGCCCGTTCTGGTGGTTCAGCATATGCCGGCGGAACTGACCGGCAGAATGGCCCAGTCACTGGATAAAAAATGCAGCCTTCCGGTACTGGAGGCCCAGGATGGGGACGCCGTGAGACCGGGTCAGATAATGATCGCACCCGGAGGTTTTCATATGACGGTTGAAACAGGAAAGGGCACCGGTATAATCATAAAAGTTGAATCCACCCCCCCGGTAAACGGTGTCAAACCCGCTGCCGATGTGCTCTTCCGCTCTGTGGCCAGGGTCTACCGCAATAAAAGAGTGCTGGCCGTGATACTTACGGGCATGGGCAGTGACGGAATGCTGGGCGTGGAGGAAATAAAAAAGAGCTGTGAATGCTTCTGCCTGGCCCAGAGTGAACGAACCTGCGTTGTTTACGGAATGCCCAAAAGCGTGGTGGACGCAGGCCTGTCTGATGCCGTAGAGGATCTGTCCACAATACCTTTTCGTATTTTGCAAATCATTTCGGGCAGAGGTTAAAGCTTAAATCCACAAGAGCATGGGGATGGAATTTATTTCCGGATAGGAGTGTTGGCGTGAAAATTTTATCCGTGGATGATGTTTTGCTGATTAGGAAACTTACCAAGAAAACGGTGGAGGCCATGGGTGGGCAGCTCTTTGAGGCGTCTGACGGCATTGAGGCCCTGTCGACTCTGAAAAAAACCGAAGGAAAGTTCGATCTAATCATACTGGACTGGAATATGCCAAATATGAACGGTTTCGAGTTTTTAAACAAAATAAGACGCCAGGAGAAGTATAAAAACATCCCGGTAATGATGGCCACCACCGAGGGCGAAAAGGATAAGATCGTTAAGGCTGTCCAGGCCGGGGCCAACAATTATCTTATTAAGCCCTTCACCGAGCAGGAACTGACCAAAAAAATACTGCAATGCCTTGGATTGGGGTATGAATATGACTTATTAAACAACTGCTTTTCCGATGCCGCAAGGAATATTCTGGCATACTCCACCGGACTGGAGGTGTCTGAGGAATATGGACCTCCAGAAACCGCTGCGCAGAAGGATTATCTTTCCGGGCAAATGATTATACAGGGGAAAGTCAATGCCATTATTTACCTGACCATGGGCAGGGAAGCAGCCACCGGCATTATAAGCCTGATGACCGGGTTAAAGCCCCCGGAACTGACCTCAGAAGATATTCTTAACGGAACAGCAGACATTATCCAGAAGGTGGCCGCCAAGGCAAAAAACCTGCTGACAGGGATGAATGTTCAGTGGAGCATCTCAACTCCCTTTGTCTATGTGAGCTTTATCACGGAAGATCTTCATATACAACAAAAGAAGGTCTTCAGCATAGTTAAAAAATACCGGGCTGATGATCTGGTGGTAAACTATAAAATTTATTTTTTATAGAGTTTTTCATTCATGTAAGAACCAGCCGACATTATCCCGAAATACGGCTATAGCCCGTGTCAAAGGCCCGGAGGTTTAGCTCCCTGACACCGCCGGTAAAAAGAGACTCAATGGTTCTAATAAAATACTCCCGGCCAAAGGGCACAAGGCCGCTTGCGGCCATGGCCCCGGTCATGACCATATTGGCGGCCAGGGGGCTTCCGGCCTCCTGGGCCAGATGGGTGGCGGGCAGGGTATGGACCCTTGACACCATTTTTTTTACCGCCTCCTCTATGCGGGCGGGATGGGGGTATTTATCCTCACCCAGAAGACAGCCCAGGGGATAGTTGGGGCGGTCGTTCATGATCACCACGGTGTCAGGATTGGCATAATCCATGATCACCCTCATGGTTTCCAGGGGCTCGAAGCCCGCCACCACGTGGGCCCTCCCCCTGGGGATAAGCGGGCCAATGGGTTTATCCCGGGAGATCCTCACATGGCTCATCACCGATCCGCCCCTCTGGGAAACACCGAAGGTTTCACCTACGGCCACCCGGTAGCCGGCCTCGGCCGCCGCCACCGAGAGTATCTGGGAGGCCAGCACGTTGCCCTGCCCTCCCACACCGGTGATTATTATATTTAAAGGTTCCGCAAACAGTTTTGGCATCCCCTAAACCGTCCTTTCCACCGTGATGGCCTGCCGGGGGCAAAGGGTGGCGCACACCCCGCAGCCGTTGCATACCGCCTCGTCAATACGGGCCTTACCCGACTCCGCATCCCATATATTGGCAGGACAGGAGAAAACTTTGCTGCAGAACCTTCCGCAGCCGCAGGCATCCCCTATGCACCTCTTTCCATCCACATACACCCTGTTTTTTTGTTTTCCCTTAACGGCCGCCAGGGCGCAGGTTCTCCTCAGTATCAGCACCCGGGGACCTTCTTGCTGCAGCATCCGGCAAATAACATCAATGGTCGCCTCAACATCGTAGGGGTCCTGAAGGCTGCAGGGTATGCCTATGCCCCGGATTATATCTTCCATATGCACGGTGTCGGCAGGTTCCCCGGTGGCGGTGGAACTGCGCCCCGGGTGGGGCTGATGACCGGTCATGGCGGTGGTTTCATTGTCCAGCAGCACCAGCATAAAATTGGAGCGGTTATAGCGGGCGTTGATCAGTGCCGGCACAGCGGCGTGATAAAAGGTGGAATCCCCCACCACGGTTATAACCGGCCGGTTAAATCCAAAGCGGTCCAGCTTTCCCATGCCCCCGGCGATGCCTACCCCGGCGCCCATGCAGTGCACCGTCTGCAGGATATGGTAGCCGGTTCTGGCGATGCCCAGGGTATAGCAGCCTATGTCCCCCAGAACGATCCCTCCCCTGCCGTCCAGCTCCAGGGCCGTCTTTATGGACCAGAAAGAAGCCCTGTGCGGACACCCGGCGCAGAGGGCCAGATCCCTGCCCGGCATCTTTTCCCCCAGAAGCTCCAGGGCTCCCTTCCGACCGGAAAGAACAGGGCTTTTAAAGGCTGCCCCGGTTATTTTCGAAAGGGACCCGGCCAGTATATCCGGGTTCATCTCCCCTATGCCCGGGCCCGCCGGGCCGGCCACGTGGCCGCTCCTTTTGCCGTAAAAGGTGATGCTTCCAATGTCTTTCCAGTGGCGGGCGGCCAGGGCCATCACATTATCCTCCACAAAGGGCTCCACCTCTTCGGCGAATACCACCTCGGAAGCGTTTATAAGATAATCCAGCAGCAAGGATTCCGGCAGCGGCCAGGTGGTCCCCAGCTTCAGCACCCCGGTTTCCCTACTCAGATCCAGCATTTCCAGGGCCTCCAGGGCATACATGTAGCTGGGCCCGCTGGCAATGATCAGTCTTTGGGCCCTTTGAGGGCCGGTGTAGCTGTTGAATCCCGATTTACAGAACAAAGCCGAAGCCCTGGTCAGCTTCTGCTCCTGCATTGCGTGCAGGGCTATACCGAAGGTGATTACCCGGTCGCCCCTTTGAAATTCCGGCTCCCTTTCTGTACGGGCTATTTTCCCCAGCTTTACATCGCCGCTGGCGTGGCAAACCCGGGTGACACAGCGCACCACCACCGGCAGCGCCAGCTCCTCCGACAGTGAGAAAGCTTCCCTGGTCATGTCCATGGCCTCCTCTACCGAGGAGGGCTCCAGCACAGGCAGGTGAATCACCTTGCACAGATTGCGGGAATCCTCTTCCCGAACACTGGAGTGGGCCGCCGGGTCATCGCCCACCACTATTACCATGCCTCCCCGGCAGCCTGAAATGGCCAGGGCGCCGGCAAAGTCCAGGGCAACATTGAGGCCGTCAGCCTTCATCACGGTCAGGGATCTCAACCCGGTGAAGGATGCGGCCGCGGCCCCTTCCAGGGCCACCTTTTCATTGACAGACCACTCAACGTATATATCATGTTCCCCGGCCACCTTAGCCAGGGTTCCCAGCACTTCGGCGGTGGGGGATCCGGGATAGGAGGCGGCATAGGCCACCCCGGCCTCCAGAGCTCCCCGGGCGATGGATTCATTTCCGGTAAGAGCCACCCTGACCCCCGGCTTTTCCTCACGGACTCCCATGATGGTCACTGGTTCACTCCTCCCCACTGGGCTTCAATCTGTTCCCGGTACCGGCCCACCACAGGGAAGCCTGGTTTTCCGTCCTCAAACTCCGGCAGCCCCAGAACCCGCATTTTTTTATTCAATGCCGCCCTCCTTAACAAAGGCAGCCTTTCTTCGGGGTATTGAGCAATTTCTATAGCCCCCCTGCGCAGGGCCAGATCAACCAGTTCCCGCCCTTTGTCCGACCGGACAATCAGTGTATTCCAGGATGGGTCGAACTCAGTGGATCCCACCGATAGGTCCGCCCACTCCGAGGTGCTGTCAAAGCACAGGCTGCAGGGCTTTTTAATAAAAGGCCGTATTTCTTCCAACTGCCAGCGGCAATTCCCTGAATTGGTCTCCACCACCGGCCCCTCCAAGGGAATGTCCATCCTGACCATCTCTTCCCCCTTCACCCTGCGGAAAGCAAAGCGGTAAAAATCCGGGGAAAGGGACCAGAAGCAGAACAGCCCCAGGGCCATCCCCACAGCCTGAGGATTACTAAACTGATCTCCTGCCAAATTACCGGCCTGAGCCTTGCGCGCCGCGGCTATCTGGCAGGGCCTCCCCACCAGGCCCAATCCTGACATACCCTCCCGAAGGGCCCGGTTCAGCACTGCCAGGGATGGCACCGCTGTATACTTGGACCCGGCACAACCGTTTACCTCATCAACGGTGCGGGCCAGCACCGGCCTGGGGCAGAGAACCCCCCCCCCGGCCAGGGCCATCCCGGTAACCATTCCCTCTTTCAGGGCAAAGGCGGCCAAAGCCGAGGCAACCCCGCCGTACTGGGCTTTGGCCGCCCTGTTTTCACCGGCCCGGGCAAAATAAATTTCCCTTACCACACCCAGTGCCTGGTCCTCCCTTTCCCGGCCGAATACCGCCAGATCCATCTCCCTCAGGTCCAGGGAAACTTTGGGGCAGACCGAGTAACAGGCTCCCTCAGCCAGGCCGCAGGGGTTGATTACCCTGACCATGTCTCCGGCTGTTTTAATATAAGGGCAAAGTCCCACGCACATGCCGCAGGACGAACATAGTCCTCTGTCAATAATGTCCCTTTTTAACCGATCCTGACCAGGCATAAAACTCCTCCTTATACCCCGCCTATATGCCGGATAATTATTATTTCAAAAATTGAGGGTGGCAAAATAGTCTTCAATGGTCTCGGCCCGCCGGATCATCTCCACGCTTCCGTCAGCCTTCAGAAGCAGTTCGGCCGACCGCAGCTTTCCGTTATAATTGAATCCCATGGCGTAACCGTGGGCCCCTGTGTCATGTATCACCATGACATCGCCTATTTCAACCATGGGCAGCTTCCGGTTCACCGCAAATTTATCATTGTTTTCACACAGCGAGCCTGTGACATCATATATATAGCCCAGGGGCCAGTCCTCTTTACCCATCACGGTTATATGATGATAGGCCCCGTATATCCCCGGACGCATCAGATTGGCCATGCAGGCGTCCAGACCCACATAATTTTTATAAATTTCCTTCTTATGCAGTACGGTGGCCACCAGATAACCATAGGGCCCGGTTATCATCCGACCGCTTTCCATGGCCAGCTTAAGAGGGTGCAGCCCGTTGGCCACAATTTTCCTGTCATAGGACTCCTTGAGCCCCCGGCTCAGGTAATCCAGATCCACTGCCTGCTGCTCCGGGCGGTAAGGTATTCCTATACCTCCGCCGAAATTTACGAATTCAACCCTTATTTTCAGGGTCCGGAAAATCTCAACCACCAGATCAAACATCATGTTGGCCGTTTCAATAAAATAGTTGGGATCCAACTCGTTGGAAATAACCATGGTATGCAGACCGAACCTCTGCGCGCCCTTGTCCCTCATTATCCTGTAGGCGTCCAGGAGCTGCTTGCGGGTCAGTCCGTACTTGGATTCCTCCGGGCTGCCGATGATGGCGTTGCCCCCTTCCCTAAGGGGCCCGGGGTTATAACGGAAGCAAATCAGTTCCGGTATCCCGGCGTTCTTTTCCAGAAAATCAATATGGCTTATATCATCCAGATTAATTACCGCTCCCAGTTCTTTGGCCTTTATAAACTCATTGGCCGGCGTGTCGTTGGAGGTGAATATAATGTCTTCTCCCCGGATGCCCGATTTTTCCGCCAGAATCAGCTCCGGAAGAGAACTGCAGTCGGCGCCGCACCCCTCCTCATGGAGTATCTTCAATATATGGGGATTGGGTGTGGCCTTGACGGCAAAATATTCCTTAAAGGCCGGGGCCCAGCCGAAGGCCGCCAGAAGTTTCCGGGCATTGGCCCGGATGGCCTCTTCATGGTAAATATGAAAAGGCGTGGGATGCTGTTCAATTATCCGCATCAGTTGTTCCTTGGAAAAAGGTGGTTTTTTTTCGGCCATTAAAGCTTTCCTCCAAAAAGTATTGTCGACAATAACTATTAAAACGGCTGCGCCGCTGTGAACCTCCGCCGTGCCCCCAATGGCCTAAGGCTTGATACCAATGCTTTCAAAGGACGTCCTGGCATCCATTATATGCCGGCGCATACTTTGCTCGGCAATGTCGGAATCTCTCTTTCGCAGATCATCCAGTAGAAGCTGGTGCTTTTGTATGATCTCATCCCGGCTGGCATGAGTAAACATTAAGAATGAAAAAAGATACCTCTGGGCATTTACCACCGACCACATTTCATAAAGCCGCGGCAAACCACATCTCCGGCAGATAAACTCGTGAAACTCCAGGCTGAACCCGGAAAGCTGGCTTACCGTTCCTTCCGGGGGCAAAGTTTTGGCCTGCCGCAATAGATCCTGAAGGTAATTGAAGTCCTCATGGTCAAACAATTCCGCAGCCTTCCGGGCGGCCAGCCCCTCCAGCACGCTGCGGAGCAAGTATACCTCAAGAACATCGTCCCGGGACCATTCCACCACAAATGTCCCCTTGTGCGGTATAACCTTTACCAGCCCCTCGTTTTTTAGCTGGCCCACCGCTTCCCGGATGGGGCCCCGGCTGATGCCCATCTCCTCTGCCAGCTTGCTTTCCACCAGACGCTCCCCGGGCTTTAGATTCCCGTTCATTATTGCGTCTCTTATAACCTGCAGAGCATGTTCCTTTAAAGTTTCAGCCCTTAACTGCGGAAAGGACAATCAGAACCCTCCCATATATGCGTTGACTTATAATAATTCAGATTATACATGTTTCAGAAACTCATTACAACGGATTAATCACCGCTGCATTAACTGAAATTCCCCAACCGCAAGAAAGAGGAATACCCATCAAGCTATTGCTTTTAAGGTCTTCCTCCATCAGTTGCGGGATATCCCTCCCAGGTTTATTTAAGCAGGTTGGGCAGAAGCATAACCACCCCGGGCATGTAGGTCAGCATGAAGGCCACAATGGTGGCTACGATCAGGAAGGGAAGGAGTGACGGTATGATCTCTTCCACCGTCCTGCCGCTTATCCGGCTGGCCACGAAAAGCGAGAGGGCCACCGGAGGGGTTACCTGGCTTAAACCAAGCACCATAACCATTATGACGCCATAAAAGGCGGGGTCCACACCCAGCTTGGTGATAACCGGCAGAAGCATGGGTGTAAGGATCAGTATGGCCGCCCCCTGGTTCATAAAGAACCCGGTAACAAAGAAGAGAAGGTTAAGCAGGAACAGAACCAAGTATGGGCTGGAAGAAACGTTGCTCATATATGCCGTGATGTCCTGGGGAACATGCTGGTTGGTCATAAGCCAGCCGAAGGCGGTGGCCCCGACCACCACCAGCATTATGGCGGCGCTGGACTCTGTCACCTGTACGGCAATTCTGGCGAGCTTTTGCATATCCAGCTCCCTGTAAACAAAAAAACCTATAAGCAGCGCATATACACATGCCACCACCCCGGCCTCGGTGGGAGTGAAAACTCCTCCGTAAATTCCTCCCAGTATAATCACCGGGGTCAGAAGGGCCAGGAAGGCATCTTTCGCAGCCACCGCCGTTTCCCTCAGCGTGGCCCTTTTTTCACCCCGGTACCCTCTGCTGGCCGATATGATGTAGGCCATCACCATCAGAGTAATTGCAAATATGATTCCCGGAACAATTCCACCCATAAAAACATCCAGTACCGACACGTTGGCGGTAATCGCAAAAAGTATCATGGGAATGCTGGGGGGTATGAGAATGCCCAGTTCCCCGGAGATGGCCAGGAGAGCCGCAGAGAAGCGGGAGTCATAGCCCTTCTTTTCCATCTCTTTGATCATAATGCCCCCGATGGCCGCAGTGGTGGCCGGGGCCGATCCGGTAAGGGCGCCGAAGAGCATGGAGCTCAGCACCGAAACCATAGCCAGGCCGCCGGTAAGAGCTCCCACCAGAACCGAGGCCAGCCGGATCAGCCTGCGGGACATCCCACCATGCTCCATAATGGCCCCCGCCAGGATAAAAAAGGGAATGGCCAGCATGGGGAAGGAATCAATGGAGGTGAATGTTTTTTGGACAATGACCATCAGAGGCAGGTCGGACATCATCATGCCGGCCATAACGGCCAGCAGCAGTCCAATCCAGATGGGCATTCCAATTAAAAGGCAGCCCAGGAGAACAATAAAAAGAATTGTAACCATTAATATTTCACCACCTTAACTGCCTGACCGGGCCGGTCTCAGCAGCGCCCGGCCCGCCTGAACCAATGCCTCAACCAGGAAAAATAACATTAACACGGTCCCTGCGGGGATGGCCATGTAAGGTATGGACATGGTCATTCCCATGGCGTCGGAAACCTGACTTGAATTGTTTAAGGCCAGTTCAGCCCCTGATACCGCAAGAAAAACAAGTACCCCTCCGGATAGAACGGATCCTATAAACGCACAGGAAACCCCCAGCTTGGGGGGGAGCTTGCTGACCAACATGTCCATGGCCAGGTGGCCCTTGCTCCTGACGGCCATTGCCCCCCCCAGAAGGGTTATCCAGACAAACAAATACCGTATTAATTCTTCGGCCCAGGGGATGGGTGAGTGCAGAACGTACCGAAGCACTACCTGTGAAAAACCGGCCACGATCATTGCCCCCAGCATCAGCAGGGACAGCGCCTTTACAGTCTGGTAGGTGATGTCGGCAACCTTTTTCAGCCCATCCATATTGATTGGTTCCCCCTATTTTGCGTTTTTAACTGCTTCAATCAGATCCTTGCCGATCTTCGGCTCAAAAGTGGTGTATACCCCTTTTGTCTGCTCCATAATTTTGGACTTGTCAGCTATTTCATTGATCGCTACACCCTTAGACTTGATCTCGTTCAGGAAACCCTTCTCCTCTTCCCGGGCCAGCTTGCGCTGGTAGTCCATGGCTTCCCTGGCGGCCTCGCCCAGGGCCTTCTGGAGGTCCGCCGGCATTTCACTGAATTTCTTGGAGCTCATGATTAGAACGGCCGGAACGTACATGTGGCCGGTCATGGAGAAGTACTTCTGCCCGGCTTCCGAGAACTTGCTGGTGATAAAGTGCGCCGGGGCGGCTTCGGCCCCGTCCACTGTTTTCTGAGACAGGGCGGTGAACAACTCACCCCAGTCGGTGGTTACCGGCAGGGTACCCATGGCCTTGAAAGTGTCAACATACACTTGGTTGGGGAATACCCGGAGTTTAAGACCCTTCATGTCCTCCAGTGAGTTGACCGGGCGGTAGCGGTTGAAAACATGGCGGAAGCCATTTTCACCCCATCCCAGCACCTTGATTCCCTGCTTGTCCGAAGCCTCGGCAAGCTTTTTACCCACTTCTCCCTGGAAAACCTTGTCCACATGGTCATAGTCACGGAAAATGAATGGAAGGTCGGCCACCAGCATTTGGGGAACGAAGGCTCCCAGCTGGGTGCTGCCCACCAGCTCCATGTCGGCGATGCCGTTCTTGACCCCTTCAGTGCGATCCCTGGTTCCTCCCAGCACTCCCGAGGCAAAAACCTCCACCTTTATCTTGCTGTTGCTCTTCTGGGCCGCCAGCTCTGCGAATTTAACCAGCCCTTTTTGGAACGGGTGGTTTTCCGGCATGGCGTGGCCCACCTTGAATACATACTGCTTGTCAGGCGCCCCTGACTTTTCTTGGGAACCCTTGCCGCCGCCGCATCCCACGGCGGTAAAGCCGACCACTGCCGCCAGCGCCAGAACACCGGCGATTCGGGCAAAACTGCCCTTTCTGAATTCTTTCTGGTTCAAATTGTTTACCCCCCTGTTTTATTTATTTTTTATTATTATCCCGCTATCCCGGTTTTGCCTTGCACCGGGAACCGGGTAAAAATATTTAATATGCCAAGATCTATACCTCAAAGGGAACGCCGTACTCCTCACCGATCCTGATCAGCTCCCTGCGGGTTGACTCATTGATTACGCAGCCCTCCTTGAGCCTCCGGGACCTTTTTTGCGCCGACTTTTCCCCGGGGATGATAATTTCAGATCCCCCATCCCCCGGCGGGCTCTCCTTGATCTGATTTAAAAACCGGCTCAGGCGCCGTTGAAACTCATCCCAGGGAATAAATTTTTCCACATCCAGCACCATCACCAGATGGCCCATTCCCAGGGGCTTGCTGTAATCAGGCGGCATCAGTGAGGCCACATTCCTTCCAAAGGAAGCCCCGGTCAGCACACCGGCCAATATTTCGATCATCAGGGCCAGGGCATAACCCTTGTGTCCGGCAATGGGCAGAACAGTGCCCAGCAGGGCCTCCCGGGCGTCTGTTACCGGCCGCCCCCCGCGGTCTATGGCCCACCCTTCCGGAATGGCGCCGCCCTCCCGGGATGCCAGTATGATGTTGCCCCGGGCTGTAACACTGAGCGCCATGTCCAGTATAACGGGATCACGGCCCTCCCTGGGAACCGCTATGGCGAAGGGGTTATTACCCAGCTCGGGTTCCCTGCCCCCCCAGGGGGCCATAATAGGACTGGTATTGGTGAAAATTATGCCTATTTTCCTCCGGGAAACCACTCTTTCGGCCAAAATTCCCAGGGCTCCCGCATGGCCGCTGTTGCGCACGGCAACCACTCCCACGCCTATTTCAGCCGCTTTTGAGGCAGCCATTTCCAGGGCCAGGGCAGCCACAACCTGACCGAATCCGTGGTCCCCGTCCAAAACGGTAACCGCACCGCCGTCCTGCACCACCCTTATCTCCGGGTCGGGCTTCATGACACCCCTTTTTACCCTTTCCAGGTACATTCCCAGCCGGGACATTCCGTGGGTTTCATGTCCCCTGAGGTCGGCCTCGGTGAGACACTGGGCCATTATGGCCGCTTCATCGGGAGGCATCCCAACCTTTTCCAGAACCCGCCTGCAAAAGTCCGACATCATACCACTCATGACCTGATCGCCCCCCCCTTTCCACGCATAGATGCCCCTGTTCACTGTACTGTCCGCCACTCACTGTCAATACCGGGTCAGAGGCACCTGCCTATGCGGCTGATGGCTATCTCAACCTCTCCCAACACCTCGGCCCGGGTCATACTGCCGTTGCAGACATCGGCCAGCCGGGCTTCCAATATTTTTGCCGCCCCATCCAGCGACATTTCCCCGGCAATAACGGCCGACAGGTCCACATCAATATTGTCAGCCAGGTTCACCACGGTGTACGGATTGCCAGAAACCTTTATGGTGGGGGCGACAGGGTTGCCCGAGGTATTTCCTTTGCCGGTGGAAAAAACAATGGCATGGCAGCCTGCCGAAGCCATGGCCGTCATATTCTCAATTCCCGGGCAGGGGGCGTCCATCACCACGAATCCCTTGCATGACGGTCTCCGCCCATACCCCACAACCTCCATGAGGGTGCTGGAACCGCCTTTTTTGATAGCCCCCAGGGCCTTTTCCTCAATGGTGGACAGACCCCCCAGAATATTGTCGGGGGTGGGGTTTGATCCCAGCACGTCCACTCCCATTTCGGAAGCATAGGTAACGCAGAAGTTCACAGCCTCCACCAGCTTTTGCCCGGTGGCCCGATCCTTGGCCCTGACCGCCAGAAGGTGCTCTCCCCCCAGTATTTCCAATGTTTCGCTCATGATGGCGGTGCCGCCCCGTTCAATGACCATATCTGCAACTTTACCGGTGGCCGGGTTGGATACCAGCCCCGAACTGCCGTCGGAACCCCCGCACTCCAGGCCTATCACCAGATCCGACCAGCTCATGGGCTCCCTTGCCTGAGCCCCCGCATCCAGAGCCATTTTCATGGCATACCGGGAAGCAACCTCCGTGGCCCTGACGGTTCCGCCCACATCTTCAATGGAAACAACCTCCGCCGGGCGGCCGCTGGCGGCAATTCCACCTGCGATGGCCAATGCCGAATTGATTTCCAGGCTGACGACTATAGCCCCGTAAACATTGGGGTTTGTTCCCAAGCCAATAAGTGTGTTTTTATGCTGTTCATAATCATCCCCCAGCATAGCGCGGCCAAATCCGGGAGTAAGCGCCACAGTCCCCTGCACTGCGTTTACCACCCTGCGCACCACCGGATTGGAATTATCCATGGCGGAAATTACCGCCACATAATTTCTTATCCCGATATCGCCGTTCTGCCTGCGGTAACCCAAAAGATTAGCTGCACTCATTATATCTATCTCCTCACCCTCAAGCTGCGGATATTATGCACATGAACATGCTGCCCAGCTGAGATGTCCTCGGTGGCTTCACCGATAACCTCACCGTATTTGTACACCCTGGCTCCCCTGGGGATGGATTTTATGGCAATCTTGTGGGCAAAGGGCACCTCGTCTATCGCCACAACATTTTCCCCGCCGGAAAAATCAACCTGATCTCCGGCCTTCACAGGGGCCATTGACACAGCCACATTATCCTTTTTGTCCAGCACCAGACATTTGGTCACAACAAACTCCTCCCAAACCATACTTTAAATAATTGTTAACAGTAGACTGTCAACTGTTAACATTCGACTCGTTTAAATAATATCCTGCTCCATTAAGAAAATATTAAAAAATTTTCTCCGGACCCCTGTTCGGAACCCGGAAAATAATGAAAATGATTATCACTAAGTAACAGGGCAATCCATGTGAAGATTTAGACAGCTAATTGGGCTAAATCACCTTTTTTCGGCCTTGTTAAAAGGGCTTCTGCGAAATATGATATTGATAATCATTTTCAACTAGGAACAAGCGGGAGGATTGAAATGAAAAAAAGTTTATTATTTGTTTACGCAGCAATATTGCTGATGGCCGCCCTTGTGGCCGGCTGCGCCCAATCCCAGGATCCGAAGGGCACCGGGGAAAAGAAAGAAGGTTCCCCGCTGGCGGTTTATTCCGGACGCAAGGAACCCCTCATCAAGCCTGTCCTGGATGCTTTTGAAAAGGACACCGGCATCAAGGTTACCCTTCGTTCAGGGGGAGCCTCTGAATTGGCCAACGCCATAATTGAAGAGCAAAAGTACCCGGGCGCCGACGTATTTATAGCCAATGACGCCGGCACCATGGAAATGTTGAGGCAGAAGGGACTGCTCCAGCCCAATCCTTCACCGGCGCTGAAAGCCGTACCCGAGGATCTGAGAGCGAATGACGGCTCATGGATTGGAGTTTCGGCCAGAACCAGGGTTATCATGTATAATACCAACCTTGTTAAAGAAAGCGATCTGCCGAGATCCATAAAAGACCTGGCTGACCCCAGGTGGAAAAAGCAGGTGGCCATCTCTGCCAGTTCCAATGAGTCGTTGATAGGGCACATAACAGCCCTGAGGCTTTCCATGGGTGATGCGGAAACCGAAAAACTTCTGCGCAGCCTGATGTCAAATCAGGCGCAGTCCCTGAAAGGGCATACCGAAGTAAGAAAAGCCGTTGGTTCCGGCGAGTTTAAGCTGGGGTTGGTTAACCACTATTATTACCACCTGCAGAAACAGGAAGGTTCTCCGGTGGGAGTAATATACCCGGACCAGGGAGAAGGACAAATGGGGGTTCCGGTTAATGTGGCCGGGGCAGCAATTGTTAAGGGATCCAAAAACAGTGAGTCCGCCCGAAAATTCATTGAATACCTTATCAGGCCCCAAACCCAGGAGCTTTTTGCCAAGCTGAATTATGAAATTCCGGTGGTTGAAGGGGTTCCGGCCAATGACGCCAGGAGACTCGACCAGTTCAAGCGGACCCCGGTCAAAATGGAACAACTGGGATCCGAGCTCAACAAAACCATAAACTTGATTGAAAAGGCAGGCCTGCCTTAATAGCGACCCTTAAGCGGCCCCAAGGATATCTGGATTGCGCAGAAGCGCTTTGGAGCTTGAGTATTGAAAACGGTGGTCAATATGACAAAAGAAAATGTTGCAAGCAGCCTGGTGCGGCCTGAGGGCCGCACCAGGCAAAGAATTTTTGCCGTCAAGAAAATATTTTTGCCCGGGTCAGGGCCGCCAGCCGGTATAGTGGCGGCTTCCCTGCTGGTGGCAGCGCTTTCGGCGATCCCCTTTTTATATATTTTACTGAGGGCTTCCCAGGCCTCCCCTGAAATATGGATAAGGTTATGGCGCAGCAGAATTCCCGATCTTCTGGTCAATACCCTGGGGCTAGCCGTGGCGGTTACTGCGGTAACCGTAATTATGTCAGTTCTTTTATCCTATCTGATTATCCGCACCGACCTGCCCGGGAAAAACGTCATGCACTGGCTGATGGCGGTCCCCCTTGCCATCCCGGCGTACATCGGAGCCTTTGCCTATATAACCTTCTTTGGATATAACGGGGCGGCGCAACACCTCCTGGAGGCGGTTTCCGGCCTGCCGCCAGGCGCGGTTAAGCTGCCGTCGATATATAGTTTCGGAGGAACTGTACTGGTGCTGTCGGTTTTTACCTTTCCCTATGTATACCTGCTGGCGGCGGCCGCCCTGAAATCCGGCGGAGGTGATTTGGAGGAGGCCTCCCTTTCCTGTGGGCTCAGCCGGTGGCAAACTTTTTTCAGGGTAACCCTGCCCTTGATGCGACCTTCCCTGGCAGCCGGGGGTATTCTTGTTTTCCTCTATGTTCTGTCGGACTTCGGAACAGTAGCTATGCTCCGCTTTCCCACATTTACCAGCGCCATCTATTTGCAGCTGACGGGAAGATACGACCGGGGAACGGCGGCGGTGCTGAGCGCAGTCCTGCTGTTTATCGCCCTGGCGGTAATATTCATTGAGTGGCGCTGGAGGAGCGGAACAAGATACCATCAAGGGGAAGGCGGCAACCGCCGGCCAGCCCCGGTATCCCTTGGAGCGTGGCGGTACCCGGCGATTTTTTTTGTTATGGCAGTGGTGCTGCTGTCGGTGCTAGCGCCCCTGGGCCTGCTGGGTTTCTGGAGCGCCGCCGGCATCTCCGGCGGCTCGCTTGGCAGCGATTTTTTCCTCTATGCCCGCAACAGCCTGATTACCGCCGCCTCGGCAGCATCAGCATGCATGGCTCTGGCTCTCCCCCTGGTTTTCCTGTCGGTAAGGTACAACAGCCGTCTGGGGAAATACCTTGTAAATATTATTTTCGCCGGGTACGCCCTGCCCGGAGTTATGCTGGCGCTGGGAACCGTGCTGCTGGTGAGCTCCGGTTTTCCCTATCTTTACGGGACAGCCGCTTTACTGGTGATAGCATATATTGCCCGGTTTCTGCCCCAGAGCCTACAGGCCGAAGAATCGGCCCTCGCCCGGGTTAACCCAAGCCTTGAAGAGTCAGCCCGCCTGGCAGGGTACTCCGCCTGGTCGGCCTTTCTCAGGGTAACCCTTCCTTTAATCCGGCCCGGCCTTATTTCAGGCTGGACACTGGTGTTTATAAGCTCAATCAAAGAACTTCCGGCCACTCTTTTGCTGAGGCCTGCGGGCTTTGACACTCTTTCAGTAAGGATATGGATAGAAGCCAGTGAAGGATTTTTTGAACAGGGCGCTCCGGCGGCACTCCTGCTGGTTATGGTTTCGGCCCTGCCACTTAAATTTCTGTTCAGCCGGGATTTGTCCAAAGGAGGTTTCAGACGTGGATCAAATACAGTTTAGCGGTGTTAAAAAGTCATACCGGTCCGGACAGACCGCAGTGGACAACCTGAGCTTTCAGGTTGAAAAAGGTGAAATCTATACCCTTTTGGGGCCCAGCGGCTGTGGAAAAACAACCACCCTGAGGCTTCTGGCAGGGTTCGAAAAGCCGGACGGCGGCCAAATCTCCATTGCGGGAAATGTGATGGCCGGAGCTGGTTACTGGGTACCTCCCGAGAAAAGGGGGGTGGGCATGGTCTTTCAAAACTACGCCCTTTTCCCCCACCTGGATGTGGCAAGAAATGTGGCCTTTGGCCTGAGGAATTCACCACCCTGCGTGAGAGCGGGGAGGGCCAGGGAGTTTATTGATCTTGTAGGCCTTTCGGGATTCGAAAAAAGGTTTCCCCACGAACTTTCCGGCGGGCAGCAGCAGCGGGTGGCCCTGGCAAGGGCTCTCTGCCCGGAGCCGCTGGTCATTCTTCTGGATGAGCCTTTCAGTAATTTGGATGCTGACCTCCGGGAGACCATGCGCGGGGAGCTTAAAAAAATTATCCGCTCCACCGGCGCCACAGCAGTGCTGGTCACCCACGACCAGAAGGACGCCCTGGCCATATCCGACCGTATAATGGTTATGCAGCGGGGATCAATACAGCAGCAGGGAGACCCCAGATCAATCTACCTCAGCCCGGCAAACCAATTTGTGGCCGCCTTCATAGGAAAATCAAATATTATCACCGGCCGCCTGTCGGCGAACTGCCGGTTCATAGAAACGGATATTGGAGAAATACCCATTAATCCGCCCCACTTAAAAGGAAAGAATGGCGCCTTCAGGCTGTCCATCCGGCCGGAAGGTTTTGAGCTGGCAGACGACGGCCCCATTACCGGCAGGATAAATACGGTAAACTATCTGGGCAGTGAGCAGGAGTGCCTGATTGATGTGCCCCCCGATACCCGGGAATCAACCAGACTTCTGGTGAGGGTGGGGCCAGGCATGGACTTGTCCCCAGGCGACCTGGTGCGTATGAAGGTGCTGCCCTGTTTGGTGGCGGTGATAGATAAAAAAACGCCCTGACGGGCGTTGCCGTCTTGCAGACGGCGGAATCCAGGAGCCAGGAGCCAGAATCCAGAATGGTGACAGCCTGCCTTAAAAGCGACCCTCAAGCGACATGCAGTGAGGGGGAGGGGTTTTAGTCCAGGCGGATGTTCCGGAGGCTGTTATCTGGCTCTTGGCGACAGAGCCGTACGGACTGCCGAGCCGGCTGCAGGACGCAGCCGGTAGCCGGAATCGACGCATGGACGCGGCGTTGGAGGCGGTCGGCAGTCCGTTAGGCGACGAGCTTAGAGCCAGTTCAGCCGGAGGATAAGTAGATCGGACTCAAACCCCTCCACCGGCCACAGAGTGACCCAGGAGCGACCCTCAAGCGACCCCGGAGGAACCAGGGCACAACAGGACTTTAGCGCTTTAATACTTTAATATGGTATATACTTTCCTTAACGATAAAAAATGCACCCGGCATGCAAAAAAACAGGAAAAATCAAATCTCAAAGGCCAACAGCAAAAGATTGAAATCCCATAGCCCCGGAGAGTAGCGACTTCATTCTTCCGGGACAATCAAAAATTTTGCGCGCAAAACTTCCGAATGCCGCCTTCAAGGACCGTCCCCGTTGTCTCGCAGATTACCCAGAAAATTAATGTATCATGCGCTAACTCTTGGCTGGTGTTTTTCTTTTTGAGAGCCATTGGACGATAATGAAGTACAAAGGTATTGCTATTTGTAATGGCATTGCATAGTATGGATAAATTTCAAAAGCGAAGTTAAACATTTCCAAGAAGTTATTATACACCAAAATAGAGAAGTTAATTATGAGGATAGACAAGGGTAATATAATTTTCTTGTAATCAATGGCTAAAGCATCGCCAAGTTGCTTCACCACAATGAAATGTAATACTGCAAGTTTTAAAAAGCCTGTTTGTACCCACATTAACACTAAACCGGCTTTTGCAAAATTCTCTCCCGGAATTGAATTGGCCACGACTAAAATTGGAGAGAAAATGTATTGAATCCGATTAGGCGGCAATACCAAGACGGTTAAGAAGATAGCTAAAACAAGCAGAGCGCCTCCAATAAATACACCCCCGAGAAGCGATTTCAGAGGGTTTTTAACAAGCCTGAGCAATGGCAGGAACACCACGGTTTCCATAAAAGGAAAGGAAATAAATGGGACTGCTTCTTTCGCTATCAATCCCAAACCATGATCAAGCATCGGCTGCACATGCTTCAAGTTCATTTCAGGCACAGCCATACCAATCAGAATAATTCCTGCCACAAAATAAATTGCCAGAAATGAAAATGCCAAGTGCCAAATTACTTCTATCCCTTGCGCCGTGGCGTAGGCTGCTAAAAGTACCAGGATGGTGCTGCAAACTATTTGAGGGGTATTTGGCAAAATGGTTAAGTGTATTATCTCACCCATGTTGCGGGTTACGAGGGCCGCCAGATGCAGGGAATACAGGGATAATACAATCCTTGCTACGGTGTAGCGACCTTCAGGCTGCTTGCAAAAACTCAGGAAAACCGCATATCCGATCCCGGCAACCCAACCAATTATTCCCGAGATCCACATATCCTGTTCGCTTACACCGAGGACAGGGATTATAATAATAGCGGTTCCAATTATATATACGGCCACCATCATGGTAAAGTTGAAAGTACCGTTCCTGAAGGTCTCCATATAAACCCCATGGGCAGATATTCATAACGGCTCTAGTTTTTACCCGAATGAAATATTTTATCAGTAGTTTTTTTAAAAGCTGATTTCTTTTTCCCGGTCAAACCGGGCCCGTACGTAATGTTCCAGTCCGTATTTCCACTCCGCGCAATCCGGCCTGTCTTTGTTGACAAACATTGCCCGGTAAGCACAGCTTCCCATGCAGATAGGCAGCACTTTGCAGGCCCGGCAGTCCGCATACTCGAAAGGCTCCCAGGTAAGCCAGCCTATTTCGCGCATCCGCTGATCCTTGCCACGTTGCTTAAAGTCAATAATATTACCAATGCGTGCGGGCTTGTCGCCGATTTCGGACCAGCATTTGTACATATCGCCGTCGGGATCCACCACAAAGGCGTTTATTTGGTTGGCTGTACAGGAATGTGCGATACTGGGATAGTAAGGGGTCTGGCCTGTTTTAAAGCCTCTTCGCCTTAAGGTTTCTTGGAGGGTCTGGTTCAATACCGTGAATTCTTCCTTGGTCGCACAGGAATTTTCAATTGATTTGCAGCCTGCCGAATAGGCTGAAACATGGCCCAGTTTGATGGGCATGTCTTTTAGATTATTGGCTTCAAGTATATCCAGGAGTTTTAACACACCGTCCATGTTGGAACGGTCTACGTTGATACGAAGGGCTACTCTCATTTCATTAGCCTTCAACAGCTTAATTCCTTCCAGTATTCTGTCGAAGGTGGGTCCTTTATCAGCTTTCAGCATCCGGCGGCTGTTATGTACATCAGGGGGGCCGTCGAGGGTAATCTGGAAAGCCGTTATCCTGCTGTCTTTCAGTTTCTGCACTATTTCCGGATCGCCGGTCAGCAGGTAGCCGTTGGTAACCATACGGGCATTATAACCCAGCTTGTTCTCCCCGGTGATTGCGATTATTTTCTCTGACAGGTCGAAAATGATATCTTTACCCAAAAGCGGCTCTCCGCCGAACCAGGTGATATTCACGCCTTTTACTGTTTTTGCCGCCCTTTTTATGTAATCAAGCAATTCTTGTTGTACGTTCTCCGGCATGAAAACATTTTGACCATCCCGCTTGTCCTGGTTTTCCCCCGACTGTTCATAGCAATAGGTGCAGGCAAAATTGCAGCGCAGGGTGGGGGCGATGGTGAAACCCAGCCCGCTCCGGTGGTATTTTCTACTGTTATAGGCAAACTTCAATATTTTCAGTTCATCGGTTTGATCCTCCAGGACGAATCCTCCCTGCTTTAACCCGTCGGCAAACTGCTTTGCAGCTATAGGCAGGGTATCGTATTCAAACCGGGGAACATTTAACAATTCTGCGTGGGTCCTCCCCACTTCAACCAGTGAAGTAGTCAGGCTGTTAAAGACCATTAATTTCCCGGAGTCGCCGCTGGGCCAGATAAAGTTGTAAATTGAAGGTTTCATCTGCATTTCAGCTCCCATAGACAAAAAAAGTGCCGGAGGAGGAGAAAAACTCCCCCTCCGGGTCAAAAATGACAGTAAGCTAATCCCGCCGGAAACGGGAAAAGCCATATTTTAACAACTAAAAGATATCATGAACGCAAAAATCTTTGCAACTGCCACCAGCCACGGATTCAAGGCTTTCATCAGTTAATTCGTCCTCGGGATTTACCGGCAGAACCAGATATAACACCTTAGCCGACTCTTCGACTACCTTGATCTCAATTTTTTCGGGGACATTAACGCCTAATTGGGTAAGCGCTTTATGGGGCTTTTCCATCAGGTCTTTCTTGAAGTTTTCGTCTTTCCACGCTTTGCTGATTGCTGCCTTTTCAATTTCTTCGCGTGTCAATATTTTTCCGTTTTCAGCCATTTTATATCACCTCCTTTTTTGTCATAGTCGTAAATGGAAGTACTCCTCTTCCTTTGATCACATTAGTTAATACGTTTAATGAAGCAGTCCATTACAGCTTATAATAAAATATTTTTGAGAGATCATTTCATTTATAAGAGTTCCAGTATTTCTCTGTTCTCAAGGCAAAAGGTTTCAGACGCCGTTCCGAAAACCTTATCAGCGGCGGGTTTGAAAAACCGGCGGCGTGCATTACGATGTGTGTCCCGAAAGGTATCTGTTCCCGAAATTGAGCTTTTAATGCTTCGGCGAGCAATTGTACACCCCGTCCTGTTTTTTGAAGGTCTTCTCTGACAAAAAGAATGTCGTAGTAAAGAGTGTCCGGCGCTGTTAGTCGCGTTATCACCCAGCCGACAATCTCCTCCCGGAGGCACAGCCAAAAGCTGGTAGAAAAGTGAGGGCTAACGGGCTGATCCTTAAAGGGAGACGCATAACCCGGATACCATTTATGTTCCGGCGCTTTCAGCTCTTCGAGTTTCGCCGGTAAAACGTCAGGCCACGGGATTATGGTGTAGGCAGCGGGAAGGTGATATCGATGGGGCCAATTTTCTTTCGATAACGAGAAGATATCAATTTTGCTGATTTCCCTCATTAACTCCGGTTCGCCCCATCCGCACTTGCTGAGAGTACTTTTTATCGCCGAAGTTGAATTCCCATCGTCAACAAAACAAATCTCCGACTTCGTACATCCCTTTTCCCGCAGCTTCCTCTCGGCAAAAAAGAGCAGTTCTTTTCCAAATCCGAGGTTTCGAAAACGCGGCGCCACAAACAAGGAATGGATTATACCGGTTTGACCGCCTCCCATTGCTTCAGCCAGGACAAGTCCCGCCGGATAACCGTAACAGGAAGCCGCCCCGGCAACTATTGAATCCTGATTTTCTTTCCGTAATAAATCACGGAAACGGGGGAAGGCAAACTTTTCATACCGGGTGACATCAGACGAATCAAGATTTTGGATCTTTTCGTTTTCACTCATGTTTATTTGCCTCGTTATTTTTTCTCACTTGTTAATACGTCATGGCAGAATTTCCATTACATGATTTTAGAAATATTTACAGCATTAGACACAAGGCCTAGGAGAGTGTTGCAAAACTATATTAAGAGGTCAACAAAGTACTTATTCGACTACAACCGGAGGCTGTTCAAAAAGCTCCAGATGCAAGGCGCGGCAAGGCTTCAAGCGGAGGCGTACTCCTTGTACGTTGAGCATTGAAGCCGCCGCCGCAACGCCGCAGATGGACTTTTTCAACAGCCTCCTAGGCCAGCTGCCGCTTGGCCAACTCCGCAAACACTCCGCCGGTTTTCATCAAAGCCTGGTAGGAACCTTCCTCGATGATCCTTCCCTTATCCAAAACGATGATCCGGTCGCAGTTTATAACCGTGCTGAGCCGGTGGGCTATGACCACCCGGGTGGCCTTGAGCCCGTCCAGGCTCTGGCTGACTATGGCCTGGGTCTTGTTGTCCAGGGCGCTGGTGGCCTCGTCAAAATATATTATCTTAGGCCTGTTGACAATGGCCCGGGCTATCAGCAGCCGCTGCCTCTGGCCGCCGGACAGGGTGGCCGCCCCTTCGCTGATTACAGTGTGCATGCCCATGGGCATATCCTTTATGTCTTTGTCCAGCCCGGCCATTTTTGCCGCTTCCCAGGCGTCACCAATGGTCAGGTTTGGATTGGATCCCACGATATTGGTTAATATATCCCCGGACAAAAGCTTTCCGTTCTGCAGGACCACTCCCAGCTGCCGGCGCAGCGCGCGGATGTCCACTTTTTCAATGTCATGGCCGCTATAATATATCCGGCCCGATTCGAGTTTTTCAAAACCCAGCATGACCCTGAACAGAGTGGACTTGCCGCTGCCCGAAGACCCCACCAGCCCGATGTACTCGCCATCTTTTATATGCAGGGACACATCGTTCAGGATCAGCGGCCCGTCTTCCTTGTAGCGGAAATGCAGGTGGCTGACCTCGATGGAGCCTGACAACTTACCCGGATCAACCTTTGCCTCATCGTACTCCGGCATTGTCTCCAGTATAGGCCTTGCCCGCTCCAGAAGGGGAATCACCGTGTTCATTCCCATCAGCATTTGCGACAGCACAAGCATGGCTATTAATAAAGTGGTGAACGCCGTATTAAAAGCGATGAACTGGCCCGGGGCCAGGGTGGTTGATGCGGAAGCCGCCACGGCATGAAAAATGACCATGGAGGCAGCCACCTGAAACACTGAGTTGAAGGTTTCCAGCCAGCAGGCGATAATCTGTTTATTGAAGGCAATTTTTCTTTGTCCGCTGAATTCCCTGGACCACTGGTAAAAAGCCCTGCTTTCGGCGCCGGCCACACGAAATTTAGCCACTCCCCCAAAAAACTGCAAGACTAACCCGGAAATTTTATTGGAAATATCAATCACTTGCCGTTCATACCTGATCATCATTCGCCCTGCAAAATACGTTACAGCCATTGCCCCCGCCAATAGAACGACGGCCATGGCAGCCAATTTTGCGTCATAGTAAAAAAGCAGAATCAGGTTAAAACATGAAAATATGCAGGTGAGAATGGTTGTTACGGTGGTTTCCGACACGATCATCCGGATCTGGGCAATGGCCATGGCCCGCATGGCCAGCTCCCCGGAGGTGTAATCCCTGAAAAAGGGCACCGGCAGGCTAAGCAGCCTGTCCCAGACCGCAGCCTGAATGGAACCGTCCATTTTTCCCATTATTCGCTGCATGGCAAAGGATCTGGTCAGCTGAAAAATCATTGCTGCAACGGCGCCGGCCACCAGGAAAAAGGCAACATGCAAAAGCTGGGCCTTTTCTCCCCCGGGAATAACGGTATCAAATACGATTCCCGTGGCAACAGG
>LADN01000027.1 GCA_000961585.1 Peptococcaceae bacterium BRH_c4a | reverse complement strand
TGGGTAAGGCCAAATTTGAGCGTAACAAACCGCACGTAAACATCGGAACCATCGGTCACGTCGACCATGGCAAGACAACACTTACGGCAGCGATAACAGTGGTGCTGCACACCGTGGGAGGGGCAACGATAAAGAAATACGATGAAATCGACAACGCCCCTGAAGAGCGCGAGCGGGGTATCACCATCAACACCGCCCACGTGGAATATCAAACCGAAAGCCGGCACTACGCCCATGTGGACTGCCCGGGGCACGCCGACTATGTAAAGAACATGATTACCGGCGCGGCCCAAATGGACGGAGCAATACTGGTGGTATCGGCCGCCGACGGCCCCATGCCCCAGACCCGTGAGCACATACTGCTGGCCCGCCAGGTGGGAGTTCCGTACATCGTGGTATACCTGAACAAGGCGGACATGGTGGATGACCCCGAGCTTTTGGAACTGGTGGACATGGAAGTGCGGGAGCTATTGGGCCTGTACGAATTTCCCGGAGACGACACGCCCATTATCACAGGCTCTGCCCTAAAGGCCCTGGAATGCAGCTGCGGCAAGAGAGAATGCCAGTGGTGCAAGTCCATATGGGAGCTGATGGACGCGGTGGACAGCTATGTGCCGACCCCGGAGAGGGATAGAGACAAGCCGTTTTTGATGCCCGTTGAAGACGTGTTCAGCATAACCGGGCGGGGCACCGTGGCCACCGGCAGGATCGAGCGGGGAGTGGTTAAGGTTGGAGAAGAAGTGGAAATCGTGGGGCTGCAGGATAAGCCCAGGAAGACAGTGGTAACCGGGGTTGAGATGTTCAGGAAGCTTCTGGACCGCGGTGAGGCCGGAGATAACGTAGGCTGCCTGCTGCGGGGGGTAGACCGCAAAGAGATAGAGCGGGGCCAGGTTCTGGCCAAGCCCGGAAGCATTAAGCCGCATACCAACTTTAACGCCGAGGTTTACGTGCTGTCCAAGGAAGAGGGCGGAAGGCACACACCGTTTTTCAACGGTTACCGGCCTCAGTTTTACTTCAGGACCACCGATGTGACCGGGGTTGCCCAGCTTCCGGAGGGAGTGGAAATGGTCATGCCGGGAGACAACATTCGCATCACTATCAAGCTGATTACCCCCATCGCCATTGAAGAGGGACTGCGCTTCGCCATCCGTGAAGGCGGCCGTACCGTGGGCGCCGGGGTGGTCACCTCCGTCATAGAGTAATTAAGTGCTCCTACTGCTGCAGGGTTTTAATTCAGACATTTTGGATAGAATAACAATTGGAGACAGTAATTAGGATCAAGTACTTGACGCTTAAAAAAATTAATAGTAAGATCAAATTGACCGGGAGAGCTAATTTCGATGGCTCGCGAACGTAAGTTCCTTGGTCAATTTTTATTTAGGCGGGAAGGAGATCCGGAGTGTATATTTATTTAGACGGGCCTGGTCCTGATTGTCCGGATTAAGATGCGCATTTTCAGGGGAAAAATGGTATAGAAATGCAGTGCCGGAGGAAAACTAGAAATACTACGCACCATATTATGGGTTTTTTCGGCAGGCCAATTCTCCTTTCCCCCCCGGAGTCAACTATTGACAGGTAAAGCTAATTATGATAAATTGTTTAAGGTTATCTTCAAAACTGATCTTCCAGGTTTTTTTTTCTTCAGGAGGTGGCATGTTATGAGGGTTGGAGTGACAATGGCCTGTACCGAGTGCAAACGGCGTAATTATACAACAACCAAGAATAAAAAGAATGATTCCGGCCGGATTGAACTTAAAAAGTACTGTAGATTTTGTCATACCCACACGGTCCATAAAGAGACGCGCTGAATTGGCTGGGGTAACCCACATCCGGCACCGGGTCAGTGGGTTTTAACGGGTGTTTTACAAATGCGCGATTAAAACCTGCATCCGATGGATGCATTCCAATGGATGCATTTCAGTAGATCTTCGTATTATCTTTTTCAATATATCAGTAAGAGGATAATATCTTCCGTATGTTATAAGGATGTGGCAAGCTTATGGCCTTAATTAAAAAAGAGGACAAAGAACAGAACGGCAAAAAACCTGCCAAAAAGGTTGTGCCGAAAAGCGACAAGAAGGCGGCTGTGGTTAAAAAAGATGCGGCTAATCGTCTTGAGCAGGCCAAAAGGTATTTCCGGGGAGTCTATAATGAACTCAAAAAGGTACACTGGCCTACCCGTCGTGAAGTGCTCATTTATACCTCGGTAGTGGTGGTGGCTGTTATTTTTGTTGGTTTATTAATCTGGGTTTTTGACGAGCTGATGAGCAGAGTCGTACAGCTAATTGTCCGATAGGGCCGAGGAGGTGAGGGACCTTAAGCGGGTCCCTTGAATTTATGAATATGCAGTGGTATGTAATCCATACCTATT
The DNA here is from genome assembly GCA_000961585.1 of Peptococcaceae bacterium BRH_c4a. Lineage (GTDB taxonomy): Bacteria > Bacillota > Desulfotomaculia > Desulfotomaculales > Desulfocucumaceae > BRHc4a. The sequence continues at coordinate 17,979 of LADN01000027.1, read as the reverse complement.
CAGGTTACGAAAACAAGGTTAAGGCCAATCTGGAGAAAAGAATTGAATCCATGAACATGGAGGAGAAGATTTTCCGGATCCTCGTTCCCATGGAGGACGAGATTGAGATCAAAGACGGTAAAAGGAAAATCAGTAAAAAAAAGATTTTCCCCGGCTATGTGCTGGTTGAGATGATAATGACTGACGATTCCTGGTATGTGGTTCGCAATACGCCGGGTGTAACCGGATTTGTGGGAAGCGGGTCCAAGCCCATACCTCTCACCGACGCAGAGGCCAAACAGATTATAAGGTCCATGGGTGTGGATGAGCCCCGGATGAAGCTGGAGTTTGCAATAAATGAGCGCATAAGGGTGAAGTCGGGCCCATTCGAGAATTTTGACGGAGTAGTTGAAGAGGTTTATCCGGACAAGGCTAAACTAAAGGTCAGGATTTCCATGTTCGGCAGGGATACCCCCGTGGAACTGGAGTTTACCCAGGCAGAAAAAATTAGTTAAAATTATAATTTTAAACATAAAGTTTATCACAGGTGGCAAGGAGGTGTAAATATTTATGGCAAAAAGAGTTGCCGCTATTGTAAAGCTTCAGTGTCCCGCCGGGAAGGCTACCCCTGCCCCGCCGGTTGGTCCGGCTTTGGGTCAGCATGGTGTCAATATAATGGCTTTTGTTAAGGACTATAATGAGCGGACCGCTTCCCAGGCCGGGTTGATTATACCGGTGGAGATAACGGTTTATGAGGACCGCACCTTTACCTTTGTGACAAAAACCCCCCCTGCTGCGGTTCTGCTGAAAAAGGCGGCGGGCATCGAGTCGGGTTCCGGTACGCCAAATACCAAAAAGGTTGCCAAGGTACCGCGGTCCAAGGTTCGGGAGATCGCCGAGAGCAAGATGCAGGATCTCAATGCGGCATCGGTGGAAGCCGCCATGCGTATGGTTGAAGGTACGGCCCGCAGTATGGGCATAGAAATTACGGAATAAGTATAAATAAAGTGGGAGGATACAGGGTTAGCCCCCTGATCCGTTAATACCACAAGGAGGATAATTATACATGCCCAAGCAAGGCAAAAAACTTTCTGACGCAGCAAAACAGGTAGACCGTGTGAAAATGTACGAACCGGCCGAGGCGCTGGAAATGGTTAAAAAACTTGCCCCTGCAAAGTTCGATGAAACAGTGGAAGCTGTGGTAAAACTGGGTGTTGATCCCAGACATGCCGATCAGCAGGTGCGGGGCGCCGTGGTGCTTCCCCATGGTACAGGCAAAACTCGTAAAGTGTTGGTATTTGCCAAGGGCGATAAGGCCCGGGAAGCTGAAGAGGCCGGCGCCGATTTCGTAGGCGCTGAGGATTATGTGGAAAAAATTCAGAAGGAAGGCTGGCTCTCCTTCGATGTGGCCATAGCTACCCCGGATATGATGGGTACTGTGGGTAAACTGGGCCGTATACTTGGGCCGCGGGGTCTCATGCCCAACCCCAAGACTGGAACGGTGACCTTTGACGTGGTCAAGGCCGTCCAGGAAGTAAAGGCCGGTAAAATCGAGTACAGGGTTGACAAGGCCGGGATAATTCATGCTCCCATTGGCAAGGTGTCTTTTGACATAGAAAAATTATCCGAAAACCTTCGGGTTCTGGTTGAGCAGCTTATAAGGGTTAAGCCTCAGGCAGCTAAGGGACAGTATATAAAAGGTGTTTCGGTATCTTCCACCATGGGTCCCGGCATTAGAATAAACTCTCAAAAGGTGACCGTGTAAGGATTCTTCATAACATAAAAGATATCCTCACGCTGTAGACAGCTGGCGTCCTGGGGACGTAATGGCGAAAGCCGCCAGCCGAGGCCTGAAGTAAACCTGCCAATTCAATTTGGGATACAGGCGGGCCCTTAGGCTTTTTCTACTGGGCCCGCTTTTTTGCATTCTTTGAAAGGAGGTGCGCATTTGCCAACCAAGCAGAAAAAGGAAGAAATACTGGATGAGCTGCGGGAAGAATTTAAAAACGCCAAGGTTGTCGTTATGGCCAATTACCGGGGACAGACCGTGGCGTCTATGACCAGACTGCGGAAGCGGTTGCGGGAAAAGGGCTGTGATTTAAAGGTTGCCAAAAACACCCTTACCCTGAAAGTTGCCAGGGAAATTGGCGTAGAAGGCCTGGAGCCATACCTGGAAGGCCCTACTGTCATAGCTTTCAGCGGAGAAGACCTGGTAGCCCCGGCTAAAATATTCGCTGAATTCGTAAAGGAAACCAAGACTTTTGAAATCAAGGGCGGGGTTCTGGGAGGCCGGGCCATAGGGCTGAAAGAAGTCCGTGATCTTGCCGAACTGCCTCCGCGTGAAGTGTTGTTGGCCAAAGTTCTGGGCGGTATGCAGACTCCAATGTACGGATTTGCCACGGTGCTGCAAGGTACATTGAGAAGCTTTGCCTACGCTCTGGAAGCTCTGCGCAAGCAAAGGGCCGGGGAAACGGCGTAATTTTAAAAAAATTTAAAGTTAAAACAGGAGGTCTTTAAAAATGTCCAAGGTTAATGAAATACTTGAAGCGGTTAAAGGGTTGACCGTTCTCGAACTGTCCGAACTGGTAAAGCAGTTTGAATCGGAGTTCGGTGTCAGCGCCGCAGCTCCCATGGCCGCAGCCGCCGCTCCCGGCGCCGCAGCCGCCCCTGTGGAGGAAGAGGAGCAGACTGAATTTGATGTAATACTGAACGCAGCCGGCGACAAGAAGATCAACGTGATTAAGGTTGTCCGGGAAATTACCGGTCTGGGCCTGAAAGAAGCCAAGGACCTGGTTGATAACGCTCCGAAGCCTGTGAAGGAAAAAGTAAGCAAGGATGAGGCCGCTTCCCTGAAGGCAAAACTGGAGGAACAGGGTGCGTCGGTAACGGTAAAATAGTAGCCAAAAGACCACGTGTTGCATAACTTAAAAGGGTTTCAAAAAAAGGAATTGGTTTTTACCAGTTCCTTTTTTGATATGGATAATGACTTTTTATCCGGGCAGTACGGGCTTTTAGGTGCAGATGGGACTTAATTCCTATTTAAATATAAGACAGGAGGGTATTTTGTAAAGAATATGATCCCAGTGATTCTTGACATTTATGCTTCGATTAATTATAACTAAAGCAAAATTGTCAAGCAAGGAGTGATACGATGACCGGAATTAATAAGCTGGAGGCCTTGCTGAAAAGCAGCAAGGGTGTAATCACTGCCAAGCTTGCAGATGCTCATGGTGTCCATAGAGAATACCTGAGTGAATTTGTAAGACAGGGCAAACTTGAACGGATCGCTCACGGTATCTACATCACACCCGAGGTATGGGAGGACAAGATGCTGCTCCATCAGCTACGGAAAAGCAAAATGATCTACTCCCATGAAACTGCCTTATTTCTGCATGATTTAACGGATAGAGATCCGGTAACTTACTGTGTGACTGTTCCGGCAGGTTATAACACCAGCAAGCTAAATCAGGACGGCCTGATTGTCCATACCGTTAAAAAGGAATTGCTTGACCTCGGAATCTTTACCAAGCAGACCACCTTTGGAAACGATATCAGGACATACGATATGGAGCGCACCATTTGTGATATCCTTCGTGACAGAAATAAGCAGGATGCCGCAGTGGTATCAGATGCGCTTAAAAGATATGTCCGCAGATCGGACAAGGATCTTAATAGGCTAATGAAGTATGCCGGTATTTTGAGGATTGAGAAGATTTTAAGGAATTATCTGGAGGTGCTGCTGTGAACACATCAACTCAGTTGAAGGCGCTGATACGAAATCTGTCAAAGGAAAAAAGCGTGCAGGCTGAAATCATTTTAAGGAACTTCATGCTTGAGCGGCTATTGGAGAGGATATCCATATCCTCCTTTCGCGATAAATTCATATTGAAGGGTGGCATGCTGGTAGCGGCAATGGTCGGTATTGATACCCGTTCCACAATGGATATGGATGCAACCATCAAGGGGATCGCTTTTTCTGAGGAAGCACTGGAGGAAGCGATGAAGGCAATATTAAGCTGCCCTGTGGAGGACGGCGTAACAATGACCCTAAAGGGGTTTGAGAATATCCGGGATGAATTAGATTATCCGGGAATCCGTGTTTCTATTGAGGCTGTGCTTGATAAAACAAGACAGGTCATGAAGGTGGATGTTACGATCGGTGACAGGATTACTCCGCAGGCAGTGGAATATTCCTTTAAGCTGCTGTTTGAAAACAGGAGCATCAGCATTCTGGCCTACAGTCTTGAAACGGTTCTGGCTGAAAAGCTCGAAACCATATTATCAAGAAGCACTGCCAGCACAAGAATGCGTGATTATTATGATGTCTATATACTGACGACACTCAGGGATCAGGATATCAATTGGGGCTTATTTTCCGAGGCCTTTAAGAATACAGCAGAAAAAAGAGGCAGCTATGACCGCCTCTTGGAAACCGGACAGGATCGTATGGTAGAGATAGAGCGGTCACAGGCGCTTTCTGACCTGTGGGGACGATATCAACAGAAAAACAGCTATGCTGCCGACTTAACCTGGACGCAGGCGATAGCAAGCTTAAAGGAGCTATACCTCAAAGTCTTTGGCGGCAATGCACATTGCAGCGATAAGACTATGTAGAGGGAGATGAAGCCGTGCCAATTGCAAAATGCAAATCAATAAATGGTATAAATTTGTTGAGCAACTTTTTCTTTTCCGTGCCACAGTAGGCCATCGGGTGTCCTGCCGGGCAGTAGGGGGTATCGTTGTCTGTAAACTCGGTTGATTTATTCTCATGTCTCCGAAGGTTCAGTTTGATAATTGCTTGGCCATCCTGATCAAGTGCCTGTTGGTATATGTAGCTGGCGTCATATCCGGCATCCAAAAGGTAGTAAAGAGGATTCTTACCCAAGTATCTTCCGGTGCAATTCACAGGACTCCTTCATCAGTGCCGGAGCAATCTCTACGTCTGAGCAGTTGGACGGGGTTACCCTGGCGGCTGTGGGTATCGGGACGACGTCAGTGTATACAGCCGCCAAGCCTTCAGCGATTTGGCCCAGTGATTCCAGCAGTTCGGGTATATCAGCCAATTCTGTTCCGAAGCGGGAGAAAGTGCTTTCCGAAGGTAATTTTGGGGTTATGTCAAAAAATAAAAACAGGAAATTCTATAGAAAAATGATGGGCGGCGATAGTATAAGTATTTATAGAGAAAATCTTGATATTTCTGCAGAACATTGGCTTGGGCTATTAAAGGACAACATTGTTTTCAAAGATGATGATATTGCTCTCGTGAAAGCACTCTATAATTGCAGAGGATGTCGTGAAAAGGCATCAGTACTTGCTGCTATTCTTGGCGTTTCAGGTCACCCAGTCCTGAATCTTCAAATTGGTAGATTAGGAAAAAGAATAGTAGATAGATTGCCGGATGTGAAATTTCCATCAAGAGAAAATGGAAGTATTCGTTATTGGCATATTCCGTTCTGGGCTGAAGATGCTGAGAAAAAAGGACAATACATATGGGAATTACGTCCAGAGCTGAAAGAAGCTATTGAGCAGTTATTAGCTACTGGCAAAACTATTCTGGTAGACTCTAAAGAGAATACTATGATAGCAGAGGAAATACCGGAAGAAGAATTAAAAAGTTTGTTTGAAGGTGCAAAAAAGCAAATTACTGTCAATGCCTATGAGAGAAATCCTCAAGCGAGAAAAGTATGTATTGAATATTATGGTGCAGCATGCCAAATATGCTGGTTTGATTTTGGTAAATTTTACGGAAATCAATTTGAAGGAATAATTCATGTTCATCATAGAAATCCAATTAGTGAATTAAAAGATAATTATCAAGTTAATCCGAAGGAAGATTTAATACCGATATGTCCAAACTGCCATTCTGCAATACATAGCAGAACACCGCCATATAGTCCTGAAGAATTAAAATGTATGATAAAATATATACCAAATAAGAAAGGTGGTAATCGATATGAAATATGTTTATCCAGCTTTGTTTACCCCGCTACCCTCTGGTGAATATGATGTTCGTATTCCTGATTTACCCGGATGTATTACTTGCGGAAAAGATTTAGCCGATACCATAGAAATGGCCGAAGATGCCGCTGCAATGTGGTTATGTGATGCAGAAGACAATCAAGAAAAAATTCCCGTACCATCCAAAGAACTAAATGTAAATCATCCTCAATTTCTTAATTTTGTCGTTGCCGACACCGAAGAATACCGCAGAGAGAATGATAATCGTGCAGTAAAGAAAACACTAACCATTCCAAGTTGGCTAAACGCTAAAGCTGAAAAAGCCGGTATCAATTTTTCCCAAACCTTGCAAGATGCATTAAAGGAACGTCTTGGCTAGACGACAAACCGGTACCTGGTAGCTAAGTTATTAAGCATTGAAAATAAGATCACCCTTCTGCTAAAATAAGGCAGGGGGTGACTTTTTAAATTAGAAAATTTTTATATAAAATTTCTTGACATCATAAACAGCATATGTTATTATTTTTAAATCGTTTACCCGTAAAAATTTTTCCAAATTAAGGGTTGAGCGTGGTAATATTGAGTATCCGGTGGTTTTATTTTGGGAATAATATTCTATATATGGTTTTAATTTTTTGAATTAAAAGCGAGGTTTTTGGTTACGAGGACCTTGCTTTTCGTTGTTTGTTTTATAAGTTCTTAATTTTTTGGGGGTGTGGCGCATTACAATGTATGCCGAATTAATGGGGTTAAGGGAACGGAAGAATTTCGGCAAGTTGCGGGAGGTACTGGAGTTACCAAACCTCATCGAGGTGCAGAGGAATTCGTACAACTGGTTTTTGCGCGAGGGTCTGAGAGAGGTTTTTCAGGACATTTCTCCAATTCAGGACTTTACCGGCAATCTTGTTCTGGAGTTTCTGGACTATACCCTGGGTGAACCCAAGTACACGGTGGAAGAGTGCAAGGAGAGAGACGTTACTTTTGCTGCTCCCCTCAGGGTTAAGGTGCGCCTGATCAACAAGGAGACCGGGGAGGTTAAAGAACAGGAAGTCTTCATGGGAGATTTTCCGCTGATGACCGAAAAGGGCACGTTCATTATCAACGGAGCCGAAAGGGTTATCGTAAGCCAGCTTGTAAGGTCGCCGGGAGTTTATTTCGGTGATATTTTGGACCCCAGCGGAAAAAGGCTTTTTACAGCCACCATTATTCCCAATAGAGGGGCCTGGCTGGAATTTGAGACTGATGTAAATGATCATATCTTTGTCCGTATCGACAGGACCCGTAAAATACCGGGCACAGTGCTGGTGAGGGCTTTGGGGTATGGCTCAAAGGCAAAAATCTCCGGACTATTCGGAGATAACCAGCATATTCAGGAGACACTGACCAGGGATAATTCCGATTCCGAAGAAGAGGCCCTGGTAGAAATATATAAAAGGCTCAGGCCTGGTGAACCTCCCACAGTGGAAAGCGCCAGATCCCTGCTGGATGCTCTTTTCTTTGACCCGAAGAGATATGACCTGGCCAATGTGGGCCGTTATAAAATTCAGAAAAAGCTGAAGCACGGCATTCTCTACCGCTTCAGGGAAGACGGGAGGCCGGGCGAGGAATATGATCCCTACCTTAAGAAGATGGTGCCTCTGGACAGGGAATTCATCAGGGAACTGGTGCCGGAAGACATTATTGATACCGTTAAATATCTTCTGAACCTGATAGACGGCCAGGGAAACGTGGATGACATAGACCACCTTGGCAACAGGCGGCTAAGATCGGTTGGGGAACTTCTTCAGAACCAGTTCAGAATTGGCCTTTCCAGAATGGAGAGGGTGGTCAGGGAAAGAATGACCATCCAGGATGTGGATGTGATAACGCCGCAGGTGCTTATCAACATCAGGCCGGTGGTTGCGGCAATTAAGGAATTTTTCGGTTCCAGCCAGCTTTCGCAGTTTATGGACCAGACCAACCCCCTGGCGGAATTGACTCATAAAAGAAGGCTGTCGGCCCTGGGTCCGGGAGGTTTGAGCCGTGAGCGGGCGGGCTTTGAGGTTCGCGATGTGCACCACTCCCACTACGGACGCATGTGTCCCATTGAAACCCCGGAAGGTCCGAACATCGGTCTCATTGGATCACTGAGCACATACGCGCGGATAAATGAGTTCGGGTTTATCGAAACGCCGTACAGAAAAGCCGATAAAGACGATAAGCGGGTTACCGAGGAAATTGTTTACCTTACGGCCGATGAGGAAGAAGGGCATATAATAGCCCAGGCCAACGCGGTGCTGGATGAAAACGGGTACTTTACGGAAAGCAAGGTAAATGCCCGCCACGGACATGACATTCTGGTGGTAACCCCAGACCGGGTGGACTTTATGGATGTGTCTCCCAAACAGGTATTCAGTGTGGCCACCTCGCTTATTCCCTTCCTGGAGCATGACGATGCCAACCGTGCCCTGATGGGGGCCAACATGCAGCGGCAGGCGGTGCCCCTTCTCAAAGCCGAGGCCCCTCTGGTGGGAACAGGAATTGAGTATAAGGCGGCCAGGGATTCCGGAGTGGTGGTGCTGTCCAGGACCGAAGGAGTTGTGGAGAGGGTAACGGCCACCGAAATAAGTATAAGGTCTAATGAAGGCAAGGTATATACCTATAAACTTCATAAATTCAAAAGGTCCAACCAGGGAACCTGTATTAACCAGAAACCTATTGTATCAAAAGGTGAGATAATCAAAAAGGACCAGGTTATCGCCGATGGTCCCTCCACCGACCTGGGAGAACTGGCCCTGGGCCGCAACATACTGGTGGCGTTCATGCCATGGGAGGGTTATAACTACGAGGATGCCATCCTGATAAGCGAGAAGGCCGTAAAGGAGGATTATTTCACCTCCATTCACATAGAGGAGTACGAGTGTGACGCCAGGGACACTAAGCTTGGCCCTGAAGAGATAACCAGGGATATTCCCAACGTGGGCGAGGAAATTTTAAAGGATCTGGACGACAGGGGCATTATAAGGGTAGGCGCCGAGGTAAGGCCCGGCGATATACTGGTGGGCAAGGTTACTCCAAAGGGGGAAACAGAGCTTACTGCAGAAGAGCGCCTTCTGAGGGCAATATTCGGTGAAAAGGCCCGTGAGGTCCGGGATACCTCCCTGCGGGTTCCCCACGGGGAATCGGGAAAAGTGGTGGATGTCAAGGTTTTCTCCCGGGATAACAGTGATGAACTGCCGCCAGGAGTTAATCATCTGGTAAGGGTTTATATAGCCCAGAAGAGGAAGATTTCCGAGGGCGACAAGATGGCGGGACGCCACGGTAACAAGGGGGTTATTGCCCGGATACTGCCGGAGGAGGATATGCCCTTCCTGCCGGACGGGACTCCCATTGAAATAGTATTGAACCCCCTGGGGGTGCCTTCCAGGATGAACCTGGGGCAGGTTCTTGAATCCCACCTTGGGTGGGCGGCGAAGGCATTGGGCTACCATGTGGCCACCCCGGTTTTCAACGGGGCCCTTGAAGAGGATATACTGGAGGCATTAAGGGATTCCGGACTGCCTGACAACGGCAAGATAACGCTATATGACGGGCGAACCGGAGACCCCTTTGACAATCCGGTTACAGTGGGTTATGTATACATGCTTAAACTGGCCCACCTGGTGGATGACAAGATACACGCCAGGTCCACAGGGCCGTACTCCCTGGTGACGCAGCAGCCCCTGGGCGGCAAGGCCCAGTTTGGAGGTCAGCGCTTCGGAGAGATGGAGGTCTGGGCACTGGAGGCTTACGGTGCGGCCTACACCCTGCAGGAGATTCTTACAGTCAAATCCGATGACGTGGTGGGTAGGGTGAAAACCTACGAGGCCATAGTCAAGGGTGAAAATGTCCCCGAGCCGGGAGTGCCGGAATCCTTCAAGGTGCTTATTAAAGAATTGCAGAGCCTTGGCCTTGATGTCAGGGTGCTTTCTGAGGACGACCGGGAAATTGCCATTAAGGAAATTGAAGAAGACATAATTGAAACTGCCAAGGATCTCGGCCTGGACATCAGCGAAGGCGAATCTTTGCCGGATGCCGGTGATTATGACAGCGAAGCCGGGGAGGAAGAGGATGAGTTCACAGACGATTTCCTTGAAGAGGATTTTGAAATAGATGAGGATGAAACGGTTTAAATACCTGTTTTGGTCTCTAATAACCGAAAGGAGCGTGGATCCTTGTCCTTGCTGGATTTAAATAATTTTGACCGAATTCGTATCGGCCTGGCTTCCCCTGAACTGATCAAGGAATGGTCAAGCGGAGAGGTTAAAAAGCCTGAGACCATAAACTACCGCACGCTCAAACCCGAAAGGGACGGACTGTTTTGCGAAAGAATTTTTGGTCCCACCAGGGACTGGGAATGTCACTGCGGTAAATACAAGCGCGTAAGATACAAAGGTGTGGTTTGTGACCGGTGCGGAGTTGAGGTGACCAGGTCCAAGGTGAGAAGGGAGAGGCTGGGACATATTGAGCTGGCCGCCCCTGTTTCTCATATCTGGTACTTTAAAGGTATTCCCAGCCGCATGGGGCTTCTTCTGGACATGTCTCCCCGGGCTTTGGAAAAGGTGCTTTATTTTGTTTCATATATTGTTACCGACGGCGGCGATACCGGTCTCATAAAGAAACAACTGCTCACCGAGACCGAGTACAGGGAATACCGTGAAAAGCACCCCACCGGTTTTAAGGCCGGGATGGGCGCCGAAGCAATACTGAAACTGCTGGAAGAGATTCAGCTGGAGGAATTAAGCCGGGAACTGCGGCAGGAGTTGAAGGAGGTCACCGGGCAGCGTAAGATCAGGGCCATCCGAAGGCTTGAAGTGGTGGAGGCCTTCCGCAAGTCCGGGAATCGCCCGGACTGGATGGTAATGAAGGTTATACCTGTGATTCCTCCCGAGCTGCGCCCCATGGTCCAGCTGGACGGGGGCAGGTTTGCCACTTCCGACCTTAATGATCTGTACCGCAGGGTAATCAACAGGAACAACCGGCTAAAGAGGCTTTTAGACCTTGGAGCGCCGGATATAATAGTAAGAAATGAAAAGAGAATGCTTCAGGAGGCTGTGGACGCTCTGATTGACAACGGCCGCAGAGGCCGTCCGGTTACGGGCCCGGGCAACCGCCCGCTTAAATCCTTAAGCGATATGCTCAAAGGCAAGCAGGGACGTTTCCGCCAGAACCTTCTGGGTAAAAGGGTGGACTATTCAGGCCGTTCGGTTATTGTGGTGGGCCCGAAGCTGCGTCTTCACCAGTGTGGCCTGCCGAAGGAAATGGCCCTGGAGCTGTTTAAACCCTTTGTGATGAAGCGCCTGGTCAATGATGGCCATGCCCATAATATAAAGAGCGCCAAAAGAATGGTGGAAAGGGTCCGGCCCGAGGTGTGGGACGTACTGGAAGAGGTTATCAGCGAGCACCCGGTGCTGCTTAACCGGGCGCCAACCCTGCACAGACTTGGAATTCAGTCCTTTGAGCCGGTTCTGGTGGAAGGAAGGGCCATACAGATACACCCAATGGTCTGTACGGCTTATAATGCTGACTTTGACGGAGACCAAATGGCCGTTCACGTACCGCTTTCGGCCGAAGCCCAGGCCGAAGCCAGGCTATTGATGCTGTCCGCCCACAATATTCTCAACCCCAAAGACGGAAGGCCGGTGGCCATTCCTACCCAGGACATGGTTTTAGGCAGTTACTACCTCACCATGGCAAAGCCCGGTTCACTGGGCGAGGGCAAGATATTTTCGGATCAAAATGAAGCGGTAATAGCATACGAGAATGGCGCCTTAAGCCTGCATGCCGGCATAAAGGTCCGCTACAAGGGCGAAATGCTGGAAACCACGGTGGGCAGGCTGATATTCAATGAGGCAATACCCCCGCAGTTAGGCTATATCAACCGGGTGGCGGACAAAAAAGAAATGAGCAAGATTGTGGATGAATGCTACCGGGAGTTGGGTTTTGCCATTACCGGCACAATGCTTGACGGGATTAAAAAACTGGGATTCCATTATGCCACCAAGGCTGGTATCACCATCGGCATCTCTGATATAACCATTCCGGAGAAAAAGAAGGAAATAATCGCCCAGACCGACCAAGAGGTGGAGAAGGTTGAGATACAGTACCGGCGCGGACTTATTACAGATGATGAGCGCTACCGTAAAATAATCGGGCTCTGGAACGACGCCACTGAAAATGTGACCAAAGCCCTTATGGAAACACTGGATCACTTTAACCCGGTCTACATGATGGCCACCTCGGGAGCCCGGGGTAACATCCAGCAGATCCGGCAGTTGGCCGGGATGAGGGGACTGATGGCCGACCCCTCCGGCAGGATCATTGACCTGCCCATTAAGGCAAACTTCCGCGAAGGCCTTACCGTTCTGGAATACTTTATATCAACCCACGGGGCCAGAAAAGGTCTGGCCGATACCGCCCTCAGAACTGCCGATTCCGGATACCTTACCCGGAGATTGGTGGATGTGGCCCAGGACGTGATTGTCCGGGAGGTGGACTGTGGAACCAGCGAAGGCATTACGGTTTCCGAGATTAAAGACGGGCCCGAGGTTATTGAAAAACTGGACGACAGGATCAGGGGGCGCATGGCCCTGGAAGACATTGTCAATCCGGAAAACGGTGAGGTTTTAGCAGCCGAGGGGGATATTATCTCCAACAAGCAGACCGACAATATTATCAGGGCAGGGGTTAAAAAGATTAGGATTCGGTCAGTGCTGACCTGTAAATCACGCTACGGGGTATGCATAAACTGTTATGGCAGAAACCTTGCCACCGGGCATATGGTTGACATAGGCGAGGCTGTGGGTATAATAGCCGCGCAGTCCATCGGCGAACCGGGGACCCAGCTTACCATGCGCACATTCCACACCGGAGGTGTCGCCGGGGACGACATAACCCAGGGTCTGCCCAGGGTTGAGGAGCTTTTTGAGGCCCGGAGACCCAAGGGCCAGGCGGTGGTTGCGGAATTTGAAGGCGTGTGTGAGATAAGGGAAGTCAAGGGCCGCCGTGAGGTAGAGGTGGTGGGCGGCGACGGGGAAAGAAACCTTTACCAGGTTCCCTATGGCGCCAGGCTGAAGGTGCACAATGGAGACAGGGTTGAGCCCGGCGACGAACTGACCGAGGGTTCGGTTAACCCCCATGATCTGCTTAAGATTAAAGGGCCCCAGGGAGTTCAGGTTTACCTGCTCATGGAGGTGCAGAGGGTTTACAGGCTGCAGGGGGTTGATATTAACGATAAGCATATAGAAGTTATGATCAGGCAGATGCTAAGGAAGGTAAAGATTGATGATCAGGGAGATACCGACCTGCTGCCCGGGGGCCTGATTGATATGTTCGAACTGGAAAAAGAGAACGAGGCTGCTGAAAAAAAAGGTGGTTTGCCTGCGGTGGGAAAGGCGGTGCTGCTGGGTATCACCAAGGCCTCTCTGGCCACCGATTCCTTCCTGTCAGCCGCTTCTTTCCAGGAAACCACAAGGGTTCTCACCGAGGCTGCCATAAAGGGCAAGACCGACCCGCTGCTGGGGCTGAAGGAAAATGTTATTATCGGTAAACTGGTTCCGGCCGGAACGGGTATGAGCCGGTACAGAAATATAGAGATTGTGAACGAATCTGCCACTGCCACTGATGATGATAAGGGTATTCCTGACGATACCGATTACAGCTTTGACGATAAGAAAGAGTTCAGAACCAGCCATTACGACGCAGCGGTGGATTGATAGGAGGGAGTTATTCCCCCTGATGAAACAATTGTTGACAATGGTTATTTCAGGTGGTAATATATAAAAGTCTCTGGATTTGGGAGGTGTGACCGCCATGTCCCTGGAACGCCTGTCCAAGGCCCGAAAGAAGACCATCGGGACCAAGCAGACGTTGAAGGCGATTAATCATAATCAGGCCAGGGTTGTATATGTGGCCAAAAACGCCGACAGAAATGTTACAGAGCCCATCATTCAGGCATGCCTGGTCAGGTCGGTGCCGGTGGTCACTGTAGAGAGCATGCAGGTTTTAGGAAAGGCCTGCGGTATCGAAGTGGGTTGCGCCTCAACTGCAATTGTGGAAGAATAAAGAATACCGCTCTGACGCTGCAAGAAGCCTCAGAGCGGGCTTTAATTTGTTAGGTCATAAGGAAGGAGGTGTGTGTTGGTGCCTACCATCAACCAGTTGATCCGCAAGGGAAGAGAAGAATTAACCAAGAAATCCTCGGCTCCGGCATTAAAAGAGTGCCCGCAGAAGAGGGGTGTGTGTACAAGGGTTTATACCACAACTCCCAAAAAACCCAATTCTGCGCTGAGAAAGGTTGCCCGTATAAGACTGACCAACGGTATCGAGGTTACTTCTTATATACCCGGAATAGGACATAATCTGCAAGAGCACTCGGTTGTCCTGGTACGTGGCGGCAGGGTTAAGGATCTGCCTGGCGTCAGATATCACGTCGTGCGGGGAGCCCTTGATTCTGCAGGAGTTCAGAACAGAAACCGCAGCCGGTCAAAATATGGTACTAAGCGGCCTAAAAAATAATCCTTACGGGGATGAGATTGGTGTTATAGTTTAAATTCCTTAGGTAAAGGGGGGAAATGCGTGCCCAGAAGAGGAAATGTTAAAAAATTGGAATTGATACCGGATCCGGCGTACAATAATAAGGTTGTGACCAAGTTGATCAATCAGATAATGCTGGACGGCAAAAAGGGTACTGCTGAAAGAATAGTATATGGAGCCTTCGACATTGTGAAGGAAAAGTCCGGCAAGAGTCCTCTGGAAGTTTTCGAACAGGCAATGAAAAATATTATGCCTGTTCTGGAGGTAAAAGCCCGGCGGGTTGGCGGCGCTAACTATCAGGTGCCCATAGAGGTCAGGCATGATCGCCGGCAAACCTTGGGAATCCGCTGGCTTACCAATTATTCCAAAGCCAGGGCGGGTAAGACCATGGAAGATAAACTGGCAAACGAAATTTTAGATGCGGCTAACAATGCCGGCGCTACTGTAAAGAAAAAAGAGGATACCCATAAAATGGCTGAGGCCAACAAAGCATTTGCACATTACAGGTGGTAAGGAGTGAGTCTTGATGGCGCGGCAATTCCCGCTGGATAGGACACGTAATATTGGAATCATGGCCCATATAGACGCCGGCAAGACTACCACCACCGAACGAATTTTGTTCTATACCGGTAGAGTCCATAAAATAGGGGAAGTCCATGATGGAGCAGCCACCATGGACTGGATGGTTCAGGAGCAGGAACGGGGGATTACCATAACCTCCGCCGCCACAACATGCCAGTGGCGGGAGCATTGTATAAATATCATCGACACACCCGGGCACGTGGACTTTACAATGGAAGTGGAGCGCTCTCTTCGGGTGCTTGACGGGGCTGTTGCAGTCTTTTGTTCAGTGGGGGGAGTGGAGCCTCAGTCTGAAACCGTTTGGAGGCAGGCAGATAAATACCAGGTTCCCAGGATAGCCTATATTAACAAAATGGACCGCGTGGGCGCCGATTTCTTCCGGGGAATGAACATGATCAAGGAAAGGCTTGGGGCCAATCCCATCGCATTGCAACTTCCTGTGGGGTCGGAAGAAAATTTTAAGGGCATAATCGATTTAATCAGAAACAAGGCAATCATATATACTGAGGCTGACCTTGGCGCCAATAGTCTGGAAACGGAAATCCCCGAAGATATGCTGGAAATAGCGGCCCGGTACAGGGAAGAGCTGGTTGAGGCGGTGGCAGAGTCCGATGAAGAACTGACCATGAAGTACCTGGAGGGTGAGGAACTTTCTGAGGAAGAAATAAAAAGGGGAATCCGCGCGGCTGCACTGGCGGTTAAAATAATACCGGTGCTGTGCGGGTCGTCTTTTAAAAACAAAGGTGTGCAGCCTCTGCTGGACGCCATCGTGGATTACCTTCCGGCCCCTACCGATGTGCCGGCCATACGGGGATTAAACCCCAAGACAGGGGATGAGGACCAGCGCTTGTCCGGTGATGAGGAACCCTTTTCGGCCCTGGCTTTTAAAATAATGGCCGATCCATATGTGGGCAAGCTGACTTTTTTCCGGGTTTATTCAGGTAAGCTGAATTCCGGTTCTTATGTTTTTAACTCGACAAAGGGCAAGAGGGAAAGGGTCGGTCGCATTCTGCGCATGCACGCCAATCACCGGGAGGAGATTTCAGAGGTTTTCAGCGGCGATATAGTGGCTGCTGTAGGGCTGAGGGATACCAGCACGGGGGATACCCTGTGCGACGAAAAAAATCCCATTGTTCTGGAGTCCATGGAGTTTCCGGAACCGGTCATAGATGTGGCCATTGAGCCTAAAACCAAGGCCGATCAGGATAAAATGGGAATTGCCCTGTTAAAGCTGGCTGAAGAAGATCCCACCTTCAGAATGAGGAGTGACCCCGACACCGGGCAGACCATCATCTCCGGTATGGGGGAACTGCACCTGGAGATAATAGCAGACCGGCTTCTGAGGGAGTTTAAAGTGGGGGCCAATGTGGGAAAACCCCAGGTGGCCTATAGAGAAACCATCAGAGGCAAAGTCAAGGCTGAAGGCAGGTTTATCAGGCAGTCAGGCGGCCGGGGACAATACGGTCATGTGGTGCTGGAGATTGAGCCCAGGGAACCGGGCGCCGGCTATGAATTCACCAACAAAATTGTAGGCGGTGTTGTTCCCAAGGAGTATATACCGGCGGTGGATTCGGGGATCCGGGAGGCGATGGTTAATGGAGTGCTGGCGGGATTTCCCATGGTAGACATAGGGGTCAGCCTGCTGGACGGTTCCTACCACGAGGTGGACTCATCCGAGATGGCCTTCAAGATTGCCGGGTCCATGGGTTTTAAAAACGCAGCCGCAAAGGCCCAGCCGGTGCTTCTGGAGCCGGTAATGAAGCTGGAAGTGGTTGTCATGGACGAGTATATGGGAGATGTAATAGGCGATATTAACTCCAGAAGGGGCCGGATTGAGGAAATAGAGGCCCGGGGGAACACTCAGGTGATACATGGTACGGCGCCGTTGTCCGAGATGTTCGGGTATGCCACCGGTCTCAGGTCGCTTACCCAGGGAAGGGGTACTTTTACCATGCAGTTTGGCCATTATTCCGAGGTCCCCCAGAACATCGCAGAGGGTATAATTGCCCGAAGGGGATAGCGTTTGAATATAGATTTATTTAGAAATTAAGGTGAAATTCAAGGTATTTATTAAAGGAGGAAGTTTTCAATGGGTAAGGCCAAATTTGAGCGTAACAAACCGCACGTAAACATCGGAACCATCGGTCACGTCGACCATGGCAAGACAACACTTACGGCAGCGATAACAGTGGTGCTGCACACCGTGGGAGGGGCAACGATAAAGAAATACGATGAAATCGACAACGCCCCTGAAGAGCGCGAGCGGGGTATCACCATCAACACCGCCCACGTGGAATATCAAACCGAAAGCCGGCACTACGCCCATGTGGACTGCCCGGGGCACGCCGACTATGTAAAGAACATGATTACCGGCGCGGCCCAAATGGACGGAGCAATACTGGTGGTATCGGCCGCCGACGGCCCCATGCCCCAGACCCGTGAGCACATACTGCTGGCCCGCCAGGTGGGAGTTCCGTACATCGTGGTATACCTGAACAAGGCGGACATGGTGGATGACCCCGAGCTTTTGGAACTGGTGGACATGGAAGTGCGGGAGCTATTGGGCCTGTACGAATTTCCCGGAGACGACACGCCCATTATCACAGGCTCTGCCCTAAAGGCCCTGGAATGCAGCTGCGGCAAGAGAGAATGCCAGTGGTGCAAGTCCATATGGGAGCTGATGGACGCGGTGGACAGCTATGTGCCGACCCCGGAGAGGGATAGAGACAAGCCGTTTTTGATGCCCGTTGAAGACGTGTTCAGCATAACCGGGCGGGGCACCGTGGCCACCGGCAGGATCGAGCGGGGAGTGGTTAAGGTTGGAGAAGAAGTGGAAATCGTGGGGCTGCAGGATAAGCCCAGGAAGACAGTGGTAACCGGGGTTGAGATGTTCAGGAAGCTTCTGGA
>LADN01000026.1 GCA_000961585.1 Peptococcaceae bacterium BRH_c4a | reverse complement strand
TGTGAAAATCCCGATTTCCTGGTGGCCCTGTCCAAGGCTGCTTACAACAAGTTCAACCCGCTGGTAAGCCACGGAACAATAATCTACGAGCCGTACTACGTGGAGGTTGACAACGGCCTTCAGTGCAGCCAGGTGGCGGTGGGAGCCAGGGATATGGCTGTAAATGATCTGGGCCGGGAAATTTACGCCAACGTAATCGTCCTTGGGTACCTGACCAGGCTGCTGGAAGGAACTCTGAAAAAAGATGAGATCCTCAAGGTTATGCTGGAAAAGATACCTAAATTTCACGAGGAAAACAAAAAAGCTTTTGAACTTGGCTATACATTGG
This sequence comes from Peptococcaceae bacterium BRH_c4a, assembly GCA_000961585.1. GTDB lineage: Bacteria > Bacillota > Desulfotomaculia > Desulfotomaculales > Desulfocucumaceae > BRHc4a. Next base: position 5,385 of record LADN01000026.1, on the reverse strand, counting down.
CCTAGGAGAGTGTTGCAAAACTATATTAAGAGGTCAACAAAGTACTTATTCGACTACAACCGGAGGCTGTTCAAAAAGCTCCAGATGCAAGGCGCGGCAAGGCTTCAAGCGGAGGCGTACTCCTTGTACGTTGAGCATTGAAGCCGCCGCCGCAACGCCGCAGATGGACTTTTTCAACAGCCTCCTAGAAACCTCCTCTACCCATGCAAAATAGCGCACTGTAGTCAGTGCGCTATTTTGCACAGCCTAACAAAAGTTCTTTTCCAGGATACCCTGCCGGCCCGCTGCTTTCCGGGTACGGCCCGGCGGCCGCTGCGCCCGGAAAGCAGTGCCCGGCGAAAACGGGCGGGTATGTTTTACCCGGCAATCCGGGCCTTCCATTGCCTTCTCTTTTCCATCAGCAAGGGTCCCACCATGGTCAGGACGATTAAAACTATCAGCGTCACGCTAATGGGCCGGGTAAAAAAGTATTCCAGCAGATTGCCGTTGGACAGGACAAGGGACTGCCGGAACCCTTTTTCAGCCATGGGCCCGAGGATAAGTCCCAGCACCAGGGCCGCGGGATGATAGCCGTGGTTTTTCATAAAATAGCCCAGTATCCCGAACGCCACCATGGTCCAGACGTCATATATGTTATTGCCCAGGGCATAGGAGCCGATTACGGTCAGGGTCACGATGACCGGGGCCAGGATGCCAATGTTTATATTGGTCAGCTTGGCTATATGGCGGGACACCGCCATTCCTATGACGGCCATCAGGAAGTTGGCCAGAATGAAACCTATTATTATGGTATAGGTTATTTCGGCATATTTGGTAAACAGATCCCTGCCAGGAACAAGCCCGTGCATCACCAGCGCCCCCAGGAGAATGGCGGCGGTGGTGCTCCCCGGAATGCCCAGGGTCAGAAGCGGTATAAGCGCACCCCCGCACTCTGTGTTTTTTGCCACCTCGGCAGCCGCGATCCCGTCAATGGCCCCCTTGCCGAACTTTTCCGGGTGCTTGGAAAAGCGCTTGGCCTCGTGATAGCTGACCCAGGCCGCCACATCGGCGCCGGCCCCCGGCAGGACGCCAATAACCATGCCAATACCCAGAGACCTCATGATTGTATTTTTTACCTGCCGCAATTCGTCAAGGGTGATAAAAAACTTCCAGTCCTTTTTGTCATAATGGGCCACCCCGCTTCCCATGCTCCCGGAGTCCTGCGTCACCATGGCAAGCACCTGGGACAGGGCAAAAAGACCAATGACTGCCGGAACAAAGGAAATTCCCGAGGCCAGAAAGGACATGCCGAAAATAAAGCGGGGGTAGCCGGAATCCAAATCCAGCCCTACGGTGCTCAGCAGGAACCCCACGCTGCCGGCGATGAGCCCTTTAACCAGCAGGGACCCCGAGGCTATGCTGGCGATGGTGATAAGCCCGAAAACGGCGATCAAGAAGTACTCGGGGGGACCGAACTTCAATGATATCAGGGACAGGGGCGGGGATATGAACAGCAGGGAAAAGGCCCCCACCATCCCTCCGATGGCTGAGCACCACGTGGCAATACGGATGGCGGTTCCGGACTTTCCCTGTTTGGTAAGCTCAAACCCCTCGATGGCGGTGGCTGCCGAAGCGGTGGTGCCGGGTGTGCTGAAAAGTATGGCCGTTATGCTGCCCCCGTAAATGGCCGCCGCGTAAAGGGAGACCAGCATTATTATCCCGGTGTCGGCGCTCATGCCAAAGGTAAGGGGCAGCAGCAGGGCAACACCCATATTGGCCTGGAAGCCAGGGAGTGTCCCCACCAGGATGCCGGCCAGGATGCCGATCACCATCACCATAAGTACTTTAAGGCTTAGGGTATTAAGCAGCACTGTGGTAAAAAGAGAGTCCAAAAGGTTTCACCTCCCCATGGAATGACTTGGCTAAAACAACAAACCCCGCGGAAGCGGAACATGCAGGAATTTATCAAAAAGAAGGAAATAGAAAGCTGCCACAAAGGCAACCGCTAAAAGGTAGTTGGAAATCTTTCTGACACCCAGGTAAAGCATCATAACCACCATAAAAACCACGGTGGACGTAAAGAATCCAATTATTATCACGGCCGCCACGTAAAGGACGGCAAGTACAAAGGTAACATAAGGGCGCAATGTTTTGGGGCCGCCGGACTCCTTTTCAGAACCATTTTCGGCCCTGGCCTTCCTGATGTCCATAATCAGGAGAACCAGTGACAGGCCAGCGGTCATTATTGAAAGGAGCTTGGGGAAAATATCCCCCCCGTCGGTTAAGTCCATACTCAGTTTGTAGAACACTGCGCTCAGGCCGATTAAAAGAAAGGCAACCAAAGTATCGGTGCGCATCACAATCCACCCCTTATTTTACCGGGAGACGGTTGTCCCGCCTCCCGCCATGGCCTGCTGCAATTGGAACCGGTGAAAGGGCCGCCGGGCGGCCGTTACTACCAGCCCATCAGCTGCTTGATTTTCTGCTCCTCACCCTTGAGGAATTTGGCGTAGCTGTCACCCTTGACTATGTCCAGGGAAAGGGACAGTTCCTTGGCCTTCTTGACATGGTCGGGGTTCTGCATGGCCTTTTCCAGTGCGGCGGTCAATGCCTGCACTACATCAGGCGGTGTCTTGGCCGGTACCGCGATGCCCCGGGAAACCGACATCAGGACATCCACTCCCTGGTCCTTGAAGGTCTTGACCTCAGGCAAAAACTCCGAGGGCTTCCCGGACATTACCCCCAGGACCCGCAGCTCGCCGTTCTTTACCTGGCTGGTTACCTCGCTTACGTTGGCCCCCAGTATGTCGATATGGCCCCCCAAGAGCTGCGAGACGCTGGTGCTGGTGCTGTCGTTGTGCACTATTTTGAATTTGGCCCCGGTGAGTTTTTCGATCTGGAGGATGGCCAGGTGATCATCCCCGCCTGCCCCGTGGGCAGCGATGCTGAGTTTGTCGGGGTTTGCCTTGGCATAGTCAATGACATCCTTCAGACTCTTGTATTTGCTGTCCCCCTTGACCGCCCAGATGCAGTAGTCGGTAACGTGGTTTGTCAGGGGTATAAAGCTGTCCAGGTTTTCCGGCCGTTTCATTTTGGGGTCCATATAGCCTGCAAACATATTGGGAATATTTAGGTAGCCTATGGTGTATCCGTCGGGATTGGCCTTGGCCAGCTGGCCCCAGCCGTTCCAACCGCCGCCGCCCGTAACGTTGTTAACCGTTACCGGCTGGCCCAGCTCTTTTTCCAGCTGCCCGGCCAAAAGGCGGGCCGTTACATCGGTGCCGCCGCCGGCGCCGTAAGCCACAATCAGGTTAACCGGCTTGGTGGGGAATTTGGGGGCCTGCTTTTGCGGCTCTTTTGATTGTGTTCCGCCGCACCCGGCCACCAGCAACAAGCTTAAAATGATCACGCCAAGGGCAGCCAGCCAACTTCTTCTCTTCACAGTGAAACCTCCTTTAATTATTTTTGTAATAAAATCGTTTTTACCTCATAGTGAAAAAAAATCCCTTCATCCCCGGAATCACCTCCTTCAAGTAGTCGCCTTCACAATTTTATCAACGTGCTCCAGGCAGGAAAATGAAACTTGGCGGATATACGGTTTGGGCTCACTAACTGCCGGGCTTGAAGGCCCCGTAAATCCTTCCCACCGGGAAGGCCCGCCAGGGCATGACCTCTATGGCCCCGGAAGGGCACTGCATAACGCAGAGATAGCAGCACTGGCAGTCCTCTCGATACCTGACCACTGGACGGTCTCCGCTGCCGACGCGCAAAACATCCATGGGACAAACCTCCACGCAGCGCATGCAGCCCAGGCATTTTTCAGGGTCGATCCTTTCCACCGTCACCATAGATCACCCCCGTTTCTTTCAGCTGGCGGACGGTCTTGGCGCCGTCCCGGTTTTCCACCGCCAGGACAAGATCAAATTGGGCTTTCTTTTCCGGGTAATCCTCCCGGTAATGCCCGCCGCGGCTTTCCCGCCTTTCAAGGGCGGCCAGCAGGGTGGCTTCGGCCACCGAGGCGGCGCTCCTGGCCTCATACCATATCACCAGCTCATGGGGGTCGGAGGCCCCGGCACCCGCCTCCAGCTCATTACGCCAGCTGCGGACCCTGGACAGGGAAGCGGCCAGCCTTGCTTCACTGCGTATAAGGCTGACATCCACCCGGGCCATTTCCTCCCCCAGCGCCAGCAGCACATCCCTGGGCCGCAGGCCCCCCCGCCTTCCCAGGGGACCCAGTATTCTTTCCGGGAGGCCGGGGATTTCACCGGATCTTAGAGAAGATTTGCCTGACAGGGCGTGCCCGGCGGCGCAATCCCCGGCGGTGTGCCCGGTATAGTTGGCCCAGGCCAGACTTACTCCGGAGATACCCACGCAGGCCCCGGTCACCAGACCCTTGCAGGCGTTGTCCCCGGCAGCAAAAATTCCTTTTACGCTGGTCTGGCAGTTTTTGTCAATCCAAACGCCGGCGGAAGATCCGTTTGAGGTTCCGGTGAAGGCCGGGATAACCTCGTGTTTATCCGTAAACAAGCTGATGCCGCCCTTTTCCAGGGACAATTTCAGATTAGGCATCAGGTCCCCGGCCAGCCCCTGGTCTTCAAAGCCGGTCAGGTCCATGTATACCGGCCCCCGACCGGCCCGCACCTCCTCCACCATGGCACGGACGGCAGCATTGCCGCTGGCCCGGTGGCCGAGGGCGTGATGGTTTTCAAGAAAGGACTGGCCCAGCCTGTTGACGTATTTGCCCCCGTGGGCCATGAATTTGGACTGGCCGTACGTGTCAAAGCAGGCCAGGCTTACGTTGTAGTGGTTGCCGTACTCCATATAGGCCAGCTGGGCGCCGGCCTCGAAGGCCATGGCCAGCCCCTCCCCGGCCACCACGTCCTGGCCGAAAAAAGGCCCCCTGTAGCTGCAGCCTCCGGCACTCAGCACCACCGCCCCGGCCGAAACAAATACCGGCCGCCCCTCGTAAACATCAAAACCTGCCACCCCCACGGGGCGACCGTCCTGCATAACCACTTCCACCGCACAGAAGCGGTCCATTACCTTTACTCCCAGGGAAAGGCAGCGGGCCCTGTTTTGTTCCTGAAACTCCAGCATGGGCGCCAGGACCGTCCTGACCAGGGGCCCCCGGCCGGACCTCCGGACAAAGGCCCCCTGGCCGTCCCTGACAAATGGAAACCCCCCGGCGGCAAGGTTCTGTACCAGACGGTAATGGCCGTCAAAAAATCTTTCCAGCCATTCACGCCTGTTCAGGCCTTCACCCGCCCCGAGGTAGGCCTGAACCCATTTATCAAGCTGATCTTCATCGGGAAACCAGCACAGTATGTCGCCGGCGGCGAATGCTGTGGGGCCGCTGGTTCCTGCCCGGGACTTGTCGATCAGCGCCACCCGGGCCCCGGCCTCGGC
>LADN01000013.1 GCA_000961585.1 Peptococcaceae bacterium BRH_c4a | reverse complement strand
AGTGACCCCGGAGCGACCCCGGAAAAACTCTGGGCTGAATAAAAATGCTTCGGCGCTTTAGTGCTTTAATACTTTAATATGTCATATACTTTCCTAAACGACAAAAAAACGCCCTGACGGGCGTTGCCGTCTTGCAGACGGCGGAATACAGGAGCCAGGAGCCAGAATCCAGAATGGTGACAGCATACTTTAAAAGTGACCCTCAAGCGACACCGGAGGAGCCAGGGCCGATGAGGCTTCAGGCCAGATCGGTTTCAAACAGCTTCTTAATGAAGGGCAAAAGGTCCACTGGCCGGATAATTCCCACCACCTTCAGGTTTTTATCCAGAACCGGCACAATGGTGATCCTTTTTTGCATAATTATTTCCATTGCCCTGGCTGGAGGATCTGATTCCACCACATAGGCGTCCACCACCGGGCGCACAAATTTTGTTACAGGGGTGTCCTTCACCAGCTTTAACCCTTCCCAGAAGAACATCTCGGGCCGGTTAAAAGATATGCCAAGCCAACCCCCGGCCTTTGGGGCCAGGGAGCCAAGGGCCTGGAAAACTGCCCTCAGGGTAAGTATCCCAATTATTCTTTCTTCTTCATCAAGCACCAGAACCCAGCGGAATCCCTTATCCATCGCCGATCCATGCATTAGATTAACGGCATCTTCAAAAGTAGCCTTCTTATTGAGGGTGGGGTAGTCGGAAAGGCGAATCATCAGGTCGCTTACTCTATCCATATTCTTTAAGCACCTCCTGTATAAATCCGTATAAGCTACTTAAATATATAATGCCCATTGTACCTGGAGCAACACTTGGATGCTTTACAGTCATTATTCAGGTTTAAGGAGCCTGCTGTCAGTGTCGAGTTTTTCACAAGGCTGGAAGGCTCGTCTATACGGTGTGCGGAGCGATCCCAGAAAAACTCCGGTCTGCATAAAAATGCTTTGGCGCTTTAGTGCTTTGACTTGGCATATGCTTTCCTTGACAACAAAAAAGGGAGGCATAACCTCCCTCGTTAACTAAACAGTTTGCAAAATTTCCTTTTTTAACCCCGGGTACTTGCCCAGCCATTGTACCCTCTCCTGCCGGAGGTTGTCCACCAGTTGGCGGTATTCTCCGGGGGTGTAATAAAGTTCGGGGCTGTATGGCTTCAGGTCAATGCCCGGTATCTCTTCGGGAACCAGGTAACCCCAGTCCGGATCGGTTTTCCAGCTGATTGACCCTCTGGATATTTCCCGCAGAATGCCTGTGGAAACACCGATGGTAATCTTTGTCCCCGGCGATCCGTTGCCGGCTCCCACCGAGCCGGTGTTTAAAAGATAGCATTCCATGTCAGGGTTGTTGTTCAATATATCCAAAAGCCTGTTGCCCTCTTCGGCCTCCGGGCCCACAATGAAGGGATTGGTTCCCACCTCTCTTTTTGAATGCCCAGCCATGGTGGGGTCACCCGCCGATGTCTCTATGGACTCACCCAGCATAAAGTAGGCGGCTCCCTGCCGGGGTGTCAGTTTGGCCACCGGAGGCACTATATCGTTGCGGCGTGTTATGAAAATGATACGGTCAGCCTTTTTCAGGTCAATTTCTCCGTCGGTGTTTTCCACCTTGCTGCGCAGTATGACTCCCCTTCCGTTGGAGGTGAGATCGGCATTGTCAAACTGCACCTGGCCGTTTTCGGTAATCATGACATTCTCAAAAATTGCGGTGGGGGAAATTGCCGCATGGTATAATACCGCCTGACTCTCATCCAGCCCCTCGGTTTTTATGTAAAAGCCGTTTTCGGTGCCGTAGCAGTACCCGTCGGGCCTCATCATAACCACGTCGTCCTGCCTGATGAACACGGTCTCCGGGCTGGCCAGACCGTGATTGTGCATAGTCAGGGTGGTTTTTCCGGTGCCGCTCAGACCGAACATTATGACACCGGTTTCACGGATATCTCCGGACCCGTTCCTTACCCTCAAAAGCTTGCTGCCGGCATGCAGCCCCAGGCCCCCGGCCTTTTTGCAGAGATACATGGCCATTCTGAGGAAGGATTTCTTGGCCTCTCCGAAATAATCTGTGCCCAGTATAAATGTGATACGCTCCTCCGGATGACAGAAAATAATCTTTTCAGGCCATTCGGGAATGTAAATGCTGATCAGGTCGGGATCTCCCTCGGGATCAGGGCTTTCAAAGAGCATTTGACGCCATTTCAATGGAATCCGGGCATATTTTGCGGTTATGTACAGCCTGCAGTGCAGTTTGAAATCGGCATGGGTACCCATTTGCCGGTCCATTCTGATTAATTGGGCTTGCTTTAAATAAGCATAAACACTATCAGCCACGGAGCGGGCCTTTTCAAGGGAAATACCCTGCTGGTCAACCCCCAGGGGAGCACCGTCCTCAACTATGTAGGTGAATTTTGCGCTCCTGTTCCTAACCTTTGAAATGTACCCCGGACTGCCGTATACTGTTGTTTTTTCCTCGTTGCCGGCAATTTCCCTCAACCGGTCGTAAGAGGGATTTATCAGCATTTCCCCGGCCTCCACCGGCCTTCTCAACGATAACATACCGTCACCCTTTTCACATTTTATTGGTACCTTTAATACATTATTCTTCTGCATAATAAAGTGATTTCCTCTTAAAAGTATACATTATACAAAATTTTAATTTAAATGTGACTCACAATTACCTCACCCGGCTTCAATGGTATGACTAATAAACACCGCGCCGGGGCGGCGGCTTGACACCTTTTTAAAAGGAATATATTATAAATTGTATCGCCTATGTTGGAAAAATAAGTCTTTGGAGAGATTGAAATGAACTGCCAGGTGAAAAAAATGAATTTAATCGAAGACCTTAGATTCAGGGGACTGATTAACGATATGTCCGACCCCGAGAGTCTGGAAAAACTGTTATCCACTGAATCCGTTGTGTTGTACTGTGGTTTTGACCCCACGGCGGACAGCCTTCATATTGGCAACCTGCTTCCCCTGATGGCCCTGCAGCGGTTTCAGCGCTACGGCCACAGGCCCGTTGCCCTGGCTGGCGGAGGAACCGGACTTATCGGGGACCCCAGCGGAAAAACAGCGGAGCGGACACTGAACCCCAAGGAAGTGGTGGATTCCTGGCTGGAAAACATAAAAAGACAGCTTTCCATTTTCCTTGATTTTAACTCGGTCACCAACCCTGCCCTCCTGTTGAACAATTATGACTGGATAGCGGAACTGAATGTGATAGAGTATCTGAGGGACGTGGGCAAATATTTTTCGGTTAACGCCATGCTGGCCAAGGACTCGGTCAAGTCAAGGATTGAGAACAGGGATGTGGGGATTTCCTACACCGAGTTCAGTTACATGATATTGCAGGCCTATGACTACTATTACCTGGCCAGGCACCACAATTGCAAGCTTCAGATAGGAGGCAGCGATCAGTGGGGCAATATAACCGCCGGCATTGACCTTATCCGGAGGACAATTCAGGCTCCCGCCCATGCCCTGACCTTCCCCCTGATCACCACCTCGGAGGGCAAAAAGTTCGGTAAGACCGAAGCGGGAACCATCTGGCTGGATGCCAGAAAAACATCGCCCTATCAGTTCTACCAGTTCTGGATAAACGTCAGTGACCAGGATGTTATAAGGTTTATAAAGTATTTTACCTTCCTGGACCCGGACACCATTTCTGAACTGGAGCAGTCCGCCGCCAACAGGCCTGAAAAAAGGGAGGCTCAGCAGAGGCTGGCCTGCGAGGTAACGGCAATGATTCACGGTCAGAGTGAAGCCACCCTGGCCAGGCAGACGGCCGCAGCCTTATTCAAGGGTGAACTGTCCTCCCTCACCGAAAGCCAACTGAGGGACGCCATGTCCGGTGTGCCCGCCACCTCCCTGGGAATCGGCGCAATAAGCCGGATGACCTTGCTGGACCTGGTGGTGGAAACAGGACTGTGCCCTTCAAGATCCCGGGGAAGAAATGATATCGAAAGCGGAGCCATATATTTAAATGATGTAAGGGATACCGACCCGGGCAGGAAGATAACCTCCGGGGACAAGCTTTTTGGCAGGTATATGGTGCTGAGGAAAGGCAAAAAAACATACCATCTAATAACAGTGGCCCCTTAAGGGGCCGTCAGCCATCAGCAGTCGGACACCGGGAGACTGAAAGCTGAACGCTGACAGCTGACGGCTGTTCTTTTATCCTCCAAGGGTGACATCCTGGGTCTGATACCAGTCCAGGGCTTCATAAAAATGATCGGGTTTGAAATCCGGCCACATATCCTCCAATACATAGAAATCGGAGTAAATGCTCTGCAGCGGCAGAAAGCCGCTTAGCCTTCTTCTGCCGCCCCAGCGGATGATCAGGTCTATGCGGGATACATCTGAAGAGGCAATATTTTTCAGAGGATTGGCGCTTCTCCCGCCCCCGGTTCCGGCCTCCCGGCTGAGAAAATTTCTTAAGTCCCATTTCCACCCGTAGTTCACCAGAAAATTGATCTTTATGAGTCCCCTGCCGAAGGTCTGTCTTGTGGTATACCTAACAAGATCCGGGGGGAAGAAAGGGGAAGCGCAGTCCCCGATAACCTGCAGGGACGCATCCCGGTTTGAAAGCATGCTTACAGCGTCCGAACAGGCCTTCTGGAATGCCTTTATCTGGTTCGCCGGCCGCTTTGTGTTATCCTGGGTGAATCCATAAAATGTGATCTCGGGTATACCCAGTTCGGTACAAATCTCATAAAGCATCAGGCCCGGATCCAGGCCCCTCTGGTATCCGTCCTGCTTTTGCATGCCTTTGCTTACAGCCCATCTCCTGTTCCCGTCAGGTATTATTCCTATGTGTTTGGGCAGCCGCTTAAACTTTTGTTGCCGCATAGTGCCTCCCCGAAATGTTGTGATATTTCTGTCTTAATTCAGAATACCCACTTTTTACTTCGGTTATTTCATTACGGCAAAACATTTAGCCGGCCTTATTGCTGCAGTTCCACCACTGTGCAGCCCATGCCGCCTTCACCCGTCTCTCCAAAGCGAAAGGACTTAACCCGGCGGTGAGTCTTGAGCTCCCGCTGAACGGCTGCCCGCAGGGCGCCGGTTCCCTTGCCGTGTATGATGTAAACCCTGGGCAGCCCGGCCAGCCCGGCGTCATCCAGATATTTCTCCATCTCGGCCAGGGCCTCGTCCGAAGTCATTCCCCTCAAATCAAGGTTGACGGAAATTTCCCTTGCCTTGGAGGCCATGATGCCGGCCACCTCCACCCCTCCCCAGGAGCCGCCGGAACTCCCGGAAGTTCCTGACCGCCGGAGATCGGACAGGGGCACGGTAACCTTGATAATACCCACCTGCAACTGCACCTGGCCGTCCTCGGGAGCCCCCAGCACAAATCCCTTCTGGTTAAAGCGGGGAATAAAAACCTCCTCACCGGGCTGCACCCGGTCTGGTATTTCCCCAGGGGCTGTCTTGGTCCGCCGCGCCCTGGCCGCATTTTTATTCTCCATGGCCGCCAGCCTCTCCCGGATCTCCCTTATACCGCCCTCCCTGTCCCTGGCGGCATGGCTTTGCAGTTTTTCCCTGAGATCCTTAATCAGTTCCTCGGCCTCCCGGCGGCAATCCCTGACCATGGCCCCGGCCTCTTCCCTGGCCTTGGCCAGTATAGACTCACGCTTCCCGCCCATTTCCTCCTCCAGACGGCGGATGCGTTCGTTCATAATCCTGGCCTCCCCCAGCAGCCGGGAGGCCTCCTCGCTGTCCCTTTCGGCCTCCTGCCGGGACCTTTCAAGATTATCCATCAATTCCTCGGCCTTTACCCTGTCAGCAGACATGAATTCCCTGGATCTCCTTACCAGGGACTGATCCAGCCCCAGCCTGGCGGCAATCTCAAAGGCGTTGCTGCGCCCCGGCCGACCGATGAGCAGCCGGTATGTGGGCCGCAGGGTTAATGGGTCAAACTCCACACTGGAGTTCTCCACCCGGTGATTGGCGTAAGCAAAGTTTTTCAGCTCACTGTAGTGGGTGGTGGCAATGGTTTTAGCCCCCGCTGAGTGCAGTCTTTCCAGTATGGCCTGGGCCAGCGCCGATCCCTCAGCCGGGTCGGTGCCCGCCCCCAGTTCATCCAGCAGAACAAGGCTGTCTCTGCCGGCCTTGTTCAGAATATCCACCAGGTTGGTCATATGGGAGGAAAAGGTGCTCAGGGATTGTTCTATGCTCTGCTCATCCCCTATATCGGCAAACACCCGGGTGAAAACACCCATTACCGTTCCCTCTCCCGCCGGCACGTGCAGCCCGGACTGGGCCATCAGAGCCAGGATACCCACTGTTTTAAGGGTTACCGTCTTCCCTCCGGTATTGGGACCGGTTATTACAAGGGTATCAAAGTCCTGCCCCAGACATACAGTTGTGGGAACCACTTCCCCCTCCAGGAGGGGGTGTCTCCCATTTTTAATATCCAGCCGGGAATCAGGCCCCATGACCGGCTCCCAGGCGTCAAGGCTCTGGCTGTACCTTGCCCTGGCCATGATTAAGTCCATCCTGCCAAGGGCATCCAGGGATACCGCCAGATCCTCCGAGTACATGGCTACCCCCCGGGAAAGTTCAAAAAGTATACTGGCTATTTCCTGCTTCTCGGCGGCCTGAAGACGCCGAACCTCGTTATTGGCCTCCACCACAGCCATGGGCTCAATAAACAGGGTGGCCCCGCTGGCCGACTGGTCATGGATGATGCCGGGCACCTGGGAACGGTGCTCCAGTTTCACCGGTATGACGTACCGGTTTTCCCTGATGGTCACTATGGGATCCTGCAGGTATTTCTGATAGGCGGCCGAACGGATAAAGCCATCCAGTCGGGATTTTACCTGTCCCCTGGCAACGGCAAGGTGCCTCCTGATCTGTCCCAGGACCGGTGACGCGGCGTCGGCTATCTCTCCTCCCGGCATTATGGAAGCAATTATTCTCTGCTCCAGGTCACCGAAGTTTCCCAGTGCCTCGGATATCTCAGACATCAGCGGGTAGCGGCCGGCCCTGTCCGAAAAAAATTTTTTAACTCTTCTTATGGCTGTAAGGGTGCGTCCCACCGACAATAAGTCCCCCGGTTCCAGGGAAATCCCCCTGGATGCCTGCAGAACCTGATCCCGGACGTCATACCAGCCACCCAGCTCGGCAGCCGGGTCCAGTCGCATCATTTCCCGACCCTCGGTGGTTTCGGACTGCCACTTTCTGATCTGTTCCATATCGGCGGACGGGGTCAACTCAAGAGCTCTCTCCTGTCCCAGGGGAGAGCCGGCAAATCCGGCCAGCCTCTCCAGTATCTTGTAATATTCGAGCCTTCTAAGGGTTTTCTCTTCCATTTTTACCTCTTTAAAAAAGATTGGTTTATCAAAAAGATACTACTATAATAGCATAAACCCGGCACTTCATTGAAAGCAAGTGAATCAACCGATGGGGGTTTTATTTGAAATATGTTTTTTTATAAAAACGTGTACGCCAACACAAAAATACTGTCGAATTTTTATGATATAATAATTATGGAAAGATTTCTCTGGAGGAGAAGTATGCTGGAGCATTTGAAAAAATTATCAAAATGCAATGACGGCTACCTGATGGCGGTAATATTCCCCATCCTGATAGTGCTGTTTTTGACCGGATCGCTGGTTACCACCCTTTACCTGGATTCGTCCAGGACATCCGTCACCAGGAGCAGGCAGATAAACGCCCTGTACCTGGCCGAGTCGGGAATAAACGAGGCCATGTCCCGGCTGGTTGAAGGACAAAAATACAGTCCCGCCACCGATCCCGGCGAAAAGGCCTACCCTGGAAACCCCTGGTTTACAACCACTGTTGAAAGCAACTCCGCCTACACCACCTGGCTTGAGAATAAATCTCCCTCCTCCCCGGAAATATGGACGGTGAAATCCAGGGGCGACAAGGGAGAAAACTCCAGGCTGGTGAGCCTGGACCTGGAGCTTAAACAGTCTCCCCTTTTCAGGGGTCCGGTGGTGGAGACAAAGCCCGGACAGCCCTACTACAGCCCGGATTATACCTATTCACCGGTATTTATGCCCTCCTTCACCGGCGCCGCACCCCTTAACCTGCCCTATGAATCCGGCCTGGGAAAGGTGACAGCCTTGACACTGACCGGTGACAACACATACACCGATATGGATATAGGAAAAAGCGGCGGTGATGCAGGAACCCTTACCCTCACAGCCCCCGGCAACCTTTACGTGGACGGGAATCTCTCCATAAGCCAGGGAGGGGCCAGGATAATAATAAACGGCAGCGGAAATATGAACATATTCATAAAAGGTGATTTCTCCGGGGTCACCAATACAGTTTTCCAGGTAAACAGCGGGGTCAACGTAAAAGTCACTCTGCAGGGAGACCTCACCAACGGTGCAAGCAACAAAGAAATGGATTTTAACTGCCAGAATCAGATCGGCGCTCCCCCGGCATCCAGCCTGGTACTCTATGTTACCGCTGAAAATGATCCCGCCGTAAACCCCAAAAGGATCTACCTGGGCAACAACGGAGGATGTTTCAGCGGTATCTTCGCCCCCACTGCCAATGTCCAGGTGGGCAACAATACCGACATGGTGGGTGCCATAGTGGCCTATACCTATATCCCCAAACCCAACGGCGAGGTGCTGTGGGACGACTCTCTGGGAAACATTTTTGATTCTTTTTACAAAATATGGAGCCCTATTCCCGGCTCCTTTAAACTGCTTTAAGGCCGGTGACAATGATGATAAAGGTATTTCAGAAAAAAAACGGCTTTACCCTGGTGGAAGTAATGGTGGCCGCCGTCATACTGGCCGTTGCCCTTATTTCCATAATGGGGCTGATTACAGACTCTTACGGCTGGCTCAGACAAAACCAGGACATCAACACCGCCAACACCCTTCTGGAAAGAAAGGCGGAAGAAATAAAGGCATTGTCCTTTAGTGACATTCGAGATCCCATTCCTGCCCTTATCTATCAAAACATTACCGTAACCTGTGATGTTGACGATATTTCCGCCACTTCCAGGAAAGTAACTCTTTCGGCCGCAAAGGCAAGCCGCAGCCTGGGCCGGGTAAACCTGACGGTTTATATGTACGGGGGGCTTTGATATGAACCAGAACAACAGGGGTTTCACCCTGGTGGAGGTAATGGTGGCGGCGGTAATCTCCGCCGTAATACTGTTCACCGTAACAAGCCTTTTTGTCACCGGGATTAAGGTGAGGATAAAATCGGAGAATGAGAGGGATGCCCAGGTTCAGTCCCAAAAAACCCTCTTTATGATCACCGACGGTGAAAGGGGAGGTGACCGGGCCGGAATAAGGCAGGCCGTGGAGGTTATCTATGGCGTCGATTACGTGGCCCTGGCGGCATACGATACCGCGGACGACATGTACGCCTATACATACTACCGCAGCACCCCGGATAACAGGATTTATTTCAACAAGTCGGCCTACAGCCCCCCCCTTACGGAATCCACCACCGGTGGTGATCTGATTGCTTCAAATGTCACCTATTTTAATGTTTACTCAGCCGACACCAATAAATACGTTGTTCAGTTAAACACAGCGGTTTCCGGCGCCGGGCTGACCCGGGAGATTACCCTCAACTCCCAGGTGGTGCCCCGAAATACCGTCATCGAAGAGATTGGAGCAAACCTCCTCAACACCAAGGCCGGCTGCCCCGACATAGTAACAAACTTCGTTTACGCCCCCGGCCCGGGACGGGTAACCCTGACCTGGGACCCCAGCACCAGCCCCGATGTATCCGGCTACAACGTATACTACAGACTGGCCTCCGACAGCTCCTACGACAAATGGAACAGCAGCCTGATCACCGGTTTAACCGCAACCATCACAGGACTTACAACGGGAGAGAGGTACTATTTTACCGTGGAGGCCGTTGACTCCCAGGGAGACAAGTCCTTTAAAACATTTACGTACGGAGTGCCGAACTAAAATAACCGCCTTGCCGGCGGTACCGTCTTACAGACGGCGGAATTCAGAAGCCAGGAGCCAGAATAGTGACAGGCAGCCTTAAAAGCGACCCTCAAGAGACCCCACAGCGACATGCAGTGAGGGGGAGTGATTTAAGTCCGTGCGGAATGTACCGGAGGCTGCTACTGTCTCTTAACGACCGAGCCTACGAATTTGGAGGTTAGATGTTGGAAGTCGGAAATCGGATTAAGCTAGAAATGGCTCTGAGGTCGTTTCCTACAAGTTTTCTAACCTCTAACCTCTGGCCTCCCACCTCCAAAATGGTCGGCATTCCGTTGGCGACCGAGTTTAGAGACAGTTGCAGCAGGAGGTAATGCAGGCCGGACTTAAATCGCTCCGCCTACCCATTAGCGACAATGCAGCGACCCTCAAGTGACCCCGGAGCGACCCCGGAAAAACTCTGGGCTGAATAAAAATGCTTCGGCGCTTTAGTGCTTTAATGCTTTAATGTGGCATATACTTTTCTTAAACGACAAGAAATATTTTCCACTTTCATCGCAAAATATGATAAAATAAAGTCAACTATTTCCCTTCCGAAAAGGAGAACGATCATGGAAGAAGTTTTAAACGAAATCCTTGCCAAGCTTAATTCCCTGGAGCAAGGCCAGAAGGA
>LADN01000086.1 GCA_000961585.1 Peptococcaceae bacterium BRH_c4a | reverse complement strand
TTCATTACGTGCCCGGTTGTTGAAAAAGCGGTGCAGTCCGAGCTCATGGTAAATCTTTAAGATTGCGGCATAACCGAAATTTCTTCTGTTATCAGTTCCTTGGGCGAGCTGTTCATCCATGTTGATGGTCAGTGTTAGCTTTTTCTTCGTGATATCTTCCTCTGTCATCTTGCGGGCCACTTCTTTGAAATGAACGATGGGATCGTCATATTCCTTTTCCAGTTCATCCAAGTAACCCAGGGACTTGACGGTTCGATCAGTCGACACATTGGTCTCAGGATTTCTGAATTTTTGCGCTATAACAAGATAGGTTCTTCCTGATTCTTTTCGATACGTTTTTTTGAGATACATACAAGAAGCCTCCCATATCTCATAGTTGTAACCATATCTTTATTATAACATATTGTGCCATATTATGCCACACAAATATGACGTAAAACTAAAATAAAAAATCCCCTTGCAGCCTTATACCACAGGGAGATTAGGGTTTGCACTTTTCAATTATGCTGTCAAACTAACGCCGGCCACCATAAAATTTGTTCCTGACCTTCGAAGTTTGCCACTCATAATGAACGCTCCCTTTTTGCCATAATATAATATAGAATAACATAATGCAGGGTTTTATTATTATGGTATATATTAAAAAACCTCCTTTTGGAGAAAGGAATAATTTTGAGCACCATAAGGCATACTGCGGGCAAGGATGACCATAACCGGACCATCGCCGGGGTTTTAAAGGAAAGGTATTCCATGTCCAGATCCCTTCTGAGAAGGATAAAGAGGGGGGGAAACACCTTTCTGAACGGGGATCCGGTTTTTCTCAATGAAAGGCTTAAAGAAGGGGATACCCTAATTGTGGAAATGGATATTGGCCGCCAAAGCCAAATAGATCCTGAGGATATATCCCCGGATATAATTTATGAGGATGATAGCCTGCTGGTTTTAAACAAGCCTCCCGGGATGCTGGTGCACCCGGTGAGGAGGGAAAGGAGCGGAACCCTTGCCAACGCCATCATGGGGTATTGGCAGAAATCCGGAAAAGATCACGGGGTTTTCCGGCCTGTTTTTCGTATTGACAGGGACACCTCGGGTCTGGTGGTGGTTTCAGGAAATCATCTGGCACATTTAAGTCTGGCCAGGCAGATAGAGTACAAAACTATGGAAAGAATATACGTCGCCGTGGTAGGGGGCCTGGTTTCCAGCCAGCAGGGTATTATTGAGCAGCCCATTGCCAGGAAGCCGGGCAGTATTGTGGAGAGGGAGGTATCTCCCTCGGGAAGCCAGGCCGTCACACACTACAGGGTTATAAAGAGGATGCCCCAAATTAACGCCTCGGTATTGGAGGTAAAGCTTGAAACCGGGCGCACTCACCAGATTAGGGTTCATATGAGCCATTGGGGGCATCCCCTGCTGGGAGACAGCCTGTACGGAGGAAGGGGGGGAAGTATTGCCAGGCAGGCATTGCACTCATACAGGGCCGCCTTCAGCCATCCGCTCACAGGGGCCAGGATGGATTTGTGCTGCCCTCTTCCCCGGGATATGAAGGAATTAGTGGGCGGTTTTTTTCTTTCACTGTGAAAATGGGTGATTTTTGTTGTTAATGTCATTTTATTTGGGCATATTGGGGGAAAAATACGATTAATGGTACTTGTAAAAAAATAAAATACCGGTAATAATATGGTTAAGGTCAGGCAAGGTCAAAGAAAGGGCCGGATAATAACCTAATTCTGAAGGGGTAGTGTGTAAAAAATGTCCAATATATCAGATCTTATTGAGAAATACCTAAAAGAGTTATTTGGATCCGGCAGCCAGGGACAGGTGGAAATACAGCGTAATGAACTGGCCGAGAAGTTTAACTGTGTTCCTTCCCAGATTAACTATGTGCTTACCACCAGATTTACTGTGGAACACGGTTTTGTTGTGGAGAGCAGGCGGGGGGGAGGCGGCTTTGTAAGAATAATTAAGCTGCCAATGGATGAGAAAGTTAATGCTGTCAGTTATTTGTGCGACCTGATCGGTCGGGATGTCAGCCAGCAGGGGGCCGAGGGGATTATTCGCCGGATGCTGGAAGAGGGACTGGTAACCGAGAGGGAGTCTGGAATAATGAAATCGGCACTGAGCCGGGATGTGTTGCGGATAGCGCTGCCCGCCAGGGACCAACTTAGGGCGCTGATATTAAAGGCTATGATAATATCGATACTCCACCACATTGGTGACAAGGGGGATTAAAAATGAGTTGCGAACGCTGCCAGGAAAGACCGGCGGTTGTGCACCTTACTGAAATAATCAACAACAAAAAGAGGACAATACACCTGTGTGAGCAGTGTGCCAGGGAGGTTCAGGCAGAGAATTTCGGATTAATTCCCCAGATGAACCTTCATAATTTTCTGGCGGGCCTGTTCAGCAACCAGATAGCCTCACCTTTCAGTACTCCGGTGGAGCAGGGTGAAAAATGCCCCAGTTGTGGACTCAGCGAGGGGCAGTTCGCCCAAAGCGGGCTTTTGGGATGCGGGGATTGCTACCGGCAGTTTGGTGAGCGGCTGGACACAGTATTCCGGCGTATTCACGGCACTTCCAGGCATACCGGGAAGGTTCCGGAGCGTACCGGGGGCAAGGTAAAACTGTCCAAGGATATTGAGCGGCTCAAGACAAGGCTGAGGGAGGTTATAGGCAGGGAGGAGTTTGAGGAGGCGGCCAAACTCCGGGATCAGATCAGAATAATGGAAAAACAGTTGGCCGGGGAGGGTGACTAAGGTGTCAATCAGAGAAACGGTAAATAACGTGCATAGTCACTGGATGGACGCCAAGGGGCCGGAATCGGAAGTGATTGTAAGCAGCAGGGTGAGGGTGGCCAGAAACCTTTCCAGCATGCCATTCTCTCACTTATTGTCGGACTCTGACGCCCGGGAGATAATTCACTCGGTAATGCTGGCCACTGATCATTGCGACTTCCGGGAACAGGTGGGGAATCTGGAACTGACTGAAATGAGTGAATTGACACCTGTAGAGAGACAAATACTAGTAGAAAAACATTTAATCAGCCCCGACCTGCTGGAGAACTATATTAAAAAGGCTGTTGTGCTGAGAGAAGACGAGGTTATCAGCATAATGGTGAACGAGGAGGACCACCTCAGGCTGCAGTGCCTTCTGCCGGGCTTGCAGCTGAAGGAGGCCTGGGATTTGATAAATAAACTGGATGATGGACTTGAAAAGACATTGGAGTTTGCCTACCACGAAAACCTTGGTTACCTGACCGCATGCCCCACCAACGTTGGTACAGGGCTGAGGGCCTCGGTAATGCTGCACCTTCCCGGTCTGGTTTTGATCAACCGGATCAGGGATGTGCTGGGGCTGGTTTCCAAGCTGGGCCTGGCTGTAAGGGGACTTTACGGGGAAGGAACCGAGGCTTCGGGAAACCTGTTTCAGATATCAAATCAGGTTACCCTGGGCCAGACCGAAGAAGATATAATCAATTCCCTTATATCAGTTGCCGGACAGATAGCGGCCAGTGAGCGAGCCGCCCGGGAAGCGCTGATCCGGGAGCGCAGGGAGCACATTGAGGATAGGGTGGGCAGGGCATACGGTTTGCTCAGTCATGCCCGGATAATGACTTCAGAAGAGGCAGTGAGGCTTTTATCGGATTTAAGGCTGGGGGTAAGCCTGAAAATGATTGATTTTATTCCGGCAAATCTGGTGACTGAGCTTATGGTAATGATAAGGCCGGCCTTCCTGGTGAAAAAAGCCGGAAAGGATATTTCGTCCTTTGCCAGGGATGTTATGAGGGCCGGATTGATCAGAGAAAAGCTCACCGGGGTTAGGGATTAGGGTTTTTTGCTTACAGCTTACAGTTTAGGAGGTATCCGTGATGTTCAACAGGTTTACCGAAAGGGCTCGGAGAGTAATGCTGCTGGCCCAGGAAGAGGCTATGCGGCTGGGCCATCCTTACGTGGGCACCGAGCACATTTTGCTGGGATTGATCAGGGAAGGTCAGGGTGTGGCTGCCAAGGCCCTGGCTGGTATGGAGATTGAGGTTGAGGCCGTACGGGCCATGATTGAACAGGCGGTGGGCAAGGGGCAGGAAGGGACTTCCGGGGAAATTACCCTGACTCCCAGGGGTAAAAAGGTATTGGAGCTTTCTGTGGAAGAGGCCCGCCGAATGGGGCACAACTATGTTGGAACAGAACATTTACTGCTGGGACTGATAAGGGAGGGAGAGGGGCTGGCCGCCCAGGTTCTGCATGGAATAGGGGCCGACCTGGGGAAGGTGAGGCAGGTTGTGATGCAGATGCTGGGTGATTCCGGAGCCACCGGGGGACAGGGGGCCGTTCAGGCCGGAGCCGGCGGCCATGGGGGCAATAAAACCACCACCCTGGACCAGTTCAGCCGTGATCTGTCGGCCATGGCCAGGCAGGATAAATTGGATCCGGTGGTGGGCAGGGAAAAAGAAATTGAGAGGGTTATTCAGATACTGAGCCGCCGGACAAAAAACAACCCGGTGCTTATAGGTGAGCCCGGTGTAGGTAAAACCGCCATCGCAGAAGGTCTGGCCCAGCGCATCGTGGCGGGTAACATTCCGGAAGTGCTTTTGGATAAAAGGGTGGTAACTCTGGATATGGCATCCATGGTGGCCGGCACAAAATATCGGGGTGAGTTTGAGGAGCGGCTTAAAAAGGCCATAGAAGAAATTATAAATTCTACCAAAATAATTGTATTTATCGACGAGCTGCATACCATAATAGGGGCCGGGGCGGCCGAGGGGGCCATCGATGCGGCCAATATACTAAAGCCGGCCCTGGCCAGGGGTGAGCTTCAGTGTATAGGCGCCACCACCCTGGATGAATACAGAAAGTATATTGAAAAGGATCCTGCTCTGGAAAGGCGCTTCCAGCCCGTGAAGGTGGAGGAGCCCACGGTGGAGGAGACCACCGAAATTTTAAAGGGCCTCAGGGACAAATACGAGGCCCATCACCGGGTGAGAATAACCGATGAAGCTCTGGATGCCGCCTCCAGGCTCTCCGACAGGTATATCACCGACCGCTTCCTCCCGGATAAGGCCATTGACCTGGTGGATGAGGCTTCTTCCAGAGTTAAACTGAAGGCCTATACAGCTCCCCCCGACATTAAGCAGGCGGAAAAACATCTGGAAGGAATCCGGAAGGAAAAGGAGGCCGCCATCAACAACCAGGAATTTGAAAAGGCGGCCCAGTTAAGAGATAAAGAGCAGGGACTGAAACAGGAACTGGAGACCACCCGGGAATCCTGGAAGCAGCGGCAGGGTGGCCGGGATCTTACGGTAGGTGAAGAAGACATTGCCCAGATTGTCAGCTTATGGACCGGGGTACCGGTAATAAAACTGGCCGAAGAAGAAACCCATCGCCTGATAAGGATGGAGGAAGTGCTGCACCAGCGGTTAGTTGGGCAGGATGAGGCTGTAAAGGCCGTTTCCAGGGCGGTAAGGCGGGCCAGAGCGGGTCTCAAGGATCCCAAGCGGCCAATAGGCTCCTTCATTTTCCTGGGACCCACCGGTGTGGGCAAAACAGAGCTGGCCAGGGCACTGGCTGAGGTGTTGTTCGTTGATGAGGAGGCCATGGTGCGCCTGGACATGAGTGAATACATGGAAAAGTTTGCGGTATCCCGTCTCGTGGGGGCTCCTCCCGGATATGTGGGCTATGAAGAGGGCGGTCAGTTAACCGAGTCTGTCCGCCGCAAGCCCTACTCGGTGGTTCTTCTGGATGAAATTGAAAAGGCCCATCCTGATGTGTTTAACGTGCTTTTACAGGTTCTGGAGGATGGCCGCTTAACAGATTCCAAGGGCCGAGTGGTGGATTTTAGAAACACAGTAATTATAATGACCTCCAACGTGGGGGTTTCCGCCATCCGCCGAGAGACCGCCATGGGGTTCAGGAGCGGTGATAATAAGGAGGCCGGCTACGAAAATATGAAATCGAAGGTAACCGATGAGCTTAAGCGTACCTTCAGGCCGGAATTTCTGAACAGGATTGATGAAATCATTGTGTTCCACTCTCTAAACATAGACCATATAAAAGAGATAGTGGGACTGATGGTAAAGGAAGTGGCCGGCAGGATAAAGGAACACGACATTCACCTGGACGTCACCGAAGAGGCCAGAGAGCTGATTGCCCGGGAGGGTTTTGACGAGAATTACGGCGCCAGGCCTCTTCGGAGGGCAATTCAGAGACAGGTGGAGGATAAAATATCGGAAGAGCTGCTAAAAGGAAACGTCCGGCAGGGAGACCGGGTGCTGGTGGATAGGGAGGGTGATTCCCTGGTGCTCAGAAAGACCAATGTTGGAGGAGAGGGGCTCTCCCCGGATGTTCACCCCGAGGATGGCGGAGACCATTCCGCCGCTTGGGTGCAATAAGCAAGTTTTATAATATTGTCAAAGCCCGGGGGTCAGGCAAACTTTCCGCCGGATCCCGTTGTTGAATCATGGTGAATTATGGAAAGATCAGCCTTGAGAATGGCAATATCTAAATGCTATAATAAAATGGTAATGTTTTTTTAGGAAAGGTTTATTATGGCTTCGCCAAAAACCAGGTTTGCCTGCAGTAGCTGCGGATATATAAGTTCCCGCTGGCTGGGGCGCTGTTCGGACTGTGGTGAATGGAACACCATGATGGAGGAAACCATGGGCCGGTCAGATTCCAGTCCCAGGAAGGATAATGCCCGGGCGGCATGTCCCATTAACCATATTCCTGTTGTTGAAGAAGAGCGTTTTGCCACCGGAATCCAGGAACTGGACAGGGTTCTGGGGGGCGGGGTGGTGCCTGGCAGCTTGGTTTTACTGGGGGGAGACCCCGGCATAGGAAAGTCCACCCTTTTGATGCAGGCTGCCTCCAGGGTAAGCCTGAGCGGTAAAAAGGTGCTTTATGTGTCAGGTGAGGAATCGGTCCAGCAGGTGAGAATGAGGGCTTCCAGGCTGCAAATAGGTGATGTTCCCCTTTACCTTCTTTCCGAAACCGATATAGACCTGGTGGAGGAAAGCATAAGAAATGTAGCTCCCCAGTTGGTCATTCTTGATTCCATACAGTCGGTATGCAAGCGGGATCTTTCCTCCTCCCCGGGGGGTGTTGGTCAGGTGAGGGAGTGTGCGGCTCAAATGATGCGCCTTGCCAAGACCGAGGGAATCCCTGTTTTCCTGGTGGGGCATGTGACCAAGGAGGGCGCCCTGGCAGGTCCCAGGGTACTGGAGCACATGGTGGATACCGTTCTGTACTTTGAAGGGGAGAGACACCATTCTTTCCGGATACTGAGGGGTGTAAAAAACCGTTTCGGATCCACCAATGAAATAGGTATATTCCAGATGGAAAACGAGGGGCTGAAAGAAGTATTCAACCCTTCGGAGCTGTTCATGACCAGTGGCGTCAGCGATGTGACAGGTTCGGTGGTGGTCCCCACCATCGAGGGCAGCAGGCCGATGCTGGTAGAGATTCAAGCCCTGGTTTGTCCCACCGGCTTTGGCACTCCCCGCAGGATGACAGCCGGGGTAGATTATAACAGGGTATCTCTTATCCTGGCGGTCCTGGAAAAAAGAGTAGGGTTGCATCTTGGAGGGCAGGACGCCTACGTTAACGCAGTGGGCGGCGTCAGGCTGGATGAACCGGCGGTGGACCTGGCCATTGCCTTGGCGCTGACCTCCAGCTTCAAGGAAAAACCCATGGCTGGCCGACTGGCAGCCGTTGGGGAAATAGGGTTGACCGGAGAGATACGGCCAGTTCCCCAGTTGGAGAAGAGAATAATGGAGGCGGCCAGGTTGGGATTTTCAATATGCGTGGTGCCCGGAGGGTCAGGTCTGCCCCCGGTGGTGGCCAAAGGCATGAAGGTTGCCGGGGTGGAAAACCTGGAACAGGCAATTGAATCCGCTTTAAGGTTTTAAAAAAGATTAGGTTTAGGGTACAATTATTAAAACAGGGCATTTATTTTACGTATTTATTTTGGGGATTGGACGAGAGGGATGAGGATATGTGGAAAACGAACTTTTAAAGGTCCTAAAGACAGTGGCCCCCGGCACTCCGCTGCGGGAAGGGCTGGAAAACATACTGCGGGCAAAGACCGGGGCGTTGATCGTAATTACTGACAGCCCGGAGATACAGGAGATTTCCGAGGGGGGTTTTCACGTTAATGCCGATTTTACCCCGGCGAACCTGTACGAACTGGCAAAAATGGACGGGGCTATTATAATAAGCGCAGACGTAAAAAAGATTATTGCCGCCAACACTCAGCTGGTGCCCAATCTCAGCATTCCTTCCAGTGAGACCGGGATAAGGCACCGTACAGCCGAGAGGGTGGCTAAACAGATAAACTCCCTGGCCATATCCATCTCCCAGCGCCGCAGCGTGATAACTATATACAAGGGAAATATAAAGTATGTTTTAAGGGATTTGGGGGTCATACTGACCAAGGCCAACCAGGCGGTGCAGACGCTGGAGAAATACCGGTCGGTATTTGAGAGGGTTGTAACCGACTTGAGCATACTGGAGTTTGAGGAAGCCGTAACCATTTTCGATATCACAAAGGTTATCCAAAGGGCTGAAATGGTTCTGCGGGTGGTTAAGGAAATAGAGAAATATATCAGCGAGCTGGGAGTGGAAGGGCGACTGATAACCATGCAGCTGGAGGAGTTGGTGGCCAATGTGGAGGATGAGGGCCTGCTGGTTATACAGGATTACGCCTCAGGAGCAGGTGATAAAACTCTTCAGGATATAATGTCCATGATCAACAGCTGGCCAGCCGAAGATTTGCTGGATCTGTCTCTTATCGCCAGGGCACTGGGTTACCCGGGCAGCACCAGCATACTGGATCAGAACGTATCCCCCAGGGGCTACCGTATTTTGGAGAAAATACCCAGACTACCCTTGCCGGTTATAGAAAACCTTGTGAAGGAATTCGGATCCCTGAAAAAGATCCTGAACGCAACCATACAGGAACTGGATGAGGTTGAAGGCATAGGCGAGGTAAGGGCCAGATCCATCAAGGAAGGTCTGAACCGTTACAGGGAGCAGTTGGGGCAGGAAAGGTTTATATAATAGAAGTCGGTCGTCGGACGACCGACTTCAGGATTTAGCCGAAGGGTAAATAAGAAAATGCGGGTCAACTTGAACCGCATTTTCCTCATTAATAAGCAATATACAAGATTTTGGTTTTCATCTGCCCTTGGACTTATGGCTTTCAATACCGATGTCGGACGTCTGACGACCGACGTCCATTACGCCAGGTTGTAAAGCCCCAGTATTTTCATCTGTTTCTGTTCTTTCAGTAAAATGTCGTAAACATTGAGGTCAAGAAGATTACATATGGCCGCAGTGTATAAGAACATCTTGCCCAAAGAATTTTCAATGGAATCCCGGCAGCTGTCACATAAATGTCCTTTAACATGGGAATCAAGGAGGTGCATTAAATCAGCCAGGGTTGCCTCGGATGGAATGGTGCTTTTGGAGGCGTCGATCTGAATACAGCCGCACCGGGTAACAGATTTTATTATTGACTTGTGCAGCTTGGCGTTGGTTTCCTGAACCTTTGCCATGATATCCAGTATACTTCTATTGCATATCAAAAGCTCGGAAACCGTATTTTGAAATTCATCAAAAATAATATCCTTCAACAACGGTTTCACTCCTTAAAAGTTTTAAAAGTTTTAGAACCCTTCAGTAATTATACCCATCTGACGCTTGTCCTGTCAAACAACGGAATTGTTAAAAAATTATTGACACTGCATAGCAGCTATGCTAAAATTATAGATTGTTTGACAGATGCTTGCCATTTATGCTATACTACTGTTATAAAAGAAGGAGGGGTCCGGCGTTGTATAAGATAGGGGATAGAGTCGTGTACCCCATGCATGGGGCAGGAGTTATAGAATCCATAGAAGAAAAAGAGATTTTAGGTGAGAAGCGCCAGTATTATATACTAAAATTGCCTGTGGGAGATATGAAGGTAATGATTCCCATCACCAACTGCCGGGAGGTGGGACTGCGGGAGGTTATCGACAGTGACGGGGTGCAGAAGGTCATAGGTATCCTGAGTGACCAGAGCACCAATATGTCGGCCAACTGGAACCGCAGGTACCGGGCCAATCTTGAAAAAATAAAAAGCGGCAATATATACGAGGTTGCCGAGGTGGTCAGGAATCTGATTAACCGGGACAAGGAAAAAGGATTATCCTCCGGGGAAAGAAAGATGCTGGAGAATGCCAGGCAGATATTGCTGAGTGAATTGGTACTGGCCACCGAAATGGAGGAAGATGGGGCTCAATCTCTCATAGACAGCGCATTTGCACTATAAACGCCTAAATAAACCAAGGCGTTTCTTCTTTTTTTGTACAAAATCTATTATTATGGTTGAAGTGTTCATCGGGTAGCCATATAATAGAATAAGTATTTCTGTAAATAATAGTAAATAAAGGAGGTGAAAACAGTGCTTATCAGGAAAACGGTCTTTTTTATTTTAGTGGCATTATTTGCAGCCCTGGGCTTCTATGCCGCCATTTTCATGATGTCCAACAGGTTCATTCAGGTACCGGATGAACTCAGCCAGCTTCGCTACGGGGTTTATGCCCTTGGACTGGCCCTGGGACTGGTGGTCGGACTGCTTTTGGCGCCGTGGATTATCCGGGGTTCGCTAAAATTAGTGTCTCTAATCGAGCAGTTTCTCCAAAGGACACCTACCTACGACCTGATAATGGGTTCGGTGGGGCTTATACTCGGACTTATAATTTCTAATTTATTGGGTTCCGCGCTGGCTTTTCTGGGGATACCCGGAAAGATAATCTGGGTATTGGGAACTGTATTGCTGGGGTACCTTGGTATGAGCATCTTCATTAAAAAGAGGGAGGAAGTTTTAGGCCTGTTCGGGAATCTTCCCAGGTTTGGCAGGGACAAGGATAAGCCACCCAAGGAAAACAAATCTTGCTACAAGGTTCTGGACACCAGCGTTATTATCGATGGGCGCATCGCAGACCTGTGTGAAAGCGGGTTTATTGAAGGCGTACTTCTGGTTCCGGCCTTTGTTCTGGAAGAATTAAGGCACATTGCAGATTCATCGGATGTGCTGAAAAGAAACCGGGGAAGGCGCGGGCTCGACATACTGAACAAAATGAGGAAAGATCCCCTAATAAAGATCCAGATTTACGAGAATGTCAAGGGTCTGGAAGATCAGGCCGAGGTGGACACCAAGTTGGTAAAACTAAGCCAGAGACTGGGCGCCAAGATTATGACCAACGATTATAATCTCAACAAAGTGGCTGAGTTGCATGGGGTCCTGGTGCTTAATATTAATGAGCTGGCCAATGCGGTGAAGCCCATAGTTTTGCCTGGAGAGGAAATGTTCGTTCAGGTGGTAAAGGATGGGAAAGAGGCTGGCCAGGGGGTTGGCTACCTGGATGACGGAACCATGATAGTGGTGGACGGAGGCAGGAGATTTATCGGGCAAACCATCCCGGTGATAGTTACCAGCGTGCTTCAGACGGCCGCAGGCCGCATGATTTTTGCCAAACCCCGCACCGGCGGGGACCGTGGGGAAATAAATATAGGCCATTACAACGAGGTGAACGCCATTGGCTAGGATATTTGCAGTGGTGGTTGCCGCCGGGCAAAGCTCCCGTATGGGTGGTGCGAACAAGCAACTGCATCCCCTGGCCGGCGTTCCCGTGCTCCAGCGGTCTCTTGGCGCCCTGGAACAGGCGCCTCAACTGGAGGGGATGGTGCTGGTGGCTCCTCCGTCCAGTGTTCAGGAGTTCAGGGATGCCGCCGCCGGTTGGGATTTGAGAAAGATAACAGCAGTGGTTCCGGGAGGATTAAACCGCCAGCAGTCCGTATTGTTCGGGCTGCTGGCAGTTCCATTTGAGTGTGAAATTGTGCTGGTTCACGACGGGGCCAGGCCCCTGGTTTCAAGGAAGGAAACAGAAGATGTTATATCGGCTGCCGTGGAGTTCGGGGCGGCAACCCTGGCCGTTCCGGTAAAGGACACCGTAAAGGTGTCTGATTACCAGGGCTTTGTGGCCGCAACACCGGACCGTAAAAAACTATGGCTTACCCACACGCCCCAGGGGTTTGCATATCGGATTCTGATGGATGCCCACCGCCTGGCCGCCGATAGGGGAGATTGCCACACTGATGACGCTTCCCTGGTGGAGGCCGCCGGTCACCGGGTAAAACTGGTTAGGGGCTGCTACGGCAATATCAAGATTACAACTCCGGAAGACATACTGGTAGCTGAAGCGCTTTTGAAGTTCGGGG
This sequence comes from Peptococcaceae bacterium BRH_c4a, assembly GCA_000961585.1. GTDB lineage: Bacteria > Bacillota > Desulfotomaculia > Desulfotomaculales > Desulfocucumaceae > BRHc4a. Next base: position 12,934 of record LADN01000086.1, on the reverse strand, counting down.
ATACTGTTGAGGGTGAGAATCCAGAATCCAGAATCCAGAATAGGGAGGCCATTTGTGACATTCCTTCCCATTTTATTCCTCCAGAAAGTGAGGCTGTAAAGTTGCGAATAGGTTTCGGGTACGATGTTCACCGGCTGGTTTACGGTAGAAAATTAATACTGGGTGGCGTTGAGGTGCCTTATGAAAAGGGGCTGGAAGGACATTCCGACGCCGATGTTTTAGCGCACGCCATTATGGATGCACTGTTGGGGGCGGCTGGCCTGGGGGATATAGGAAGACATTTCCCGGATAATGACCCCTCATGCAAGGGGGCCTCCAGTATCTCATTGCTGTCAAAGGTTCGGGAAAAGCTTTCCGCCCAGGGTTATGCCCCCCACAATATAGATTCCACCATAGTGGCCCAGGCCCCCAGACTTTCAGGATATATTGAAAGAATGAAAGACATTGTGGCCGTTACCCTGGGTATGGAACCGGCCTTTGTGAATATTAAGGCAACCACCACCGAAGGACTTGGCTTTGCCGGCGCCGGAGAAGGGATTGCCTCCTATGCCGTGGCGCTGATATTGGAGCATGAAGGTTAGTTATCAAAAAGGGCGGGGTGGAAATAAGTTGCTCATAAAATAGCCACAGTGGTATAATTATTGGCGTCAAACTTTGTCAAACAATAAATAGTTGGATGGTCGGGAGGTTTCAATTTGTCCGGAGTCAGGGTGAGATTCGCCCCCAGCCCCACCGGTCCCCTGCATATCGGGGGAGCCAGGTCGGCTTTGTTTAACTGGCTTTTTGCCCGTCGTAACGGCGGCACTTTTATTGTCCGCATAGAGGACACCGATCTTGAAAGAAGTTCCCGGGAGTCGGAGCAAAACATTTTATCATCTCTTCGCTGGCTGGGCCTGGACTGGGACGAGGGGGTGGAGGCGGGAGGCCCCTGCGGCCCATACAGACAAACCGACCGGCTGGAACTGTATAGAGGGTATGCCAGGCAGTTGACGGAGGCAGGACTTGCTTACCGGTGCTATTGTTCCGAGGAGGAGCTGGCCCGGGAAAGAGAAAGGCTCATGGCCGGGGGAGAATTGCCCGGATATACCGGAAAGTGCCGTGACCTTTGCGATGCCGATAGGGCCCGCCTGGAATCCCAGGGGCGAAAACCGGTTATTCGTTTCAGGGTTCCCGAGGGAAAAGCCGTAGTAATAAACGATCTTGTCAGGGGTGAGGTTTCCTTTGAGTGCTCCGGCATTGGAGATTTTATAATCGTTAAGTCCGACGGTATCCCCACTTACAACTTTGCCGTGGTGGTGGATGACCGGTCCATGGATATCACCCATGTAATCAGGGCAGAGGAGCATCTTTCCAATACACCCCGACAGGTTCTTATTTACCGGGCGCTGAATTGGCCGCTTCCGGAATTTGCCCACGTTTCACTTATTTTGGGCAAGGACCGGAGCAAGATGAGCAAGCGTCACGGCGCCACATCCATTCAGCAGTATATGGAAATGGGCTATCTGCCCGAAGCTCTGGTTAATTTCCTGGCTTTGCTGGGCTGGTCCCCGGAGGGGGAAGAGGAGATTATGACCCTTGATGAGATAAAGGATCAGTTTTCATTGGACCGGGTGGCCAAAAACCCGGCGGTATTTGACCTGGACAAACTGAACTGGCTTAATGGCCACTATATAAGGCAGGCCCCCACAGAAAGGCTCACTGACATGGCCATTCCCTATCTGGAGCAAAAGGGTTACATCGCCAGGGACGTCAGCGCAGACCAGTACCGGTGGCTGCAAACGGTGGTAGCCACCGTGAAAAACTATCTTTCCAATTTGTCCGAGATAACCGGCTATGTGGAAATGTTTTTTGCCGATACCGTGGAACCGGAGAATGAAGAGGCCATAGCCATTCTTGCCCAGGAACAGGTTCCGGCCGTTTTGAATCTGTTTAGGGAAAAACTGGAAGAAGCTCCGGAAATAAGCGAGGAAATAGTTAAAAATATACTGAAGGGCCTGGGCAGGGAACTGGGGTTAAACGGTAAAAAGGTATTCATGCCGTTGCGGGTGGCCATTACCGGCAGGGTTCGCGGCCCCGAGCTGCATCAGGTTGTAGCAGCCCTGGGATTGGAAAAAACCGTTAAAAGGCTCGAAAAGGGAATGCTTTGAAAATAGCTCATACTGATGACCTTATTCTGTCGGAATCCGGAAGCCAGAATTCAGAATCCAGAATGTGTAGGCGTTCCTTATATTTCTCCTGGATTATTAAATGCAACCTGTATTTTGGGGGGAGTAATATTGTTTGGCAGGCTTAGAAGAGATATAAAAGCGGTGTTGGAACGGGACCCTGCGGCAAAGAGCGTACTGGAGGTTTTACTTTGTTATCCGGGACTTCACGCCCTTATAATACACCGGGTGGCCCACTTTTTTTACCGTAAGAAATTATTTCTGGCGGCCAGGATTATTTCACAGATCTCCAGATTTCTTACCAACATTGAAATTCACCCCGGGGCCAGGATAGGTGACGGCTTCTTTATAGATCACGGCGCCGGAGTGGTTATCGGAGAGACCGCCGAGATAGGGAACAATGTTACTTTATACCAGGGGGTTACCCTGGGAGGGACCGGCAAGGAAAAGGGCAAAAGACATCCCACCATAGGGAATAGTGTTGTTATAAGCACCGGGGCTAAGATACTGGGATCCTTTACTGTGGGGGACAATTCAAAAATAGGGGCGGGATCGGTGGTCTTAAATTCAGTGCCTCCCAACAGCACCGTGGTGGGAGTGCCCGGAAGGGTGGTTTTCCGGGACGGGGTAAGGGTGGATTCAACGGGAGAAGCCTCCATAGACCTCAGGCACGACCAGCTTCCGGACCCGGTTTCCGAGATGATCAACTGCCTGCTTTTAAATATAGAACGCCTGGAGAGGCGGGTCAGAGAGCTTGAGGCAAAGGCTGCGGTGAAGCCGGCCGAACCAGTTTTAAAAGCGTGCGAAGGGGGTTTTGACAGAGAAAATGCAGATATATAACACTCTTATCCGCAGGAAGGAAAAAATGGAGCCCCGGCAGGCAGGTAAAATATCCATGTATGTCTGCGGCCCCACCACATACAATTTCATACACCTGGGTAACGCTCGGCCGCTGGTGGTTTTTGACACCTTGAGGAGATATTTGCGCTACAAGGGCTATGCTGTCAATTATATACAAAATTTTACCGATATTGACGATAAAATAATCAACCGTGCCCGGGAAGAGAGGGAGGACCCTATCCTCCTGGCCAGAAAGTATGTGGAGGAATATTTTCGGGACGCCGATGCCCTTAATGTTTTAAGGGCGGACGTTCACCCCAGGGTTTCGGAGCATTTGACTGAAATAGTGGAAATGGTGCGCCTGCTGATGGAGCGGGGCCATGCCTACGAGGTGGACGGGGACGTTTATTTTGACATATCCTCTTTTTCCGGCTACGGCAAACTGTCAGGGAGGTCCCCGGAGGATATGCAGGCCGGGGCCAGGGTGGAGGTCGATCCCAGAAAGCGCCACCCCATGGACTTTGTCCTCTGGAAAGCCGCCAAGACGGGTGAGCCTGCCTGGGAAAGCCCGTGGGGGCCGGGCCGGCCGGGCTGGCACATTGAGTGCTCGGCCATGTCCAGGAAGTATCTGGGGGACAATTTTGACATTCACGGCGGGGGCTATGACCTTATATTCCCCCACCATGAAAACGAAATAGCCCAGTCCGAGGCGGTCACGGGAAACACCTTTGCCCGCTACTGGATGCATAATGGATTTATTACAGTGAACCAGGAGAAAATGTCAAAATCTCTTGGCAACTTCTTCTTGGTGAGGGAGATATTGGACAAATTCCCCCCGGAGACAGTAAGATTTTTCTTGCTTTCCACCCATTACCGCAGTCCGTTGGATTTTGATGACGAAAAGCTGGCCGCGTCCGGCAGGGGGCTGGAAAGAATCAAAAACTGCATCCGGCTGATGGATGAGGCGGCAGGCAGTTCGGCCAGGCAGGACATGAACGGGGAAGACAAGGTTCTGGCCGGTCTTTTGGAGAGGCGCCGCCAGGAATTTGAAAGCGCACTGGATGACGACCTGAACACAGCGCTGGCCATAGGAATTGTTTTTGACGCCGTGGGGGACATTAATTCTTACTTGCACAAAGCAAGTCAGGGAGAGGCTGTCTGCCCGGCTGTTATCAGCAAGGCCAGGGGGCTTTTGGAGGTGTTTAATTCAATCCTGGGTCTTTTCGGGACCGATGCGTCCGGGAAAATAATCCTGGACGGCCAGGATCAGGGTGAAGGCAAACTGGTGGGGGATCTGATGGACCTTATTATAAGAATACGCCAGGAAGCAAGGCTGCGGAAGGACTGGGCCACAGCCGACAGCATAAGGAACGGCTTAAAGGATGTGGGGATAATACTGGAAGATACTCCATCCGGAGTCCGGTGGAAGAAATAGGTGTGAATATGCCTTATAGCAACAACTTCGTTACCGGTGAAAAAATAGAACAGCCCCACCTGCTATCCCCGCTGGTGCTGGCCTACATCGGGGATGCCGTTTACGAATTAAGTGTGCGGACCCATATCGTGGCCAGGGGGTTTGCCCGCACCGATAAAATACACAGCGAGGCCGTGAAGTATGTGTGCGCCAATACCCAGGCCGGAATAATGAGGTCCATCCAGGGAATGCTTACCGAGGAGGAGGCCGGAATTGCCAGGCGCGGCAGGAATGCCAAGAGCGGGCATGTTCCCAAGGGCTCCTGCGTTGCCTCCTACCGTATCAGCACCGGGCTGGAATGTCTGGTGGGTTATTTGTACTTGAAGGGTAACCTGGAAAGGCTGACAGAAATAATGGAAAAGGTCTTTTATTTGGTGGAAAATGAGATGGTGCTGAAATGAAAGAATTTGAAAATGTTAAACCGGATAATATAGTGGTGGGCAAGAACCCGGTGAGGGAAGCCCTGAAGTCCGGCCGTCCGGTAGACAAGGTCGTTTTTGTGCAGGGAGAAAAAACCGGGGGGATGGGGGAGATAATCGCCCTGGCAAAGGAGAGGGGAGTGCCGGTACAGGCGGTGGATCGGGCCAGGCTGGACACCCTGTCCGGAAATTCCAGGCATCAGGGCGTTATGGCGTATATAGCCGCCAGGGAGTACGCCGGGCTGGAAGACATATTGGAAAATTCGGGGGATAACCCCTTTATTTTATTGCTGGATGAAATTAATGATCCCCACAATCTGGGGGCAATTCTCCGTACCGCCGAGGCTGCGGGGGTATGCGGAGTTGTTATTCCCAAACGCCGGTCGGTGTCCCTTACTCCCGCGGTGGCCAGGGTTTCAGCCGGAGCCGTGGAGTACGTGCCGGTGGCCAGGGTTACCAACATGGTGCGAACTATAGAAATATTGAAAGAAAAGGGGCTTTGGGTGGTGGGGGCCGAGTCGGGAGGCCATGAGCTGTACTGGGAGGCAAAACTGGCAGGCCCCCTGGCCCTGGTTGTGGGGGGCGAGGACAAGGGGCTGGGCAGACTGGTGCGCGAAAGGTGTGACTTGATGGTTAAGATCCCCATGATGGGCAGGATAGGGTCACTGAATGCTTCGGTGGCGGCCGCCCTGCTTCTGTATGAGGTTCTCCGGCAAAGGACCAAAGCATGAAGGAGTACCTGATAGTAGACGGTTACAATATCATTTTTGCCTGGCCGGACCTGGATAAGCTTAGAAAGACAGGATTGGAGCATGCCAGGGCAAAGCTTGCGGATATAATGGTTAACTATGCGGCTCTAAGCGGGGAGTCGGTGGTGGTGGTATTCGACGCTCATCTGGTAAAAAATAATCCGGAGCATATGGAAAGTGCCGGGAAAAACGTGGAGGTTATATTTACCCAGGAGGGGGAAACCGCTGACTCGGTGATAGAAAGACTGGTGCGGGAACTGTCCGGCAAGGGAAGAGTGTTTGTGTCCACTTCGGACTGGGCTGAGCAGAGTATGATATTTGGCCTGGGGGCTTACAGGCTTACCCCAAAGGAACTTGCGGAAAGGATAAACAGGCTGAAGATGGAGAGCCAAAGTCGCTGCATGTCCACGCCTCCGGGAGAGGCATGTCTTGAAAACCGGTTGGTTGACGGAGTGAGAAAGGCCCTGGAGGACTGGAGGAGAAAAAAAAGTTAGCCTTCTCCTTTGAAGTGATATGTTTGAAGTGATATGTCTTGACTGTGTTTTTGGCGTACGTTATAATAGGCTTGGCTACTTTGTGAAGAAAGTGAGAAAAATGCCTTGCCCCGTTAGAAAAGTCAACTGTCTGGGCGCACCCGTGTCCGGACGTTAATTCTTATTGGCGGAAAAGGCTTTTATTTTTCTGCTGTAAAAGAGTTCAAGGGTATCGATTGCTCGGATTTGTTGGTTCTTTCACCGGAAGTTTACAAGCGGGAGGGATATCGTTGAATCTAAATGCCCAGAGAGAGGTTTCCGGAGGTTTTCACTTATTGATTGACGAAGATGTCGTGGAATATGCCCGGGAGGGTGACGACATTGCGTTGGAATACCTGATCAATAAGTACAAAAACTTTGTCCGGGCCAAAGCCCGCTCCTATTTCCTGATAGGGGCCGACCGGGAAGACATTATCCAGGAGGGTATGATCGGGCTGTATAAGGCCATCCGTGATTTTAGGATGGACAAGCTATCTTCTTTCAGGGCGTTTGCGGAATTGTGCATCACCCGCCAGATCATCACGGCTATCAAGACGGCCACCAGGCAAAAACACATTCCCCTCAATTCTTATGTGTCGCTGAACAAGCCTATTTATGACGAGGATTCAGATCGTACGCTGCTGGACGTGATTTCCGGAACAAGAATTACCGATCCGGAAGAGCTTATTATAAGTCGTGAAGAGTTTGATGATATTGAGGAAAAAATGGGGGAAATTCTCAGTTCCCTGGAATGGAAGGTTCTCATGTCCTACCTGGAAGGTAAGTCCTACCAGGAGATTGCCGAGGATTTAAAAAGACATGTAAAATCCATTGACAACGCTCTGCAGCGGGTCAAGAGAAAATTGGAACGCTATCTGGAAAAAAGGGAAGCATAGGGATTAACTGGTTGTAAAACTTCCCCCGGTCGGCGCCGGGGGATTTTTAACCACAAAAAACCAGGTTAGTGAGTGTTGACACCGGACACTTTTTATGTTAACATTGATTTTGCGTCTGAGGTAGAAATTAAGCCGACAGCCGGAACCGATTACGCCGGCGTAGCTCAATTGGCAGAGCAGCTGATTTGTAATCAGCAGGTTGCGGGTTCGAGTCCCATCGCCGGCTCCAAAATCAAGTCGTCAGACGTAAGTCGTTGGACGTAGGGATAAAAGAGCTGACCATTGGTTAAATCACAACGAGTCTGGTGACCGCAGCCTAACGAATGAAAGCTAAATATGGAGGGGTTCCCGAGCGGCCAAAGGGAGCAGACTGTAAATCTGCCGGTGACACCTTCGCAGGTTCGAATCCTGCCCCCTCCACCAAAAAAAGGTTTTACGGCATGAGGGTATTTATCCCTATTGCCTGAAAATAAAAAACGACGCGGGGTGGAGCAGCTGGCAGCTCGTCGGGCTCATAACCCGAAGGTCGTAGGTTCAAATCCTACCCCCGCAACCAAGCCGCTGTAGCTCAGTAGGTAGAGCGCATCCTTGGTAAGGATGAGGTCACCGGTTCAATCCCGGTCAGTGGCTCCAGACTCAGAAATCAGACGTCGGACGTCAGACGTCGGAACAGAAGACATTAGACTAAAGAGTCCAATGTCAACAAGACTGACGACTGCCGCCTGAATACCGATGACTGTATATGGCGGCGTAGCTCAGTTGGTCAGAGCACACGGTTCATACCCGTGGTGTCCGGGGTTCAAGTCCCTGCGCCGCTACCAGAAAAAAAACCGGCTTGTAAGCCGGTTTTAACTTTTTTGCAGGCCTTAAAATTCCGAACACTGGACCTCCACAACATGAAACAAAATTCCCAGCTTTGTAAATATTCCAAATCCGCCCAATAGGGCGGATTTTTCTGCATTTTGACGTAATTGAACATAAAGAAGGAATGCTATGCATTTTGTTTAATATAAATACATTATTCTCATGTATTCGACTAAAGTGGGTGGTCAATACTTTTTCAGACGCCCTACAGCACTTTTTAGACAGCCCCAGTCACTTTATAGACATGCCCGGAAGGAGTTAGGAATCGGAAGACAAATACATATGGAGGAAGGGGTAATATGGACCCTTACATGTCGGTCTTTTTCATGTTTACTGTTTCGTTTCCGGAAGCCATGGTGATATCCTATTTCGTCATCACCTTCATGGGGGGCAAGCCGAGGCTGCCGGAGATTATTCTCATCGCGTTAACCCAGGCGGTGGTTGCTTTTATAGTGAGATCCCTTCCCATAGCGATGGGAATGCACACCATATTCTTGATACTATCATACATAGTCCTGATTTGTTTAACAGCCAGGATTTCAATGTGGGCCTCATCGGTGGGGATTGTAATTGTATTCATAGTATTTATTCTGGCCGAGGTTTCTGTTACCCAACTGGTGACGGCAGTTACGGGGCTTACCATGTCAAGCCTGGTTAATGACCGGTACAACAGGTTGCTATTTACCGTTCCCACAACAGCAGTGTTGTTTGCCGCCGCTTTTCTGTTTAAAAAATTTAACATATCTTTTACCGGGATCACCGGCTGGCAGGCCATAAAGGAAAAATACCAGGTGGTTCCTGATCCGGGAAGCAGTGCGCTGTATAAGGAGTATCTGCCCGCCGTGGTGTTTATTCTTCTCCCATCGCTGCTTTTATGGCTGCTCAATTTCACTTATGTATCGGTCCAGGTAAATGACTACGGCGGCTACTACCCCAGTTTATTCAAGATTTTGTTCAACACCCTTATCATCATGCTGGCCTTCATGTCGCTCTGGGCGGTGCGGAGAATCCGCAGGTCCATAGAGAAGGAAATGGAGGCCGCCAGGGCGGCCGAGACCATAGACAGGATGAAGGAGCTTATATTTTCCATAAGGAAGCAGCGCCACGACTTCAACCACCAGCTCCAGGCGGTGTACGGGCTGATGGAAACCGGGAGTTTCAACGAGGCCCGGGAATACATAAAGAAAACCTACCATTACGTTTCGGGTGCCGGGGAGCTGATCAAGACCGACAACCCGGCGGTCAGCGCACTGCTGTACACCAAGATAGGCATAGCCGAGACCAGGAACATAAAGTTTGACATAAGTATAGACTGCTCCCTGGAGGGATTCCCCCTTAACGGGAACGAGGCCAGCTCCCTGCTGGGCAATCTGGTGGACAACGCCTTTGACGCGGTGGGGGCCAACGAGGGCGGGGACAGGCTGGTGAGGCTGGAGATCACCGCCGAAAGAGGGGAGTACATACTGGAGGTGGCCAACCGGGGCCACCTGGAAGCCAGCCTGTCCGGTAAAATATTCAGCCCCAACTTTACCACCAAGAAGGGGCACGACGGGCTGGGGCTAGCCATAGTGAAGGAGATTGCGGACAGATACAGGGGTGTTATACGGGTTTCATCCGAGGGAGGTGAAACAGCCTTCAGGGTGAATATCCCCTTTAAGAGGTGACGGCGGGGGGTAATACTGGTGAAGATGTACGACATGGCAAACAGGATGGCCGATCATCTGGCCCGGGAGACCGGGCTGGACAAGGCCAGGGTGGACCGGGTCAGGTTCGGGCTGGAGGTACTGCTGGGGGAGATCATAAAGATCGCCATACTGCTGGCTGCGGCGTTCCTTTTGGGGGTGCTGCCCGAAACCCTGGCGGCCATGGGGGGATTTTCTTTGTTCCGCCTGGTGAGCGGGGGGAACCACTGCGAGGACTACTGGCGCTGCCTGGCGTTCAGCCTGCTGGTGTTCCTGGGGTCGGCGGTGATTGGGGTGTTTGCGGCCCCCTTTGTTGCCGGGCCGGTGGTGGTGAGGTTAATAATCGCCGGTGCCCTTGTGATGGCGGTGATGGTTTTGATATGGGCGCCGGGGGAGGTGCCCCAAAAAAAGATAAAGCCGGGGGAGAGGGGAATTTTCAAGGGGCTTTCGCTTGTTTTCCTGGCCCTCTGGGCCTGGGTGCTGATAAACTATATAGCGCCCCACGGCATCGCGGCGGCGGCGGCCGGGCTGCTGGGCGCGGCGGCCCAGGCATTAAGCTTTACCCCGCCGGGCTACCGGGCGATGGACAATTTTGATATTGCCCTGTCCAGAATAATAGGTGAAAGGAGGTGTCCCACCCATGCGGAAAGCGCTTAAGAAGCTGATGTACTCCCCCCTGGTGCTGGTTGTGCTGATGGTGGCAGCTATCGCCGTCAAGCCGGCTAGCTCATTGTCAGGTTACCAGCCCGCTCCCCCGGCCGAGTAAAAGAAGCATGGTGGTAAAAGAATGGACTTGACGTTGCTGATAGCTGAGGACGATCCTTCCATGAGGCAGGTGATCAGGAACGCCGTTGGCGCCTCTCCCGGGATTGTGGTCCTGGGAGAGGCCGATAACGGCAATGAGGCTCTGAAATTGTATGAAAGGCTGCGTCCCCGGGTGGTCATGGTTGATATCGACCTGCCCGGAAAGAACGGGCTGGATCTGGCCCAGGAAATATTTGACATCAATCCCTGGACATATATAGTTTTCTGCACCGGTTTTTCTGAATATAGGGACAAGGCTTTTGAGATTTATGCCTTTGACTATCTGGTGAAACCTTTCAAAATTGAGAGGATTACTCAAACCATGAACCGCATAGTCGCTATAGAAAGATCAAGGGCCAGTGAAGCCCGCAAGGTTGAAATACAGCCGGTGAAAAATGCCGCCGTGCAGGGGTCAAAATTGTTCAGGGATGCGGAAAAGTTTTTAATGATAGACCTTAAGGATATTGTCTTCATAACCCGGGAAAACAGGAGGACAACGGTGCACTACGCCGGCGGCAAGGTTCTTACGGAAGAGACCTTGGGTTCACTGGAAGAACAGCTTAAGAAACAGATGTTTTTCAGATCTCACAAGGGTTTTCTAATAAATCTTAACCTGGTTAAGGAAATGATCCCTTGTGGTAAAAGCACCTATCAGGTGGTGATGGCCAATACCAGTGAGAGGCCCCTGATGACCTGGGACAAGCTGCGGGAACTTGAAAACATGACAAAAAACGGATATAACTAACCAAAAAAGGCCCCCTGGCGGGGCCTTTTTTACCGCTTAGGAAAGTATATGTCATATTAAAGTATTAAAGCGCCAAAGCATTTTTATGTAAAAGCCCAGAGTTTTTCCGGGGTCGCTCCGTGGTCGCTCTGTGGCCGGTGGAGAGGTTTGAGTCCGATCTACTTATCCTCCGGCTGAACTGGCTGTATCAGTCGTCGGTCGTCAGTCTTCAGTCGTAGGTCTTAAAGTCTTTTGACCAGAGGTAAAATAAAACTTTTCCGACGTCTGAAGTCCTACGACTGACGACTATTCCAGCATCCGCCTGGACTAAAACCCCTCCTCCTCACTGCATGTCGCTTGAGGGTCACGCTTGCTTTTTCTGGCTTCTGGATTCTGGCTTCCGCCGTCTGCAAGACGGCACCGCCGGCAAGGCGGTTATTTTACTGTTAAGTGCATAATTTATTTTCTCCCGGGGGGAGGATTTTTTTTTTTGATATAGAAATATCTACTGGAATTTTGAGACCTGAATAAATCAGAATCATCTGGAAAAACTTAGATAGTGTCTATTATTTTTCCGGATGCTTTCAAAAGGGGGAATAATTTTTGGGTAAGGCCAAATTTGAGCGTAACAAACCGCACGTAAACATCGGAACCATCGGTCACGTCGACCATGGCAAGACAACACTTACGGCAGCGATAACAGTGGTGCTGCACACCGTGGGAGGGGCAACGATAAAGAAATACGATGAAATCGACAACGCCCCTGAAGAGCGCGAGCGGGGTATCACCATCAACACCGCCCACGTGGAATATCAAACCGAAAGCCGGCACTACGCCCATGTGGACTGCCCGGGGCACGCCGACTATGTAAAGAACATGATTACCGGCGCAGCCCAAATGGACGGAGCAATACTGGTGGTATCGGCCGCCGACGGCCCCATGCCCCAGACCCGTGAGCACATACTGCTGGCCCGCCAGGTGGGAGTTCCGTACATCGTGGTATACCTGAACAAGGCGGACATGGTGGATGACCCCGAGCTTTTGGAACTGGTGGACATGGAAGTGCGGGAGCTATTGGGCCTGTACGAATTTCCCGGAGACGACACGCCCATTATCACAGGCTCTGCCCTAAAGGCCCTGGAATGCAGCTGCGGCAAGAGAGAATGCCAGTGGTGCAAGTCCATATGGGAGCTGATGGACGCGGTGGACAGCTATGTGCCGACCCCGGAGAGGGATAGAGACAAGCCGTTTTTGATGCCCGTTGAAGACGTGTTCAGCATAACCGGGCGGGGCACCGTGGCCACCGGCAGGATCGAGCGGGGAGTGGTTAAGGTTGGAGAAGAAGTGGAAATCGTGGGGCTGCAGGATAAGCCCAGGAAGACAGTGGTAACCGGGGTTGAGATGTTCAGGAAGCTTCTGGACCGCGGTGAGGCCGGAGATAACGTAGGCTGCCTGCTGCGGGGGGTAGACCGCAAAGAGATAGAGCGGGGCCAGGTTCTGGCCAAGCCCGGAAGCATTAAGCCGCATACCAACTTTAACGCCGAGGTTTACGTGCTGTCCAAGGAAGAGGGCGGAAGGCACACACCGTTTTTCAACGGTTACCGGCCTCAGTTTTACTTCAGGACCACCGATGTGACCGGGGTTGCCCAGCTTCCGGAGGGAGTGGAAATGGTCATGCCGGGAGACAACATTCGCATCACTATCAAGCTGATTACCCCCATCGCCATTGAAGAGGGACTGCGCTTCGCCATCCGTGAAGGCGGCCGTACCGTGGGCGCCGGGGTGGTCACCTCCGTCATAGAGTA
>LADN01000096.1 GCA_000961585.1 Peptococcaceae bacterium BRH_c4a | reverse complement strand
AACCTTATTATCAATAAAGCGGTAGAAGGCTATATAGGGGTCGATTATGACCATCCGGAAACTGAACTCTTTTAAGGAACGATCAATTAATGGTTTGCCTGAATACGGATAATTCTCCAGCCGGCCTAAAGAGGTCATTATATGCTCTAGGAGAGTGTTGCAAAACTATATTAAGAGGTCAACAAAGTACTTATTCGACTACAACCGGAGGCTGTTCAAAAAGCTCCAGATGCAAGGCGCGGCAAGGCTTCAAGCGGAGGCGTACTCCTTGTACGTTGAGCATTGAAGCCGCCGCCGCAACGCCGCAGATGGACTTTTTCAACAGCCTCCTAGCATATCAGCAGCCGCTTGCGGATTATCCGCCATTATATACTCGAATATTTCGTCTAAGTCTGAATAGGCTGCGGGGAGTAACTCTACGTCAAACCTTTCCATTGATTTTCTCCTTCAGCCTTTTATGCGCTTTACTAAGTGGAATGGTGGGTTCTCCGGCAAGACGCTGTTGTTCTGCGAGCAGGAGTTTTTCACGCAGGTCAAGCATAGCCTCTCTGCGTTCGAAGGCCTCTATACTCATAACCACAAGATCGCCTTCACCGTTTCGAGTGATGTATATCGGTTCCGCTTTTTCATGGGCAAGTTGTGCAATAACGTTATAGTCGTTACGAAGCGTTGTTGAGGACTTAATAATCATAATGGAAGCCTCCAATTAAATTATCCTGCAATTATTATACAATAATTCTAGCAGAATATAAATAGCAAGTTTAAAGAAGGGTGAAGCGCTAAGTGATGAATGTACTTCGAAAGGCAGGTGTAAAAAATGAAATTTGAACAAAGAGTCACTGGACAAGACCGAAAAGTCATCGCTGATGTGATCGCAGAGGTCTTAAATGCGCCGGTCAACTATGCCGGGGCCCCCTCATTTGTATATGAGGCCGGCGGCTGGTTAGTTGATAAGAAGAGTCTCCTGAGATCGCCGGATCTTCCTGTGGAAGGTTTGGAGGACACAAAAACATTTCTCAGCTTAAACTCGGGAGGACTCTCAACCAACAGGCGTATTCTGCCCTTTCCTTCTATATTTCCTGAAAAGTATGCTTCCTCCAGATAAAACTCAGCATCAAACACCCCTTTTGGTGTTGTTACCTGGTTATCGTTACAAAGCTTGTGCACCATAGAGGCCACCAATGCTTTGAAATGGGGCTGGTCTCCAGTAAATACCGGTTTATCTTTTACCATGTAGTATCTTTTTGATTTATTGCCTGCCGCTTTAAAATCATCAAGAAACTGTCCAAACTTACAGCTTTATCGCCTGGCGCAGGCGTTTATATCCACACCTCTTCTTAACAGCCACTCCGCCGTTTTACCGGTTATCACCAGGGGGATGCCTGTCATTTCCGGGATGCTTCGGGCTCCGGTCATGACCATGTACCAGGACAGCCCCTTTTTAAGATTTTCGATATAACCCACCAGCATTTCCGCCGAACCCCGGGTCAATATCTCCAGAAAGGGCCTGGCCATGGTCACCATTTTAGCCCCGGCAGCCAGCGACTTTGCCATATCCAGAGATGTCCTCAACCCGCCGGAGGCGATGATGTCTATACCCAGCCCCAGCTCAAGTCCCTCAAAAAGACAAACCGAAGTGGGAATGCCCCATTTCTCAAGCTCGTTATTCTTAATGCCTTTTCGGGCGTTTTCTATGGAAATGAAATTGGTTCCTCCCCGTCCCCCTATATCCATTGTCCTTATTCCACACTGGTAGAGTTTAAGTATGGTTTCCCTGGACATACCAAAGCCCACTTCTTTGGCCACAATAGGAAAATGAACAGTTTCAACCATTTTTTTTAACCTGGGCAAGACCATTTCAAAATCCGGGTCACCCTCATCCATAACCAGTTCCTGGGGAACATTGAAATGAACCTGTATTGCGTCGGCCCGGATCATTTCCACCGATCGACATGCTTCCTCCGGTGTGCAGGTGGCGCTGAGATTGGCCAGCAAAACGCCATCCGGGTTTTCTTCCCTGGCAACGGTGTAGGTCCGCACCACCGAAGCATCCTCCAGGGCTGCCTTTTGAGAGCCCACAGCCATTGCCACACCGGTTTTCCTTGCCACAATGGCCAGATCCCTGTTAATTCTGAGAGTGTCCGGGTGCCCCCCGGTGATGGCGTTAATCATCAATGGAGCTTCCAGCCTCTTTCCCATAAACTCAACGGATAGATCGACCTCCGATGGTCTGATTCCTGAAACAGACTGGTGCACCAGACTTATATCGCTAAAACCGCTTTCCACAGGGCTTTCTTCAATTTTCAGGGTATACTTCAAATGCTCCAGTTTTCTCTCCTGTCTTTTCACCAAAACCCTCCGGAATTACCACAATTTTAAAAATCAGCATATCTCAAGCTGGTCGTCCTTATTCAGCCTTGCCCTGAATGAGTCCATCTCCCTGGTGAGGATATCTAACTGTTGTTTTAGCATTTATTCTATAAAGGACACTAATATCCTTCTGACCACCACAAACAATGGGCTATGACACCCATGACTCTTCCGGATGACCTGCCGGCCATCCGGGCGGCTGTAAAAAGCCTGGGAAATATAGACGTTGGTAGAATTAAAATAATGCGCATCAAAAACACCATAACGCCTCTCTGATTTGAAGGAATCCAAGCTGATTTCCCCGAATAAAGTATCTTATAATGTATATTAGAAACATGATTTTGGGGAGGGGTTTTAAAGTGTATCATTATCATCCCGGTGAAATCAAGAATCCCGGACTTGAGATGATGATCGTTCTGGTCAGGGCACTTATTTTTGTATGCATTGTCATAGTTGCCGGGGCTGTTGGATTGGCTGCGGGACTCCCAGCCTTTGTGGGAGGAACAGCTGGCGGTCTTTTCATTTTTGCCCTTTTTTGCAGCAGACCTTTTCTGGAGGTAACCAATTATAAATGTCCGGATTGCGGCAATAGGACCCGGGTTATTAAAAACTTTGGCGCCTACCGCTGCTCCAACTGCGGGCAGGAAAACAGGATATAAACCCAGAAAGTCCAAAAGCCACCCAGCTGGGTGGCTTTTAATGTTTAACAAAAAAGTATGATAAATATTAAACCGCTGATAAAGAATAAAAACATAACCCATACCCGAAAACAGTTGTTTAAATTCTTTAAAAAAACATAATTGCACTGGGAGGTGTACCGGTGGAAAAAACCACCATGGATACCGGCATCGGTGATGACCCTCATATAAATAATATTCCCGCCGAAGAAAAAGTCAAGTTATGGATCGACGATCGGGAGGTCGTGGCCGATAAGGGCGGCAATCTTCTGGAGGCCGCCAAGTCCATAGGCGTTGAGGTTCCCAGCCTCTGCTACCTGAGGGGTATCAACGAGGCCGGTGTGTGCCGGGTCTGCCTGGTGGAGGTTGACTCGGGAGGCCGGAGGAGCCTGCAGGCTTCATGCGTTTACCCGGTGTCAGAGGGATTGAAGATATATACCAATTCACCCAGAGCCAGGCGGGCCCGTAAAAGGGTTGTAGAGCTTATGCTTTCGGAGCATGACCGCGACTGTACAAACTGCGCAAGAACCCTAAACTGTGAACTGCAGCGTCTGGCCGACGAAATGGGCATAAGAAAACTGAGGGTAAAAGGGGAAACCCACAATTACCCCATTTCACGAAAAAACCCGTTTATTGTCCGGGATTACAACAAATGCATTAAATGCCGCCGGTGTGAGTCGGTATGCAGGGAAGTACAGGGTGTCAATGTTTACACCGCCAAAAACCGGGGCTATGAAACGGTTATCGCCCCGGCATTCATGAAAGATCTGGGAGAGGTTGACTGCATAAGCTGCGGTCAGTGCCTGATGGCCTGTCCCACCGGATCCCTTACCGAAAGGGAATATATTGATGAAGTCTGGCGGGCCATTGAAGACCCTGAAAAAGTGGTCATCGCACAGGCCGCACCGGCCATCCAGGTATCCATAGGTGAGTCCTTTGGAATAGCGCCGGGAACGGCGGTAACCGGCAAACTGGCCGCCGCATTGCGTAGAATTGGATTTGACAAGGTATTTTCAACGGAATTTGCGGCAGACCTGACCATCGTGGAAGAGGCCCATGAGCTTCTCGAACGGCTGGAGGGACATGGCAAACTTCCCCTTATTTCCTCCTGCAGCCCAGGATGGGTTAAATTCTGTGAACATTTCTACCCCCAGTTCCTCGACAATCTCAGCACCTGTAAATCCCCCATGGAAATGTTCGGAGCACTGATTAAAACATACCTGGCCGAAAAGGAAAATATAGACCCCCGAAAAATGGTGGTGGCAGGCATCATGCCCTGCACCGCCAAGAAATTTGAGGCCGCCCGGCAGGAACTGGTGACCAGGGGAAGCCGTGATGTTGACTATGTGTTGACCACCAGGGAGTTGGCCAGAATGCTGAGGTCGGCCGGAATACGTTTTGACCAGCTCCCCGATGAAGAATTTGATAAGCCCCTGGGACTATCCACCGGGGCCGGAGCAATTTTCGCCGCCACCGGGGGCGTTACCGAGGCCGCCGTCAGAACCGCCCTGTCCCTGACCGGGGGTCAGGACAACACTGTTATAGAGTTTAAAGAGATCAGGGGCTTAAAGGGAATAAAGGAATCAAAGGTGCAAATAAAAGGCCGCCCGGTCAGAATTGCGGTGGCTCACGGAACCAGAAACGCCCGGAAGCTGATGGAAAAAATAAAGTCCGGGGAGCATTATGACTTTGTGGAGATAATGGCCTGCCCGGGAGGATGCGTAGGTGGCGGTGGACAGCCAATACAGGGAACTGTAAGCAAAAAAGAAGCTGCGGCAGAGGCCAAAACAAAGCGCACCCAGGCCCTCTACCGAATAGACGCCGACAAAAAATTCAGGCGGTCCCACGAAAACCCTGCCGTGAAACAGCTCTACAAAGACTTTCTGGGAGAACCGCTCAGTGAAAGAGCAAAGGAAATTCTCCATACAAGCTACATTCCAAGGGGAAAGAGAATAAGCAAACTGCTGCACTAAACAAAATATTTCCACCCGGATGCTTTGTCAACAGTCCTCTGTTCTAATATAATGTTATTATCAGGAACAATATGGCGGCGACTAAATCTTCCATGGAGGTTTAAGACAAATTGGATGATTTTATAGACCCCATTATGCCCGGTGGAATTGTGGGAAATGGGAAAATGCTTTGCAGTATAAGAGAAAATGGAACCCTCCACAGATTATTCTGGCCCAATATTGACTGGGGACAGCATATGGGGATACTGAAAATAGGTATACAGTATGACGGAGGTCCGGTTCACTGGCTGGACGATAGCTCTATGCAAAGCCGGCAGCATTATTTAGAAGATACCAACACAGTGGTCACATCCATCGAAGACCACCGGAATAATACCGGGACACACCAGACGGACCTTGTTTTGCCGGAAAATGATGTCCTGGTAAGAACATACCAGGTAATTAACAACGGGGCTTCCCCCCGCGACATTAATCTTATAGCCTACTGCTCTTTCAGCATAGAAGAATCAAACATCCAGGACGGCATGTACTACCTCCCCGCCCAGCAGGCACTGATTCAGTACAGGCGCAGCGTTTTTATTGGTGTCAAATGCCCGGGTAAAACACCCTATGGCTATCACTGCGGACGAAGGAACTCCCCTTCCGATCCTTTTGAAAGCGCCTGCCGCGGGGAATTCTGGGGGGGTCCGGACAACATAAAATCCGGCGCCGGGTCCATGGGGTGGAGTCTGGGCTCTTTTAATCCGGGTGAACAAGTCTCCATCACCCTTGCCATAGCGGTTGCCAATGATGAGAATTCCCTCACTGAACTTCTGAACCTTCCTGTTTTGAAAAATGAAAGTCATCTGGAAACAACATCACAATACTGGAAAAAATGGCTTTCCCGGCGGGAGGGTGAAAATGCCGACACTCCCCTGTACAATCGCTCCCTGCTGGCCATGAAAATCATGTCGGACCGATCTGGCGGCGCATCGGTGGCTGCCCCTGAATTTGACTCCCATTATATTGGATCAGGAGGATACGGATACTGCTGGCCCAGGGACGGCATGTTCGTAGCGCTGGCCCTGGATGAGGCCGGACACCATGATGAAGCCGGTATGTTTTACCGGTACGCAGCCAGAGTTCAAAAGCCGGAGGGTAACTGGCACCAGCGCTACTTTATGAACGGAGACCGGGCATCCAGCTGGGGAGAACAAATCGATCAGGCCGGAGCCGTTTTATGGGGTTACCACCACCATTACACCCTTACCGGTGACAGTAAATTTCTGAACTATATCTGGCCCTCGGTGTATTCCGGGGCCGGTTACCTGGTGAAAAACAGGCTGGATAACGGCCTGCAAATACCCACCATGGATCTCTGGGAAGATGAATTTGCCCAGAGCACTTACTCATCGGCCGCCGTGTACGGGGGACTGAAAGGTGCGGCCGGATTGGCTGCCGCCATGGGAGACTGCCCGTCGCAAAATCTTTGGAATGAAGCCGCCGAATCACTGAAGGAGAGCATTCTATTGCACCAGTGGGCCGGTGATCTGGGCAGCTTTACCAGGTCGGCCAACCGGAGGGTATCCGGGGGAGAATACCACAGGGCGCAGGAATGCGGCCAGGGGGTATGCCAGTTGCCGCTGCCCGGCGCACAGTGCAGCTACAATGCTCTGTCTATGGACAAAAGGCTTGACACTGCCCTTCTGGGACTATGTTTTCCCTTTGGAGTTTTGCCGGCAGCAGACGAACGTATGCAGTCCACGGCGGAAAGCATTGAAAAAAATCTGTTCAACAGTCAGGTGGGGGGAATTCACCGCTATCAGGGAGACTGCTATGCGGGGGGCAACCCATGGGTTCTGACATCCCTCTGGATGTCTATATATCACTCCCTTCGGGGCCGGAAAGAAAAAGCTGCGGAATACATACACTGGGCCCAGGCCAACGCTTCCCAGGCAGGTCTTTTGCCTGAACAGGTACACCGCCATAACGGCGGCCCAGCCTGGGTTCTGCCCCTGAACTGGTCCCACGCCATGTACGTTCTGGCCACCCTTGCCCTGACCGGAAGGCTTTCGTCAATGCAGCAATAGAATAACCGCATTCTGAAAAAAAGCGGGGTTAAAAATGAAAACCAGAATTGATGTGGACAACTTTGTTAAAAACAATCAAGACCAGATATGCAATCTGGTCAATACCTCCCTTAACAGAGCGGGGGAAGCTGTTCAAAAAAAAGTTTCTGCGGGAGAGTTGGGTCCTTCACTGCAGGAAGTTATGCCTCTTCTCCTCTATGAGCTTCTTATCACCCATACAGTCAGCACCTTGAAGCTGGTGTCTGATATGATAAACAACGACGATTGTTGAAAAATAAAAAAACAATAACACCCTTATCTCAGCACGTGTATCTGCGTTTCATTATTTTGTGATTAATTCTCTCCATTAGGTACGTTGTGTTGAATACATGGTGGAGCTGCGTAGCCACACTTTCAAAAAATGTGTCCGCCATCTCAATATTGGCCGGCAACAGCAGTTCCACTCCGTACTCCCTATCCAGTGAGCCTTTCAACACCTGCAATATGTCCGCCCTTTTTTCCTCATCCCCTATTTCCAGCCACCTGCCGTTATCCTTCACATCAGTCCCGGTTACCTCTATGACAGCTTCCCTTAGAAATTGTTTAAACTGATCAAATGTAGGGCTCACCTTAAGTTCCTTTTGCATTATCGCTTACCTCCTGCAATTTTGCAGCAACAGGCACATCGGCCGCCGCCAGATCAAAGTCCATCAGCCTTTTTACCGGAACCCAGGCAATATTGTTACATTCCAGGGGCGCCGGATCACCCCCGGCATGACTGCAAAGGTAAGCCAGTAAAAGTATATTTCTGTCCCCGTACCTGTGCATGACAACCTTGAATATGTCCTGTACCGCAATGTCGATATCAAGCTCTTCTTTAATCTCTCTTATCAAACAGCCCTCTGGATCTTCCCCCTCCTCCATTTTACCACCCGGAAACTCCCATTTAAGCCCCTGATTTGAATTTTTCTTTCTCTGGGTAATCAGCACCCGGTCCTGGTCAGTTATTACAGCCGCCGTAACAATATAGGTATTCATCACATTCCACCGTCTTTTTTATATTTCAAAATAACACATCTTAGCTCCGAAAGGAATCCAGACTTTTTACCACTCCTTAAGAATGCCTCCCCTTCTTGTAACCGTGACTTAACAGTTTTATATGGCACCGGTGGCAGACAGGATGTCCCGGATTTAAAGATTCAGCCCCTCCGACAACTGGCTGCTTGCAGTGTCTGCAGTTACCATTTTTTGATTGCATAATTATCACCTGATACTATTATGCCCCGTCTATTAACCCATAATGGGCGGCTAGCAATCAGCTTTCAGTAGTCAGCAGTCAGCCATCCGTGCCGCAAAAAAGCGGCCACCGAGGAGGATGGAAGCTGATATTACTGCTGATTATTCTGAGTTCTGAGTTCTCATAGCTGAGAGTTGAGAGCTGAGAACTGATGGCTGATGGCTGACTGCTATAAGGGGCAGGTCTCTTTGCGCCTGCCCCTCTAAAGAAATACTATTTGTTGTTAAAAGACGGCTTTCTCTTTTCAAGGAAGGCTCCCATACCTTCCTTACGGTCCTCGGTGGTAAATACCAGCCCGAACAGGTCGGCCTCGACGGCAAAGGACTTTTCCAGATCCATTTCCAGCCCTGTGTTGATGGCTTCCTTGGTCAGCTTTACGGCCACCGGCCCCCGGGAGGCAATTCTTTTTGCCATAGCCTTGCAAAAGTTCAGCAGTTCTTCAGACGGAACCACGTGATTAACAAGTCCCATTTTACAGGCGGACTGGGCATCATACTGGTCGGCTGTATAAAGTATTTCCTTTGCCAGGCCGGGATTCACCAACCTGGTAAGCCTCTGGGTTCCGCCAAATCCGGCGATGAGACCCAACTGCACCTCGGGCTGTCCTATCCTGGCTTTTTCCGAAGCCACCCTGATGTCACAGGCCATGGCCAGCTCATTGCCGCCGCCCAGGGCAAAACCGTTAATGGCGGCTATTACCGGTTTGGAGAGGTTTTCTATCTTGCTGAAAACCTTTTGTCCGATACGGGCAAATTTTACAGCCTCCATGGGAGCAAGCTTACTCATAAAAGCTATGTCAGCCCCGGCCACAAAAGCTTTGTCACCTGATCCGGTAATGATCACGGCCCTTACCTGATCATCATTTTCCAATTCATCAAACATTGCGTCAAGTTCCTTTAAAACCTCGGCGTTTAAAGCGTTTAATACCTTTGGCCGGTTAATGGTAATTACAGCTATGTTTTCCTCCCGTTCCAGGAGAATATTTTCATAGACCACGGTGATACCCCCTATATCTTTATATTAATACACATAAAAACCACGTCCGGTTTTTCTGCCCAGCCAGCCCGCCGCCACATATTTGCGCAAAAGAGGGCACGGCCTGTATTTGCTGTCTCCCAGACCCTTGTGCAGCACCTCCATAATATAAAGGCAGGTGTCAAGCCCAATTAAATCAGCCAGTGCCAGAGGACCCATGGGGTGATTCATACCCAATTTCATCACCTGATCCACCGCTTCGGGAGTGGCTACCCCCTCGTAAACACAGTAAATGGCCTCATTTATCATGGGCAGGAGAACTCTGTTGGAAACAAATCCGGGGGCGTCATTGACCTCCACCGCTATCTTGCCCATCTTCTCACTGGCTTCCCGTATGGCCCCGTAGGTTTCGTCGGAAGTGGCCAGCCCTCTTATTACTTCCACCAGCTTCATTACCGGCACCGGGTTCATGAAGTGCATTCCGATAACCTTCTCCGGCCTCTTGGTGCTGGCCGCTATTTCGGTTATGGGAAGAGATGAGGTGTTGGAGGCCAGTATGGAATGGGACGGGCAAATACTGTCAAGCTCTCCGAAAATCTTTGACTTTATGCTCATATTCTCTATGGCCGCCTCGATCACCAAATCGCAGTCCGAGGCATCCGAAAGAGAGGTTGAAGGAGTTAAACGGGCCAATATTTCAGCCTTTTGCCCCTCGGTAATTCTCCCTTTATTCATGTCCTTTTCCAGGTTCTTTTGGATGATCCCCAGACCTTTGTTGACAAATCCGTCATTTAAATCATTCAGAACCACGCTGTATCCGGCCACAGCCGATACCTGGGCAATTCCCGATCCCATCTGCCCGGCCCCGATAACCATTATTTTTTTGATTTCCATAGCTTACACTCCCTTTAATTATTTAATGTTTTCAACCACCATTGCCGTTCCCTGACCTCCGCCTATGCAGAGGGTGGCCAGCCCATAAACACTTCCCCGTTTTTTCATTTCACCGAGCAGTGTAACCAGTATCCTTGCTCCGCTGGCGCCGATGGGATGCCCGATGGCCACGGCTCCCCCATTGACATTAACCTTTTCCACAGGCAGCTCCAACTCTTTGACAACGGCGCAGGCCTGGGCCGCAAAGGCCTCATTGGCCTCGAACAAATCAATGTCGGAAACGGTAAGCCCGGCCTTCTTCAGCGCCTTCCGGCTGGATGGAATGGGACCCAGTCCCATATATGCAGGGTCCAGCCCGGCGGTGGCGGTGGACCTGACCACAAACAAAGGCTTTAACCCCAGTTCCCTGGCCTTATCCGCCGACATAACCACAAAGGCCGCCGCCCCGTCGTTAATCCCTGAAGCATTCCCGGCAGTTACCGTTCCACCTTTTTTGAAGGCCGGAGGTAGTTTTGAAAGTGACTCGAAGGTGGTTCCCCGGCGGGGAAACTCATCTGTGTCAAACACCACAGGGTCGCCTTTCTTCTGGGAAATTAACACCGGCACTATCTCATCCTTAAACCTTCCGGAATCAATGGCGGCGACGGCCTTTTCCTGGCTGGAGACCGAAAAACGGTCCTGGTCCTCCCTGCTGATGCCGTGTTGTTCTGCTACATTTTCTGCGGTGATGCCCATATGTATATCGTTAAAAGCGCACCACAGCCCGTCCTTAATCATGGCGTCAACAATTTTACCGTCACCCATCCTCATTCCCCATCGGGCCTTGTCAAGAACATACGGGGCTATGGACATGTTTTCCATCCCGCCGGCAACCACTATGTCGGCATCTCCGGACCAGATTTGCTGGGCGGCCAGTCCCACTGTTTTGAGTCCGGAACCGCATACCAGGTTCAGGGTCCAGGCAGGGACTTCCTGGGGTAATCCGGCTTTTACGGCGGCCTGTCTGGCCGGGTTCTGACCCAGTCCGGCCTGCAGAACATTTCCCATTATTACCTCGTCCACCAGACCGCCATCGATACCAGCTCTGGTAATGGCCTCCTTGATGGTCAGGGCGCCCAATTCCACTGCCGGAGTTCCATTCAGTGCGCCGCCGAATTTCCCCACGGCAGTCCTTACAGAGCTGACGATTACCGCTTCTCTCATTACACTCTTCCCTTCATAGACATTTAGGATTTATTTAAATATAAACAAGCCCAGGGCTATACCAAATATTTATAAAATATTTTTATAGCTCTGGACCCATACATTTTTTTAACTTGGCTTGAGTTCAGTAATATTCATCCCGTTATACCACCGCAAAAAACATGCCACAATATTGTCAGTGGCCTGTGGCAAACTGTAACGTCCTATTTACAGACTTTCTTTCAGTATTTCACTGATATCCTTTACCGACATTTCTTCATCTTTATTCTGGTTTTTCAGACTGTCTTCCAGCATTACTATACAGTATGGACAGGCGGTGGCAATTACCTCGGCCCCGGCCTGGGAGGCCTCTTTTACCTTCACGTCCGAAAAGCGCTGGCCCGCCTTGGTTTCCATCCATATCCTGGCGCCCCCGCCGCTGCAGCACAAACTGTAATCCTTGTTGCCTTCAAATTCTAATGCGTCAATTTCTGGCACAGCATTGATCAATTCCCTGGGAGCATCGAAAACACGGCTGTGTCTACCAAGGTAACAGGGTTCATGATAGATTACTTTCCTGGGCATTGGCTTTGAAATTTTTAATTTTCCCCCGGCCATCAGGTTCTGCAGCAGCTCGGTATAATGAATGACCTCAAATTCCGCACCCAACTCGGGATATTCATTCTTAAAGGTATACAGGCAATGAGGAGAGGTCGTAATTATCTTTTTGACACCCTTGTTATTAAAAAGATTGATATTGTATTCGGCCAGCTTTCCAAACTCTTCCTCGGCGCCTATTTTACGCACCGACTCACCGCAGCATTTTTCCTCATTTCCTATAATACCGAAGCTTACCCCCGCAGCCTTCAATAAATCCGCAATGGCCCTGGCAACCTTCTGGCTTCTGCCATCATAGGCCGAGGTACAGCAAACATACAGCAGGTATTCAGTCTCCGGTGTAAACTGGGGAACATCACACCCCTTTGTCCAAGCTACCCTCTCATCTTTCTCCTGGGACCAGGGATTTCCCTGGCTGTTAATGCTTCCCAGCACTGCTTTCAGGTTTTTGGGTATTCCCCCTGTCTCGGCTATAACGCTGCGAATTGACCTTACCACATTGGGTATTTTTATACCCCTGGGGCATTTCACAGCGCACTGGTTACAGGTGGTGCAGGCAAACAGAACATCGTCCGATTCGTATCCGTCATACCCCAGTCTGCCCATGTGAAACATAGCCCGGATATTGAACTCGGATTTTTCCTCCATCCTGCCCCACGGGCAGGAACCCGAACAAAGTCCGCACTGCATGCACATCTGTATTTCTTCGCCGCCGCTGGCCACAATGACGTCCCGTACCTCATCAAAAATCATAAGATCGGACATTAATAATCCTCCTCATCCAGTAATCCGCCCGCTATCCAACAGTCACAATGCAGTTTTGCAAGGCACCATGCATTTTTGCATCAGCTTAATTATTGGCAAAATTGAAACGGCAACCCTCCCCGTTGAAGAAAGGGCCGCCTTACTATTTACGCCATAATTTTCTTAAATTCTTCTTTCAACAGGGGGACCACCTCGAACAGATCTCCCACTATTCCGTAATCCGCAACCTTGAAGATGTTGGCCTCGGGATCCTTGTTTACAGCCACAATGCATTTTGAAGAACTCATTCCTGCCAAGTGCTGGATGGCACCTGATATTCCGCAGGCAATATACATAACCGGAGACACGGTTTTTCCGGTTTGTCCAACCTGGAAGCTGTGCGCTTTCCAGCCGGCGTCCACCGCAGCCCTGGAGGCCCCCACTGCCGCGCCTATTACATCGGCCAGTTCCTCCAACAGACTGAAGTTTTCCGGACCTTTCATGCCGCGACCGCCAGAAACAATTATATCGGCCTCGGTGAGTTCCGGCCTGCTGCTGATTTGCAGCACAATATCTTTTACAGCCTGGCGGATATCCCCCGCACTGGCGGCGGCGCTGACAACCTCGGCGCTGCGTCCGGGCTGAGCGCCCTCTATGGCCAGCACATTGGGACGTATGGTAGCCATTACCGGGCGGGCCTCAGGGCAGGAGGCCTTGACAAAGGCTTTTCCCGCATAAATTGGCCGGGTGAATACCAGTTGCCCGTCTTCCAGGGCCATTTCAACACAGTCGGTCATAAGGCCTGTGCCCAATTTCTGGGCAACCTGGGCGGCCAGGTCACGGCCGGTAACAGTGCATCCCAGAAGAATGGCGGTGGGGCTGTTCTGTTTTGCCAGATCGGCAACGGCATTGGCATAGCCATCTGTGGTGTAATTTTCAAGGGCATCGCTTTCCAGCACAAACACTTTATCTGCCCCATATTCTCCAAGGGCGGCGGCCAATCCGGCAACACCCTTGCCCGGCAGCACCGCGCAGAGTTCTTCACCCAGGCTGTCAGCCACCTTACGACCGGCGCTGAGGAGTTCATAGGTTACTTTTTTAATTTTTCCGTCACGCTGTTCTGCGTAAACCCAAATTCCTTTTGCCATATTCCTTAACCCTCCTATCTACAGTTATTAAATTAAATAATTTTTGCCTCTTCCCGCAGAGCCTTGACAAGGTCGCGGGCTGCATCCGCCGGCTCGCCGGGCACAATCTTTCCGGCAGCCCTTGCTGAGGGCAGGAAGTAACTTACTGCTTTAACCTTAGCGGCAACCTGTCCGGCATCCAGACCCAGATCACCCAGAACTTTTTTCTCCATGGGCTTCTTCTTGGCCTGCATGATACCCTTCATCGAGGGGTAGCGGGGCTCGTTCAGTCCCTTTTGAGCGGTAAATACCGCCGGCAGGGCCACTTCAACAGTCTGGCTCCCGCCTTCTATTTCGTTGGTGGCCACTGCCTTACCATCGGCAATCTCCAGTTTCACAACCATGTTAACCACCGGCACACCCAGAATTTCGGCGACACGGCCGGCCACCTGGGCAGAACCGTCATCAATAGCCCTCATGCCACCCAGTATAATATCGTATTCCATCCCTGAAATAGCCTTGGCAAGAATGGAAGCGGTGGTAAATTCATCAACTTCCTCCATACCGGGATCAACCATTACCGCCTTGTCTGCGCCCATGGCCAGAGCCTGGCGCAGGGCGTCCTGAACTTCCGGCCCGCCCACGGAAACCACGGTGACGTCTCCGCCGGATTTCTCCTTAATCCTCAGGGCTTCCTCCACGGCAAATTCATCGTAGGGATTCATGATCAGGCTGACACCCGACTTGTTGATATTGCCATTGGCGTCAATGGCTATCTTGGCCTCGGTGTCAAAGGTTTGCTTCATGCAAACAACGATTTTCATACTGCTCCTCCTCCTTTGTAAACTACTTTACTAACTGAATATATTTTTACCTTCGGCAACATAGGTTGCCAAATAATTGATGATCTCCGACATTTTCACTTCAGTATGTTTGCCGCAATAACCATACGCATAACCTCACTGGTTCCTTCGTATATTTCTGTAATTTTCGCATCACGCATCATTCTTTCCACCGGGTACTCCCTGGTATAGCCGTAACCTCCAAACACCTGCACCGCCTTGGTTGTTACCGCCATTGCAGTCTCTGATGCAAACAGCTTGGCCATGGCGGCCTGTTTTGAATAAGGCTGTTTTGTGTCTTTCAGATATGCAGCCTGATATATCAGCAGCCGGGCGGCTTCTATCTGTGTGGCCATGTCGGCCAGCATCCACTGCAGACCCTGGTTAGCAGAAATGGGCTTTCCAAACTGCTCCCTTATTTTACTGTAATTTAACGCCTGCTCATATGCGCCCTGGGCTATGCCAAGGGCCTGGGAAGCGATTCCAATGCGTCCTCCGTCCAGGGTCATCATAACTATCTTAAAACCCTGGCCTTCATCACCCAGTAAATTCTCCGCAGGTATGCGGCAGTTTTCAAATACCAGTTCGTAGGTTGAAGATGCCCTGATGCCCAGCTTATGTTCTTTTTTGCCAAAACTAAACCCGGGGGTGCCCTTTTCCACTATAAAAGCGGAAATGCCTTTGGCGCCCTTGCTTTTATCGGTACATGCGAAAATTACGTTTATTTCGGCCATGAATCCATTGGTTATGAATATCTTGGCGCCGTTTAAAACATATTCATTCTCCTCTTTTGCCGCAGTGGTTTTTAAAGATCCGGCATCGGAACCGGCTGAGGACTCAGTCAGTCCCAT
The DNA here is from genome assembly GCA_000961585.1 of Peptococcaceae bacterium BRH_c4a. GTDB lineage: Bacteria > Bacillota > Desulfotomaculia > Desulfotomaculales > Desulfocucumaceae > BRHc4a. The sequence continues at coordinate 52,751 of LADN01000096.1, read as the reverse complement.
TGCTCCTATTTTCTCTCCACTGCAAAGAGGCGCAAGAAATTTCTTCTTCTGCTCTAAAGTGCCGAACGCATATATGGGCCATGAGCACAGTGATGTATGCGCCGAGATCAACACACCGCTGGATGCGCATACCCGGCTGATTTCCTCCACAGCGATGGCATAGCTGAGGCTGTCCATACCCGCCCCTTCATAGTCGTCAGGGTATGGTATGCCTGTCAGACCCATTTCCGCCATTTTGCTCCACAAAGACATATCATATTCTTCTTTTTCATCCATCTCTGCAGCCTTTGGAGCTATCTCTGACTCTGCGAAATCACGCACAGTTTTCCTCAAGAGTTCCTTCTCTTCACTAAGCTTGAAAATCACAGAAACTCCTCCTCATTACTCCTGATACCCTTTGGTTAATTACAAAGCAATTCACCCGGTCCGCATACAGCAATATGCAAATATTGTACCACACCAGAACAGTCTTTTCAGTGCCGGCCCAAAAGCTGTACCGGTATTCTAATAGCTTAATATTATACTTCTGCATTGCATTTTCCTTTTTTTCGTGATATATGTCGCCTCCTTTTTTTTCAGAAAATAAAATGCCCTATAAACAAATAAGCCGACCAATACTCGGCCGGCTCCCCGATTCTCTTACACTTCCCCCGTCCCTGTCCATTATTCTTTACATTCTCTGAACCAGGCGACAATAAATTAAGGAGATTCCGTTTTGTCAGGCGGTTCTGGCCTTTTCCAGGCGTCTGCTGATTGCCTCCTGGAAAAGCTGCAGGTATTCAACACCGGACTTTGCCCAGGAAAAATCAAGATCCATGGCGTTTTTTACCAGCCGTGTCCACTGGCCGGGATCATCGCGGTATACCTTAAGGGCTCTGGCGATGGCATGATAAAGCGCCCTGCCGTTGTATTCCGAGAAAACAAAACCGTTGCCTGATCCCGTCACCGGGTTATAGTCATGAACAGTGTCCGCCAGCCCGCCGGTGGCCCTTACTATGGGGATGGTTCCATACCTCATGGCAATAAGCTGGCCCAGTCCGCAGGGCTCGAATCTTGAGGGCATTAAAAACATATCTGCGCCGGCATAAATTCTTTGGGCCAGTATGGTGTTATACCCTATATGAGCGGCTACTTTCTGAGGATACTTATCCTTTAGCTGTGAAAACATTTTTTCGTAAAAGGGGTCGCCGGTTCCCAGTAGAACAATTTGAATATCCAGGCGCATAAGCTCATCTGCAATTTCCGATATCAGATCAAACCCCTTTTGATCCACCAGTCTGGAGACCAGCCCTACGGTTGGCACATCCTTGGCGGGGAGCCCAATCTCTTTCTGCAGAGCATACTTGTTTTCTTTTTTGTTTTCTATACTGTCACGGTCATAATTGCGGTGAATGCGGTGATCAGTCCTGGGATTGAATTCATGGTAGTTAATTCCGTTCACTATTCCGTACAAATCGTGTGAACGCTTGCGAAGAAGTCCGTCCATCCTCTCGCCCAGGTCAGGCCTCTGTATTTCCGAGGCATATGTACGGCTGACGGTGTTTATTATGTCGGCATAGACAATCCCCATTTTCATGAAGCTGACCGTTCCGAAAAACTCCAGTCTTTCCGGAATGAAGTACTCTTCCCCCACTCCCAGTACCCCCAGGGTATCTTTGGGGTAATTACCCTGGTATTGCAGGTTGTGTATGGTAAATACCGTTGATATTTTTCCGTAAAAGGGATCCTTGCAGTATATATTTTTGAGGAAAAACGGTACGGGACCGCTCTGCCAGTCATTACAGTGTATAACATCCGGCTGCCAGTTGAGACGGGGAAGCATCTCCAGAACGGCCCTGCAGAAAAAGGCAAACCTCTCTGCCTCGTCGGGAAACATATACATGCCGTCCCTGTAAAAGTAGTGGTGGTTGTCAACCATATAGACCGGGACTGTTTTATGCTCCCCGTTATACTGGGCCTCGATGGAAGCCTCCCTGATTATGGCAGATTCCACCCTGTTTCCGAAATGCACGGGAAAATCAACAAGGTATTTTCCTCCCTCCACTCCTTTATAGTGCGGCATTGCCACCCTCACGTCATTGCCCATATTGTCATTTCCAACCGTTGCCAGGGCCTTGGGGAGGGAACCTGCCACATCGGCCAACCCCCCCGTCTTTGCAAAGGGCACGACTTCAGCTGACAACAGCAATATCTTAAGGGGCCGGTCAAACATACTTCTCCACCACCTCAATATTATTATTAAATGCTTCTTCGCACAAAATGACTGTTCCCCTCAACTCAGACGCAGCCACCTCCGGCGGGGTGGGGTTTATGTAAAAACCCGTGCCCAGTTCAAAACCTGCGGCGGTCGTAAGTCGGGGCATGATTTCGATATGCCAGTGGAAATGGACCAGTTCCCCGGAAGCAAGGTTTACCGGAGCAGTAACCAGCACCATGTTATAAGGTGGCTGACCTAATGCAGCAGATGTTTTTTTAAGTGTTGATCGCAGCACAAAAGCCAGATCACCCACCTGTTCCTCCCTTATATGGCCGTAATCCGCCTGATGTTCCCTGGGCAGTATCCATGTTTCAAAAGGAAACCTGGATGCAAAGGGAGTCAGTGAGACAAAATTCTTACCTTCTATGACAACCCTTTTAGAATCCCGGAGCTCTTGCTGAATAATACCACACAGTATACAACTGCCTGTTTTCCGAGCGTATTCAGTAAACCCTCCCATCTTTTCCATTATATAAGCGGGCACCATGGGGGTTGCTATAATTTGTGAGTGAGGATGCTCCAGAGAGGCGCCTGCGGCATTTCCGTAATTTTTAAACACCTGAATGTATTTAAACCTTGTGTCACGCCTCAGATCCAATGACCTGTCTCTCCACGCCCGGATAACCTCCCCGACCTGGTATTCATTTAAACTCTCCAGGGATTTTCTGTGGTCCGGGGTTTCTATGACCACCTCGTGGGCTCCCACCCCGTCCATCAACTGATAGACGCCCTGCTTTCCGACATCTGAACGGCCTTCTATATGCAAGGCAGGAAATTTATTGGAAACAACCCTCACCCACCACCCGGGACGGTTACTTTCAGATTCCTTTTCCCGGTAGGCTAAAACTTCCGCCGGGGTTTCCGCCTCGCGATGTTCGCATAGAGGGCATTCGTGTCCTTTTCTATCTTCCCTGGGCACTTTGAAATCGCTTGGTCTTTTTCCCCTCTCGGCAGCTATTACAACCCATCTTTCCAGTATAGGATCCTTCCTCCATTCCGGCAACACAAATCCCCCGTTTCCACTGTTTTCACAGTTTTTCTGATAATTACCGTTTGCCGGAAAGCCGGTTGGCATTCCATCTGTTTTTTCCCTTCTGAAATTGAGCTTTCCGCAAAGGTGTTCTTTTTATACAGACGTATATATTCGAATGAAGTGAAAGAAAAAAGGATTTTGATTGATTTAATCGAATAAAAGCTATTATATTTTTTCGAAAAGCGGTGATCGCTATGTCCGGGGAATCTGTCAGCATTAAAGGAACTAAAAACGGGCTGGTGATAATTTTTAACCCCGATATGGATATCGACGAAATCAAGAACGATCTCAAACTGAAAATGGAAACCTCCCAGGGATTTTTTAAGGGGGCCAGATTTAGCGTTTTCAATTCCCGAAGTGACGCCGACAACAGTTTTATCGACGAATTGGAAAGAATATGCCTGCAGTACGGACTAATCCCCTCCGGAGAAGTATCATGGCCGCCTGCTCCCGGAAAGAATGAACCCGCACCGGCAAGGAGGAAACCCACCCCGGTTATTCCCATAAGGCAACAGCCACAATCCAATGGCGAAGTGACCCTGCTGCTAAAAAGGACCATCAGATCGGGGCAAATAATTTCATCAAGACATAATGTTATGGTTATGGGTGATGTAAACCCGGGGGCCGAAGTAATCTCCGGGGGCAGCATTTATGTCATGGGCGCCTGTAAAGGAATTGTTCACGCTGGGATAAACGGAAATATTATGTCCGAGGTCTTTGCCCTGAGGCTTATGCCCATAATACTGCGCATAGGCTCCATTGCAGCTGACGGCATTCCCTCTGACCTTGCCGGTCCGGGGATGGCCAGGGTTCATCGGGGCAGTATTGTTGTTTCCGAATTTATTAATAATATGCAGTAACTATGAAAAATGTAATGCTTTCCCGCTAGAATCCAGAATCCATAATCCAGAATATGGACGGAATTCCTGATAAGAATTATCCATGTGTGTGTATTCTGAATTAAAGCCGCCCAACAGGACGGCTTTTTATTTATTGACAGAAAACCCCTCCCCTCAATGTATGTCGCTTGAGGGCCGCTATATGGTCGCTAACTGGTAGGTGGAGCGATTTGAGTCCGGCCTGCATAACCTCCTGCTGCAACTGTCTCTAAACTCGGTCGCCAACGTAATGCCGACCGCCTCCAACGCCGCGTCCTTGCGTCGATTCCGGCTTCCGGCTGCGTCCTGCAGCCGGCTCGGCATTCCGTAGGCTCGGTCGTTAAGAGACAGTAGCAGCCTCCGGTACATTCCGCACGGACTCAAATCACTCCCCCTCACTGCATGTCGCTTGAGGGTCGCTATATACGCAAACTGTCATGACCATTCTGTCTCCTGTCTCCCAACAGGGCGGCTTTTACTTATCCATTTCCCTCTTGACAGCCAGTATCCCAATGATGGACTTGGCGTCACAAATCTCTCCCCTGTCAATCAGATCCAGTGCGGCCTGCAACGGAACCGGGCTGGCTTCAATAAACTCATCCTCGTCAGGATGTTCACCCAGGTATGTAAGGCCTCTGGCCAGATAAACATACATTTTTTCATTTGAGAATCCTGGGGTGGAGTAAAAGCTGAACAGCAATTTCATATCCTTTGCCCGGCAGCCTGTTTCCTCGGCCAGTTCCCGTACAGCGCAGGCCTCTGGGTCCTCCCCCTTTTCAAGCTTTCCGGCCGGAACCTCCAATAACATTTTGCCCACCGGATATCTGTACTGCCTCACCAACAGCAATTCATTTTTTTCATCAAGCGGGACCACCGCCACTGCTCCTGCATGCTCCACCACTTCCCTTTTGGTTATTTTACCGTTGGGAAGCTCAACGTCATCTACCCTGAGGTTTAAAATTTTTCCTTTATAAACTGTCTCCGAAGAAACCTTTTTTTCCGTGAAATCCATTTCGTTCTCCCCTTCCTTATCTAATGGCCAGCTTTTTCATCCGAAATATGGCAAGCCCGGGTAAAAGAGCATAGTCCTCTGTTTCCAGGTGAAGGGGCGCAGATGAGTCATAGAGTATGTTTCCACTGGGAGGAAATTCATCGTCACCCTCCCAAATGACAAATGTTATGGGAACTTTAGGGAACACCTCCACTGTCACCGCCCAATCACCAATACCTTCCACCCTGTTACCCCCCAGTTTCTCAGCAGCCTTCAAAAGCATCTCGGGCTGGCTGCCGAATATTGACACCAGGGGCCTCACAGCCCTGTTGTTAAAGGGCCCCACATATATGGAGCCATTGGGAAGATCCTTAAAAGTGATATTCCTTCCAGTCGGCAGGCAGTCACTGGCATGGGTAAGGTAATGAAGTATACATACCCTGTCGGTTAAAGAAACTTCCTGATCTCCCTCTTCAGCGGAAATCTTCCCATCCGGAAAACTGACCCGGTATCTGACATAAAGGAATGGAACGGTAAAGATTCCAGCGTCAGGATTGTATTCCACCGCCGCCTTCCTGGCCGCCTCTTCCGGCGCCAGTGCGGCAAATTCCTCAAGGGCTTTGTCATGGGCTGGATTCAAATTGATTAAAGACATTCTAACCTCCGGAAATTTTTACTAATATACTATTTATTTACGACAGAATGTTTTTTTCTCCTTCTCTGTCTTATCCCACAAAGTCATACGCTTCAGATAATGATTCATGGCTCATTTGTTTTGGCATATATGTATTATTATGGAGGATTTTATATGCGGCTATAGAATTAATTATGTTGCCGTATAAGCCGGTATATTATTCATCAGACAAAATATGTTTTCTCAAGGGGGTTGTATGGTTTGGCAGCCCGAGTAGGAATTCCCAGTTCACTTTTTTATTATGTTCACTTTCCCATGTGGCAAACATTCTTTTCCGAGCTGGGCGTGGAGGTTGTTACTTCCGGGCAGACAACCAAGGGTCTCCTTGACCAGGGAGTCAGGGAAGCCCTGGCTGACGCATGTGTTCCCATAAAGCTTTTCTTCGGGCACGTTATATCACTAAAGGACAGCGCGGACTATCTTTTCATACCCCGTATCGTATGCCTGAACCGTAAAACCATATACTGCCCCAAATTTTTGGGCCTTCCCGATATGATCCGCCACGGACTGACAGGTATGCCCCCCATAATTGATGTCCAGATGGACTCCAGGCAAGGCTTTGCCTCCCTCTGGAAATCCTACCTAAAAATAGGAAGGATATTTGGTCTGGGAAAAGGCAGGATATTTATGGCCTATCTTAAGGCATATATGGTTGCCAGGCGTTTTCAGTCCCTTATGAGGTCCGGGCTGCACCCTCCAGAGGCCATGGCCGTCTTATCGGGAAAGGAGAATATAGCCGACCCCGTCGATTATAATGGCGATTTGACCTTTGCTGTGCTGGGTTACCCTTATGAGGTTCACGACCAGTTCATCAGCGTGGGGCTGGTGAAAAAGCTAAAGAAAATGGGCATAAGGGTCATTACTATAGAAAACCTGTCCCCCAGGAAAATATCCCGGGCCAACATTCTGGACAAGAATATGTTCTGGACCTTCAGCGACCTTGCCTTAAATGCCGCCTATTACCTTTTTAAAGAGGGCGGCGTTGACGGAATTATACACCTTACAGCCTTTGGGTGCGGACCGGATTCCATGGTTGATAAGTTTATGGAAATTTCCTCCCGGGACTACCCTGAAATTCCTTTTATGAGCGTCACCATTGACGAGCATACCGGAGACGCCGGCATATCGACGAGGCTTGAAGCTTTCGTTGACATGGTGAAAAGGAGAAAGGAGGTAAAGAATAATTCATGCCCAAGGTGACATTTCCCCGGATGGGAGAATCATACCGAGCTTTCAGAATGCTTATGAACGACCTGGGTAATGAGGTGATTATTCCCCCCAGACCCAATAAAAAAACCCTGGATTTTGGAGTCCGTTACTCCCCGGAATTCGCCTGCCTGCCCCTGAAGATTCTGACCGGAACCTACGTGGAAACCTGTATGTCCGGGGCCGAATTAATCATCACCAGCGGAGGTTCGGGACCGTGCCGGGCTGGTCTTTACGGACAGCTGCACAAAAAAATACTGAACAGCATCGGTTTCCCCGTTGACATAATTGTTTTTGAGGCGCCTAAAAGTCACCCCATTGATTTCCTGAGAAAGGTCAAAAGGGTTAATTCCAGCCGGCTTTCTTACCTGGCCATCTGGGAGTGCGTAAAAAGAGGCTGGGAAAAGCTCAAATACCTGGATGACCTGGAAAAAACGACCCATGCGCTACGCCCCAGAGAACTGAAAAAAGGGTCCACCACCAAGGTGTACCGGGAGGTACTGGAGTGGATAGACGGCGCCTATGCAATGAAGGAAATTCATGAGGCCGGCAAAGAGGCCCTGAATACCTTGAAATTGGTTCCCCACGATACCCGGAGGGCCGTTCTCAGGGTGGGCATAGTGGGTGAAATATATGTTCTTCTGGAGCCGGCCAGCAACCTTGAGATTGAAGAAACACTCGGCAATCTGGGAGTCGAGGTGCACAGGTCCATGTTTCTGACGGGCTGGACCAGGGACAACACAGTGAAGGAAACCAGCGGGATCCTTTCAGTTAAAGAAGCCGCCATGCCCTACATTCCCCTCTGTATAGGAGGGCACGGGCGGGAATCTGTGGGACACACTATATTGTATGCCAGAGACGGATTTGACGGGGTTATCCAGATGGCGCCCTTTACATGCATACCCGAAATAGTGGCCAGGACTATACTTACCCGTGTGAGCCGGGAGCACAACATACCAGTCCTTACCTTCTTTCTGGATGAACAGACCGGTAAAGCGGGAATGTCAACCCGCCTGGAGGCCTTTGTGGATTTAATCCGCCGCAAGAAAAATGCTCCTGTTTCAGATAACAGGATAATTGTCGGTTAGTTAAAACAGATAGTATTACCTTGGTGCTGTCCGGAAAGGAAAGGGACTGAAATGAAAGCATATATGGGAATTGACGTGGGTTCTGTAAGCACAAACATAGCTGTGTTGAGCCATGCCGGTGAGATCCTGGCAGACCTTTACATAAGAACCAGGGGCAGGCCCCTGGAAGCTATTCTTGCAGGCCTTACCGAAATAGCCGGCCTACTCCCTGCCGAGGTCGAAATCTGCGGGTGCGGCTCCACCGGAAGCGGCAGATATCTGGCCGGAGTAATGATAGGGGCGGACGTTATTAAAAATGAAATTACCGCCCATGCGGTGGCCGCCTCAATATACGTGCCCGATGTGCAAACCGTGCTTGAAATCGGAGGGCAGGATTCCAAAATCATAATTATGCGCAATGGCATTGTCACAGACTTTGCCATGAATACCGTTTGTGCGGCCGGCACCGGGTCATTCCTGGACCAACAGGCCTCCAGGCTGAATATACCCATTGCCGATTTCGGAGAGCTGGCCCTCAGTTCCTCCGCTCCTGTTCGGATCGCCGGCAGGTGTACCGTTTTTGCCGAGTCAGACATGATTCACAAGCAGCAGATGGGCCACAAACTGACTGATATAATCAACGGGCTCTGTGAGGCCCTGGTAAGAAATTATTTGAACAATGTGGGGAAGGGCAAGGAAATACTTTCTCCTGTGGTATTTCAGGGAGGCGTGGCGGCAAACGCCGGAATAAAGGCGGCCTTTGAAAGGGCCTTGGGACTTCCCATTATAATACCCCGGCATTTTGGTGTGATGGGCGCCATTGGAGCTGCGCAGCTGGCCAGGGAAGAAGTGGAAAAAACCGGCCAAACCCTTTTCAAGGGGTTTAAAATCGCCGGTCTTCCATATCGGACAGGCAGCTTTGAATGCGGCGGATGTCCAAACAATTGTGAAATAGCCGAAATATATGAAGAGGACAGGGTAATTGGCAGGTGGGGAGCCCGCTGCCAGAGATGGGATGTACTCTGATCATGAATTTTCCCGTTCTTTTTGAGCCATCTTATCAATAGAATCCGGGGTTAAGGAGATTATAAAGTTGGACCGTTTGCTGCTGGCCCAAATTGTATATTTTGTTATTATCGTCATTATGATACTGTCCGCCCTGTGGGTGCTGGCAGATACCAGAAAGAGAGGCAGGCCGTGGGGTGAAATACTGGTCTGGACAATGTTTGCAGGATGGTTTTTCGGGCTCGGCCTGGTTACCTACATTGTTTGGAAGAAAAAAGTCAAAGATTGAAATTAGGCTGCCAAGGCAGCCTTTTTTTAAATTGCGTCCTGGGCGGCTGCCCCTTCTATATGTGTAAATAAATATATACGGTTATTTTAGTGTTAACTATTCTTAACTTAAATTAAAAGCCCTGAAACCCACTGAATCCATGCCGGACCATCTAAATACAATGTGGCATGAATATTGCGAAGTATTTATAATAATTACTGAAACAACTGTTAGCACATCAATTAATACAGGTCAGGAGATGATTCTGAGTTCTTTTTAGAAATACCACATAAGGAGTGAAATTATGCCTCTTCACCTGACTGAGGAACAAAAAATGATGCGGGACATGGTACGCCGGCTGGCGCAAAATGAAATCGCCCCACGGGCCGCCCACTATGACAGAACCCATGAATATCCCTGGGAAAACATCCGGAAAATGTCAGAACTGGGGCTTATGGGAGTACCCATACCCGAGGAGTGGGGCGGGGCCGGGTGCGACTTTCTGTCATACATCATTACAATAGAGGAGATATCGAGGGCCTGCGGTTCCACAGGCGTCATACTGGCCGTTCACACCTCGGTGGGAACAATGCCAGTATTTCTTTTCGGGACGGAGGAACAAAAAAAGAGGTATGTCCCCAAACTGGCCTCGGGTGAAATGATCGGAGCCTTCGCCCTGACCGAACCCGGCGCCGGGTCCGACTCGGCAAGCATCTCAACCACCGCAAGGCTTGAGGGAAATCACTACATCGTTAACGGCAGTAAAATTTTTATAAGCAACGGAGGAGCGGCGGGAGTTTACGTCACTTTCGTGCGCACCGTACCCGGCAGTAAAGGTTACCGGGGCATTAGCTGCCTTATAGTGGATAAGGATACCCCCGGATTCTCCATCGGAAAGATGGAAGAAAAGATGGGACTGCATGGGGACCATACTGCCGAACTGATCTTTGACAACGCCATGGTGCCCCGGGAAAACCTGCTGGGAGTTGAGGGGGACGGGTTCAGGGTGGCCATGGCCCTGCTGGACGGGGGACGAATAGGTATAGCTGCCCAGGGCCTCGGAATAGCCCAGGGCGCCTTCGACGTGGCCCTTGAATACGCAAAGCAAAGGGTGCAGTTCGGCAAACCCATCATCGAACAGCAGGCTGTTGGATTTATGCTGGCCGACATGGCCACCCGGATTGACGCCGCCAGGATGCTGGTATACCGGGCGGCCCGGCTGAAAGATATGGGGCTGCCCCTTTCCAAGGAAGCATCAATGGCCAAGATGTTCGCCACCGACACCGCCATGACGGTGACCACTAACGCTGTGCAGATACTGGGCGGATACGGTTACTGCAATGAATACCCGGTGGAAAGAATGATGCGGGATGCCAAGATAACCCAGATATACGAAGGAACCAACCAGATACAGCGGCTGGTTATAGCTAAAAATTTAAGTAAAGAATAAGCTCAATTTTTAAAGGGAGGGTTTACATGGACCAGATAAGAAGAGGATGCCTGCAGGTATATACCGGAAATGGCAAGGGTAAAACCACGGCCTCGCTGGGCCTTGCCATGAGAGCAACGGGTCACGGGCATAAGGTCATGATGATCCAGTTCATGAAGGGCTGGACCAATTATGGTGAACTGATAACTGCGGAAAAATACCTGCCCAACATGACCATCGAGCAGTTTGGACTGGAAACCTTTGTGGATAAGGAAAACCCTTCTTCCGAGGATATCGGGATGGCCCAAAAGGGTATTGATCGGGCCAGGGCAGTGCTGTCCGGAGGCGGTTACCACCTTGTCATTCTGGACGAAATAAACGTGGCCCTGGACTACAATCTGATTAAACTGGATCAGGTTATGGAATTGATTAGTATCAGGCCCCCCCATGTTGAACTGGTGCTTACCGGAAGGAATGCCCATGAAAAAGTAATTGAGGCGGCCGATCTGGTTACCGAGATAAATCTGGTCAAACACCCCTTTTACCAGGGTGTGGAGGCCCGTGAAGGAATAGAGTTCTAAGGGATGAGAATATGACGGATCATGTAGAAAAATTAATTAGCTTCCGGGAAGGAGCATGACAATATGACCCACAAATTGGATGAAATCACCAGGGCCAAAGATGCCTGGAATGATTCAAGAAGAAAAATGCAGGACCGTGATTTTAAATTTGAAACGGTTTCCTCACTGCCGGTAAATGACCTGTACACGCCACTGGATGTTGGGGATCTGGATTATCAAAGGGATCTGGGAATGCCGGGCCAGTATCCTTTTACCCGGGGTGTCCAGGCAAATATGTACCGGGGCAGGCTCTGGACCATGCGGCAGTTCGCCGGCTTTGCCACGGCAAAGGAATCCAATGAAAGATACAAGTACCTGCTCGCCAAGGGCCAGACCGGGTTGAGCGTTGCCTTCGACATGCCCACCATTATGGGCTATGACAGCGACCACCCCCGGGCTTACGGTGAGGTGGGACGCGTGGGAGTGGCCATTGACTCTCTTCAGGACATGGAAACTCTTTTTAGCGGCATACCCCTGGACAGGGTCAGCACCTCCATGACTATTAACGCCCCGGCCTCTATACTGTGGTGCATGTATATAGCCACCGGTGAAAAACAGGGTGTACCATCTGAAAAACTTACCGGCACAATACAGAACGACATTTTAAAGGAATATATAGCCCAAAAATCATGGATATTCCCTCCCCATCCTTCCATGAGACTGATCACCGATATATTTGCGTACTCAACGGATCACGTTCCCAAGTGGAATACCGTTAGTATAAGCGGCTACCATATAAGGGAAGCCGGTTCCACCGCGGCCCAGGAACTGGCCTTTACCCTGGCCGACGGTTTTGCCTATGTTGAGGCGGGCATTGCCGCCGGGCTTAATGTTGACGATTTCGCCCCCAGGCTGTCATTCTTTTTCAACGCCCACATTGATTTCTTTGAGGAGATAGCCAAGTACAGGGCGGCAAGGCGGATCTGGGCCAAACGCATGAAGGTAAAGTACGGGGCAAAGAGTCCAAAGTCCTGGATGCTGCGCTTCCATACCCAGACTGCCGGCTGCAGCCTCACCGCCCAGCAGCCTGAAATCAATATCGTGCGCACGGCTTACGAGGCCCTGTCGGCCGTGCTGGGAGGCACCCAGTCCCTGCACACCAACTCCATGGATGAGGTCCTGGCGCTGCCCACTGAAAAGTCCGTTCAGATCGCACTGCGGACCCAGCAGATACTGGCATGCGAAACCGGGGTGGCCAACGTCATTGATCCCCTGGCAGGTTCATATTTTGTTGAGGCCCTCACCAACAAAATGGAGGAAGAAGCGGAAAAATATTTCGAGGAAATTGAAAGGCGGGGCGGTGTACTGTCCGCCATCGACCAGAACTTCTTCCAGCAGGAAATAGCCGATGCGGCTTATCAATTCCAACGGGATGTTGATAAGAAAAGAATAATTATGGTGGGAGTGAATGAATTCCTCAACCAGGATGAACAAATGGATATGGACATACTGAAAATTGACCCCCAGATTGAGAAGGAACAGGCGGAAAGACTGCGGAAACTCCGGAGAGAACGGGATAATATAAGGGTGGGTGACGCACTGGACGAGCTAAGGAAGGCGGCTTACGGAACCCAAAATTTAATACCCTTTATACTTGAAAGTGTCAGGGCATATGCCACGGAGGGTGAAATTATCCGGGTTTTCCGGGAGGTATTCGGAGAATACAAGGAAAAGCCTATATTTTAAACAATACATTTTTAGCGACGAGGTGGGACTAATGGCCAGGAAAATTCGCGTATTGGTTGCAAAGCCCGGCCTTGACGGCCATGACAGGGGCGCCAGGGTTATCGCCAGGGGTTTGCGGGACGCAGGTATGGAAGTGGTTTACACCGGGCTTCACCAGACCCCGGAACAGATCGTTGAAGCCGCCATTCAGGAAGATGTGGACGTGGTGGGCCTCAGTATACTTTCAGGCGCCCACATGACCATTTTCCCCAGGATATGTGAACTTCTCAGGGAAAACGGCGCCGAAGACATAATAGTAATGGGTGGAGGCACTGTGCCCGACTATGATATAGACATGTTAAAACAGAACGGTTGGGCCAGGGAGGTATTCACCCCGGGAACCACAATTGAAAAAATAGTTGAATGGATAAGTTCCAGTGTAAGGACTGATTAAAGACTGAAGCTATGGCAGACAAAACAGGGGCCCGATCGATTTTTGTGATCGGGCCCCTTAACCGACATTTAGTTTTTTTCCAGAAAATTAACCACCGCAGACGAAAAAAGGCTAAAATCCTTCAACCTCTTTGTCAGTATACCGTGAACTCTTTTTGCATCTATTTCCGCATAATCATGTACCAGTATATTTCTAAGGTTAACCATCCCCTTTTACCAATGTATTCAAATCTTTTTAGCCTGTATACATACTCATCAAGCCTCGCCAGACGGGCCAGGATTACGCTATTGTCTAACACCCAGTCCGCCCTCCTTTATCCTTTCGGCCAGATGCCTGGCGTGAAAGTCGAAATACCTTTTATAATCGTAATACCTGCCGGCTGTGTCCATTTCAAAAAGGGCCCTTTGGTCTGCGCTTCTTTCGTATATCACCCTGCCTTTTTGAATGACCTGAAACTGCAATAGCCTCGGGGATTCATTAAGAATTACAATTTCGGTTTTGATCTTTACCAGCCTTCGGGTATCCTCCATCACCTCCAGGCGGTATTTTAAAGTATCTGCCGGCAGGGGTTCGATAATAACAGCAATATCCACATCACTATCCGGTCTGGCCACACCCTCGGCATAAGAACCGAATAGGTAGGCCGCTATTACTTCAGTTTTTTTTTCAAAATATCCTGCCAGCACCGGCTCAAAATCAGATGTTTTCATTTCATTCACCAAACCGTTATATATTTCCATTAATTATACCATACCCCAACCGCCTGACAGAAGCAAGACTTCGATTGGGCTTCTGCCTTTGTTGTACTTAGTACCGGGTAACTTAAGCTATAACCCGAAAACAGGTGACGGTTAGAATCGAACCGTCACCTGTTTAATTTTAGAAGTGAGATGCGTGAAGTTATTATGGCCGGGTATACATTTCCCTTGTGGTTCACTAAAGCAGCTCACACTATTTTGGATTCTGGATTCTGAATTCTGGATTCCCAGCCACCCTGCAGGGCGGCTATTAGCAACCACAACCCCCCTCGCCCCCGGGCAGGGTAATATTTTTGGTTACAATCTCCTCCAGGTAGCCCAGTGCAGCGTTAACTTCACTTTCAGTATTAAAGAAGGAGAAACTAAACCTTACCAATTTCTGTTCAAGGGTTCCCAGGGTGCGGTGAGCGTCCGGAGAGCAGTGCAGCCCGGCCCGGCAGGCAATATCATAATTCTTATCAAGAATACCGCCTATTTCCGCTGTTTTCCTTCCGTTAATCAGAAAAGAGACCACCGGTGCCCTGGACTCGGTGTTTAAGGAACCAAAAATTTTAATTCCGGGTATTTTGGGGGATCCTTCAATAAATTTTTTGGTTAGATTAAGTTCATGGTCTCTTATTGTCTTTATACCTTTTTCCACTATAAAATCAATGCCCGCCCCCAGACCGAAAATACCGGCGGTATTCAGTGTCCCCGCCTCATATCTTTCGGGAAGGGTTTCCGGCATTCCGGGAAGTTCCGACTGACTGCCGGTACCCCCTTCCAGCAGTGTTTCCAGAACAATGCCGTCGCCGATATAAAGACCTCCGGTGCCTGTGGGCCCCAGCAGGCTTTTATGACCCGGGAAGGCCAGCAGGTCAATATTCATCTTTTTAACGTCTATATCCAATACACCGGCGGTTTGGGCGGCATCAACCAGAAAGGCTATACCGGCCCCCCTGGTAATCTTCCCTATTTCTTCAATGGGCATAACTGTTCCAGTAACGTTTGAGGCATGGGTTATGGCAACGAGCCTGGTGTTGGGCCTGATGGCTTTCTTTATATCCCCGGGATCAAGGTTTCCGTCTTGACTGCACTGCACCCGGGTAACCTGCACGCCTTTCTTCTCCAGTATGTTAAGCGGGCGGCCAACGGAGTTATGCTCCATGGAACTGGTGACGACATGATCTCCGCCCTTTAAAAGCCCCTTAACGGCTAGGTTCAATGCCCCGGTGGCATTCAAGGTAAAAACGATTCTTTCATACTGGGCCGCATCAATATTAAAAAGGCCTGCCAGCTTTTTCCTGGTATTGTCAACCATCTCATTGGCCCTGATGGACATTTTGTGACCGGCCCTGCCCGGGTTAGCCCCCACTTCTTTTATACAATAGCTCATGGCGTCCAAAACATCCGGCGGCTTGGGCCAGGTTGTGGCGGCATTATCAAAATATATCAAGCTAACCTCCATCCTTTCCTGATCTTAATAACATATATATAAATCATTCACCTTAAAAATATACTATTCTGAGTTCTGTGTTCTGTGTTCTATTTCGAAGGCATAAAAAAAGAGCCCCCACCGGAGGCTCTTTTTTTATGCCTTCGAAATCTATTTTTCCGCTTCTGCCGCAGCCTTGGCCTTTTTGATAACATCTTCGGCCAGTCTGCCCGGCACTTCCTCGTATCCCATGAATTCCATGAAGAAGGATCCCCGGCCCTGGGTCATTGATTTCAGATCTATGGCGTAGCGATACATCTCGGAAAGGGGAACCTGGGCCTTTACCTTGGTATTCTTCCCGCCGGGCTCCATACCCAGTATGCGGCCCCTTTTGGTGTTGAAATCGCTGATTACATCTCCCATGAAATTCTCGGGAACCGTGACCTCAACACTCATCATGGGCTCCAGAAGAGCGGGTTTGGCCTGCTGGGCTCCCTTTTTAAAGGCAATGATAGTGGCCAGTTTAAAGGCCAGTTCCGATGAGTCCACGGGGTGGTATGATCCGTCCACCAGAACAGTCTTTATTCCGGTTACCGGGTAGCCGGCCAGCACGCCTTCGGCCATGGCCTCGCGGACGCCCTTTTCCACCGCCGGGAAATAGTTTCGGGGCACAGATCCCCCGAAAACTTCTTCTTCAAACAGGAAATCACCGTCCAGCAGGGGTTCCATCTTTAACCACACATGTCCGTACTGGCCGTGTCCGCCCGTCTGCTTCTTGTGCTTTCCTTCCACTTTGACCTCGGCGCGTATGGTTTCCCTGTAAGGAACTCTGGGCGAGTCGGTGATTATATCCACACCGTAGCGCCTCTTCAGGCGCTCCATCATTATATCCAGGTGCATTTCACCCATTCCGGTGACGAGGGTTTGCTTGGTTTCAACATTTTTCTTTATCGTAACCGTCTTATCCTCTTCCAGGAGCTTGCTCATGGCGCTGCCCAGCTTGTCCTCGTCCCCTTTACTCTTGGGGGTTATGGCCACTGAAAGGGTGGGAACGGGGAAGTCTATGCCCTCCATCACCACAGGGTTATCCTTGTCGCAAAGTGTTTCTCCGGTGTCTGTATCCTGGAGCTTAACCAGCACTGCCAGGTCTCCGGCCAAAACTTCCTGGGCCGGGGCCGTGGTCTTGCCCCGGATAAACAGCACCTGCCCTATTTTTTCATTCTTCTCCTTATTGGAGTTCAGTACCACCATGTCGCCCTTTAACTTACCGGTATATACACGAATAAAGTTCATCTTGCCCACATAGGGGTCGGCCAGGGTTTTAAACACCAGTCCCGAGAAGGGCTTGCCGGCTTCAACCTCGGGGGCCGGCAGATATCCTGCCATGAAGTCCATCAGGTTTGTAACGGCCATATTCTTTGTGGCCGATCCGCAAAGAACCGGTACCACCTTCCCGGCTTTAACCCCTGCGGCCAGCCCGGTATTAATCTCATCAGGGGTGATCTCTTCACCCTCAAGATATTTCATCATCAGATCATCATCGCCTTCCAGGGCGGCCTCCACCAGCTTTTCCCTGTTTTCGGCGATTATATCAGCCATATCGCCCGGAACGGGAACTTCCTGGGCCTTACCGTCTTTGAAGGTATAGGCCTTCTGTCCCAGCAGGTCAACCACACCTTTAAAATCCAGGGCCTGGCCTATGGGCAGCTGAACCGGGGCGAAATTAGCCGTAAAGGTTTCCCTCAGCTCCTCCAGCACTTTATAAAAATTGGAGTTTTCACGTTCCATTTTGTTTATAAACACCATACGGGGCATAGCCTTATCATCGGCAAAGTCCCAGATGATTTCGGTTTGCACCTCTACCCCGTCAACAGCCGAAACAACAAATAGAGCACTGTCAACAACCCTCATTGCTCCCTTTACTTCACCTATAAAATCCGAGTATCCGGGGGTATCCAACAAATTCAGCTTAGAGTTGTTCCACTCACAGGGAACCAAGCTGGCGTGTATGGTTAACTGGCGATTTATTTCCTCGGGATGATAATCGGCGGTGGTGGTCCCGTCCTCTACTCTGCCCAGCCTGTTGACAGCCCCTGTGTTAAAAAGGATGGCCTCAACCAGCGATGACTTTCCGGCGCCACCATGCGCCACTACCCCTATGTTCCGGATCTTATCGCTCGGATAACTTTTCAAATTCCCTTGCCTCCTTTGTAAATAATGTTACCTGTGTAAAGTATTTCTATACTCAAATACGGCTAAACATAAAAAACAGCTCCCACAGAGCCGATTCACCGCAAACCATAAACGGAAAAATACGGCAACTTATTTAACCGAATTTTAATATTCCACATTGGTCCTCAAATATCCTTTAGTTATTTTACCATTTTATAGAGCAATCAAGTAGCAGCTTTTTCCAGTGAATTTCTCATAGACAGTACCCGGCGGACATACATATAGCACAGGGGTGAGAACATGTCCGCTCAGTCATTCCTTTACGGCACTGTTGTTCTGCTGGCCGCCAGTATATTTAACAGGGCCGTGGGTTTTATATATCAGATATTTATGATGAGGCTGATCAAGCCAGAAGGCGTGGGCCTGTTCAGCATGATTTTTCCCATCTATGTGATGGTGCTGGTGCTTGCCTCCCTGGGAATACCGGTGGCCATTTCCAAGCTGGTGGCCGAGGAGATGGCGGTTAACAACCTTCCTGGGGCTTATCGTATTTTCAGGGTATCCCTGGCCATTATATGTGTCAGCGCACTATTGTTTACCATACTGCTGGTTATTGCTTCACCACTGTTGGTCAGGTACCTTTTCCCAAATCCAAGTGTTTATTTATGCTTTGTCACTCTCATTCCCGGGGTTTTAATAGTGTCCATCTGCTCGGCCTTCAGGGGCTTTTTCCAGGGACTGCAGAGGATGTCACCCACTGCCTTAACCCAGGCGGTTGAACAGCTGGTTAGGGTTACCGCCGGCTTAAGCATTGCCTGGATACTGCTCCCCAGGGGGGTTGAATACGCTGCGGTGGGTATTTCCCTGGGTGTGGTTTGTGGTGAACTGCTTGGTTTCTTATTCATGCTTTACATTTATTTAACCAGGCGTCCCCGCTTCAGTTTCCAGCCAGGGGTAAAAGCTCCCCCGTGGCAGCTGGCAAGAATATTCAACCTGGGTATACCCGTCACCTTAACCCGCTTTGTGTCCACCGCCCTGATGTCCCTTGACGCCCTGCTCATTCCCCGCAGACTGCAGTTTGCAGGGATGTCAATGAGTGATTCCACAGCCACTTACGGGCAGTTCGTGGGAATCGCCGAAGCTCTTTTTTTCACCCCCGGGGTAATTACCATTGCCCTGGCCACCGCCCTGATTCCTGCCGTAAGCGATGCCGCAGCCCAGGGCAGGATACCTCTGGTCAGAAGCCGAATTGAGGAGGCTATTCGCATAACAATAGTGGTGGGCTCCCTGGTGGCAGCTGTCTTCCTTGTTTTACCCCATGAACTGTGCCAGATTCTTTTCGGATACCGTTCTGCCGGGGATGCGCTGCTGATGCTGGCCCTGAGCGGACCTTTCCTTTACCTGCAGCAAACCACCACAGGAATACTGCAAGGTCTGGGAAGGGCCGGCATACCTTTTAAAAACCTGTTAAAGGCATCGGTGCTCAAAATACTGGGCATCTATTATCTCACCTCGATACCTGGCTTCGGTATACTGGGCACCGCCCTTTCCATGGGATGCACCTATGTATTGATGTCACTTTTGAACTACAGAGATTTAAAAAGAATTACCGGTCTTAGAATAGATCCGGCTTACTGTGTGCTTAAGCCTGTTTTAGCCTCAATATCCGCCGCTCTGGTTATGCTGCAGCTAAAGACTGTCATGGCCCCTTCCCTTTTGCCGGGATTTCCGGGTCTTTTCATTTATCTGGCTGGCGGAAGCTTCTCATTCTTTTTGGTCTTATACATAATAGGAGGCATAAGTGAGTCGGATGTTAAAAAAATGAGGTTTATCATGAAAAGATAAACCTTAAATTCTCCAGGACCTGATCCTTTCAAGCTCACACTTATTGGTAAGATCTATCTGAACCGGTGTAACCGTTATATATCCCTGTTTGTTTGAACCGATATCGGTGTCGGGGCAATTGTCCTCCAGATCCATGACTTCGCCGGCCATCCAGTAGTAAACACGGCCCCTGGGATCTGTCCTCCGGTCAAAGATATTTACATATTTCATATTACCAAGGCGAACCACTTTCATCCCCACGGGCATTCCGGGGGGAACGTTTACATTTAACAGTGTTCCCCTGGGCAGCCCCTCTTTTTTTACCACCGAAACCAGTCTGGCGGTAAAATCAGCGGCCACCGTAAAGTCGCGGTCTTTAAAATCTGTAAATGACACAGCTATGGCGGGACATCCGCAGATAACGGCCTCCACTGCCGCAGATACCGTACCGGAGTATAAAACATCGGTTCCCAGGTTGGCGCCCTGATTTATGCCGGACACCACAAGGTCCGGTGGTTCTCCCAAAAGTTCCTCCAGGGCCAGTTTGACGCAGTCGGCCGGGGTGCCGTCCACCATCCAGCCAACCGACTTTTCGCCGGGATACCGCACCTCTTTTGCCCTCAGCGGCTTATGCATGGTAATGCCATGGCCTATGGCGCTTCTTTCTCTGTCCGGCGCCACAACATATATTTTCCTTATCTCCCGGCAGCTTTCCAAACTTTCCCTCAGGGCAATTATTCCATCGGCAAAAATACCGTCATCGTTGCTAATCAATATTCGCACAAATAACCTCCCTACACCTCATATATAGTTATAATCATCTTTCCGTTTTCCTTATCCTTTGTCAGACCAAACATGACCCTTTTTTCTTTTAAGCTCTTATTCAAAAAATCCACTATCCGGTACATGTCGCTGTACGGCTCAAAGGATTTTGTGGCGATCAGCTCCAATTTGCCCGGATCCTTTTGTTCACGGCCTTCCTTCATCCTTTCACTCCTAACCCTTAATCAGGGAGAGAGCTTCTGCCCTGGTCACTTCATTCTTCTGGAAGGAACCCCTCACCGCCGAGGTTATCGTTTTTGATCCAGGCTTTCGCACACCCCTTAGTGTCATGCACATATGCTCTGCCTCCAGTACAACCAGCACGCCGTGAGGCGACAGTTTCTTCATAATGGCGTCTGCAATCTGTGAGGTCAGCCTTTCCTGAAGCTGCGGCCTCTTGGCATAGCCCTCAACCACCCTGGCCAGCTTGGACAGCCCCGTTACATTTCCCCGCCTTGGAATGTAGGCCACATGGGCCTTGCCGAAAAATGGCAGCAGGTGGTGCTCACACATGGAGTAAATGGGAATGTCCTTTACCAGCACCATTTCCTCATGCTCTTCGGAAAACATTTTCTGCAAATGGTCCTGGGGATCTTCCCAAAGGCCGCAGAATATTTCCTGGTACATCCTGGCCACCCGGGCCGGAGTTTCTTTTAAACCCTCCCTTTCCGGGTCTTCCCCTATGGCCTCCAGAATCATCCTCACCGCTTTTTCCAATTTATCCCTGTCAACCAATGCTCTTCCCCTCCCGATTAATATCAAAGCTGGTCCATCATTTTATGTGCCTGAGGTATTATTCTTACATCTCTCAACCTCTTCAAGGCCATACTCTGCAAATAAAGCGCCCTTCCCGGTGACAGCATGCACTTCCCGTTTAATGTCACCGGCTGAATAACCAGTGTTATTGAGGCATCTATCCGGGACAGCAGGTCCAGCGCGGTATCATATTCAGAAACATCGGCGCCATCATCCATTACAATTTTAACAAAAACACCGGTCCTCCCGGCAATGGCTAAAAACTGGCTGTGCCGGTTCCACATGGGCTGACAGCCGGAAGTTCCCGGCAGCTTGATATCCATGGCCACCACATCCACCATGTCCACTATCCGCTCCAGGTCATCAGGCAAAGTGCCGTTTGTTTCCAGGTAAATCTTCAGCCCCAAATCCCTGAGACCGGGCAGCAATTCCATAAGATAACCGGCTTGCAGCAGTGGCTCCCCGCCGGTGATACTGACCCATTGATGCAGTGAGAGGTCAAAGCTGCCGGTGATAATTCCCAGCAAGTCACTGGATGACATGGGGTTGTCCGCCTCAATGAACTTTTTGTTGCCCGGGTCCACCTCCACACTGCACCCTGCACCTTTACCATGAGTTTTTGTGTCACAGTAATGGCAGGAAAGATTACACCCCTCAAATCTTACGAAAATCTGTCTTATTCCCAGGTAGGGGCCCTCACCCTGTACCGAGGAAAATATTTCCCGGATATGGCATTTCAATCTATACAACACCTCTTACCTTGCAGCAGGCCATTTTGACTGACGCCATTTCCTGAGTATACAAACGGCATGCCCGTTTTCCAAAATCAACGATCTGATCTTCATTATATCCCATATCCAAAAGCCCCGCAGCCTTGACCGGTGTCCCCTCCGAAACGATGTTCAGAGCGGCGTGTATCATTATGGAAACCGGTGAGGCGGTGGCTATTGATATTGAAAGCTTTCGGTCACCCAGATAGAGATCGTCCCCCCTCCGGACCAACTCCGGAAAGGCAAGAGCATCCTTAATTATGGATATTAACAACCTCTGCCTGAGCACACCGCTTTCCAGGCATTCTCCAAAATGCTCCACGATAAAATGAATCATATGGGGGCCGAAAATACTGGAGCCTCCCAGCACGTCCTCAACATCAACCATTTCCGTGGGTTCAACACTGCACGGCCCTCTAAAGCATACTATACTGTCACCCTGCAGGCCAAAGTTTCTGTAGGCCCAGAGGGAGGAGAGCTGATGCCCGGTATAACTGATTATACTTTCATGAAAATATTCATGCACTATGATCACCTGCAGCCTTCATTGCCCTGTAATATCTCTTGCAGCTTTCGCAGTTCCCGCAAAGATCATCACCGCCAAAGTAACAGGGCCAGAGGTGCTGAAAGGGTGTGCCCAGCCTCTTGCCAAGCTTGACTATGTCAACCTTGTGAAGCATCTGGGTGTAGCTCACCAGCCTGATCCCTTTCAGAGTTGAAAAGGACAGCGCCCGGTTACAGGACTGCAGGTATTCCCTGCTGTTGTCAGGGAAGCTTTTAGCCTCTTCGGCGTTAAAGCCGGTAACAACCTGCCTTGCGTCCATGGATTCGGCAAAGGCGGCGGCAATGTTGACAAAAATTCCGTTTCGATTGGGCACCCAAACAGATCTGGCGGTCTCGGCCATTTTATCCAAATGGTCCAGATTACTTTCTTCCGGCTCGGGAACCGGCTCCCCGGCGTTCACCAGGGAGGTGGAGGTAATGTCTCTCAAAAAAGTAAGTGTGACCACCCTGTGCTTTAATTTATAAAACGCAGCTATTTCAGCCGATGAATTAATCTCCTTCAAACGGGCCCTCTGTCCATAATCAAAGGTGATGCACAGCTTAACCTCTCCCTCTCTCAGCGCCTGGCCCAGAGAAACTGCGGAATCAAGACCTCCGGAAAGAAGCACTATACTGGACATTTTACAAATCCTCCCGGTAGAGCGCCGATGCGTCCGGTGATTCCCAGACCCTAACACCACGGACCATCAGCCCCGGTGATATTTTTATGATCTGTTCTTTAACCTTGCCGTAAATGTAAAAGGCGATATTTTCAGCAGTGGGGTTATTTTTAGGATCCCCTCCGGAAAAGAATACTATGTCATTGAGATAGCTGTGATCCAGATCGGTGACTATACCATCAACTGTCTCCTTAATAATCCTGAAATCCGCCAGCATTCCGCATGAATCCAGCCCACTGCCGGCCACCGCCACTTCCACGATCCATGTATGCCCGTGCAGGGCTGAACACTGCCCCTGGTAGCCTTCCAGCCGGTGAGCTGCGGCAAACCTTCTTTTTACCGAGATTTCAAACAAATCCCCCACTGCCTCCCCTGTTTATAGACCCACATGCTAATAATGATTTTCCATGGGCCGGCCGTCTATACACCGGCCCATGCCTTCAATGCCCCCTGATAGGCTTTTTTACTTATGAGGTATTCCGGTTTATTCTACTACCGCATATCCCGCCCGGTCAATGGCCCCGGTTATTTTTTCGCGATCCGTCGACCCGGGATCGTAAGTTACCTTTACTGTTGCCGCCGCCAGATCCACCTCGGCCCCGGAAACTCCCGGCAAATTTTTCAGCGCTTTCTCAACAGCCATCTTACAATGATTGCAGGACATTCCCCGCACCTTCAGGGTTTCTTCGGTGATCGCCATAAAATGTGTTCCTCCTTTTCGATTATGTTTATAATTTCCCCTTCAACGACTCTGTTTATATTAATTTTGCAGCTAAAAAATGGGCATAAATAGTATACAACATTATCTTTAAAGGAGGGTATCCCGTTGGCTAAAAAAAACAAACTAATCGGAAAGAAAGAACTTCTCGTTGAAAAAAACCTTTCAAAAAGAAACAAAGCCCACCCGGATTTTGAGGTAGGATACGCTTTTGTTGAAGAAGCGACGGGCTCGGCCACCATGATTAACCTGGACGGAAGGCGGGATTTCGACCATCAGATTAAAAAAGCCGCCCTACGGGCGGACTGGAATCCAGAATCCGGAATTCAGAATCCAGAATAGTGACAGCCTGCTTTAAAAGTGACCTTCAACCGATATACGTTACGGGGGACCATCGGAGAAACTATAATCCCGGGGTTACCCGTGGTTATAGCCAGGATTTGAGCCTCTTCATATCGGTTATGATTATTTGTTTCCTGTCAACCTCCAGGGCCTTCTGCCTGCGCATATCGCTTAATATTCTGTTGGCCGTTTCCCGGGAAGTGCCTATCATGCTGGCCAGATCCTGGTTTGTTAGGGATATGTCAATTGCCAGTCCCCTTTCACAGGAAGTTCCCTGTTCCGCAGCCAGAAAAAGAAGGGTGCTGGCCATGCGCCTGGAGGTATCCATAAGAGCCAGGTCGTTGATTTGTTTTTGCGCCATCCTCAGACGCCTGGACATTATTTTAAGAATCCCCAGGGCAATGCCGGGATTGTCCATGGTTATCCTTTCCATTTCCAGGTTCTTAATCAAGCCTATCCTTGAATCCTCCACAGCCTCAGCCGTGGCCGGGTAGTCGCCTCCGTCAAACAATACCACCTCAGCGAACATTTCCCCCGGGTGGATAAAATGCAGTATCTGCTCCCGACCATCATCGGACTGCTTGGAAATCTTTACCCGGCCTTCCCGCAAAAAATAAACGGCCTCGCCAGGCTCACCCTCCACAAAAATGATCCTGCCTTTCTGATAATTCCTTTCCATAATAAGCCTGTCAACCTCGGACAACTGCTGATCATCCAGGTAACAAAACAGCTTTATCTTCTTTAGATATTCAATGTAATCGGACACCTTGAACACCTGCCCCGACAATATTACATAAACACAACCGAACGAAAAAAAATTCCGGCTGGCTTTTCATGAGGACTTCCTCACCCTGAGTTCCATCCCCAGGCCTTGTGCAATTTCCCGGCACTTAACGGTATCCACTCCAGGCCAGTCCACCACCGATAAAACCACATCCGGAATTATTCCATCGCAGCTTTTGGAGAAATTCAAAACGGCCTGGTAAGTTCCGGCACCGAAGGCCGGCCTGCAGATTTCCCTGTATTTGACACTGTCCTGGGCATTTAAGCTGATATTAATCCTGTCCACCAGTCCCTTCAGCTTTTGCGCATTGCCCGGCCCGTGGATGAGATCGGCATGGCCATTGGTATTTATCCTGATTATTTTTCCATACTCCCTTTTAATACCACCGGCCACCTCAATTACCAGGTCCATTCTTAAAAGCGGCTCACCGTACCCGCAGAATATAATCTCACTGTAGGCGTCCATCTCCAGACCCCTCAGCGAAGCCATAACCTCTTCAGCGCTGGGCTCCTTCTGCAGCCACAGGTTATAGCCAACTCCATGTTCTGTTTTTCGTATGCAAAAGGCGCAGTTATTGGTGCACCGGTTGGTAATATTAAGGTATAACCTGTCCTCAATACTATAAGTTATAATAAAATCCCTCAAAAAAAATCTCCTCAACTATGTTGTTGCCACTCCTTAATAATAACATAAACCACCATGCGTAAACTAAAAAATTATCACTTTAATAAATGCGGTCATAATTGCCGTATATCCACATACATTTATGGTATAAAATCCCTGGAGGTGTATTCAATGAGTTTTAAAGCTCCTTCCGGATCCAATTCAGTTTTCAATTTCGTTTCTGTTTTCAGGGGACTTCTGACCGCACTGGCCGCCATGCTGATTGGTATTTTGTTTCTGGGCATAATATATTATTTTACCGGAATAACCGAGTCAACCATGCCCGTTACGGCCTCAATACTGCTTTTTATCGGGGTTTCCCTGGGGGGTTTCTACTCTTCCAGACATTCGGGCTCCAAGGGGCTTGTTCACGGCCTGGCCACAGGAATTGCAGTATTTATCCTGATCTGGCTTCTAATGGGTATTTTTCTTCCCACCGGGGCAGCCTTCTTTCCTTTGCTGCAGAAGCTGCTTATTTGCCTGGTGGGGGGTTCCCTGGGCGGTATCTTCGGGGTGGGATTTTAGAACCAGAATTCAGGAGTCAGAAGCCAGAAGCCAGAATTAGCTGGCGTGACCCTCATCTGGATTCCGCCGTCTATGCATCGGGGACATTCCTCTGACCCCCGGAGGCAGTCACACTAGAGAGGTGTGTCCCCTTTCCTTAGACGGCACCGCCGACAAGACGGTTTTTTAGAATTCCGGGGGAAGCTCTTTTAGCTGTGACAGTGTAAATACCGGCCCGTCAAGACACACGAATTTGGACCCTATATTACACCTGCCGCACTTACCTATCCCGCATTTCATCTTCATTTCCAGGGTGGTGATGATTTGACCATCCTGAAAGCCCATTTTGTTCAAAGCCTGCAGTACAAATTTTATCATAATGGGCGGACCGCAGGTGATGGCGTATTTATTTAGAGGTGAAGGCTTTACTTCTTCCAGGTAGGAGGGCACAAACCCCACGTGGCCCTGCCAGGCCATGTCCGCCCGGTCAATGGTCACATAAACATCGGTATTGTCATATTTAGGCCAGTTGTCCAGAATATCGTATTTGAAGCAAAGATCGTCCACCGACCTGGCCCCGTAGATTATTTCCACCTTACCGAATTCTTTGCGGTTTTCTCCGGCCAGAACAAAATCTATCAGGGATCTCAGGGGAGCAAGGCCAATACCTCCGCCTACGAAAAGAAGATCCCTCCCCTTCATAATCTCATAAGGGAAATGGTTACCGTAAGGCCCTCTCACCCCCACCCTGGATCCCGGCCCCAGATCATGAAGGGCGGCGGTTAGCTGACCCACTTTTTTCACACTGAATTCCAGTATGCCTTTCCTGGTGGGAGAGGAAGTTATGGAAATGGTGGCTTCTCCCACTCCAAATATAGAAATCTGGGCCACCTGACCCGGCTGCTGTTTAAAACTTTCCATTACCTCAGGGTCGTCAAATACCATTTGAAAGGATTTAACATCAACTGTTTCATCTATTACTTCCTTTATTGTAGCCGGGTAGGGTAGATAAGGGTTATCACACTTACAGTTGCCCATTTCTGCTCACCTCCCCCAAATCACTTATTATCCGGCGAATATCTATATTAACCGGGCAGGACTTGACGCATCTGCCACAGCCCACGCAGCCGGCCAGACCGTAACGGTCGATATGGTACTTGAGCTTGTGCATGAAACGGTTGCGCACCCGCTCCTTTTTGGAAGGCCTGGGGTTATGCCCTCCGGCCATCATTGTAAAGTGCGTAAACATGCAGGAGTCCCAACTCCTGTATCTCTCGCCGTCACACCCTCCTTTGGAGGAGTCATATATATCAAAGCAGTGGCAGGTGGGGCAAACATAGGTGCATATACCACAGCCCAGGCATTTTTCAAACACCTGATTCCAGTATTCCAGTTCAAAATTCCCGTCCAGCAGTTCCTTAATACCGGTTAAATCCAGCTTTTTCACAGTAAGCCGGGTTTCACCGGCAATCCTTGGTGAATCTCCGGCTTTCTCAAAAAGGTCTTTATAGGATGCCACAATTTCCTGACCCTTGTCAGTTAAAACATCAGCATCGAAACCTTTGCCCGAAGGGGTCAGCATTATATCCGATCCCTCCCCGTCGTCCGGGCCGAAGCCGAAGGTGGCGCAAAAGCATCCGGGGGACGGGTTGGAGCAGGCAAGTCCTATGATTGCAGAGTTTTCCCTCTTGTTTATATAGTAGGGGTCTTTATACGCGCCCGCAAAAACAGGGTCCAGAGATAAAATACTTTTTAAATCACATGGATGAACCCCGAAAAGAACCCTTTTGTCCGATCCGCACATATCCTCCAGAGCCATTCCTTCCTGTCCATAGGAAAATTTAAACAGCCTTTCGGTTTGCGGAAAGAAAAAAGACTTGGGAGGCAATGTGGAGTTCTGATATTCCAGAAGCACCTGACCGGCATCGGCCACCGGCCCGAACATTATTATACCCTCTGGATCCTTTACCGGCGCCACCAAATTAAGGTTCCGGGCCAGCCGGTCCAGTAGTTTCTTTAAACTGTCCCTGCTGATGAATAACTTTTCCAAGGCTGGCACCTCCTACATGAATTCTTCAGGGTCATCGGCGCTGAACTGTCCCAATACCCTTTCACCATCCGGGGTAAGTCCCGGAGTGGCGGTATTAAATAAATCCTTCAAATCCATCAATATTTTTCTGTTCAAAACCCTTAAGGGGATGCCTACCGGGCACACCCTCTCACATTCACCGCAGTCCACGCACCTGCCGGCCACATGAAAGGCCCGTATGAGATGGAAGGCGGTGTTTTCCGAAAGATTGCTGGATCTGGATACCCAGCCGGTGTTCACCTGGTCAAAAACACATTCCCTGCAACTGCAGGCGGTACAGGAGTTACGGCAGGCGTAACACCTGAGACACCGTGAAAACTGCCTGTCCCAGTAGGCGCTTTTCTGTTCCACTGTCATTTCTTCAATTTTACGGACATCATCAAACCCATCATCCTTAATGTCCGGCGTATCCGAGGGATCCCCCGCCATTACATCGTAAACCACCGGATTGTGGTTTTGGCAGGTGCTGCATTTTTCAGATCCGGCCCCGGCCATGGTAAAAGAATATTTCCCCGCCGCTGTTATTAAATCATAACCCTCACCGGAAATAACTGTTTCCTTTATTTCCTCCCCCGGATCAACGGCTCCCTCCACCCTGTCGGGGTCCAGTATGCCCCCGCAGGGAAGGCCGATTATATATACCTTCTCCCTGTCTATCTGCCTGTCCTGTATAAGCCTGTTCACCGCCCTGGAGTCACAGCCCTTTACGCATACCGCCGCCCTTCCCTCTTTGTTCCTTTGATCCAGGAGGTATTTCACAAGATTGTTGCCGCATAAAGGATTGTATACCAGTTGGCCGGCATCGGACGGCTTTCTTATAAAAACCGGAGTGGTCCGCAAAATCCCGGTGCCTCGGCCATAGCCGATAACCAGGTTAACCTGGCCGCTTTCCAGCAGATCCCGGGCGATCTCCCTCATCCTATGCTCCATCTTTTTATTCAATTCTCATCCCTCATTTTTGTATTTGGGCCCAGCGCCCTTGTATGATCGGTAATTTTTTGGGCCGTGGCCGCGAATTTGGCTCCCTCGGAACCGCTAATCCACCGGGCCGAAAGCCTTCCCGGTTCAAAGCCGACAAACTCCAAAAGCCTTTTGAACACCTGAAAACGCCTTCTGGTATAGTAATTGCCACTACCATAGTGACAGTCTCCAGGGTGTCACCCGCTGACCAGCACCGCATCGGCGCCCCTCTGAAAGGCCCTCAGTATGAACTGGGGGTTGACCCTGCTGGAACAGGGCACCCGTAATACTCTCAGGTTGGCGGGATAGCTCATCCGGCTAACTCCGGCCAGATCGGCCCCGGCATAACTGCACCAGTTGCAGCAGAACCCTATTATTTTAGGCTCCCAATTCTCGGTTACAGACATATGGCATCCACCTCCGCCAACAGTTGTTCGTTGGTAAATCCTTTCAGGTTTAGCGCGCCCGGTAAACAGGCCACGGTACAGCTTCCGCATCCCTGGCAGAGACCCATGTTGACCGATGCCACTGTACGCTCAACTGCTTTTCCGCCCACCCTTTCAGAAATACTCTTCTCCTCAATGGCCTTATATGGGCAGACAGCCTTACAGGCCAGACAACCTGAGCAGATTGACTCATTCACCTGTGAAATCATGGGGTCTGTGGCCAGCTCACTCTTGGATAGCAGGGCGCATACCTTTACCGCAGCCCCGCTGGCCTGGGCCACGGTATCCGGAATGTCCTTCGGCCCCTGGCAGGCCCCCGCCAGGAAAACCCCCGCGGTATTTGTCTCCATGGGCCGGAGTTTGGGGTGGGCCTCCTGGAAAAAGCCATCTTTATCGATGGAGAACCCAACCTTTTGAGCAATTTTATCAGATCCGGCGGCCGGTCCCATGGCGGTGGCCAGTACCACCAGGTCTGCCTCCACCTCCACAGGAACGCCCAGCAGTGTGTCCGCCCCTCTTACCATCAGTTTGCTGCCGGAGCGGTATATCTTGGATACCCGGCCCCTGATGTAATTGGCCCCTTCATGAAGGGTCCTCTGGTAAAACTCTTCATACGCCTTGCCGGGGGTGCGTACGTCCATGTAGAATATAAAAGCTCTGGAGTCAGGTATCTTTTCCAGCACCTGGTGGGCGTGCTTGGCCGTATACATACAGCAAGTACGGGAGCAATACTCCTTACCCTTGGTGATATCCCTGGAACCCACGCATTTTATGAAAACGACGTCCTTGGGCTCGGCTCCGTCCGACGGCCTGATAATTTTACCCTCGGTGGGCCCCGAGGCATTGCTCATCCGTTCAAACTGCAGCCCGGTTATCACATCAGGGAATCTTCCGTACCCGTATTCCCCGTACGCCTGCTGCCAGTTGAACAGGTCATAGCCGGTAGCCATGACGATGGCCCCCACCTTGACAGACAACAGCTCATCCTGCTGATCATAGTCCACCGCTCCCGCCTGGCATACCTTTTTACACACACCGCACTTCCCGCTGGTGAACCACCTGCAGTTTTCACGGTCTATCAAGGGCTTGTTGGGAACGGCCTGGGGGAAGGAAATGTAAATGGCCTTCCGGATCCCCATACCCAGGTTGTATTCACTGTTCACCCTGGTGGGGCATTTCTCCCAGCAAGTGCCACAGCCGGTACATATGGAATGGTCCACATACCTTGCTTTCTGCCTGATGGCAACCTCAAAATTTCCTATATAACCGCTGACTTCCTCCACCTCACTGTAGGTAAGGAGCTTAATGTTAGGATGCTGCACCGCAGCAACCATCTTTGGTGTGCTTATTCAGGCAGAGCAGTCAAGGGTGGGAAATGTCTTGTCCAGCATAGCCATCTTACCGCCGACAGTGCCTTCCCTTTCCACCAGCACCACCTCATACCCTGCCTCGGCCACATCCAGGGCCGCCTGCATACCGGCAATTCCTCCACCTATAACCAGCACCCTTTTCTTTACCGATATGGATGACTCATACAGCGGCTCAATCTTCCCGGCCTTGGCCACCGCCCTGCGGATCA
The DNA here is from genome assembly GCA_000961585.1 of Peptococcaceae bacterium BRH_c4a. Lineage (GTDB taxonomy): Bacteria > Bacillota > Desulfotomaculia > Desulfotomaculales > Desulfocucumaceae > BRHc4a. The sequence continues at coordinate 21,360 of LADN01000096.1, read as the reverse complement.
GGTCAATGGCTTTCAGGGTGGCTTTTTCCTTATCATTCTGATGCACCCAGGAGCAGTGCTCTCTTATATTGGCTATTTCCAGCATATAGGGGTTCAGCCCGGCCCTCTGAATGGCCTTTCTGAATGTATTCTCATGCAGTCTGGGCGAGCACGCCGAAACCACAACCCTGTCCAGCTTGTGTTCTTTTATGGCGTTGATAATTTTTTCCTGGCCCGGCTCTGAACACATGTATTTATAATCTGTGGCATAGGCCACCCCGGGAAATTTAGAAACCTCTTCCAAAGCGGCGGGAATGTCTACCACTCCCCCGATATTGGAACCGCACCAGCAAATAAATACTCCGGTCCTCTTCATACACTCACTCTCCCCGATATATCCGTGATTGCCCTCATACTTCCCTATTGATTAACTTTTTTATATAGCCTTAAGCAGACTGGAGGTATCCACAAAATGGCTGTTCAGGTTCAGGCTTCCACCCTCGATGCCCAGCGCCAGTCCAACCAGTTGGGTAAAATAAAACACCGGCAGGTTGAAATCTGTTCCCAAGGTACTGTTTATTTTTCCCTGCCTTATATCCAGATTGAAGTGACACAGGGGGCAAGCCGTAACAAGACAGTTGGCCCCGGCTTCCACTGCTGATTTAATAATGTTATATGTCAGCCTGACTACCACATCCTCGTTACTGACCGCCAGCGAAGCACCGCAGCACTCGGTCTTAAAATCCCAGTCCACAGTCTGGGCCCCCACTGATTGCAGTACCCGGTCTATTTTGACGGGGTTCTCCGGGTCGTCGGCCTGGACTGCGGCAGGTCTAACCATCAGACAGCCGTAATAGGCGGCCGCCTTAATACCAGACAGAGGTTTTACCACCTTTTCCGAAATGGCATCCACACCAAGATCAAGTAATACATCCAGTATGGTTTTCACCTTAATCTTGCCAGTGAAAGGACGGCCTGTTATTTTATTCACCTTTTCACGTAAAAGGGGGTCTCTGGTCAATTCATGGCGCCCATGGGCCAATCTCTGATAGCAGGCGGCACAGGACGCAGTTACATCAAGACCGGTTTCTTCAGCCAACCCCAGATTTCTCCCCGACAGGGCGGCGGCCAGAAGGTCGTCGGTGCTGTGACCGGCGGTAGCCCCGCAGCAACTCCAGTCAGACACCTCCACCAGTTCGATGCCCAGACTTTTACATACAATCCTGGTGGACGTATCGTATTCCTTTGCGCTCCCGTGATAAGAGCATCCGGGATAGTACGAATATCTCATAACTCTCCCCCCCTCTCCTTAACCGCAGCGGTGAATATGCTGTCTATCTCTTTTTTATTCTTGATTCTCTCGGGTAAAAGCCTGAGCTTACCCTTAATAAACATGTGCATGCCGGTGGTTGCCTCCCGCAGCAGGTGAAGGCTTTTTATATTAAATGCCGCCATGGTGCCGGCCTCGAACATACGTCCGTTTCTTCTCACCGACCTTAGAAAGGCGCTGTTAAAAATGGAAACATCCTTTCCCCGGCCCGGAGCCGGAATACCCTCTTTGCCGGCCATTATTCTCAATACTTCCATTACCCTGGCCACATCCACACCCTCGGGACACCTGGCCGTACAGGTAGAGCATGATGCGCATATCCATATGGACTGACATCTTAGAACCTCGTTTTTTAAACCTGCCTGGGCCATTCTTAGCACCTTGTTGGGCGCCACATCCATGGCAAAGGACACCGGACAGCCGGCTGTGCATTTCCCGCACTGATAACACTGGCTTAATGGTTGTCCACTCAGTTTGCCTACCAGTGCCTTGAATTCTCCGTTTTGCCTCAGGCTTTCAGTCAGATTGTATGAACTCATGTAATCCCCTCTCCATTCATGGCGTCTCTAATATTTTACAAACTTTTTCGCTGCATTTCAATATATTTCTCTAAGCAGAACATTATTTCTTTTTATTAGCAGAATAATTTTTTCTTAGTATTTATGAAAAAAGCAAAAAAAAATAAACAGGACAGGTTCTGCTAAAAACCTGTCCCGAGTCATTATTTCCAAACCTTTAATAGTAAATTTCTTATAAAAGACGGTATTCTTACGAAATATACCCGCAAGATTCACTCACCCCTTATTCATTTGATCCTTATATATTATTCAGGCAGGGGTGAAATTGTGACAGCGTATTTTTTTATTGAAATATTTTTTCTCATATTTTAAAACTTGGGGAGTTTTATACTGCTGACCATAAGTCCCGCTAATAAAAAAATTAGTAGGGCGGAAACAAAAACAGGGGCGCTGCCCGCCGTCAGAATAATTATTGCCACCAGCGACCCGGCAATGGTTATGGGAATCCCCAGAAAATACCCCGATACGTTCATAATGTTGAACCTTGCCAGTCGCAGTGCCCCGCAAAGAACAAACAGAATTATAATAAGAAGGCCCGCTATACCCATATCGCTAAGTTTCCAGAGGTACGCCGTCAGGGCCGGAGCCACGCCGAAAGAAACCAGGTCGGCCAGGGAATCCAGTTCCTTTCCAAAATCCGAGCTCGTGCCCATCTTTCGGGCCAACTTTCCGTCAAAACGGTCCAGGAACGCAGCAATAAGAATCATTATGGAAGCGATGACAAATTTACCTTCAATGGCGTAGGCCAGTGCTATCATTCCAATTACAAGATTGGCTCCGGTTATAACGTTAGGTAATACCTCAATTCTCATCAGGCAGCCTCCCGATAATAGATTCACCGCCTTTTACACTGTCACCGGGCCCCACCAGAACCTCGACGCCTTCGGGCAAATATATTTCGGTACAACTGCCAAATTTAATCATACCGAACAATTGGCCCTGCCCCATCCAGTCACCGGCTTTTGCGTAACACACAATTCTTCTGGCTATAAACCCGGTAATCTGACAAACCAGTATTTTGAATCCCGATGATTCTATTCCTATATAATTTCTCTCATTTATATCTGAAGCATGACTCTTAAAAGCCGGTAAAAATTTCCCCGGAACGTATTCTGCGTACTTAACCTGTCCTCCCACCGGCGACCTGTTGACATGCACGTTTAAAATCGAAAGAAAAATGCTTACCCTGACCGAGGCAGTTCCTAAAAACTTATCCTCCCGGACACTGCTGACAGACATAACCACCCCATCGGCCGGAGAGAGTATGGCCTTGTAGTCAGAAGGAATTTTCCGCCTGGGATTTCTAAAAAAATATGCCGTAAAAATCAGTAAGGCACCGGTTAAGGCGCTGGCAGGCCTGTATGAAGACCAGTAAAACATGCCTGTTATTGTTGCCAGCACAAGCAGGTACGTCCATCCAGGCCTTGCAATAGGAAATGTGTCTCTGGTCATATAACGCCCCCTCTTTTATTACGCAATATATTGTAACATTTTTATTCACTAATTAGAAGTATGGATTGTTAAATAACTATACTGCTACAAGTCTCCCCGGCCAGTTGAACTATTCATCCAATGTTGGATTTTATTGGCAACACCTCTGGTGTCCCCTCTAAAATGTCCCTCCACCGGAAGGGAGTTGAGGAATTGCTTGCCATAGCCCTTTTCAATAATCCTTCTGTCCAGGACCACCACTACACCCCTGTCGCTTTCTGATCTGATGAGCCTGCCAAAACCCTGTTTAAACCTGATTACCGCCAGCGGTAAATAGTATTCATAAAATGAACTGCGGCCATTCTGCTCCAGATCCTCCACCCTGGCCTCGATCACCGGCGACGAGGGTGATGGGAAGGGAAGTTTGACAATAATTACACTGGTGAGGGCTTCACCGGGGATGTCTATGCCTTCCCAGAAACTGGCCGAGCCCATAAGAACGGCTCTTTCGGTTCTCATGAATTCCTCCACCAGCCGGGACCTGTTGCCGTCCATATTATGACCCAGCACCGCTATATCCTTATCCTCCATGGAAGCCTTAACAATTCCGTAAACCTCCCTTAAAACCCTGTGGGAGGTAAACAGAACCAGTGTTTTTCCGCCAACCGCCAGTATTAATTCCTCCAGTGACGAGCTTATCCTTTTGGCATAGAGCCTGTCGGCCCCGGCTCCCTGCAGGGGCAAGTCGTTAACCACACACAAAAGGGACTGGCTTTCATAAAGGAAAGGTGATTCTATATTTTTTTTCACTACCTTTGCCACTGATACCCGGTCTATTCCCACCCTTTCGGCGAAAAAATCAAAACTGCCGTTGGTTGTAAGGGTGGCCGAGGTCATAATCACCGATTCCTTGCCTGAAAAAAGACTGTCGTACAGCAGTTCACCCACCCTGACCGGAGAAGAGCTCATGGAAAGTGAATACCAATCGCCCTGACCATATACCGATATCCAATAGACAAAAGAATCATTGCTGCACCTGAAAACAAACTGGAGGTTATCCAGCAATTCCTCGCCTTTTCCCGTTAAAGTTAAAAAATCCTTTAACCTGTCTCCCCAGGAGTCATTTTCCAACTCCCATGCCTGCATCAAAACTGTAATTTTCCTGAAACCGCTTATTACTGTCTTTATCCTGTAAATAAGATTTTCAAATTCACCCCAGGGCAGTCCCGGGGTATCCCCGCAAAAATAATCATTCTTAATCCTGAAAGTATGGTGTTCCCCTTCATTCAAGGGAACTTGCCGGTATATATAGCTTTTAAGCAGTGAGAAGAATTCCTCGGAAGTCATTCGCAAACCGTTTATTTCTTCCCTCAGGGAGATCAGGCTGTGCATCCACCGTTCAGAATCTGTGGGCGGAATGACCTCCCAGCTTTTTAACACTATTCTGGCGGCGCTTTGAAGCCAGCGCCTTATATCACTCCTGGACACCTGTCTGCCCAGTTGTTCAGTGGCCGCGTCCTCCAGATGGTGGGCCTCATCTATAATGAGAGGGCCGTAAGACGGAAGCACCATGTTTCCGGTTTTTATATCGGAAAAAAGAAGGGCATGATTGGTTATTACCAGCCCTGAAGATTCCGCCTCACGTCTGGCCCGCACCACAAAACACGAACCTGAGAAGTGCCGGCACCTGAATCCCATGCAGTTTTCACTTTCGGCACAAATATTCTGCCAGGCTTCCTCCTCCTGATGGTTAAGGTTCAGTTCGACCTTATCCCCGCTCTTTGTTTCATTTACCCATACCAGCACCCTAGCGTAAAACCGGGCCTCCTGATCCGACCACAACCCCTCCGACAAAGCCGAGTCCCACCGCCTTCGGCAAAGATAGTTGGATCGGCCCTTTGCCAGTACAGTCTTGACATTTACCCCCAGGCACCTCATCAACTGGGGTATGTCTTTAAACCACAACTGGTCCTGAAGATTTATGGTCCTTGTGGAGATGACCACCCTTGGTCCTCCCCCTGCCACCCAAAGCAGGGAAGGCAACAGGTAGGAAATTGACTTTCCCGTTCCGGTGCCTGCCTCCACCAATAAGAACTTTTTTTCATTAAAGGCCCTGGCCACCTCACAGGCCATTTCTTCCTGCTGGGGCCTGTATTCATATGAGGGTAAGTTTCTGGAGAGGGCGCCGTCTAATGAAGTAAACCTTCTAACTTCCTCCGGGGCCACATACCCCCACGGTTCGGAGTTCTCATAAATACTGCTCTGATCCTGATTGTAGTTTTCCCTGACCCGATGAAGAAAATGATTGCCCAACGATATTCCGGCATATCCGGAAAGCAAACCACCCCAGGGGGATCCGGCTTTTTTCAAAAGAGACTCAAGATACACAATCAAGTGCCCGTCCAGCCCGCAAACAGAGTTTGACAGGTATTCAAAAAGCTTTATAACAGCCATTGCATCTTCCATGGCGCGGTGTATTGCTTCGGTTCTTAATCCCGCCGCCTTGCATAACTGCATCAGCCTGTAGCTTTTTGCCGAGGGCATCATTATTCTTGACAATTCAAGGGTATCATAAATGGGATTATTAATTGGCCTCCCCAGTGCAGACTCTATAAAACCAACGTCAAAGCCCGCATTGTGGCCCAGTAAATTCTCACCTTCGATGAAAGCTGCAATATGCCCCCTTATGCTGTCTATCCAGGGAGCGCCCTCCAACATACGTTCTTCAATCCCGGTCAGCTTTTGGACAAAAAAAGGCAGCTTTACGGCGGGCATGACCAGGGTATGAAAGGTGTCAATTATTTCCCTCCCACTGACCTTGACCAAACCCACTTCTATTATTGAATCCAATCCCGGATTAAGTCCGGTGGTCTCAAGATCGACAGCTACATAGCGGTCTAACAAGCAGATGTCACTCCCGTACTACTTTTCCACCCGAATATATTCTTTTTCCCAATGATATTTCCTTTATTATTTTTTATTTCAGATTGAATCTCCTTCAGAACCCGAGGCAATTTTAAACTGTTCCTGGGCTTCGTCTTTATTTAGGGCCGCTTCCTTTTTTAATTTTTCATCAACCAGATTTTTTACCAGGGTACTTACAGGCAGAAGAAGCATGGACAAATCAGCCTGGGTTTTGGCGGTCCGTACTTTATCCGGAGAAACGACATTCCCCTCCGGGTCTTTATTTAATGCTGTTCCCACGTTGTCTATGATAACCTGAATGCCAATGGCCACTGCGGATACCACCTGACCGAAAACTTTTACACCCTGGACTACCCTTTCAATTGTTCCTTCGGATACTCCTTTAGCCCCTTCACCTTCGTGAAAACTGGCAATTCTCTCCAAACTCTGGTTCAGCAAATCAATCCTTTTATAGAATTCCGATTCCAGGTTTCTGCCGGACTCCATCCTGGAAAGCGCCTGGGAAAGACTTTCAAGTGACGACATGATCCTTTCAATCCTGTCATTCTCAGCGGCCTGCCGCTCATGAATCCTCTCCATTTTATGGATCATTTTTTCCACAGTTAAGCTGAGGTTTTCTCCAGAAGGCTCACTCATCCACTGTCCCACCCCTCATACCATGACTTACTTATTTTTATTTTTTGCCTTATATGATTAGACCATTTTTTGACGGAAAGTCGCAAAAATAAGCTTTCAATCATAGTGTAGAATAAAAAACAGGAGGCGTGGAGTTTGGATAAATTACCCATTGATTTAGGTGCGCTGCCGGAGCCCCTGAAAAGCATGGCACAAAACCTTGATCCCCAAATGATTGAAAAATTTGTGACCATGTACGATCCGGCCACCCTATCATTAATGATGAATTCAATGCTTTCTATGCTTAAGGATTCCCTGCCGGCCGATCAAACAGATACCCTGAAGGAAATGATGGAGAATATATTGAAGCTGATGCCCCGGAAATAAGAAAAAAGGGCTGCAATTTAATTGCGGCCCCCTTTTTTTAACTGTTATCCTGATCTGTGCCGTTGCTGGCCGGAACTGCCCTTACTACTTGCACCAATGTATTGTCGTCCTTTGACAGGGGCTGCCCGGCAGGTTTGGGATCGGAGGATTTGGGTGCGTCGGAAGTGGCCGGCTGCTGCGACTGCTGCTGTTGCTGCTGCTTTGCTGCCAGAGAGTTTAAAATGACATTGACAGGTTTCAATAATGCTGCCAGATCCAGGCCCTTCGACTCTCCTCCCGGAGAATGGCCCCTGGAACCTGCAGACTGATTTTTTATTACATTGGAAACGGTATCCATCATAACCATCAGGCTGCCTGCCACAATTTCAATTACCTGCCCTGTGGCCTTTGCCCCGTTAAGAAACCCTGTAATGAGATGGGTCGCGCTCTTGATCCCGTCAGTGCCCCTTTCAACCCCAGTACCCTTTTCCAGTTGATCATAAATACGGGATATCTTTTTGGCCATCAGATTTTCCCGCCTTCTTTGAAATTCCAGGCGCGCCATGGCCTCGTTCAGCTTATCCATGGAGGACAGAGCACGTTTTGATCTTTCAAACTCCTCATTTTTTTCCCGATTAATCCTCTCTATCTTTTCAACCAGACCCTCCAGCAAATCGCCAACCTGCCCGTCCGTCTCAAACTTCATTTCTGCCCACTTCCTTTGATTTTTTATCTTTGCGGGCACTCGGGTGTTTAAAGGGCTACACAAAAGGTGTAGCCCTTTTTAACCTAAAGAACATCTTTGCTAAATGCAGCCAGTGCAGCAGCAGAGCACCAACCCGAAAAATATTATGGCGCCTGCCGTACAGGGAGTTGCGATGCCACAGAGCAGGAGGGCAATAGCAATCCAGAAAAGAACTAAACAAATCAAAAAATTAAATCTGCCAGGAACTAAATGCTCCTTTAATGCAGTCAGGGCGTCACTCACGTGAACTGCCTCCTTTCAAATTACAATTTTTCTTGAACGCATCGGACGTTCTAATTTAAAATATGAAAGGGTACTGCTAATTGTTACAGAATGAATATAATTGTTAGTTAAAACAGATATAAAGCATAATTGCAAAAAGGAGCTAACTACATTGACTTCAGGACACCTCTGCAGCTATGAAGAAACTGAAAAAGCCTGTGATATTATCGAAAATCTGTTCGGGCAGGACTTTTTCAAAAAGGGGGTTGAAATAATTAAGGACAGCGACCCGTCGGGATCAGGCATGGGTAGGCAGTACAGCAAAAACAGCGCATCCAGATTGCTTCTTGCGTGGTATAAGGCCAGGGAGGAACTGACCTACTCATCCATACAGGGTTTTTTCCGCCCTGGAATATATTCGGCAGTTATAGGCTCATTAGGAAAAGATCTATTTAACCTGAGGGGTATTCCGGGGATTGAAACAACAGCCGCAGGTCTTTTGGACGATTGCAGCTTTGAACGAACAGTATTTATTCTTTCGGTAGCCTCAGGGTTCAAGCACATTTCAGATCAAGTGTTTTTTTCCCATGATCTGACAGGTCATTTCGCCACCGGAGGCGATTACACTATACACTGTATTTCACCGTATACTTCCGGACCTTTAAAAGAAAATTTCTCACCGCAAGATGTTTACCGGGAAATCATTGAATCTGTTGCAAATGGGAACAATTACGACGGTAAAAAAATACTTTATTATAACATTACCGACCCCGGCTGCTCTCTTCAGTCGGTCGGCGGAATAATTCATAATCATCCGACCCTTATTCTTATTAAACATGATATAATGGCCATTATTCTGTGTAAAATAGAGTTTTCTTTAACCACCGGTGGAATATGCCGGAAAATTTCAGCATATCCCATTATTAACAACGAAACCTCCGGCAATGAATCTGCCGAAGGTCTCAATATCTATGTTCCCTAACACTTTTTCAAATAGTGTCCTTTTCTTCACAATGACATACATGTTCCGTTATTACAGGTCTTACAGCCAATGCCGCCCTTTCACCAAGGTTCCCGTGCCCGGGGTATAGTATTCTCAGCGCCGTAGCCAATCCATATACCTGGCCATGCAGATAGGATCTGTACCCGGGAGAGTCCAACCGGTCAGACTTTTGCAGTTTTTCCAGGGCGCCGATCAGTATATTCAGTAATTCCTCTCCATTTTCAGGACCACTGTCTTTTTCCAGCTCTGTCACCCCCGTTATATTAAATTTTTTAAACTTTTTCCCCACTATTATCCAGCAAGCCCGAATTTCTAAGAATATACCCCAGTATTTCATCAGCAGCGGTAAATGGGTCGGTCTTCTTGTCGGTCACCTTGTCCAGTATATCACGGACATGTCCCTGATAATTCAGTTGATGGTTGACTATTCTCTGCCAGCGGTAGTCCACTATTTCAAGTGTTTCCTTCCGGGCCATTTCGTCCCTGTATACTTCCATGTTTCCACTGTCATTGAGATAAGCCCTGTGTTTTTCCAGCACTTCCATAAGTTCATCCATTCCCCGGTCATCCAGGGTGGAAACCTTAACCACCGGGGGACGCCACTCAGTGATTTCCTTTGACAGATCAAGCATCTGGCTTATTTCCGAAACCACTCTGTCCGCCCCTGGCAGGTCACACTTGTTAACAGCAAAAACATCTGCTATTTCCATTATCCCGGCCTTTATTGTCTGAATGGAGTCTCCCGCTCCGGGTGTTAAAACAACCATTGTGGTATCGGCAACATTCATAATATCCAACTCGGCCTGCCCCACCCCCACTGTTTCCACGATAACCCACCGGTATCCAAAGGCGTCCAGCACCTTTACAACTTCTTTGGTGGATCTGGCCAAGCCTCCCAGGCTTCCCCTGGTACCCATGCTTCTTATGTATACACCTTTATCCAACGCATGGTCCTGCATTCTTATACGATCTCCCAAAAGCGCCCCTCCGGTAAACGGACTGGTGGGATCGACAGCAATGATACCAACGGTATCGCCCTTCTTTCTAAGGAAGGCGGTGATACGGTCCACCAGGGAGCTCTTGCCCGCTCCCGGCGATCCGGTAATGCCCAGAACAAAGGCATTACCCGTTTTTCCATATAGTCTTTTCAAAATCTCATCTTTTTCATCATCTTCATTTTCTATCTTTGAAATAAGCCTTGCCAGGGCCCTTATATTTCCTTTGGTAAAATTATCAATTAAATCGTTAATAGCGTCTGACAAATTAACACCACCCTTCCAAGCTGTTTAACTGGTTTTTATTTCGTCATAATATTAACCTTTTCCTTTGTTATAAAAATTAAAAAAGCCCCAATTTTTATTGCTTTACCGTGACCGACGGATTGACCAAACTATAATTATAATTTTCAAAATAGCCGCTCAATGGTTTTACCTCTGGCCTTAACGGCTTTTTGGATATCCTTAACGGTTATTCAGCCTTTCGGAGTGACCCTTCCCGCCGCCAATATCCAGAATCCAACAGCCGTCAGACCGAAATACTGTTAATATATCCATTGGAACAAAAAAACCAACCACTTGCGGATAATTGCTTTCTTAAAGTATTTATATTAATTATAATTACCGTAACAGGCTGACAACAACCTAATCTCCTCTCCCTTTCTCCGCTGTATCATTAGATACAGCTATTTTTTTAATATTACAAAACTTTTATATATTTAAACTATTTTAGATGGTTTATATTGCCAGGGCGGCCCTGCTATTTTGGAGGTTGGAGACCGGAGGTCAGAGGTTGAAAAATTTGTAGGCACGGTCGCCAAGAGACAGTAGCATCCTCCGATACATTCCGCACGACCTCAAACCACTCCCCCTCACTGCATGTCGCTTGAGAGTCGCTATATACGCAAACTGTCATGACCATTCTGTCTCCTGTCTCCTGTCTTCTGGATTCCCAAACGCCCGTCAGGGCGTTTTTTTATTCACCTTAAACCTTCCAGATACTTTTCAGCCGAAACAGCTGCAATAGCTCCATCAGCCACTGCTGTAACCACCTGACGCAGTAATTTTTTGCGCACGTCCCCGGCCGCAAATAGTCCGGGCGTGGTTGTGCGCATTTGATCATCGGTTATTATGTAGCCCGTTTGATCGAGATCCACCATTCCCTTGACCAGTTCGGTGCTGGGGTTGTGCCCCACGTAAACAAATACCCCGTCCACACTTATTTCCGAAACGGCATCGGACCGGACATCCCTAACTGCCACCCCGGAAACGGTGTCTTCCCCTATTATTTCCACAGGAACCCCATGCCAGAAAAACTCTATTTTATCATTATTCAATGCTTTTTGCTGCAGATATTTGGTAGCCCTCAATTCTCCCCGGCGGTGAACTATAATTACCTTTTCAACAAATTTTGTTAGAAAAAGAGCCTCCTCCACGGCCGAATCCCCACCTCCGATAACAGCAACCTTCTTTCCTCTGAAAAGGGCCCCATCGCAAGTTGCACAGTAGGAAACGCCCCTTCCATGAAAGACCTTCTCCCCTTTTACCTGAAGCATACGGGGCTTGGCCCCGGTAGAAATGATCACGGCCCCGGCCCTGAATTCCCCATCGTCGGTTTTAAGCACAAAATAGTTGTCTTGCTTTACTATCTCCTCCACACCTGAGAAAGCCACCTCCAGCCCAAACCTCCTGGCCTGGGCCTCCATGTCCATGGAAAGTTCCGGCCCGCCGACGCCTTCCTTAAATCCTGGATAATTTTCAATAATCTCAGTGCTGGCAGCCAATCCGCCGGGCATTCCCATTTCAAAAAGAGTTGTTTTCAGATCGGCTCTGGCGGCGTAGATTCCTGCTGTCAGTCCTGCAGGGCCGCCCCCGATGATAACCAAATCCCTTATCAGCATCGAAAGTCACCTCGCCATTTCTCGAAAAACTTTTTTTCCGGTTTATATTAACCTATGTCCCCCAAGCAGTCAAGCTGCCCCGGGACAAATGGAGAGTTTTTGTTGATAACAAGAGAGGCGCCCTAATAAAGGGCGCCCCATCATAGGCCGGGGAATTCAGATAGTCTCCATCTCACTCCAAGAATGACCTGGCTTACATCAGACATACCGTTTTTTAAATTGACAGGTTAAGGATTTTTGCGCAAACTCATTCTGAACCATACAAAAAGTGTGTTTTTCCCACCCCCCGACCTATTTTAATATATCTATATTTCAATTTATATGATATTTTGCCTGGTAATTTATAGCTATCAGCCATTTATTTAAGCAGGGTATCCTTGCGCAGCTCCCTGCAGCCGCAGTTGTGATCGGTGCGCAGCTTGCCAAAGGCCTCTATGACTATGGAGGCCACCTTGCTTGAAAGTCCGTAAAAAATATCTTTTAACTCAGCATGATCCCAGTCTCTGATTACCCCTTCGGCATAGTTAACCACTATATCAACCCTGCCGTAGCATGCCCCTATTTCTCTGGCCAGGTAGACCTCGGGGCACATGCTCTGCCCTACAATGTCGGCGCCGGTCCGGTCCAGCATAACCACCTCTGCCCTGCTTTCGAAATGCCTTCCGTCGGTAACAGCATATACACCACGGTCAAAAACCCTGCCCCCGTATATACTTTCTGAAACCCCGGTCAGCGCCCCCACAATATCCGGGCAAACGGCCCGCCTCATTACCAACAGGTACGGCTGTCCCAGGTTGACATCCTTTCGCATGGAAAGATCAATGTAGTCCGAAGGAATAATCAGATCCCTGGGCTTGAGGAGGTGATTGACCGACCCGACCCCGCCTTCGGCGATAATTTTTTCAATACCAGCCTCCCTGAATACCCAAAAAAGCTGTTGGGATGCCGCTCCCCTGGACACTCCCGGTCTCCAGCCGTGCATCTTCACGGTGGCCACGCTTTTATCACCCAGACGGAAAAATTTCATGGGAGGGCTATCCCCATAGGGAGTTTTAAAAACAGTTCCACGGTTTATAACCTCAATATCACTGCGGTTTAAATCATCGGGGAAATTTATGCTGTATGTTCCGGAACCACCTATAACAGCGTATTGGGCTGCGGGTATCTTTGCAGTCATTCTACTTCTCCTCTTTATGGTTTTTATACACTTTATCAGGGCCTGCGGGCCACGTAGAAATGTCGCCTGCTTCCCCGGTGCGGCGGATGGAATGAAAAGGCGTCATAAACCGCCAAGGGCATAAAGCCGGCCTCCTCCAGAAGGCTTTCAACTTCATGGGGGCTATAGCCTCTCTCCTGGTGGGTTTCTGTGAATTTGCGGTATACTTCACCCTCCCTGACAAAACAGGTAAGGTTTACAGTCCACAAAGAACTTTCGGTATCGTGAGCGGTGCGGTAGATAATGGTCATCCCGTCTTCATCTATTACCTCGGCGCTGCCGTCAACCTCTCCTATCCAGATTACCGCATTCATGTCAAAAACAAACATTCCGCCGCTGCATATATTTTTAAAACTATTATTAAAGACCTTTTTCAGCCGGCCCGGGTCATCAATATAATTTAATCCGTCATGAAAGCAGGTAACCAGTTCCACCGGCTGATCAAGTAGGAAATCAGTTATATCACCCACATGATATAGAATCTCCACCTCCATGGCAAAAGCCTTTTCCCTGGCAACCGCAATCATTTCGGGGGAAATATCCACTCCCTGGGAGCGGTAACCTCTCTTGGCAAAGGGAATCAGCGTGTTGCCTGTGCCGCAGGCCAGATCCAGAACGCTTCCGGCCTTGAACCCAAAGTGGTTTAGCAACGATTCCACATAATCGATCCAATCCCCGAAGTCAACCCCGGCCACCAGGTGATCGTACACGGCGGCAAGCCCCCGGTAACTGTTCAAAGCCTTTTCCCCCTCCGGCATTTATGTAAAAACCCCGGATGCACCGGGGTTTTAAGGATTTACTTTACGGGCTTCTTCAGGGCGCTTATTATGTCTTCCAGCACCAATTTGATTTCCTGGTCTCCGTTAATATCCAGCAGCAGTCCTTTTTCCTTGTAATAATCTATTAGGGGCTGGGTTTTTTCTTCGTATGCCCTTAATCTGGTGCCCACCGACTCCTCGTTGTCGTCGGTCCTCTGGTACAGCTCCCCTTGGCAGGAGTTGCACTTGCCCTCGGTTTGAGGCGGATTAAATATTACGTGATATGAAGCTCCGCAACCCTTGCAAACCCTGCGGCCGGTTAGCCGGGCCATCAGTTTTTCCAGTGGCACCACAATGTTTACTACGCCGTCCAGCTTGATTGCCAGGGAGTCCAGGGTTGCGTCCAAAGCCCTGGCCTGCTCCACCGTGCGGGGAAAGCCGTCCAGCAGGAACCCGGCTTTGGCATCAGGCTGGGAAAGTCTTTCCCCCACCATGCCGATAACCACTTCATCCGGAACAAGGGCGCCCTTGTCCATGTATTCCTTGGCTTTTTTACCCATTTCGGTGCCTTCTTTTATGGCGTTGCGGAACATGTCTCCCGTGGATATATGGGTTATGTTCAGTTCCTTGACCAGAACTTCCGCCTGGGTTCCTTTACCGGCGCCGGGCGGCCCCATGATAAGTAAATTCAAACCAATCCCTCCCCATACTTATGTATCTGAGTATAAATTATACCATGCATGTCCCTTGGCAGGAAATATAAAAAGTCCCACTTAATTTCGGATTTTTTAACCGAAGTCAAGTGGGACTTTTTCATTTTACCTGGTCGGGATGACACGACTTGAACGTGCGGCCTCACGGTCCCGAACCGTGCGCTCTACCAAACTGAGCTACATCCCGCTGTCTTATGCAAATTGGCAAATTTCATTATGCATTAAATAGAATTGAAAGTCAAGTACATAAAAAAGGTTTTGAGGCCCTCTTATCTTATGGCTGTAATAAACCAGATAATCATTCCGGCCTGAACCACCAGCTTGAAGGCCATACCCCCTATCATTCCTATTATGGTGCCTACTCCCGACCTGAGAGCGGCGGACAGAGGCTTTTGAGCAATAATTTCTCCGGCCACAGCCCCCAGGAAGGGGCCGAAAATAATTCCCAGTGGACCCAGTGTGAATATTCCCAGTACAACACCGGCTATGCCGCCCAGCACCGCCGCCCGGGAGCCGCCATACCTCCTTACTCCCCATGCGTTTGCCGCATAGTCTATAAAGAATACCAGTCCCACAGCCAGGGCCTGACCTATGAAAAATACGACCGTTAAATTGCTAAAGCCGGTGAAAATACCGTATAACAACATCCCCAGCCAAATTAGCGGGGCCCCTGGAATTCCAGGCAAAATTGTGCCGGCTAGGCCGGCGGCGAAAAACAGAAAGGCGATTATCAATCCTAAAACGGTCATTTTCCCCATACCTCCCGGGCAGGTGATTTAACTTTATATTATTCATTCTTCGACAGCTTATTCAACATTTCCTCTTGACAATAAGCTAACTGGTTATTATAATGATAATGAGAATTAATATCAATAATTTTTATCTACATACTGATAATAATTATCATTTTCAAGTATAGGTGATTTTAAACAGCAAAAAAGGGGGTAGGAAAGATGACCTTGGATGGAGTAAAAAGGGGACAGTTCTTTAAAATTACGTCTATACCGGATAATCTGGTGCGCGCCCAGGCGATCCGCTTCGGAATCGCCGAGGGCGAGGTGGTAGAGTGCGAGGAAGTGGTTCCCTCGGGACCCATAGTAATCCGCAAAAACAAACAACTGCTGGCCCTGGGAAGAAGGCTGGCCATGCAGATAGCCGTGACTTTAACTTAAGGAAGGATTAAGCATAAGGAGGTGTGGTCTTTTGGGACATTGTCATGGTTCGGTAGGACTGAAAAACATACCCGAAGGGGCAAGGAAAATTGTATTGGCCGGAAACCCCAACACGGGAAAATCCGTTTTTTTCAATTTTTTCACTGGAATGTATGTGGATGTTTCCAACTACCCCGGCACTACTCTGGAAATATCCTACGGCCATTTAGGATCTGATGTTATTATCGACACCCCGGGGGTATACGGCATATCATCTTTTAACGATGAGGAGCGTATTGCCAGGGATATAATACTGTCGGCTGATTTAGTGATAAATATCGTGGACTCGGTTCACCTGGAGAGGGACTTATTTCTGACCCAACAGGTTATAGATACCGGGGCGCCGGTAATTGTGGCGCTGAATATGCTGGACGAGGCCGAGCGGCAGGGTCTATGCATAGATATAGACCTTTTGAGCGATCTTCTGGGTGTTCCGGTGGTGCCGACGGTGGCTGTGCAAAAAAAAGGTCTCAGTGAATTAAAGGAAATTATTTTTACTGCCAGATCAGGCCGGATGACTCAGGGACTGGAACCCCATATGGACCGGCTGATTAACCGGGTGGGCAGCCGGGGTGAAGCTCTTCTGATACTGGAAGGCGATCCGGCGGTGTCAGAGCGGCACGGGCTGCAGCCCGAAAGCTACCGGGAGGAAATATACCTTAAGAGAAGAAGCCAGGTTAACGATATAATAAAACATGTTTTGAAGGAAACATCCCGGGGGGCCTCCTTCGGAAATCTTCTGGGGCGCTGGATGCTCAAGCCGGTCACCGGACTGCCCATTCTGGCCCTGGCCCTTTACGCAATGTACCAGGTCATCGGTATATTTATTGCCGGTACTGTGGTGGGCATAACCGAAGAGACCATAATGCTGGGGAAATATGAACCCGCTGTGCGGGGTTTGGTTGGCAGGTTAATATCCGAGGAATCTGTGCCGGGAATCATCCTGATGGGGGAATTCGGAGTTCTGACCATGACGGTGACATATGTTCTCGGACTTCTGATGCCCCTGGTGGTTGGTTTCTACTTATTTCTCTCACTATTTGAAGATTCCGGGTACCTCCCCAGGATAGCCACCCTGGTGGACCGTTTGTTAACCGGAATAGGCTTAAACGGCAGAGGTGTTATTCCGCTGATACTGGGGTTCGGATGCGTAACCATGGCCACCATCACCACCAGGCTTTTGGCGTCAGACCGGGAACGCAGGATTGCCATATTGCTTTTGGGCCTGACTATCCCCTGCTCGGCCCAGATCGGAGTGATAACCGGGATGCTGGCCTCGGTGGGAGGACAGAATGTTGCGCTGTATTCCCTGGTTATATTTATGGTCCTGGTGATTATAGGCACGGTATTAAACACTCTGTTACCAGGAAAATCCTCGGACCTCATGATCGACCTCCCGCCGCTGCGGCTGCCCCGGCTGGACAATGTACTTAAAAAGACAGGAACCAAGTCTTACAATTTTCTAAAAGAGGCCTTTCCCCTTTTTGCCCTGGGCGCCCTGATCATCAGCGTGTTCCAGGTAACCGGCGTACTGGAGTTTCTGCAGGACCTGCTGGCCCCATTTACCGTCGGCTGGCTGAAGCTTCCCAAGGAAACCTCCACTGCTTTCATAATGGGTATAGTGCGAAGGGATTTCGGGGCCGCAGGCCTTACTTCTCTTGCCCTGACACCTATACAAACAGTTGCTGCCCTGATTACCATAACTCTTTTTGTGCCCTGCATAGCTTCCATTCTGATTATTTTTAAAGAGCGGTCAAAAACAGAAGCCGCCTTAATATGGGCTACCAGTTGGGCAGTGGCCTTCCTCGTCGGCGGCACGGTTTCTCAGTTGTACAGCGCCTTTGGAGGTGACAGTCAGTCTATGGGATCACTTCTTGTTATTCTGACTTTTATTATCATCACTGCGGTCACTATTTTCGGCTGCCGCCTGGTCAGTCGGGGGAAAGCCGGGATACTTTCGGACAGGAGGGTTTAGCCGTGAAAAAACTGTTGGCCGCTGAATTAATAAAATGCCCCCGCTGCAGCTATCATATTGAGGACCCGCATTCCATGCGGTGCCCCCGCTGCTATCAGACCCTTTTACAGGCCTGCAGCTGTCATGGAAACTGCAGCCATTGCGGGGAAAGTAAAAAAACGCCCTGACGGGCGTTGCCGTCTTGCAGACGGCGGAAGCCAGAAGCCAGGAGACAGAATAGTGACAGCCTGCCGCTGACGCCGCACCAGCAGAACAATTTGTGACCTCTGTGGCTAATAAAGCTTATAGCTTATAGCTACATCACAAAGATGGTCAGGCCTGGAATCCAGGCCTGACTTTTTATGCGGTCTTGGTACCGCCCGGCAATCCCGGGTGATGTTTAAAATTATTCACATGTGTCGCACCCGGCTTCTTCATCCGCATCGCATGATCCGGCGCCGCACGGGCTGCATTCATCCTGCGCTTCAACTTCCTCTTTGGGACAGCTATCTGTCATTCTTTTCTTATCAGTCACTAAAATCACCTCCGGATTTATTTTTGCCAAAAGGCTTCATTTTCATGCTGATAATTTTTAAATAAACAAATTTACAATAACAGTTTGAGAAGTTTCCTTCCGCAGTCCAAGCTGTTTTCTTTGAGCTTTTTAATATCTTCAGCGTCGGCATGGTCAACATGAATACCGGCCGACACGCTTACCGGCCCCGATGTTTCCCTGGCCAGGAGTTCTGCCAGCGGTTTTGCCGCCTCATCGTCCTTGTGGCCGGTTAGCGGAATAACCGAGCTGGTGCAGCTGACAATTTCTGGATTTGCCAGGCTCTGCCTGGGCACAGACAACACTACGGCGCCAAGGTGCGGCTTCTCTCCTCCAACCAAAACCGTCATTATTCCCCCGTCGGTGACGGTGGCAAACAGATACACCTTATGTTTCCCTGTGCCGCTTTCGATATTGAATTGTCTCATATTATCCACCTCTTTATTTACTGAATATATACATTATAGTGCAGGGATAGAATACTCCTTCAATGTTTATCAGCCTTTAGAATCATGCCCGGGAACCAAACCGCCCGTTAAATCCCGTCAGGGAGACCTCCGGGCTAAAACCCTTATACAAAGCCGCCACTTTAAAGACAGAACCCATCCCTTCGGGCATTACAAGTTTTTTCACGGCCATGGTTTCCTTCATGGCCGTCCCATCGCATCCTGATGCAAGAGCTTCCAGGTAGTTGAAAATACCAAGGTTCATAAGAAAGTACATCTGGGCGGCATAACCCGCCCTATGGAGTCCAAACTCCTCTCCCCACTTCATGAGGGCGGTGAAATTTACATTGGCCGTTATATCCTGTTCCCCAGGCTCCTGGTAAAGGTTATCCGCCAGCCGGTGGCTGCGGTAAGACCTTATGGTGCCGTCGGGCCTTGCGCCCGAGTATAATCTGCCGGAAATATCCCCGTAATCTATGGTCAGAAGAAACCCCCTGCTCATTGCTGAGGAAACATTTCCCAGCCATTCCCGCATAGCCAGATTAACCTCGATGGATTGTCCTTCCTCCATTTCAGCGCAGAAAGCATTTATGTATGTCAGGAGTTCCGGGGTTGAAAGCTCACCATAAATCTCCTTAATTTGCTCATTTTCACAGGTAACGTATATTTCCTTTAAATCATCGCCAGTCTTCACAACCCTGTGAACCGGAAAGGCGTCCAGCAGCTCATTGCATAAAAAACAGCCCGCCACCGACCCCGGCTCCAGTTCCTCCAGTCCCCCCAGCCACTTTATCCCGCAGCCCGGCCCCAGAATATCAGACAGGGTATCCTGCTGCCGATGTATCATGAAAGGGCTTTTCTCAATAATTAAATAAGCCAGTGCCCTAAAAAAGTCAGGGTATCTTCCTGAAATGTGCTCCAGTATATCCCTGGCCATTAATCCCTTGCCGGCCCCGAACTCCAGAATATCCCACCGTCCCGGGCTGCCCGCAAGCCTCCACATTTCCTCCAACTGGTCTGCCAGTGCCTTCCCGAAAAGAGGACTTACATCCGGGCTGGTATAAAAATCACCCAAAGGCCCTATTTTCTCCCTTTCCCTCATGTAATAGCCTTCCTCCGGGTGGTAGAGGGCCATTTCCATATACTTGGCAAAGGTTATAATCCCTCTTTTTTTAATCTCTTTTTTGATACTTCCGCCGGCATTTTTCCGGTTCATATAAACACCCCCCGCCCTTGGAAAGATTATTTTCTTCAATGCCCAAAAAAAAACAACCTTAGCATGAAATTATGGATTATAATAAAAAAGATCATAATATTTTCTTTACAGGGAGGTTATTTAATGTACCCCACATCGGTAACGCGCGGCAGAACCCTCATAGGTAGGCTGAAAAAGGGTGATGACCTGCTGGGGGCGCTTACCTCGCTTTGTGCGGAGGCAAATATACGTCTTGGGAAAATACAGGCCATCGGTACGGTCAGCAAGGCCGTTGTAGGATTCTACCTGCAAGAACCCAGAGACTATGTAACCCTTGATTACGATTATCATCAGGAGATAATAAGCCTGCAGGGCAATGTCTCCATCAGGGACGATAAACCGGAAATACACGTCCACATTGCCCTTTCCAACGGTCAGGGCAAGCTTTACGGAGGACACCTGATGGATGGAACCATTGTATTCTCGTGTGAGTATATCATTAATGAGTACATACCCGAAATCGACGTAAAGGACGATTCACAGGATAACACCTTTACCCGCTCGCTGGACGAAGAAACAGGGCTTTTCCTCTGGCCCAGGGAACGGATAGCCGATAACCAGTCCTAAAGCTTATCTGAACTGCGGTAAGCTTTTTTTGCCACAGAGGTCACAGAGATTCAAAAAAGGGATCCGCATTCTGGCTCCTGTCTCCTGTATTCCAAACAGCCCGCAGGGCTGTTTTTTTATCGTTTAGGAAAGTATATGCCACATTAAAACATTAAAGCGCTAAAGCCTTATCGGCACTAGTTCCTCCGGGGGTCGCTTGAGGGTCGCTGCATGGCCGCTAATGGGTAGGCGGAGCGATTTAAGTCCGGCCTGCATTACCTCCTGCTGCAACTGTCTCTAAACTCGGTCGCCAACGGAATGCCGACCATTTTGGAGGTGGGAGGCCAGAGGTTAGAGGTTAGAAAACTTGTAGGAAACGACCTCAGAGCCATTTCTAGCTTAATCCGATTTCCGACTTCCAACATCTAACCTCCAAATTCGTAGGCTCGGTCGTTAAGAGACAGTAGCAGCCTCCGGCACATTCCGCACGGACTTAAATCACTCCCCCTCACTGCATGTCGCTGTGGGGTCGCTTGAGGGTCGCTTTTAAGGCAGCCTGTCACCATTCTGGCTTCTGACTCCTGGCTTCTGGATTCCGCCGTCTGCAAGACGGCACCG
>LADN01000095.1 GCA_000961585.1 Peptococcaceae bacterium BRH_c4a | reverse complement strand
CCGGAGCAACTGGTGAAACCGGAGCAACTGGTGAAACCGGAGCAACTGGAGCAACCGGAGCAACTGGTGAAACCGGGGCAACCGGTGAAACCGGAGCAACTGGAGCAACCGGAGCAACTGGTGAAACCGGGGCAACCGGTGAAACCGGAGCAACTGGCGTAATCTAAGTTCTAAAGCCCCTCTGGTTGAAATAAACCAGAGGGGCTTTTTTAAAAGTGACCAAATGGCTTCCATTCTTAATATTCATTGCATATATATGTCTATATATGCCTTATCTCGCCATATCAAATCTTTTTAAGGAGATCAAAAAAGAATGAAAAAAATATCCATCAGCCTGTGTATGATTGTAAAAAATGAAGAGAATACCATCGCCCGGTGTTTAAACTCCGTACAAGACATAGCTGACGAAATCGTGATCGTTGACACCGGCTCAACGGACCGGACCAAAGAAATCGTTGGCAGGTACACCGATAAAATCTATGACTTCCCCTGGATTGACGATTTTGCGGCGGCCCGTAACCATGCTTTCAGCCATGCCACCATGGAATATATCTTATGGCTGGATGCCGACGATGTTTTATCAGAGCTGGATCGTTTAAAATTCCTGACCCTGAAAAAAAATCTTGATCCACTAATGGATGCGGTGAATATGCCTTACCATTTGTCATTTGATCAATTTGGCAATGTAACCTTCAGTCTTCGCAGAAACAGGCTGCTTAAGCGAAGCCGGAACTTTAAATGGACTGGAGCCGTGCATGAATATATAGAGGTTAACGGGCCTATCCTTAACAGTGATATTGCGGTAACACATAAAGGAGAAGCACATGACGCCAACCGAAACCTAAACATTTATGAAAAACGTTTAGCCCGGGGAGAATCCTTCACTCCCCGCGACCTTTACTATTTTGCCAATGAGCTGAATGATCACCGGCAGTATGAGAGGGCCGTTGTATATTACAAAAAGTTTCTGGATACGGGTGAAGGATGGGTTGAAGATCAGATTTCGGCCTGCGGAAAAATTGCAGATTGTTTCCAGAATCTTGGTGACCATGAAAACGAACATGCTTATCTCTACAGATCCTTTGAATATGATATACCAAGGGCTGAGTTTTGCTGTCGTATAGGTTTTAATAACCTGCAGGCCGGAAGATATAAACAAGCTGTGTTTTGGTATAAGCAGGCCACAGAATTGGAGAGGCCCCTGGACAGTTGGGGACGTATGTTCCCCGCTTGCTGGACTTGGCTTCCACACCTCCAATTGTGTGTTTGCTACGACCGCTTAGGCAAATATGAGTTAGCCTATAAGCATAACGAAATAGCCAGAACGTTTAGGCCGGAAGATCCCAAGGTCATTTACAACAAGAATTATCTGGAGGGTGTATTGGGAATAGGAGCTTCCAAAAAAAATGAAATTCCCAATGAATAGGTTAAGGGGGATTAGGAATGGTGAAATTAAATTGGCATGAAGACTTTATTGTTCAACTGGCGGGAATATTCCGTCCGAAAGTATACGTGGAACTGGGGTTATATCATTGTGCGCTTTTCAATCGGTTAATCCCTTATGCTGAACAATTAATCGGGGTGGATATCAGTGCGGAAGCCGGTCGATATATGCAGCCTTCTATAAAAACGCGTTTTGTTAATAGAGCAACACAGGAATTTGCCAGGGAATTGGCGGTTACCCCTCTACAGATTAATATGTTATTCATTGATGCCGATCATTCTAAAGCGGCGGTATTACAGGACTTCCATGATTTTTTTCCTTTTGTGGCCCCGCATGGTCTAATTTTATTGCACGACACTCATCCGGAAAATGAAGATATGATGAGCCCTGTCTTATGCGGAACAGCCTGTCTGGCAGCTGAAGAGCTATCAAAGGATACGGAACCGTATGAACTGATGACAATTCCGATTGCACCAGGTTTGACAATTTGCCGAAAACGTCAGTCTCAATTGTCCTGGAGGGAAAAGTAAAAGCCAATAAAGAATGCCCTGGCTAACTCCTGTCTCCTGCCTCCTGTCTCCTGACAGGATATTCCAGGGTATTAGTCAGTTGCTCGGCCACGTAGTATCTTTTAAACTGCAAACCGGCCTCCAGTATTTCCAGTATCAAATCATCGGAATACATCTGGCTTTGACATATAATTACCGCCTCATTTTGCCCGGGATCATAGTCAATGAGTTCAATTCCCCTGATTCCCATTATAATTTCCAGCATGTTGGAAGAATCATCATTCTTCAATCCCTGTAGCTTTATGGTGATCAGACGCACAGGTAATCCCTCCGCCCATAAAAATATTTACCAGAAATTTTATATACTACACATTTAATATATTGCCGATATTGACATATGTCAATATCGGCTTGAAAAAAAATTCACACACTCCTCTGTTCCGGGTATATTAACATCGGGCAGACTAAACTGCGTATCACACTGTCCATTCCTTTTTTCACCCTGTTATCACCTCTGTTTATCAAGCTTTTGTTTATTACAACCAGATCAAAAGGTCCCATTTCTTCATATAACGATATAACGGCACTGCCGGGGTTACCTGTTTTTTGCATTACAGTCACCTGTAATCCCAAATTATTGCACTTTTCGGTTACCTCATCCAGCACATGAACTGTCCTTCTGTTCATTTCGCTTTCCATATAACTAAAAAACCGGTTAAGCATACCGCTGTCGCTGATCCACTCGTCTCCAAGCATGCATTCGTAATCATGGCCTGCTATAAAAACGGCGGTTAAGGACGCCCCGTAAACAGCAGCCAGGTTCACAGCCGCAGGTATGATTTCTGAATTACCGCTGTCTTCGCCAATAACCAATAATATACTTTTAAACAAGGGCAATCCCTCACATTAGACGCAAATTGCATTAATCTTTCAACCGTGTTTTGG
Organism: Peptococcaceae bacterium BRH_c4a; assembly: GCA_000961585.1. GTDB lineage: Bacteria > Bacillota > Desulfotomaculia > Desulfotomaculales > Desulfocucumaceae > BRHc4a. The sequence goes on along the minus strand of LADN01000095.1, from coordinate 7,655 downwards.
GGGGTCTGAATCATTGAACAGAACCACCAGGGTACCTGCATAGACCCCGTCATCATCATAAACAGGGGAAATCTCACAGGACAGATCGTACAATGCCAAACAAACCCTTTTAACCGTTCCAGACCCTATATTTTCATAAATAAATTCAGCCAGGCGAGGGTCAACCACGTCAATACTGGCGCCCTTTTCCAAGTTCCCCAGATAACATCTGGCCATTAAATTGGCTGCCGATATTTCGTGGTTTTTATCGATATAGATTACGCCTTCAGGGATAATGTCCACAAGTTTATTCAGCACTATTCTGAAGTTTTTCTCTTCCTTTACATCCACCCTGATAACGGTCAGCGAACCCAGTTTCTTACCTTTTTTTATAATGGGAGAGTTTATAGCCTCCAGAAATTTATCGGGCATTTTTAGTGTAAACATGACTGCTTTTTCCTTTTCATCATGAATATCCTCCACATGCCCCAATATCTCTTTCAACCTTATATTTATAAGAGCGCTTTTTCTTTGGGCAAAAATTTCATGGGCGGTCCTGTTGGCAAATACAATTCTTCCCGAGTTGTTGGTTATAATAACGCCTTCGTTTACCTGGTTCAAAATGGCGAAATCAATGTTTTCGAAATAGGTTTTTACGCTGTTTATTCCCCAGATTTCCACCAGTAACTGATACAGGCAGCAATACAGGGCAAATACAAAAAAGAGTATGGTAATGGTTCTGAAAGTCTCAAAATTATTTTCCTTAAAGAAAAAGTACAACTGCCATGGGGGTTGAACTGTTTCACTCTTAACAACATTAAATTGCTGGCGGTTATTGAAAAATTTGTTCTGCCGCTTCGAAAACTCCTCAAGCTTATCCCTGCCAAAGGGCCAGAATATAGGGTATCCTTTTTGGTCAAATACAGCAATCATATAATTATCATTTATAAACTCGTGCATCATTTCTTTTTGATATTGCTCTATTTTAAAATCTATCAGCAGTATTTTATCGATGGTTCCATCTTTCTTAAGTATCTTTGAAGCAGTGCTAATTATTCTTAAATGGGAATATGGATCTATATAAACTACTGATACAACAACCCTTTCACTTTCATGTTTTATTTCACTGATTGGTAAACCAAGGGATCTTTTTTCATTTTGTGACACCATACAATAAACTATTGAACCATCGGGATCCAGCAGGTGAACATTGGTAATTCTGTGATCGTAAGTTGAAATTGTTTTTAATACTCCGGTAAAGTCTCCGTCCTTTGCCTCGATTTGCTGGATGGCGTTTAATGACACAGCCTTAATGTCATTAAAAAAAAGAGTGGTTTTATTTATAGCTATTTGTTTAATATTATCTTCATAGTTAAACAATAAATTTTTAAGAAATCGCAGTTCCATAATCCCTGATACAACAATGACACTGAGAAAAAAAACCACCGCAAACATGGAAAATAAACCTTTTGAGGAAGTTAAATTCATTTAATTAACCCCTTCTTGACTGACACAGTTATAGCTTCCTCCACTGTATTAACCTTTAGTTTCGAGCAGATACCGTTTAATCTTCTGCGGAATGTCGACAGGCTGATGAAAAGTTGGTCTGCTATCTCCTTTTGGTTTTTACCTTCAGCAAGAAAACGGAGCATATTCAATTCTATTTGGGAGAATCCGGAATCAGACAGGTTAAGTAAAGTATTGGTACTCAGACCGGGGTAGATATAAGTCCCCCCTCTATGAGTCATGAGAATGGCCGACCTGATTTCATCAAAAAAAGCATACTTTGGAACAAAACCGTTAACGCAGCACTCCAGAGCCTTCTTTATAAACACCCCGTCATCATAAGTGGTCAGCGCCACATGTTTTATCAAAGGGAATTTATTTTTAATTATGGCGCACAGATCCAGCCCGTCACCGTCGGGTAGATTAATATCCAAAAGTATGACATCTATCTCACCACTAACCTTCTCCAATGCCTCTTTATATGACCCGGCCTCGGCTGCAACTATCATGCCCTCTTCAAGCTCTATAAGCTTTTTCAGACCCTCGCGAAAAACATTGTGATCTTCTATCAGCATTATCCTGATTTTATGCATCTTGCAGGCCTCCCGATATAACTGGCACATTAAGTGTCACACTAAAGCCATGCCCCTTGCTTCTAAAATCAATTTCCCCTCCAATAAGTCCGGCCCTTTCTTTCATCCCCCACAAACCGTTACCGGCAATAAAATCCTCTAAATAACCTCCGTTGTCCGCCACCTCAATTTTCATACTTTCGCTGGAAACCGTAAAATTTATATCAACCTCGGTTGATTTGGAATGCTTTGTAACGTTGGTGAGAGCTTCCTGAATAATCCTGTAAATGATTATTTCATTTTCCTTTTTCACTTTCAGGGACCTGTCCTGATACATCACGTAAACCTTAATGTTATTAATTCTCTCAAAATTGGAAATATAAGATTCCAGGGCTGATATAAGTCCCACGCGGTCAATCAGGTAAGGGTGTATATCATTCATAATGCCTCTCATTTCAATCGCCGCATTCTGACAATGCGCCCTAAGGGCATGCAGGTTATTTTGCAACTGGTCACTGGTTTTCTCCATTTCAAGTCTAAGAATATAATCCAAAGAATGAATCATTGCAGACATGTGCCTTCCTATCCAGTCGTGAATTTCTATGGATGTCCTTTTTCTTTCGGCCTCAAGTGTATCTAAAAGCACATTTTTATCCTTTTGCTTTCCGGCCCTTTCTGCCGCCATCACGGCGCCAAATATCCTGTTGTATACAAAAACAGGATAATAATCCACCACCAGTTTCAGTCTCAATCCTGAATGAAGGTATGTGATATTATGATTGCTCAAAGCCTGACCTTGCAGTATAACCGCGTTCAAAGGCTGGGTAATAGACTGAAGATGAGGAAAAAGCGCTGGTATTTCACTGATATTTCTGTTTAAAAGGACATCAGCTGATATACCAAACATATCCCGGGCTGGTTTATTTATATCTGTCAAAACCCCTTTCTTATCCACCACCATAATGGGGTTTTTCATGTTTTCAACCAACTTTTCAAGATATATATTGCGCATAAAAAAAGATTTAATAATTCTATAAATCACCAGAATAAACATAACTAATATCATAATTAACGACAGCAACATAGCAGTTACCTTTAGGCTGTTATTAATGAGGGTATTTTGAAAGTACGCGCTTATTTCCCTCTTGCCCGATACCCCAACAGTATCCATTTTCTTTGTTATATCGAATATAAAATCCTTATGCCTTAAGTTAAGATAACTGATATTTTTGTCGTTTTTATTCCCTGAACCAATTATTGGTATGACTTCTTTTTCCACAAATGAAGAATAAGCTTTATATAATTCAATTAGATCTTCAACTTCCTGTTTTTCAAATATATTAACAGAACTGTATAATTCCAGCTGGTTTTTAACTATTATTGCATTGTAACGTCTGTAATCGTTAATGTATTCCTGATCAAAATGGTTGATGTAATCTCTGACGCTTGACATCATTTTAACGGTATCTTCATGTAACTCAGCACTTAGCAATATATTCTGAAGGCTCACATCCAGCTCTGACACCTTTTTGTGAAAGCTCAATGTTTCTTTCAACAGAATAATGGCTATCACTGCAATAATAATAAAAAGCAGCATTAATTTTATAATTTCCTTTTTATTTATATACATCTCTCTCCACCTGGTCAAAATAGTAATAATTTAGAATAAAATTTTTAACCTTCACCATATTAAGCAATTTTTCTACAGAACTTAATGAATTTCCTTTTATAAATCATTTCCGAAGGTGTGGATTTACATCAAAACCCAGTATATGGCATATATGGGATATTGTAACCCGGGTTCCATTTTGCTTCATCCAAAGGTTTGCGGTGAATAAAGTGGCACATTTGTGTCGCTTTATTGATGTAAATAATCCTGATGGTCAACTAAAACAATCATATCAGGTCAGCCATATTGAATACTTATGATTAAGATAATAATATCTTATCAATGATTATGACATACAGGATTCTTAAAAATCAAGGGAGGTGACTTATAATATTTTTCAGTCCTCAATAAGTGTCAAATATACCAGTTAAAGGGAGGGAACAATGATGTCTGCACCAGTAAACACTGGAGGATCAAAACTTTTTAAACTGGAAGACTGGTGGGCGGTATGGCTTGGGCTGTTTGTATTCCTGCTGGGTCTGGGGCCTGTTTTCGGGCACGACCTTTTGGGCTGGATTGTAAAAACCAGCGCCTACACCGACATCAGCAAGGCTTTGGCGCCAATTTCCAAGGCCTACAAAATGTCCGGGATACTTTCTTTAGTTTTAACCTATCTTTTCCTGCTTTCGATTACAACAATCGGTGCGGCTGCCATGGGCGCCAATGTAAAAAGGTTCATGGCCGGCTTTACCATCATCTTCTGGCTGACCTACGCCTGCATCATAATTGGGGAATACGCTTACATCTCGGCCTCCCCCGACAAGCGCGCAGCTTTCAAAATACCCTGGTCTCTGGGCCTTGGCGAGATGGGTTATATTTTTGCCATGATTGTGGGACTTATTATAGGAAACTTTTTCCTTCCCCTGGCCAAATTCCTGGAGGATGCGGCCAAGCCCGAGTGGTTTATTAAAACAGGCATAGTTATACTGGGCGCCGCCCTTGGCATCAAGACCATTGAGGCCGCATCCCTGGCCGGTACGGTTATCTTCCGGGGTCTCTGCGCTGTGGTGGAGGCCTACCTCATTTACTGGCCGGTGGTCTACTTCGTATCCAGGAGATACTTCAAGTTCACACCGGAATGGTCTGCTCCTCTGGCCTCCGGAATATCCATCTGCGGAGTGTCGGCAGCCATTGCCACCGGAGCCGCCATCAGGGCCAGACCGGTGGTGCCGGTAATCCTCTCGGCGGTTATCATCGTTTTTGTGGCCGTGGAACTTCTTATACTGCCTTTCCTGGCCGCCGCCTTCCTTTACACCGAGCCCATGGTGGCCGGGGCCTGGATGGGACTGGCAGTCAAGAGCGACGGCGGGGCCATAGCCAGCGGGGCTTTAACCGACTCGTTAATCAGGGCCAAGGCTGCCGCCGTGATGGGTATCAAGTGGGAAAAGGACTGGATGTTGATGGCCGCCACCACCACCAAGATATTCATCGATATCTTTATCGGAGTGTGGGCCTTTATTCTGGCCGTTATCTGGTCGGTCTTCAGGATTGACAAGAGGGGCGGAGCGGCTCTGCAGGGTCAAAAGGTTTCCCCCATGGAAATATGGGAGCGCTTCCCCAAATTCATTATTGGCTTTTGCATCACCTTATTGATTATGTTCTTTGCCGGGCTTACCCACCCTGAAATAGTCAAACCGGCCAAGACCGGAGCGGACCAGGCCAACGCCGTCCGCAGCCTGTTCTTCGCCCTGTGCTTCTTCTCCATCGGCCTTATCACCAACGTCCGCAAGCTGTGGGCCGAGGGAATGGGAAGAATTGTGGTAATTTATGCGGTCTGCCTGTTCGGCTTCATTCTATGGGTAGGTCTGGGCATTTCCTGGATCTTCTACCACGGCATCATGCCGCCTGTAATAAAGTAAATGGTATTTAGGTCCAACATATTCAAGGAGGTGGATTACATGTCCGAAAGCATACCCAAGGTTGCCGATGACCCCACCCAGGTTGCGGCCATGCTGGATCAGGAAGAATGGTACGACCTTCTTCCTATAGAAAAGAAGCTCATTGGCTGGTCTCTGGGAATTGGTTTGTCTTTACTGGTTGTATTCATAATACTGTTCGTTTTTATTTTCCCGGGCGGAAAATAGCCTTATAGAAATCTCAAAAAGAGTATTTAATGATAAACCCGTTGAGTGGAAGCACTCAGCGGGTTTGTTGTTTGCTGCAGAAAATTATTATCACTCTGATTCCTTCCAGATAATGATATAATATAATCGAAAATTATTACGATCACATTAAGATGGGGTGTAAAAAATTGCCACTGAATAGAACCCCTTATGTATTATTAGTTCTTCCCGGAATTTTGTTGATGTTTGCCATCGCATTTTTGACCAGGGGCGGTTCCGATCTAGGTTTTCCACAGTGGCCGGGCATAGAGGAATACTTCTCATCAAACCGGCAAATTAAAAAAGGCCTGGTGGATATACTTCATCTTAATTACATCCTTCTTTCAATAGTTGCCGGAATGATCATCAGGAACCTTTTTGGTATACCGGGATGGGCCCGGGAAGGGGTTAAATCCTCCCGCATATTTATAAAGCTGGGTGTAATTCTTCTCGGTTCCTTATACAGCATCAACGATGTGGCGCTGCTGGGCGGCGGCGCCTTGATTATAGTATCTTTCTTTGTGCTGTTCACACTGATATTTACCATGTGGCTGGGTAAAAGAGCAGGAATGGACCCTGCGTCGGCAGCAGTGTTGTCGGCCGGAACTGCCGTATGCGGTATTTCCGCCATTGTGGCCACCGCTCCTGCGGTACGGGCCAAAACAACCGATGTGGTATACTCCATAGCCACAATTTTGTCCTTTGGCCTGGCCTCTCTTTTTATCTTCCCCGCCGTTGGAACCCTTGCAGACCTCAGTTCCCATCAGTTCGGCGTCTGGTCGGGCACCGGAATACTTAGCTCGGGCCAGGTTCTTGCCGTATGCCTGGCCTTTGAGCCCGGCACTGCCGCCAATCCCTCATTAAGTTTAAAGACCGGAGAAATATATAATCTGGTCCGGGTAATATTCCTTCCCTTTGTTGTACTGGCTCTGGCTGTCTTCACCAGCCGCTCCGCGCAACTTCCGGAAGACGATATTAATATAAATGATGGTCTGTGGAATAAATTTCCACTGTTCGTGCTGGGCTTTCTGATAATGGTTTTGATTACTTCCTTTGGAGTACTGGGCCAAACCTTACCCGCTTCACAGGAATTAATATTAATCAGAAAACTGTATAGCTGGTTTTTTGCCATTGGACTTACCGGACTGGGCATGCAGATCTCTTTTTCCGAGCTTCGAAAGGCAGGGGGCAAGCCTTTGTTGGTGGGTAGCGCAGCTGCCCTGCTGAAAGCGGTTCTGGCTTTGATAGTTGTATTATTATTAATACCCAAACAACCTTAAAATCAGAGGGGATAGCGTGAAAACATGTACGGCAGCAGGAAAAAGTCCTTGAAGTGAAAAAACGGCACAGCAAACAAGCCCTGATGAGAGCAGAGCAAGAGAAAATCAAGCAGAAAAAGCAATATGCTCGGGAAGCACGACCCCATGGGCAATCAGGAGCCTGGCTGCTTGCTTCAAAGCTTTCTCTTTTTGCTTATTGCGAAGCTCTTGTGGCATATCGACCTGATAGAAGTCACAGGGGTTGAAAACCTCGCCGGTTTGTAGCATGTGGTAAGCGGCGGTAAGCATCATTCTGGCAATGGCGATAATGGCTCGTTTCTTTCCACGGCGCTTGGCGATCCGCTCATACTTGATGCGGTAGTAAGCGGAAGTCTTGGATTTCACAGCGGCATGAGCTGCTTGAACGAGAGCAGGCTTGAGGTAAACACCGGCTCTTGTAATGCGAACAGACTTCTTTTTACCTGCGGATTGATTGTTGCCGGGCGTTAGTCCCGCCCAGCAGCACAGGCGTTTTGAGGACGAGAACTGAGACATATCCGTACCGATC
>LADN01000014.1 GCA_000961585.1 Peptococcaceae bacterium BRH_c4a | reverse complement strand
AGACGGCGGAATCCAGGAGCCAGGAGCCAGAATCCAGAATGGTGACAGCCTGCCTTAAAAGCGACCCTCAAGCGACCCCACAGCGACATGCAGTGAGGGGGAGTGATTTAAGTCCGTGCGGAATGTACCGGAGGCTGCTACTGTCTCTTAACGACCGAGCCTACGAATTTTGAGGTTAGATGTTGGAAGTTGGAAGTCGGATTAAGCTAGAAATGGCTCTGAGGTCATTTCCTACAATTTTTCTAACCTCTAACCTCTGGCCTCCAACCTCCAAAATGGTCGGCATTCCGTTGGCGACCGAGTTTAGAGACAGTTGCAGCAGGAGGTTATGCAGGCCGGACTTAAATCGCTCCGCCTACCCATTAGCGACAATGCAGCGACCCTCAAGTGACCCCGGAGCGACCCCGGAAAAACTCTGGGCTACATAAAAATGCTTTGGCGATTTAGCGCTTTAATACTTTAATATGGTATATACTTTCCTCAACGATAAAAAAAGCCGCCCACGGGCGGCTGGAATACAGGACTCAGAACTCAGAATCTTCCGGGCTTGGATAGAAGATTATTACGGCGGGCATCGGTTATCGTCTTTTTCCTTTTTATTCTGAGTCCTGTGTTCTGAGTTCTGTATTCTGGATAAAAAATGGTGGTGGTATTTTTGAACACTGATCTGGAGTTGATAATAAGGCTGGCTTTAGCATTTATACTGGGCAGTCTTTTTGGATTGGAAAGGGAAAAGCGCCATAAACCTGCCGGCCTTCGCACCCACACCCTGGTCTGCCTGGGCGCAGCCCTTTTTACCATTGCCGGAACATACGGCTTTCCTGTGGCTGACTCCACTTCCGCCATTAAAGATTATGATCCAGCCCGCGTGGCGGCACAAATTGTCAGTGGGGTTGGGTTTATCGGCGGAGGAATAATTTTCAAGGAACACGATCATGTACAAGGTATTACAACTGCGGCAAGCATCTGGCTCACCGCCGGTCTTGGCATGGGTATAGGAGCCGGTCTCTATATACTTACTGGTACCGCAGCTCTTCTGGGCCTGGTGGGACTGAAGTTGGATCGTTTTTTAGATCACTCGGAAGGGGGAGAATTCCCGGAATAAGTTACGAGAAAAATTTTATACTTGACAAGGGGGAACATGTTTTTGCTATTATTAAGTGTATAACCCCGAAAAAAATAAGGAGTGGTTACTATGACTAAAGTACAGATCACAGATGAGGCCCGGGATTTCATTTTAAAGCAGACCGAAATTATCACAGTACAAATGGAGGCTTGCGGCGGCTGAAGCGGCGTTAAATACGAGCCTGCCTTGTATGCAGGCCAGCCTCCGGCCACTGAAGGGTACGATACCTTTATTGAAAACGGAATAACGGTGTACATACCCAAGACCGCTGTTACCGCTCCCGAGGGAGTCAGTATTTCTATGACGGGAGAGGAACCCTGGCGCGGAATAAAAATACAGGGACTGCTGCATTAAAAAGTATAAACAAGGGCCGACATCACCGGTGTCGGCCCTTGTTTACAGAGAATATCGGAGATATCGGATATCGGGGCCTGTCCCTTAACTTGTTAACTTATTGCTTATTGATCGTCTTGTTAATGTACTTGAATACAGTCACCGAAGGAACTCCAATGTGGCAGGCTATTTCTTTTAGTGATTTTCTGCCTCCGGTAACCTTTTGGAGTTCAATCTGGCCCTTTGTATTTTTGTTTTCTGTTGTAATCAATTCTCTTATGGGTAAAGCGCCCTACCTGGGGGTCGTACCAGCGGGAGTTGTAGAACATGAGCACGGACTTGGGATCATGGTCCTTGCCGGTAATTCCCTTGAAGCTGTAGGGGGGGCCAGCGCGCCGGCGAACATGCCTCCGAAGGCGTCCCAGCGGTATTTGACGGTGTTTTCTCCCAGGTGATCGGTAAGATCGCTTACGCTGCCCAGGGCGTCATGGTGGCAGTACAGCAGCCCTCCCCCCGGGTTCTGAGGTTGCCGTAGCGCCCCTGGTCTTTTCTGTCATGCGCGACAGCGGAACCGTCCCCTGTCGCATACTCCAACGCTGTTTTACAGGCTTTTCTGCATGAGTATCTTGTCGGTGATACCTCAGGAGGATGTGGATGAAACTAAGTGAGAGATTTATTGACCTTTTCAACAGGGTAGCCACCGGCAGCTTTCAAACCAGGAAACTACTCACCCCGGTTGGAGCGGCGGTATTTATTTCTTTTGTAGCCCTTACCATTACACTTTCCATTCTTACCGACAGATTTGTAAGATTTCCGGAACTCCTACCCCATCCCTTTAACATTATTATCTCGGCTCCGGTTATTTCCACCGGCCTTTTCTTCACGATATGGTCAATGGCGCACTTTTTAAAAGTGAAGGGAACTCCAGTACCTTTCAACCCCCCGCCCACGCTGGTAACCTCGGGTCCTTACGCCCATGTGAGAAATCCCATGCTTTCCGGTATTTTTTTACTGCTGTTTGGCCTGGGTATTCTGGGGGGATCAATATCCCTGGTTTTTATATACACCCCCCTTTTCATTCTTCTGAATATAATTGAGTTAAGGGCTGTTGAGGAACCTGAACTGGAAAAGCGGTTTGGTGAAAGGTATGTAATCTACAGGAAAAGAGTGCCTATGTTTTTCCCCCGGGCAGGGAAGCATTAAAATTTTGAATCTCTACAAAGTTACCTTCCGGATCCTTTGCATAGACAACTGTTAAAACGCCAATACCTTCATATTCTTTTATAATCATCTCTCCGGTTTTTTCTCCACCATGTTCGATCAACAAGTCTAAAACACCTTCCACTGTATCTACATGAAAGGCAATGTGTCCGAATCCTTGCCTATTTATTTGAGATTCATTAATTCTAAGATTACCTGGCTCGTATTGAAATATTTCTAATGTTGGCCCATTATCGCATCCTGGTAAACCAAGATGAATGCCTTTAATTCTGACATTATTAATATTGGTCAGTTCATCTATCCATTCACCTGAAAGGTCTCTTTCCGGATATACAGGCTTACAATTAAAGACATTAATATAAAATTCAGATAGTTTTCTCCAATCCCTTGCAATAATATTGGTATGTACATATTTAATATCAATACCCATTTTTTCTCCCCCTTTTATATGCAATAACCTTCTGTTGCCAATTTAGTTACTATATTGTACCATATATATATATTGAGCAAAGCTACTGTTTATATAAATCCTTGCAGATATTTCACCATAATGTCGGCTGCCCTCACTCTTTTTCTTCCAGTATAATAAGAAAACGCCCTGACGGGCGCTTGGGGAGACAGGAGACAGGAGTCAGAATAAGCAAGCGTGACCCTAAAGCGACATGCAGTGAGGGGGAGGGGTTTTAGTCCAGGCGGATGTTCCGGAGGCTGTTATCTGGCTCTTGGCGACAGAGCCGTACGGACTGCCGAACCGGCTGCAGGACGCAGCCGGTAGCCGGAATCGACGCATGGACGCGGCGTTGGAGGCGGTCGGCAGTCCGTTAGGCGACGAGCTTAGAGCCAGTTCAGCCGGAGGATAAGTAGATCGGACTCAAACCCCTCCACCGGCCACAGAGTGACCCAGGAGCGACCCTCAAGCGACCCCGGAGGAACCAGGGCACAACAGGACTTTAGCGCTTTAATACTTTAATATGGTATATACTTTCCTTAACGATAAAAAACCGCCTTGTCGGCGGTGCCGCCTTTCAGACGGCGGAATCCAGAACTCAGAATACACGCAGGGGAATTCAAATACAAAAAAAGAGGATAACCGACAATGCAGATACATGTTTTGGCCAGCGGCAGCAGCGGCAACTCAATTTATTTTAAACTGGGCCAAACCAGGCTGCTGGTGGATGCCGGGATCAGCACCCGCCGCATAGAGCGCTCCCTGGCGGAAATAGGAGTTAAGGCCGGGGAGATTGACGCCCTTCTGATCACCCACGAGCACACCGATCACATCAAGGGACTGGATGTACTGGTAAGGAAATACCAAATGCCGGTTTACGCGCAATCGAAGACCTGGGAAATGATCGCCTGCCGGGGGAACCTCCCCTCAGGGTGCCGCAGAGAATTGGCGGACAGTATTGACATCGGCGGCGTAAGGGCGGAACCTTTCAGCATATCTCATGATGCGGCGGATCCGGTGGGCTTTTGCTTCTATCATCAAAATTATAAATGTACCGTAGTCACCGATCTGGGGGTGGTTACCAAAAATGTGGAGGATGCACTGGCCTATGCCGACGCCGTGGTACTGGAGTCCAACCATGACGCCTTCATGCTGGAAAACGGCCCCTATCCGAGATCTCTTAAACAGCGCATCAAGGGCGCATCGGGTCACCTGTCCAACCATGATGCCGCCAGGGCACTGGTGAGCATTCCCCGGAAAGAACGCATGCACGTCTTCCTGGCCCACCTGAGCCAGCAAAACAACCATCCGGATCTGGCGGAAAACACCGTTACCGGCATACTTTCAGGCCATGGGTGCGAGGTGGGCCGGGAAATAGTTCTGCACCGTACATACCGGGACTGCGTTTCCAGTTATGTAAAATAAGCAGTTTTTCATACACTTTCTCATAAAAACCTCTATCCCGGTAAAAATATATTAGCGACAAATAATCATGAGGAAAGGGATGAGAGAATGAACCAACATATCCACTGCATCGTCAGCGACTGTAACTACTGGAACCAGGGCAACATGTGCAAGGCCAGCGAAATTCTTGTATCCACCGATGACTTTGGAGCCAGCAAGCCCGATAGAATAGACGCTATCATGGCAAAGCAGCTGACTCCTGCCTCTGCCGGAACCTGCATGGCCACCTGCTGCAAAACCTATGTGGCAAAAGGGTCGGACAAGGTTGGAGCGGATAGTGTTACCAGAATGTCATAACTTCCATCACAAAATAGGGTTTGAAAAGAACGCAGGGGGTCCGGTAAACGGACTCCCTGCACATGTTTATATTCTTATGTATCATAAAAATTGGACAAACTTACGCCGTTGCGTTTAGGAAATCTTGAAATTCTTTTAAAACCGGGCCGTAAAAATTAAGAATGGATATATGGTTTGAGCCTTCTATTTCAGCAAAACGGCTTCCTTGAGGCATGGATTTGATAAACTTTCTTCCTTTTTCCGGATCAATCATAGGTATTGTTTCTTCTCCAAGGGGAAGTCCAAGTGGAGCCCGCATCAGCAGGACAGGCACCTTTATGTTTGGGTACAATTTGTCAAAGTCAAAGCTTATGATGGACAAATCAGCTATAACTACCCGCTCAGATATATTGCCGGTACAGCTCCCGTCCAGATAATGGTGCAGAGAGTGCCAGCAAAATCGCTCGAGATAAATATTGCCCCTCGGAAAGCCTAACGCGTCAAGATAGGCCTCGAAGTTGGGAAGAACCAGGCCGGTGCGTAATTTCATAAGAGCTCTGACATCGTCCGCTACCCTTGGGTCAAATGGCATACCAATATCCACCAAAATCAGACGGGTAAGACTTTCGGGGTACCGGTTTGCGAAACAAACTCCAATAGCGGCTCCCATTGAGTGCCCGGCATATATAGTTTTCTCAACTCCGAAATAATCCAGCACCGCTTTGACTTGGTCTACATAATTCCAGAGATCGTAAACTTCTGTAAAATCCGGTTCATCGCTATATCCTCTTCCAGGTAAATCATAGGCGATAACTCTGTACCTTTGACATAGCTTTTCAGCAAGGCCATCCCACGCTCTGGCGTTAGACAGCATGCCATGCACCAGGATCATGGTCTCCCCCTGCCCACCATAATCTACAGTGTGCAAGTCAATGTTTTTGAACTTAACCATATGGTTTTTAACTTTTACAGGATAATCATCGGGGTCATGGAATTTTCCCTGGTCTTTTAGTGTTACTGCCATTGACTATACCCCCTTCCATCCGTGTTCGGTTAAAACTATTTGTAATTGAGTTCGTTCATTTTTTACACCACGCCCCTGTTTTTAATGGTGTTCTGATACAGGTGCATAATTGCATTATTTTTTTTGTTTTCTTTGGTTCATTTGACCGTAACTTTACATGTGCTGATGATAATGCGTATGCTCCGCATGCGGGTGACTAAAAAATATTAACAGACCCCTTTGGACTCAATTCATTTTTGGCCTTTGCCTCTTTGTTATATTTTTGAGCCTTGCGCACCACCGTAGACTGGTTGATGTCCAGCATGATAGCCGCCCTTCTGGTGCTGCCGTGTTTAATCAAATTTTCCTTAATCAATAATCTTTCAACCTGCTCGAGGGCGCCTTTCAAAGAAGTTCCCCTCGGGATATTAATGACGTAACCGTCCATTGCCTGTTCCTGCTGCCCTCTTATGTTAACCGGTAAATCATTTAACGTTATTGTATCATCTGAACTTAACACAACTATCCTTTCTATTACATTCTCAAGCTCCCTGACATTCCCCGGCCAGTCGTAAGCAATAAGCGTATCCACAACCTGCGGTGATATCTGTTTTTTTATACGGAATTTTTTACAAAACTTCTCCATGAAGTGATTTATAAGCAGAGGAATATCCTCTTTTCTCTTTCTTAAGGAGGGGATTGAAATGGACACAACGTTTAACCTGTAATAGAGGTCCTTCCGGAATTCTCTTTTTTCCATCATTTCCACAAGGTCTTTGTTAGTGGCGGCCAAAATGCGGACATCCAGATCTATGGACTTGGTACCGCCCACGCGGTAAATCTGCTGCTCCTGAACCGCCTGCAGCAGCTTTACCTGCAGGTGCATTGGTAATTCCCCAATTTCATCCAGAAAAAGGGTTCCCTTTTGCGCCAGTTCAAATATACCTGGCTTCCCTTCTTTGCTGGCTCCGGTGAAGGATCCCTTTTCGTAACCAAAAAGTTCCGATTCGAGCAGATTCTCCGGGATGGCCCCACAATTGATGTTAATAAAGGGTTTATCCGCACGTTTGCTATTTTTATGAATTAACTTGGCTATTAACCCCTTCCCTACACCGGATTCGCCCAGTATCAAAACAGTGGAATCCACCCTGGCCACCCTCACGGCAAGCTCCAATGTCGACTCCATAGACCGGCTGTTGCAGATAATGTTCTTGTCAAAAGATTTCCTGCGCAGTTCCTGCAATTCAAGCTCATATTTTTTTGATAAGCTCTTCACTTGCTCCAGTTGTTCTTGCAGGCTTGTCAGAAGGGTTATATCCCTGACGTTTGTAATTACACGCCAGATATTTCCATCCGAATCAAACACGGGATTTGCGGTGACCATGGCCTTTTTCCCGGTTTTAATTTCGTGAACCAGTGTCACCGGTTCCTTTTTTTTCAATACATGAAGGGCGGCTGAATCAGAATAGTACCCTTCCTTAACCAGGTCGTAGAGGGACCTGCCCACCAATTCACCGGCCTTAATCCCTGAAAATTCCTCATAGGTCTTGTTTACCCTCAGGGTAACCCCCTTGCCATCGGATATCCAGATGCCATCGTAAGATGATTCTATAATGGCATTCAGCTCGCCGTAGGCCGACTCTACAGCCCTGAGCCTTTCCTGCAACTCGTCGTAATCATGGAACACGGCGAAAGCGCCAACTATTATATTATCGTTCTTGATGGGCGATCCGCTGCTTAGAACATATCTCTGTCCATCTATCCTCACTTTTTCATTTATATATTCCTCACCGTTTTCCAGAACTTTCAACAGGCGGCTGCAGTAAAGTGTGTCAGCCAAATACCTGCCGTATATCTCGTCCTTTGATACTTCCAAAATACGTTCGGCAGTCTTGTTTAAAAAAATAATTTTTCCTTCGAAATCTACAATAACCAGGGCGCTGTACATTGACTCCAAAATCTTTTGGTATACTTCAGTGTCCAAAACCATGGCCATTTTTTTGTCTCCTTTTTTATTCAGGATCTGTCCCTGACAGCAATAATATTTTCTTTTTACACCCCAGGTCTTTTACAACTGATACCTTTGCGTCATTTGCAAAAATACTGCTGGAATCTTGTTTTTCATTAAATCAGTAATTAATCTTTTTGATCAGCCAGCACATATTTTTTGCAAAGTTATACGCCGTTTGCAGTCCCTCCTGGTCGTTATTAACCTCGCCCGGCTCTTTACCGAAAGCGATGTTCCAGTAAGTGGAGCCCGGGACAATCATTCCGTGGTAGAGAAAGAAATAGAGCAGTTGGGAAAATGTAAAGTTCTGTCCGGCCCTCCTTGCAACCACCAACGCTCCTCCAACCTTTCGTTCAAAAGGCCTGCCCGCAGCAATCCCCAGGTAACCGGCACGGTCGATAAGGGCCTTTATCTGGGGCGTAGCCGAACCAAAAAAGACCGGCGAAGATAGGATGATCCCCTGGGCTTCTTTCATTTTTTCAAAGATAGGTAAAAAGTCGTCCTCCTGGTTGCTGCAGGTTTTTTCCGACTTGCAGTACATACACTCGGCGCAAGGCTGAATAGTCTTGTCCGCGAGGGTTATCATTTCTGTTTCCAGTCCTTCTTCCCTGCAAACCCGCAGGGCCTCCCCGACCAATGTCTCGGTGTTGCCACCCCGGCGGGGGCTGCCAACAATGCCTAATACTTTCATTCTAAAACACCCCCAAATCAGTTTTGTTTTTTGGAACCTGGGATCGCCTTGAACCCATGTATACACCGGTCAAAACCATTGCACCGCCCAAAATGTGATCAAGGGGATGAAATGCTTTTTTTCAAGCCTGGGGAATCTTTTTTCATTATACCTCAATAGTGCAGCCAAAAACACCCCGGCCACCGAAACACGCACAGCGGTTATGGTCATGGGAGGGATATCCCTATATAATGGGCAGCCACGTTCTTTTGTTCGGCAGCGGAGACACCCTTAATGTCCAGGCCGAATGTTATGTTTTTTCTACATTAAGCCAGAGAAATAGCGAGTTCTCCTGAAAAGAAGGCGCCGGGGATCCTGGAATCCCCGGCAAGTCACATTTAAACCGTCATTGAAACACCGGAGGAACATAGGGCAGTGTATATGCAAGCAGCCAGACCATTATGATAACAATTGGGGCGTGGAATAAAAGCTGCAGCATGGAATAACCCGCCAAATCCCTGGCTCTTATGTTCAGGACTCCCATCATGGGCAGCATCCAGAAGGGGTTTATAAAGTTGGGAAGGGCTTCCGCCGCATTATAAATCTGCACGCACCAAGCCATGTTGACGTTCAGGTGTTTTGCCGCTTCCAGCACGTAAGGGGCCTCCACTATCCACTTACCGCCTCCGGAGGGAAGGAACAGCCCAAGGATGGCTGAGTAAATGGCAACCAGTGCAGGGAAGGTATGTTGGTTGGAAATCTCCACGAAGAACTTGGCGATAACATCATTTATGCCAGCGGCAATCATGATTCCAAAAATTGCGGCGTATATCGGGAACTGGAGGAGCACCTCACCGGTGGCCGGGATTGATTTTTTCGCAGCTATTAAGAAAGACTTGGGCGTCCAGTGTAAAAGCATTCCCAAAATCAGGCACATGAAGTCATAGGTTGCATAATCCAAAGCGGCGAATCCACCCTTTGTTCTGAAGGCATGGTAGAGATAAACCATACCCAGCGCACTGATAAACAGCGTTAAAATAGGGCTGTACTCCAGCCATTCACCCGGCTTTTCCCTTTTGGGAACCTCAATGGTCAATTTGTCATATCTAACTCCGGCCATTTCCGCGGTTTTAGCTTTTTTAGCCGAAGGTGTTGAAAAATAACATATACATACGGAAAGAGCTATCAAAACCACTATCATTACAAGGTTTTGCCATGTAAATAAAGTTGTGGACAGGGGAATTACACCGCTAATCTTATAGAGGGCCGGCGGTAAGGAACCTTTTGTTGTCATAAGCAGGGCTGGGGCTGAAGAGAGTCCAAGCGCCCAAATACTACCCAGTCCAAGGTATCCGGCCGCGCCCATGGCCCGGTAATCGATGCCGTCAACCCTCCTGGTAACCTCCCTGATTAAAAGTCCGCTGAAAATCAGGCTGAATCCCCAGCTTAAAAGGGAGGACACCATTGCAAAGAAGGCTACAAAGCAAACCGCATGCCGGGGGGTTTTGGGTATTCCGGCAAGGGCCATTATAAGCATGTTAACCGGCTTTGAAGCAGCAAGAATATAACCAGTTATAATTACGAAAGCCGCCTGCATCGTAAAAGGAACCAAATCCCAGAAATGCGAACCAAAATTTACCGAGATCTGATATACGCTCTGGCCCATAAACATAGCCCAGACCGCAATAATTACCACCGCCGCAACCGCAAAAACATAGGCGTCGGGAAACCATTTTTCAGCCCAGTCCGCCATTTTAAAGCCTAACCGAGCCAGGCTACCCTCTTTTTCTTCCGGTTCGTAAACATTATTTAATTGTACATCAGTCTGTTTTATCAAATTACTCATGCTTATCGTTCTCCTTAAATGCATAGGACACAGAAATTTCCAAGCTATTCCGACAACTGTGGCAAGCCTCTAAACAATTCCAATGCTTCCGGACTGGCTAGAGCATCTCTGTTTAACACCTCCTCGTTGTGGATGATACTTCTGACAGCCATTTCAACTTTCTTTCCGTTTAACGTGTAAGGAATATCCTTTACCTCAATAACCTTTGCCGGAACGTGCCGGGGAGTGGCATTCATTCTAATGGTTGTCTTAATCCTCAAGATCAATTCATCGGTAAGTCTTATACTATCGGCAAGCTTGACAAAGAGAATCACCCGAACATCATGATCCCAATCCTGCCCCACCACAATGCTGTCTTTAACCTCCGGCAGTGACTCCACCTGTCGGTAGATTTCGGCAGTGCCTATCCTGACCCCGCCGGGATTCAGGGTGGTGTCGGACCGGCCATAGATGATAACCCCGCCAGGTTCTGTAATCTCTATGTAATCTCCATGACGCCAGATATTAGGATACACATTGAAATATGCCTTCCGTAACTTTTCCCGGTCGGGGTCATTCCAGAAATAAACTGGCATGGATGGGAAAGGTGCTGAACAGACCAGTTCACCTTTCCGGTTGAGAACGGGCTTGCCGTACCGGTCAAAGCTCTCCACTTTCATGCCCAGTCCCCGACACTGCAGTTCCCCGGCATATACCGGCCCGGTTGGATTACCCAGAGCAAAACAGGATATGATGTCTGTGCCGCCGGAAATGGAGGAAAGGCAAACATCCTGTTTTATGTCGCGGTAAACAAATCTGAAGCTTTCCAGGGATAGGGGGGATCCGGTGGATAGTATGGCTTTAAGTTTTCCCAGGTCATAAACCGCCCCGGGCTTTACCCCGGCCTTTTCCACCGCTGCCAGGTACTTGGCGCTTGTCCCAAAAATCGTGATGCCCAATTCTTGAGCCAGTCTCCAAAGTGCCCCCGCATCGGGATAAAAAGGTGAACCATCAAACAGGACAAGGGTAGTACCTACTGACAGGGAGCTGATTAACCAGTTCCACATCATCCATCCGCATGTGGTGTAATAAAAAATAGTGTCTTCCCGCTTCAAATCGGTGTGCAGCATTAACTCCTTCAGGTGCTGAATTAAGGTTCCCCCAGCCCCGTGCACAATGCACTTGGGAATACCGGTGGTACCGGAGGAATAAAGGATATATACCGGATGGTCAAAAGGAAGCTGAGTAAATTCCAACTCAAGTCCTTTTTCTGCCGAGAGGAAGTCCTGGTATAGAATGGACCTCTGAATACCGTCTATGCGGGGATCCTTTTCCGTATAAGGTATTACCACCACCCGCTCGATGCTCGGGATCTCCCTGGCGATGCCGGCTACTTTTTCTGTAGTGTCAAAGGCCTTCCCATCATAAAAATAACCACTGGCCATGAAAAGTATTTTCGGCTTAATCTGCCCGAAGCGATCCAAAACACCCTTTATTCCGAAATCAGGTGAACAGGAAGACCATATTGCACCGATGCTGGTGGTGGCCAGCATGGCCACCACTGTCTCAATCATATTGGGCATAAACCCGGCCACCCGGTCACCTGCTGTTACACCCATATCCCGCATGGATTTGGCCAGTCGGGCCACCTGGTCATACAGTTCGGCATAGGAAAGGGTGACCGGCTGTACCATTGTTTCGCCTTTAAAAACCAGTGCCGTGCGATCGTCCCTGAAGCGAAGCAAATTTTGAGCGAAGTTAAGTTTCGAACCGACAAACCATTTTGTTCTCAGCATTTCTTCGAAATTAGTTACAACCTCATCATAAGAACGGGAAGCAATAATTCCCCCGAATTCCCACATGGCTTTCCAAAATAAAGCGCTATTTTCAATTGACCAATTATATAGATCATTATATGATGTTAAATTCAAGCCACTCTTTTTCTGTACAAAATCAATAAAACGCATCATGTTGGTGGACTTTTTGTAGTCTTCTGACGGATTCCATAAAATTTCCTTCGCAACCCTCATTTTCCTTTTAACACCTTCCTCAATGTAAGGAGGTCGCTATATCAATTCAGTGTAAATCTTTAACGGCTGTTAATTTAATACTGATGACCAGACCTTCCACAACATCGACATCTTCTTTTCGGGGAGGCGGCGTTATCCGCGTATCGGGACAGGCAGCCATTACATCCAGTTCGCCCCGAGACAGTGGGCGCCTTGAAACCACCTTCAGTTGATTAAAACCTGCATCACTTATTGCCTCCAGGTACTCTCTCTCTTCAACCGCAAAGGCCAGGCAGCCAGCCAGGTTTTCCCTGAATCGCTCCAGAAGTTCCCTTTCAATTTTTCTTTCCAGAATTATATCTCCCAGCGCCAGCCTGCCACCCGGCTTTAAAACCCTGTAAGCCTCCCGGAAAACAGTCCTTTTGTCAGGCACGAGGTTAATCGCCCCGTTAGATATAACAATATCGACTGAGGAAGAAGGCAGGGCAATACTTTCCATGTCTCCCTGAATCAACTCAATATTCTTCAACCCTGTCTGTGCGATAACCTCATTACCCCTCTCAATCAGTCCCTCGGAAAGATCGATGCCAATCACCATGCCCGGGGTTCCAACCTCATAGGCTGCCAGTATTACATCCACCCCTATCCCGCAGCCCAGATCCAGTACCGTATCGCCGCGGTTTATTTCAACCAGTCTGGTGGGCGTGGTTGCCCCCATGAAGTAGTAAAGTGCATCGTTTGGAATTTTACTCAGTTCGTAAGCGTTTAATAGTTTTTGACCGTTCAGGCCCATACCGTTTTCGGCCTTGAACTTTCCTTCGTCCATCCTTTCTTTTTGCGCGAATATGTTGTACCTTTTTTTAATTGTGGATTTCACATCCGGTTCCAGCATGCATCCTCAACACCTTTCAGCAGCATTTTTTATGGAAAACAAAGTCAGCCTTTCTAGAACCGTTGTTGATGTCTATCATGTCCGGACCCTGTTTGTATAACGCCTGCATGATTGCTTCACCGCTTACCTCAGGGTGAGAGTGGCCCGCATGGTGTGTTGCGGAATGCTGCAGGCACGTGTCCCCGGCGCCGCTGGACAATTCAATCAAATCCCCGGTTACAATCCTGAGCATGTTGGGACGCAGCATTTTTTTCTTGCCCGCCCCGTAACCTACCCGGGAAATTGTCATTAAAGGCATCTGTCCGTAATACTCCCCCAGGGTGGCAGCCAGTGCGGCCCCGGTAGGGGTCACCAGTTCCATATCGATATCAGTCCCATAAACCGGTATGGGTTTCTGGCAGAGGATTTCCAGCGTTGCCGGCGCAGGCAATGGAATGATTCCATGCATGCACTGAACCGAACCTTTGCCCATGGGGAGTGGGGATACAAAAACTTTTTCTACCCCCAAAGCATAAAGCCCAAGAACGGTACCCACCACATCGATTATGGTGTCTATCGCACCCACTTCATGAAAATAAACATGGTCAACGGTTGTGTTGTGAACCTTGGCTTCGGCCAAAGCAATGCACCTGAATACAGCTTTGCTTTTCTCCTTGACCTCTTCCGGCAAAGTGCTTTTCCCGATTATTTCCTCAATATCTCTTAAATGCCGGTGTGCATGGGCGGAATCATCCAAATCCACAAATAAATTCACGGCAAAAATTCCGCTATATTCAGTCTTTTCATACCGCAGCCTGTAGCCCTCAACGGGCAGTTTGCTTAATTCGTCATTTAGCAGTTCAAAATCCAGGCCCGCTCCCACCAGGGCACCCAGGCACATATCCCCGCTAATCCCGGAAAAACAGTCAAAAAAAGCTACCCTCACCGTTCCAACCCCGCAATCATTTGGGTTATGGCGTTTGCCATGGCGGCAGCGCCATAACCGTTGTCGATATTAACCACACTGACCCCGGAAGCACAGCTATTGAGCATGCATAAAAGCGCGGCAAGTCCGTTAAAACTTGCTCCATACCCTATGCTGGTAGGAACGGCGATCACAGGCTGAACCGCCAGCCCACCCACGACACTGGCCAAAGCCCCTTCCATCCCGGCCACCACGATTATTACGTGGGCCCATCTAATCATGTCCAAATTGTCAAACAGGCGGTGTATGCCCGCAACACCGACATCGTAACACCTGCGCACATGATTACCCATCGTTTCGGCGGTTACCGCAGCCTCTTCAGCCACCGGCAGGTCCGCGGTTCCTGCAGTCATTACAAGCACATTGCCTTTCAGAGGAAGTTTCTCTCCCTGGCTGATCACAATGGTGCGTCCCAATTCAGAGTAAACAGCCTCGTCAAAGAGGGCGCGCACCGCTTGATGCGCCTCCGGGGAGGCCCGGGTGGCCAAAATAGTACGACTGTTGTCATACATTATTTTTATAATCTCCACTATCTGGGAAGTGGTTTTCCCCTGGCAAAAGATGACTTCCGGAAAGCCCTTGCGCATCTCTCTGTGATGATCCACCTTAGCAAAGCCCAGGTCCTCGTATGGCATGTTCTTAAGGCTGTCCAGCGCCATATCAACCTCAACAACACCATTTTTGACATCTTCAAGAATACGGTGCATTTTTTCTTTTATCATTACTCGACATAGAACTGCATCCTGGGCTTGCTCCAGAAAGTGGGAAGCACCAGAACCCTGGGATTGTGCCCGACAACCTGTTTTGCCCTTGCAAACGCTGCGTCAAAACTTCTGGTCGCTTCGCAGCCAAGCTGGCGCAGGGCCCCGGGATTTTCCGCCCCGGCGAAAATTATTTTACTGCAGTGATCAAGCATGTACTGGCTTTCGTAGAACAGCCAGAACGGGTGAATAGGGTGATATCCGTGACAGTGGCTGTATTTGAAAAGCAAATCCGGCCGGTGGAGGTATTGATCTTCATGATCATACATATCCCCGGCGTTAAAACTCCTGTCAAACAGCTTTGCCACTTCGGCATAGGAAGGGTGTAACTCGTCATCTATAACGCCGGTACATTTCCCGCAGCCTATCAGCACTCCTCCTTCCCGTACCAGGGGTTTGTTGACCCAGTGGCGGGGAGCCGTTGTGGTCCCCACTAAACACATCAACTGGTTTGTGCTTTCCCCATACAAAAGAAATTGCGGCAAGCCAACCACCACCAAGTCAGCCTGTGGCGCCTTTACCTGGTAAAGTTCTGTCACCTGCTTCCAGGCAGGCTCCTGTATTGGCTTGTAATGGCCGGCGTAAACACCGACAATCTGGGTTCCCTGGCCTAACACGGCATCCACATAAAACACCTTTTTACCAATAAACTTCTCTATCTGATCCATCACGGCGTCCTTGTGGTGCCGGTAGAACATTTTGTTCTGGTCTCCGTGGCAGGACATTGGGTCACCCACCACGTCCCAGCTATGGGTGGAACGCATGCTCCGGGCACCGGCCAGACCGATTATCACGCCGCAGCCGGTCATTCCGCCCCAGTTGGAGGACTGCACCGTCCCGCAGTAAATGAACAGGTCCGAGGTTGACAGCAGTTTGTTATACTCCACATAGTCGCCCATTTCCGAAACACCCATATATACCAGGCCTTCCGGATCGGCACAGTCATGATTAAGAATTCTGGTATTGCTGCCCTTGGACCAGAAGCGGTTATACACCTCATCTCCAAGATACTTCCGGAACTCTTCCTTTGTCCGCTTTACGTGGTTGCCATTGGCTGAGATCAGTATTATGTCCTCGTCTGGCACCCCGGCTTTATTAAGCTCCTCCAGTATGATGGGGATAATAATCTGACGCGGCAACCCTGGCCGGCAGGGATCGTCAAAGGCTATTGTCACCTTGCTGCCCGGCTTAACCAGTTCGGAAATGCGGGGCATGCCCAGGGGATTGGCCAGGGCATCCCGGACCAGTTTTTGGGGCTCCGGATGCCCTGGAGGCGGATTTGATTCCAGCACAATTGCGTCATCCGGAACGGATATCTCCATCTTTTTATCAAAGTAGTCAACCAGGACTTTTCTCATCGACTTTTTCACCCCTTTTCAGGTGTTTTTAATTACAGATTGCTCAGGTTCTTCTGCCCAGCCCTGAGCCTTGTAAGCTGAATAAAATGCTCCGCATTAAGGAACAGCTCATGGAATGTAGCCATCTCATCAACTGTCAGCCCTTTGTCCATCAGTACGGGAAGGTATTGGAAGGCCGCCTTGGCGCCGTAGCCGACATGCCAGAAGCCTACAAAACGACGCGACTTGGGCTCAATAATGGCCTTCTGGAATCCGGACATCTCCGGGTGAAGGTGTGCCATAACCATCGAACGCTCTGCCAGAGGCAGTCCGATGTCAAGCTTGTCAGGAGGCATCTTAATTATCACCGCATCGCCGTATTTTTCCCGGCACTCTTTCTCAGTCAGGCCGCACCAGGTTATTTCATATGTGGTAAACATAAACTCCGGAATTGTCCTGTCCATCATTTCTGTTTCTTCGCCCATAATGTTTTTGGCCGCGATCATACCGGACTGGCGGGCCTTGGACATTACATAGGGAAGCCCGGCGGTGTCCCCAATGGCATATACGTTGGGAATGCTGGATTGGAATTTCTTGTTCACCACTATCTCGTTGTTGGGCCCGATCTCCACTCCCAGAGGGCTGGCGATTTCTGAATTGGGAACAACCCCGGTGCCAAGAAACACGGTATCGCAAGGAACCTCCTTCAGCTTGCCATCCTCTTCAAACACCACCGCTTCAACCTTTTCCACGCCCTTGATTTCCTTTATCTTTACCCCTTCATGAATCTTGATGCCACGGCGCTTCATGTTGGAGATAACAAATTCGCGGACATCATCATCCAGCCAGCGGTAAATGGGTGAGCGGTTAACCACGGTAACTTCGCACCCGCAGGAGCGGAAGAATGATGTATATCCGGATGATGTTTTGCCCTGGCCGATTACAACTATTTTTTGCGGTTCGTAATCGATACCGACAAGTTCCTGGTGAGTAATAACACCCTTCAGATTTATTCCGGGAATGTTGGGAATTCTTGGACGGGCGCCGGTAGCTATAACCAGATTCTTGGCCCGGTAGCGTTCGCCATCCACCTCTACCGTGTTCGCATCAATAATTTTTGCTTCCTTGTAGACGGCAAACTCAATGCCTAACTGCCCCTTGCTCTGGTCGGTCATGAACTGGTACACATTGGTGTCCCGAACCTTACGGTATACGTCAAAGATTGGAGCCATATCGAGTTTATCCGGAATTTCCGGAAACCACAGCTGCCCCCCGAACCAGCGCAGATGATCCATATAAACAGAGTTGTCATACGCAAAGTGCTCCGGTACGCAATTATGCTTGCAGCACTGCCCGCCCAGGTGGTTATCCGCTTCAAAGGTAAACTGAGTTCCGCCCATCGCCCTGAGGAAGGCTGAACCAAACCTGCCCGCGGCGCCTCCGCCGATAAAGATGGCATCATAGACAAAGTCTTTCTTAGGTATACTTGTGGATGAAGCCGGTGGAATATAATTACTTTTTGCTGGCCAATATAAACGCTTGTTTCCCATTGTTCTAACACCCCTTAATTTAACATTTTCATTTTTCTGTAACTTAAAAATATTTACTTCGTTTTTAGCACCCCCTTAATGAATGGCAAAATCACTCAATTCTTTCGTTTGATATAACGAAAAGCAAAACCTATGCCAAAGCAAAAAACCCCTAACAATCATCAAAAATGATGTTAATCATCAAAGTTGATGTAATTTAGCATAGCCTTTGATGATTATGGTCCTTGTTTTATGCGATTATGGAGTGATGCAGCCTGGCATAAGCCTATGTTAATATGCATCACATTACGGTTTTCGCTCTTTTAAAGAATAATTTCACTGCTGAGTAATTTTTGCTTAAAAATCTCGGCCAATTCAATGGCCCGCTTTCTGTCAGACTGCCTAAAAGTAATTGGATATTCACGATCGCCCAACTTGATCTTACCCATCTTGGCGCTAAAGGCTCCGCAACTGCAAAGGCTTACACAGGCACCGCAGCCAAAGCATATATCTGCAAACCATTTTTTGCCGGCGGCTATATAAGCCCCAACCGGGCAGAGAAGTTCCACAGGACAGGGGATAGTACACTCAATGCATTTTTCCCGGTTAAATTTTACTCTCAAATCGACGTTTTGCCACACATCCGCATAGGTGGCCTCGCCAACCATGAGCCTGTCAGAAATATCAACTATAGGAATTGAAATATTTTCATCGGTATACTTTACCATTTTTTGCAAAATTTGATCGTTTAAAACTGGTATCGCCAGCGCTGTAGAGTTTAAAATTTCTGGCCCCGCTGACGTTTTAAAGCCCCCCATATACCTTGGATCCATATTAAACATGTCAGCTGATAAGGATAAGTTCGGTTTTTTAGGGGTACTTCTGGTTCCCGTACCAATTACTATGCCGGTTGCACCGTTCACAAGAGCCACGGTACCCATCCTTATAGTCTGCATTTCAGGATCATTTTGCAGAGGATTTAATTCACCACAGCCAGCCACGCTGATACCGTCAGTCCCTTGCATATTCTTAAAATAGAAAATTGTTGAATAGGAGCGTTCTTTTTGTTTTATATTGACAAAACCGTTATAGTTTTTAAAAGCGTGGCGGGTCCCTTGAAGGCGGGCAAATGGAATTTCGTCCAAGGTAAGTGTTTTTTTATGCTTTGCCCCGGCATCACTAATCACTTCTACGTCAAAGGGCCGTCTTGAAACCATGTCACTAAAAAGATGGCCACCCCCATAGTTATGGTCATAAACGCTATGGGCGGTTCCGTGAATAATACAGTCTACGTTGCCGAGGCGTTCATTGGGCGCAGGCCCGGGGTGGGCCGGAACCCCATTTATATAAACTTCTTTAGCAACGCAAAACTTACCCGGTTCAGTTATGGGAATGTTCAGGCAAGCGATTGTTCCGGACATTACACCCATGGTTGCGCATGTTACAACGTCAACCTCTTCAACGCAAGGGCGGTTGCCAGCACGGACCAAATCCTTAAATTCCTTGGCGGTCAGAACCAATGCCTGACCTTTTTGCAATTTCTTATTAATATCAGCAAGTGTTTTGCAAGTAGCTTCCATGTAACCCCCACCTTTTTTTAAGTTAATGTTAAACCTTAAAAAGCTTTCAATTAATACTAGCTAATCTCATGCCAGAGAATTGTATCTATCGATTGTCAAAAATTCAATTATATGATGCGGATTTACATATGGTGTTTTTAAAAACATTGATTTTATGTAGCAAATAAAGAGATTAATTATTGCATCGCGATATGCTGATTTGCATCAAAAAGCCGTAAAATTTTACTATGATAGAGTAGCGCTACTTAGATTTGCCATTGGTTAAAGTAATTATAATCGGCGGACTGTGGAAAAATCTTCGGGTCTTGTTTTTGCAGTGTGTTATGGAATGGAAATGAAATGTTATTTTTTTTGGAGGCATTTGATGAGAAATAATGAGGAGAAATATATTGCTGAATTAATAGCAAATGCAAGAGAGTCACAAAAGAAAGCGGAAGAATACACCCAAGAGGCAGTAGATGAGTTAGCCACCGCCGTAGCTTGGACGGCAATAAAAAGAGCGGCGGAATTCGCAAAAAGTGTCGTTGCGGAAACGGGAATGGGGGATGCGGATGACAAAATCGTCAAAATAAACAACAAGGTCAGAGGTTGTTTACATGACCTTAAACCGGTTAAAACTGTAGGGATTATTGAAACTGATGAAACTAAAGGGCTAGTTAAAATAGCAAAGCCGGTAGGTGTTGTCGGAGCTATGATACCAATGACAAACGCCGAAATAACCCCGGTTTTAAAGGCAATGTGTGCTTTTAAAGCAAGAGACGCTATTATTTTTATTCCACATCCCAAGAGCAAGAGAAGCGTGTATGAAATTATTGAAAGTATACGGACTGTAGTTGAAGAGCTTGGTTATCCGCCGGACCTACTGCAATGCATACCGGAGCCGACAAAAGAGCTTAGCTGCGAACTAATGAAACAATGTGATCTGGTGGTGGCTACAGGAGGGACAGGTATATTAAAAAAGGCGTATAGTTCTGGTAAGCCGGCTTATGGTGTCGGAGTGGGAAACGCTGTTGTAGTAGTAGACGAGACAGCCAACCTTGGTGATGCGGCACGTAAGATAGCTATTGGTAAAACATTTGATTTGGCCACAAGTTGTTCATCCGAAAATTCCATAGTAGTAAAAGAAAGCATTTACCAGCATATGTTACTGGCTTTGCAGCGCGAGGGCGGATATCTTACGAGTCCTGAAGAGAAGGCCGCTTTAGAAAAATACTTATGGCTTGATGGTGAACTTAATCGCGATATCGTTGCCCAAAAGGCCTCAAAGATAGCAAAATATGCCGGCCTTTCTATTCCGGAAGACAAAAACTTCATTATGGTTGAGGAAAATGAGATCGGAAATGATTACTTGTTTTCCGGTGAGAAATTGTCGGTAGTATTAACAGTGTATAAATATCGTGATTTTGAAGAGGCAATTTCAAAAGTAAATCAAATAACTGAATTTCAAGGTATGGGTCATTCTTGCGGCATTCATAGCTTTAATGAAAAACATATTATGGACCTAGCCTTGCGGACAAAAACCAGCAGGGTAATGTTACGGCAATCGATGGCCATAGGAAACGGAGGTAGTTGGGAGAACGGTATGCCGTTTACCACCAGCTTGGGTTGCGGAACGTGGGGTGGTGGCATTACAAATGAAAATATCAGCGTCAAGCATTTTCTTAACGTAACATGGGTATCAAGCCCAATAAAAGCAGTAGTACCTACGGACGAAGAGTTATTTGGCGATTATTGGAGAAGGCACGGCGGTAAGAGGGATGTAAAAAAATTTGTGTAGTGCGGCCGGGCAAGGTCAACTAATCTTTCGTACTGGTATTCACTGGGACGCCAGAATACCAATATGGAATTTGCCGAAGACCTAAGGGCGTTCACATCTGAAATGCAAAGGAGGAGTTGATGGAAAGAGACTGGATATGTTGATAAGCGTGGTGACCAGGGTGTGGTCAGTATGGGACAAATACTTGCCCGGTCGGCAGGCCTGTACACCACCCATGCCGGTCAGCCACGGAACCGAAACCAGGGGTATGTGCGCTCACAGGTGGTTATATCCAACGAACCGGTGGACAGTCCCGTTCTAAGGAAATAAGGGCTTGCTCATTCATGAGGAAGTCCCTTTCAAAAAGGGGTGGAATAATGAGTGAAACACAGATGGATAAAACATATGATCAGGACCGGCAGAAGGAATCTGGACAATCTGATGGCGAAATGGCCCCCAAAAAGTGGTTGGCCCTTCTTGTTACTGTAATTGCTGTATCCATGTCGATATTTCACCTATATACCGGTTTTTTCGGTTCTTTCACGGAAATGATTCAGTGTAGTGTACACGTATTGTTTGTAATACTGTTGATTTTTTTGCTTTGGCCAACTCTTAAAGGAAAGCGTGGCCGTTTTACCGTCATTGATGGACTGTTTTGTGTTCTAGCGGTAAGTACCATGGGTTATTTAATTGTAAATTACAATTCGTTAATTGAAAGAGAAGGAGCACCCATAACAACAGACATTGTAATGGGCGTTCTGGCTATTATTTTGGTTTTGGAAGCTACTAGGCGGGTTATAGGCTGGCCCTTGGTTATAATTACGGGCGCCTTTTTGCTTTATAGCCTGGCCGGACCTTATTTTCCGGGAGTTTTAGGACACCGAGGCTACGATATTGAACGTATTTCTGCCCACATGTACTTGACGACCTCTGGAATATTTGGTCAGCCAATTTCAGTTTCCGCCAATATTATCACCCTGTTTATTATTTTCGGCGCCTTTTTGGAAAAATCTGGAGCAGCCAAAGTATTTATGGATGTAGCCACAGGTACGGTTGGCTGGTTAAGAGGTGGCCCGGCAAAGGCAGCGGTTATTGGCAGCGCTTTAATGGGTACGGTTTCTGGCAGCGCCGCCGCTAATGCTGCAACTGTAGGAACCTTTACAATACCATTAATGAAAAAAAGCGGCTATAGCAGCCATGTCGCATCAGCCATAGAGGCCGTTTCATCGACGGGTGGGCAATTGATGCCGCCAGTTATGGGGACTGCAGCTTTTGTCATGGCGGAGATGATTGGGGTACCCTACCTAAAGGTTTGTGTAGCCGCTATAATACCCGCAGTTCTCTTCTATTTTACATTGTTTGTGATGGTGGACATAGAAGCGTTAAAAACAGGCTTGAAAGGGATCAAAAAAGAAGAGTTGCCTAGGATAGGAAAAGCACTATTGGGAGGAGCACACCTGTTTCTCCCACTCATATTGCTTGTAGTTTTGATGGCCATGCAATATTCACCTA
This sequence comes from Peptococcaceae bacterium BRH_c4a, assembly GCA_000961585.1. Taxonomy (GTDB): domain Bacteria; phylum Bacillota; class Desulfotomaculia; order Desulfotomaculales; family Desulfocucumaceae; genus BRHc4a. Next base: position 19,571 of record LADN01000014.1, on the reverse strand, counting down.
TTTATGCTGCTTCCCGGGCTATATTGGCACTTTTTTTAGTTGCTACGATAAAACAGTCCTCCAGGTTTAACTGGCGATCTCTTATAGCCACAATGGAAGGGGGGGCCAGGGGTGTTCTCTCAGTGGCTATTGCCTGCGCCTGTGCAGGCCTTGTGTCCGGTGTAATTACTCTAACCGGTCTTGGTTTGAAAATTTCCAGTTTATTAGTGGCCCTTTCAGGAGAAAATATACTGATATTGTTGATTTTGGTAATGACTACTTGTCTGATCTTGGGAATGGGCCTGCCTACTGTGGCCTGTTATATATTATTGGGAGCATTGGTTGGACCGGCAATGGTTAACTTGGGTATACCGGTACTTGCAGCCCATATGTTTATTCTTTACTTTGGCTGCATATCTGCTATAACTCCGCCGGTGGCGCTGGCTGCCTATACAGCCGCCGGGATAGGCGGAGCAGATCCCAATCGAACCGGTTTTATGGCTTTCAGAATGGGTATGGTAGCCTTTCTTATACCATATATGTTTATATTTGGACCTGAACTTCTTTTCAGTGGAAGCTGGCCAGGTATTATCAGCGCAGTAATAACTGCTTGTTTAGGATGTTATGCGTTAGCGGTCGGATTACATGGTTATTTGTACACAGAGGCTTTGTGGTGGCAGAGGATCGTTCTCATAGTAGCTGCCGTGTTATTAATTAAACCGGGGGTTGTTACTGATATCATTGGGGTAGGGCTTCTTGCGATGGTTTTCCTTACGCAAAAGTATTTTTTTAGATATCAAAAGTTAAATACCTGACAATAGAAAATAAAAAGGAGGGTTTCAGAGTGAAAAAGTTTACAATATTTCCTTTGATTTTAATTGTGGCATTACTTGTAACTTCATTTCTGATTTTCGGTTGCGGTGGGCAGCAGGATTCCGCCGAAAAGAAAACATCTCCAGCTAAAAAGCAGTATATTTCCATAGGCACAGCCAAGGTTGGAGGAACCTGGTACCCTATAGGCGCCGGTATAGCGGAGGTACTGAATAAAAACGTTCCCGGCATCCAGGCTACGGCTGAAGAAACCAACGGAGCGGTGGCCAATGTTCAGTTAATCAACGACGGTAAGTCAGAAGTTGGGTTGACCATGCCAAGTACCGCCTTTGAATCATATACCGGCCAAGGTAATTTCAAGGGCAAAAAAAACCTTTTAATGGCCTGGTTTTCTATAGAGGATGTTTACCAGACAACCATAGTTCCAAAAGGAAGCAGTATTAATAGCGCTACAGATATTAAAGGCAAGAGGGTGGGTATTGGACAACCGGGGAGCGCTAATTTCATCGACGGAAAGCTGTGGTTAGAAGCTTCGGGAGTGTCCACCAATGATATAAAAATGCTTTATATGAGCCAGTCGGAAATGTCAGATGCTCTTAAAAACGGTCAAATAGACGTGTTTTTATGGTGCACAGGATATCCTTCGGCGTCCATACAGGAAATTGCCTTGGCCCGGGATATGGTTTTCCTTCCGACTTCAAAGGAAGCGATAGCCGAAATACAAAAAAAGTATCCGTATTATTCATTAAAGAGTATACCGCCTGGTGTCTATAAAGGTTTAGACAAGGAACTGCCTACCATGAGCTATCGGAGAATGGTGGTAATTAGCGAAGACCTTGATGAAGATACGGTTTACAAAATGACCAAAGCCATTTTTGGAAACATAAATTATTTGGGTTCTGTCCACCCAATTTTTAAAGATCTTAGCTTAAACAATGCCCTGGACAGCCTTTCCATACCATTGCATCCAGGAGCCTTGAAATACTTTAAGGAAAAGGGAGTTCCCGGACTGGATGAGTTCGTAAAACGCACAAAAGAAATTCGTTCAAAATAAAAGGAGGGATTTTGTATGGAAAAACTAATAATTACTGCCGCGGTTGTAGGTTCTCACACGCACAGAGAACAGACCCAGCATCTACCGATGACTCCTGAGGAGGTAGCAGAGGAAGCTTATCAAGCCTATCAGGCAGGGGCGCCTATTATCCATCTACATCCTAAAGACCCCAATCCTGAAAAAAGTGATACTGAGGTAACCGGTGAGATAATTCGCTTAATCAGAGAAAGGTGCGATGCGATTATTCAAGTAGGAACCGGCCAAATCAATCGCTTTAACCAGATACGCAATCAAGAAGAACGGTTAGATCTTTTAAACATTGTACCTATGCCCGAAATGGAAACACTAAATGCAGGAACGTTTCATTTTAGTCTTCTAAGTCCTAGTGCAAAGCTAAAATGCTTTTTAATGTCTAACCCTCCTGATTTAATTGAAGCCTTTGCCCGGGGAATGGTTGAGCGCAAAATGCACATTGAATTTGAAGCATATGACCTAAGTCACCTAAGAAACATCCAGGCGCTGATAGATAGTGGGGCAATGCCTGCGGATTACCCGTATTCAGTCAACTTTGTATTTGGAATGGGCGGTTCAACTTTCCCCGATCCGCGTTGTATTCTCTACTACCTTGATCATTTGCCAAAGGGAATTCACTGGACGGCTTCCGGTGTCGGCAAATACCAGACCAGGTTAATTTCTATGGCAATGGTAATGGGAGGACATGTCCGGGTCGGTCTGGAGGATAACATTTACCTCTATAAAGGCGTTCTGGCCAAGGGAAACAGAGACCTGGTGGAAAAAGTGGTGCGCATGGCAAGAGAAATGGGTAGAGAAGTCGCCACAGTTGAAGAGGCGAGGGCTATGTTACTTTTCCCTCGGAGTGACATCACCCAGCAGTGCCACGTTGACGTTGTTGGCCATCCTGCCCAGGGCGAATAAAAGGACAAAGGTTGAAGCGTTGGCGACCATAGCCCTGCCCATGAAAAACCGGGGCGGGGCTGCACTCCCTCCGGCGGTCCCATCAGGGTCTTGAGCCTTATCTTGGGCGGAAATGTTAATCAGGGATGATCCGGTTCCGGCAATCACCCTGCCAGCCAAAAGAGCTCATAGGAAGGGGCCATGGTGACCATCACCGAACCGATCACCAGGAGGGAGGCGCCGGCAACCATCAGCGCCTCATGCTTTACTTTCTGGATCAGGAAGCTTCCGGGCAGATCGCAGATCAGCCTGGCCAGCCCGAAGGCTGAAAAAACCAGACTGACCCGGGCCGTGCTTTCCATCTGAAAATAACTTTTGATTTCGCTCAAAACCGGCCCGGCCACGCCCAACCCGATATGTATCAGGAAGAGGGCCAGGTAAAGTTTCCGGTTAGTTCTGACGTCTCCTGTATGCCTTTCGGCAAGCCGCTTAGCTTCTCCCATTTTATAACCCGCCCGGAATACCGTACTTTGTTCAAAGGATCAGACAAGGTCTGCCGCCGGAGCTTAGGCATCGATTTCATTTTTCCTCAGCCTGGACGCCAGCTGGCGGTCCTTGATCACCGAGTAGACAAAAGTGGCTACAGAAAGCAGCAGCAAGACTGTGGTGATCGGCCTTTTGAAAAAGACCAGGTAGTCCCCGTGGGAAATAAGGATTGAGCTCAAAAAGTTGCTTTCCACCATTTCACCCAGCAGCATGGCTATGATACAGGGAACAACGGGTATTTCCATTTTGCCGAAGGCCCATCCCACAATGCCGAAGCAGAACATGATGACCATGTCGCTGTGGTTGTTGCCATGGGCATAGGCGCCCAGGAAAGAGACGGCCATGATGAATGTGGCCAGCACCTCCTTGGGCACGTCCAACGCCCTGATGCAGACCTTGACGCTGAAATAGCCGACAAGCAGGAGCACCAGGTTGCAGACGAAGTTCCCCGTGAAAATAAGAAAGCTCAGGTCCGGGTTTTTTTCGAAGAAGAAAGGTCCGGGCACCACGTCATTCATAATCAGTGTGCCCATCAGCATAGCCACGCTGGCCGAACCCGGTATGCCCAAAGCCAGCATGGGGATCAGCGCTCCGCCCACCACGGCGTTATTGGCCGCTTCCGGGGCGGCCACTCCCTCCAGGCTGCCTTTCCCGAACTCTTCGGGCTTTTTGGATGTCCTCCTGGCGTCGTCGTAGGCGAAAAATGAAGCCACGCTGGTCCCGATCCCGGGGATAATCCCGACGATGGTGCCGATGACGCTGCCCCTGAAGGTGGGTTTCAACAGCCCCCTGAATTCTTTCAGCGTAAGCATGGCCAGTGAAACTTTATTGATCTCGAAGTTCTTTTCCGCAATCACCTTGCTTTCCACCATGCGAAAGGCCTCGGCCAGCGCAAAGAGGCCGATCATGGCGGGTATCGCCGGAATGCCGCCGAACAGGGCGCTCTGGTTGAAGGTGAACCTGGAAAAACCAACGAACTGGTCTATTCCCGCGGTTGCGAAAAGAAAGCCCAGGAAGGCGCTGAGAAACCCTTTAAGGGGCGCCTGGCTGGCCAGGGAGGCTATTACGGCCACCCCGAAGACCGCCAGGGCGAACATTTCCGGAGGGCCGAAGCGAAGGCCCAGCGCGGCCAGCGGGGGCGTAAACAGCGCCAGCACCACGGCGCTGAACAGCCCGCCCACCACCGAGGCGTACAGCGAGGCGCCCAGGGCCTTGCCGGGCAGGCCCTGCTGGGTCAAAGGATAGCCGTCGATAAGCGTTGCGGCGGCGCCTCCCGTTCCCGGGGCGCGGATGGCTATGGCGGAAATTGATCCCCCGTATTCGGCCCCGGTATATATACTGCACAGCAGAAGAACGGAAGATCCCACCGGCAGGCTGTAGGTAAGGGGCAGGAAGATGGCCAGGGCCGTGGACGCCCCTATGCCTGGCAGCGCCCCCAGCAGAATGCCCGCTGAGATACCGAATATGATCATCAGTATATTTTTAATTTGAAAAACGGCTATTATGGAATTCAGTGCCAGATCGGAGATGGAATTCTCCATTGCTTTTCCCCCCATGATTTTTAGCTAGTTCAGCGGTATGCCCAGCAGGCGGACGAAAATCAAATATACCGTGATAATCCAGCCCGCGCTAAGAGCGGTGATCAACTTCCAGTTCCTGAAGCCTAAAAACAGGAGCATGGCTGCGATTAAAAGGACCGTAACGGCAAAATAACCGGCCAGCTCGATAGTGGCAAGATAGGCGGCTCCCAGAATGAAAACCGGCATTACATGCCTCAGGTTCCAGTTGATTTTGATGTCGTTTTTTTGCATAAGGCCCCGGCAGAAAAGAATAATGCAGAGCCCCATAAGGCACACCAAAATGACCCGGGGCCAGAAACCGGGGCCGGGCATGTACTGCTGCAAAGAAGGGGGGAAACTATAGGACAGTTTAAAAAGATAAAGGCTTAATAAAAAAATTGCAGCAGCCGTCACGATATTCGCTTTCTTCACCGAATCTTCCCCTTTCCGATAGGCCACAGCCCCTTCCTTTGCTGGAAGAAAGGGGCTGCCGGTATTTTGCGGGATCTACTTGAGGATCCCCATTTCGGTCATGAAGTCTTTAGATTCTTTATACTCCCGGACGAATTCAGCCTGGAAGTCCTTGGGATCCTTCCAGCCCTTTCTGGTGTCGGCCTTGATCAAAAACTGTTCAAATTCCGGGTCGTCCATGGCCTTCTTGAAGGCATCCACCAGAATGGCCTTTACATCTTCCGGAACTCCTTTTTTCAGCATGAGGCCGTTAATCTGGTACATGGGGTCAAACTTATACTTGGTCTCGGTTATAAGCGGGACATCGGGGTAGTTTTGGTCCTTTTGGCTGGTGAAGTTGACGATGGGCCTCAGTTTGCCGCTTTTGACATGCTGCAGCATATCAATGGGGGTGTACACAATACCGTCAACATGCCCCCCCAGGGTGTTCTTCAGGGCCTCTGAGCCGCCTTTGGCCGGAACGTAGGTTATTTTAAAGTCGGCCTTTTTGGCCAGGGTGTAGGCAATCTGGTGGTGCACACCGCCCACCCTGGACCCGGTAATGCGGAGCTTTTCGGGGTTTTTCCTGGCGTATTCAACAAATTCATCCAGGTTCTTGATGGGCAGGTCGGCATTTATAGCCAGCATGTAATTTTTTTCCTGCACCCTGGCGAAGGCCTCAAAATCATCCGGCTTGTATGGAAAACCGGGCATACTCATGAATCCGCTGAGGCTGGATGCGTAATGGGAGAGGGCATAGCCGTCGGCGGGGGCCTTGATCACTTCGCTTAAAGCCTCGGCGCCGTTGCCGCCGGTCTTGACGACAATGTTAATGGGCTGGCCCAGCTGTTTTTCGGCAGCCTTGCAAATGGCCCTGACGAATTGGTCCCCCGAAGACCCCGGATCGTTCCACGAGTAATAGGTCAGTGGTTTTTCCGGGAACTTGGGCTTTTTCGCCTGATCCTGTCCGCCGCATCCGGCGATAATTGCCGCGCAAAGCAATACGGCGGTAAGAAGGGCTATCTTTCCATGAGTTTTCATTATCAACACTCACCTCTTAAAATTTAATTATTATCTTGGATACCTTTTCAGCGGGGTCCGTCATCATCTGGAGGCCACTTTCAATTTCCTGGAGAGACAGCACGTGGGAGATCATAGGCTTTACATTTACCCTCCCGGTGCTGATTAGTCTCATGCAGGGCTTAAAGGTATTGTGCTGCCCCCGGGCCCCCTTCAGTTCCATTTCTCTGTCCTTGAACTCGGTAATCCTCAGGCTGGCCTTGTTATCCGAAAAGGTGCCCACCACCACGATCAGCCCGCCCCGCCTGACTATCTGGGTGGACTGCATCAAAGTCATGTCCTGCCTGCCGCCCACGGCCTCAATCACCTTGTCCACACCCTCACCGCCGGTCAGTTCCCTGATCCTTTCCATCAGGTCCTCCTGGCTGATGTTGATGGTCACATCGGCCCCCAGTTTGCGGGCAGTCTCCAGCCTGTGGTCCAGGGTGTCGGAGATTACTACGAAGGCCCCGGAGGCCTTGGCCAGCAAAAGGCAGGAAAGGCCTATGGGGCCGGCCCCCATGACGGCCACCACGTCGCCCACGGTTACCCCGGCCCTCCTTTTGACGGCGTTGAAACCCACTCCGAGCGGCTGGGCCAGGGCAGCCTCCTCGAAGGTCACGTTGTCGGGCAGGTGATAAATGTTGATCCCGACCGGTATTTTTATATACTGGGCATAGGCGCCGTCCATGTTAAAACCAAGGGTTTTGGAGGACGGACAAAGGTTTACCCTCCCGTTCCTGCAGTAGACACAGGCGCCGCAGGTCAGGTTGGTGTCGGCGCCCACCCTGTCCCCGGGTTTTACATCCTTAACTCCCTTACCCACCTCGCTCACCACTCCGGAATACTCATGTCCCAGTATGCGGGGGTAGGTAACCTTGGGGTGCATCCCGTTATAGGCGTGTAAGTCCGACCCGCATACCGAGCAAACCTCCACCTTGATCACCACTTCGCCGTCACCCGGAACGGGGGTGGGTGTCTCTTCCACCCTGATGTCGCGCGCTCCGCGCAAAACCGCTGCCAGCATGGAATCTCTCCTTTCATGACTTATTTATACGTCAAAACATTGAGTTTTGAACACCCCGTCCTCCAGGCGGACACCAATATGCTTGACCCATTTGTCCCCACCGGGCTGCTGAAAATCGTAACGGTAGTGCGCACCCCTGCTTTCCCTGCGTTCCAGTGCGGCAAGGGCGATGACTTTACCCACTGATACCATGTTGGCAACCTCATAGCTTCGTTTTAGCTCCGCGGCGGTTTCCCTGGCTGTCCTCCCCCGGGCGACAAGCCTGGGAATGTCCTCCGCCTCTATTTCTTCAAGGGCGGCCATGGCTTTCTGAAGTTTAGCTGCGCTGCGGACTATTCCCACATTTTCATGCATTATATTTTGGACCCTTTTAATCACCTCTTTGGGAGCAATGCCTTCGGTACGCTCGGTGAAGCCCTGGGCCAATGACAAAAGTTTTTCAATTTCCTTATCCGGCAGGGATGGTTTTTTATACCCTTTTGCATAAACCGCGGCGGCTGATCCGGCCAGGTCCCCAAATACAAGCGGATCTGTCACCGCATTTCCCCCCAGCCGGTTTGCCCCGTGAACACCCCCGGCCACTTCACCGGCGGCGTATAGCCCTTTTAATTCTGTAGATCCGTCCTCACGAATCAAGATCCCACCCAGGAAGGTATGAGATCCGGGTGCAAGCTCCATCGGCTGGCAGGTAAGGTCTATTCCGTTTTTGGAAAACATGTTGTATATAGAGGGGCCTATCTTGGAGAGATCCTCTGCGGGAATGGTGGATAGATCCAGGTAAACACCGCCGTTCCTTGTTCCACGCCCTTCATGAAGCTCTATTCCAACCGCCCTGTTTATCATGGCCCGGCTGCTTTTCTCCAGGGTTTCGGGCTGGTGCCGCTTCATAAATCTCTCACCCAAACCGTTGTAAAAATGCGCCCCGGCAGCTATCCAGGCGCTGGAGTTGGGGGGGTATCGCTTCATGGCGTCGGGATAACAAACCTGCAGCTGAAAATCAATCATTTCCATATCTATCAACGGCAAACCCTGCCTTAAGGCAATGGCATAGCCGTCCCCGGTCATCATGGGAGAATTGTCGGTGACCGCGTACAGCCACCCGGCGCCCCCGGTGGCTATCACCACGGCCCCGGCTTCTACCACAAACCACTTTAAATTGTTATAATCCAGCGCCAATGCCCCGCAAACAGAACCACCGTTACTTAACAAGTCAACAGTCATAGTATGAGACATCACCGGGATATTTCTTTTGATCACCTGTTCTTTCAGTGTTTGCATCAATACCTTGCCGGTGGTGTCGTAGTGGTGGAGGTGACGCGGGTAAGTACATCCTACCCGGAGGCGCTGGGAAAATTTATCCCCTTCCCTAACCAGATTTACTCCCCACAGGTCGAGATCACGGACGGTGCGTATAATCTCTTCGGTCAGCCTGCGGACCAATTCCGGGTTGTTCAGGCCCCCTCCCGCCTTCATGGTGTCTTTGTAGTGTATTTCCGGGCTGTCTGCCGGGTCCGAGTGCCCCACGGCAGCCTGAAAACCACTGCGCGCCATGACCGATGCCCCTCCCGGAAAACCGGACTTGGTCATCATAATAACACCGGCACCCTTTTCATTTGCCCTGATTGCCGCCATGGCGGCGGCGGCCCCGCCACCAATTACCAGAACATCAGTCGATATCCTATGATAGTTCCTCACTTTAATTCCCCCAAACAACCTAATCACGATCCCCAGACGTTTTCAGCCTGATCGTTTCAAGCAGTCAGCTATAAGGTAAGGCTTGGTAATTTCAGAATTATGCATCTATAACAGGTGAGAGACTATTGATAATCATAATAACAATATTAATCCTACCGGTCAGACCGTAAAATGCCCGCTTTAGCCGAATTTTCTTTCTTTATCTCGTTTATATAAATGGTCACCTTTTCCGGTTTGGCATTGCAGGTATTAACCACCACTTCGGTAATTCCCTTGACCAATTGGCGCTTTTGTTCCAGTGTACGACCTTCCAATATACTAATTTGGATAGTAGGCATTAAGTTTTACCCCCGAAAAATAATTTATTCGTATTAGCCCGAGCTCCATAATACCGTTACCTATTTTCCACTTTTCTTTTCCTCTTGGCACAGCCCGGCGAATTCAGCGTCGGTCAACCCGCGCCTGAACTTGACAGATTCTTCCTTTACCCTCTTCATCAGCCTTTCAACCATTCCTTCATCCCCGGCCGACAGGCCCAGCATTTCCATTTTCCACTCTATATTGGCCTTGCCGCACTTTTTACCCAGCTCGATCTGGTGGGTGCGGTTGAAAGTTTCCGGCTGGAAGGGCTCAACGGTATGGGGGTTTTTGCGAAGGGCGGCCACCGGCAGACCGGCCTCCCAGGTGAAAATATTTTTGCCCACCACGGGCTTGTTGGGCGGGAAGGACCACCCGGAAAGCTCCTGCACGTGCACGGCAACCTCGTAGAGTTTGGCCATATCCAGTCCCGTGGGAACTCCGTAGAGCGCCTCAAGGCTCCAGGCAATTTCTTCCAGGGGGGCGTTTCCGGCACGCTGGCCCAAACCGTTTAAAGTGGCAGCCACACTGCTTACGCCGGCCTCAATAGATGCCAGTGAATTGGCCACCCCGAGGCCAAAGTCGTTGTGGGCGTGCACCTCCAGGGGAACATCCACCATCTGGCGTATCTTGCCGGCAAAGTAGCGCATTCCCGCAGGGGTTATGCAACCCGCGGTGTCAACAACAGAAATCCGGTCAACAACTCCCTCCTTTACAGTGGCGGTAAGCAGCCTCTCAATGAATTCCAGGTCGGCCCTGGAGGAGTCGATCATAAAGAGGTAGGTGGCCAGTCCCTTTTCCTTGGCCATAACGCAGGCGGACAGTATTTTTTTGATGGCGTCATCCTCTGTCCAACCGAACTGGTATTTAAGCCTGACCTGGCTTACCGGCACCTCCAATATTGCCCCCCAGACGCCTATAGCCGCCGCCAGTTCTATATCCTCAGCCTTGGCGCGTGAAAGGCAGGTTATCTTAGCCTTCAATCCCAGGCCCACTATCTTTTCTATGGCCTCCTGGTCAGCCTTTGAAACCACCGGGAAGCCCGCCTCTATAAACTGGATGCCGGCGGCGTCAAGCTTTTTTGCAATTTCAATCTTATCCTGGGCGGAAAAAAACACACCGGCGGCCTGTTCGCCGTCCCTCAGGGTGGAGTCGTGAAATTCCACCTGGGCCGGAAGGTTCATTCCTTCGCTAACCTCCGGCAGAAACTGAAAATGACTGACCCAGTAGTTATCCTTTTTCCAGGGGCCGCGTTCCAAGTCCATAATTATCTCCTCACTTTCACATTATAAATAAACTAAAGCATCTCAAGGGCCTTTTCCATACGGTCAAAGGCCTCCATTATTTTATCTGTGGGGGCCAGCAGAGAAATCCTGACAAAGCCTTCCCCACCCTCACCAAAGGCTGTGCCGGGGAACAACAGCACCTGAGCTTTTTCCATCATAAAACGGCAAAAATCAAAAGACGTCATGCCGTACTTGCGTATTTCGGGGAAGATGTAGAAGGCTCCCCGGGGCGTCACGTAGGGTATGCCAAGCCTGTCAAGGCGCATCATTGTGACAAGGCGCCGTTTATTGTAAACATTTACCATTTCTTCGAGGCTGTCCTGAGGGCCGGTGAATGCCTCCAGGGCGGCCAACTGGGAAATGGAGGCGGCGCAGATGGTGATAGCGTATTTCAGTTGAGACATGGCGTCAATGATATTGCGCGGGCCAGCCACGTATCCCAGGCGCCACCCGGTCATGGAATATGATTTGGACACCCCGTTCACAGTCAGGGTGCGTTCTTTCATGCCGGGGAAGGACCCTATGCTCCAGTGCTTCCATCCGTCAAACATGAGCTTTTCGTATATCTCGTCGGAGATAACCACCAGGTCGTGCCGCTTTGCCACTTCAGCCAGAGCCTCCAGGTTTTCTTTGGTCATCACTACGCCGGTGGGGTTGTTGGGGGTAATCACCAGTAACGCCTTGGTCCTCGGGGTAATCAGCTTTTCAACGTCTTCGGCCATGATCTGGAAATCATTTTCGGGCTTGGTGATCAGAGGAACCATTTTGCCCCCGGCCACCTCGATGGCGGTGTCATAGGAGGTATAGCGAGGCTCCGGTATGATTATTTCATCCCCCATGTTAAGCAGGGAAAGCATAAGCATGAATACGGCTTCCTGCCCGCCAACCGTTACCAGTATCTCTGATTTGTCATAATCCATTCCGTTTTCCCGCCGCAGCTTGTCAGCAATGGCCTCCCGCAGCTCGGGTATCCCGATCCAGTCGGTATAGTGAGTCTTGCCCTGATCCAACGCCCTTTTGGCCGCCTCGACAATATTACCGGGTGTATCAAGGTCAGGATCCCCCCTGCCCAGACTGATTATGTTGGAGTAGCCTTTAGCCAGGGCAATCATACGGCTTCTCTCGGTTACCGGTATGTGCCTGAACCTGTCGGACAGAAAGCGGTTAGCGGGGTCCAGGTCGTTGTACATTGAATTACTGGTCATTTGACTCAACTCTCCTCACTTAAACCATTTCTGGAAATTCGCGCTTCTTTATTTCAACGGGCACTTCTTTCAGTCCCCTGATGAAGTCTGCGAAAAGCTCAATCATGCGGGCGTATATTTTTTCACCCTTTTCTTTGCTTGCCAGCAGCGGGTTGCCTGCTACTCCGGCCTCGCTGTACTCATACTGGTCGAAGGCCGCCCTCACCGGGTATCCCTTGTAATAAAACTGGAAGCCCGACCCTGACTTTTTGGCGCTGCCCTCGGGAAGCCAGTCGGGGTTTTGGGGGAGAGACAGTTTTGCCCTCTCAAATCGCACCAGGTCGGGGCAGAAAAGCATTGCCCCGGAGGTCTCTATCTCGCCGGCGTGCCAGCCCGGGAGCTGATCTTTTCCGTCAATCAAATCCCCGCACAGCTCGGCGAAGACCTCGGTGTCGGCGGCGTAATTTATTGCTATGGCGCCGGTATCGTACTTGATGGCCCGCACCACCCTGTCCATGGTAGGGGCGTTGGAGGTATGGCCGGTGGCGTATATTATCTTTTTAAAGCCATGGTAAATAAGGCTGCGGCCGATGTCGTACATCATGTTGAAGAGGGTTTCATCACGGACAGTTATTGTTCCGGGCTCATTGGGCCGCATATGGAAGCAGCTGAATCCCACCGGGATTAGCGGGGCAACGGGCACCTGGGCCTGCTTTGCCGCCTCGATGCAAACATGGTAAGCCGCAAAGGAGTCTATTCCCATAGGTAAATGCGGCCCGTGCTGCTCGGTGCTGCCAATAGGCACCAGGACGGTGTCTGTTTTTTGGAGCCACTCCTTGACTTCTAACCATGTCATATCAAATATGCGATACTTGCGGTTTTCAGTATTCTTATCCTCGGTATTCATTTTTTTACCCCCTTTAAAAATTTAAAATCTCTGCGATATAGTTCCAAGCAAATGTCGTACCAATACTCACATTTCCTTTTTCGACCTACTATTGGCATGCCCCTGATTTCCGGTCAGCTGTACCGCCGTGAAAAACTGGGGAAGATTTCCCCCGTACTAAAGTTGAACCGCTTTTTTTTTGACTGATTGTATGTAATAATAACAGGGGGGGTGTCGGAAGTCCCCTGTTAACCCCTCATTAAAAGACAGCATTCCTGACAGAAAGGGGCTTCTTCGAGTAATGGGAAAAAGCCAGAGCCTGGTTCTCCTGACAAGAGGAGAACAAAACCGCCAAATATTGAGCGGACAGCTGAATGATTTGTTGCGAGGCAGGGTTCAGGTGCGTTCTTTAAATATAGAAGATAATTTTTCCCCTTCTTTACTGGAGGGTGATCTGGTTGTGGTGTCCTCCGGGGCTATCCAGCGGGACCTGAAACGCCACCTGGAAGGCCGTTCAAATGTCCTGATGGCGCGCCGCACCATTGACCTCCGCAGCATTCACCATATCCTGAGACTGCCTTCGCGGACCAAGGCTCTGCTGGTAAATGACCGCAAGGAGACCGCCGAAGAAGCCATCTCGCTCCTCTACGGAATGGGCTTCAATGACTACTGGTTTATACCCGTCTACCCGGGAATAGACAGCGTCCCTCAGGTAGAAGTTGCCATCACTCCCGGAGAGCCCCAGCTTGTGCCCCCGAATATCAAACGAATAATCAACCTTGGATGCCGGATAATAGACGTCACCACCCTTACGGAAATACTCTACCGTCTTGACCTTCTGGACGAGGAAGCCCACTTTTTATCGGCCCGCTATTATCAGCAGGCAATAGAATTAAGCAAAAACCTGGTGCAGAGTTCAAATGAAAAACAGGATCTGAATCGGCTTCTGACCACCGTGCTTAATAAGGTGCACGATGGCGTAATAACCGTGGACACCGCCGGCAAAACCCTGGTCTACAACTATGCGGCTGAAAAATTTTTTAAAGTCCCGGCCCGGCAGGTTATTGGACGGCGCTTACAGGAGATGATCCCGCAGATAGCCGCCGAACGGCCATTACAGCAGTTAAAGTCGGAAGAAGACTCGGCTGAACTCTTCGGCGGACATAAAATACTGGTCAGGCGCACCCTGCTGGAAAACGAAAGCAAAGAGCCCACGGGAGCAGTAATCACATTCAGCGAGCTGGGCACACTGGAAAAAATAGAGCGGCGTTTAAAAACCCACCCCGGCGGCACTGGATACGTGGCAAAATACACATTTGACGATATAACGGGAAAAAGCCAATCCCTTATGATCTGCCTTAAGAAGGCCAAGTATTTTGCCGAGACCAATCTCACAGTACTTATTAACGGGCCTTCCGGAACCGGTAAAGAACTTTTGGCCCATGCCGTTCATGAAACCTCACCCCGCCGCCTGAATCCTTTTGTGGCTATCAACTGCGCCGCCCTGCCCAAGGATTTGCTTGAAAGCGAGCTTTTCGGATTTGAAGAGGGAGCTTTCACCGGAGCCCGCAGAGGCGGCAGGGCCGGCCTGTTTGAGCAGGCCAACGGCGGAACCATTTTTCTGGATGAAATAGGCGACCTCCCCTTCAGCCTGCAGGCCAAACTACTGAGAGTCCTGGAAGAAAAAGAGGTTATGCGTATAGGAGCCGATCGTGTCATCCCCGTAGATGTGCGAATAATCGCCGCCACTAACCAGGACCTCAAGCAGGCCGTGGAACGCAGGGATTTTCGCCAGGACCTGTACTACCGACTGAATACCGTCACGTTAAAACTGCCGCCCCTTAAGGATCGAACCGAAGATATTTACTTGCTTATTGAACATTTTTTGAAAAAATGGAACAGGAAGCCGGAGGACTTTTTCACCTCCCGCGTCCTCGACACTCTGATAAGCTATTCCTGGCCGGGAAATATACGTGAACTGCGCAACGTGATTGATTACATGGCTGCTGTCTGCCGTGGGCGAAAAGCCCGGATGGAAGACCTGCCGCCCGACCTGCAGCATGAAGAGCCACCCGTTGTCGACCCGACCCCCGGCGATACACCGCTGTTAAAACTGGCGGGCGAGCTTATGGGATCCCAAAAGTTTTCCGCCGATCTGGCCATACTCCGGATCATCGCCGACAATCAGTCGGTGGGCCGCCAGAGGCTGGCAGGAGAACTCAGGCAGCAGGGCTTTAAACTTACCGAGGACATGGTGCGAACCAGGCTTAGAATTCTGGCCCAGCGGAATCTGGTAAAGATAGGGGCCGGAAGGCAGGGCACCCAAATAACCAACAAGGGCCGGGAAATGCTGTCCAAATGACTGGCTGCCTACGGTGAAAATCTCATTAAATGAAAGCTCGGATATGGACCTAAACTGGGGTTAACCACCCCAGTTTTCTTTTTTCTTCCCCCCTAAGTTCGGAAAACCTTGCATATTAACCTGTGGCACAGTTTTTGCGTTATTTCATGACAGCCCTTCGGGACAAAAGAAAAGTCTGAACCCAAATTCCTTAATACAAATGAAAATCCAAAGCTATGCCGAGGATGACGAAGGACATTCAGACATGGAAAGGAGCTGCATGATCAGAAAAATGGGAACATCAAGTTGCGGTAAAAAGAGCATGACCCCGTGCCGGGAAGCCTGTCCTGCGGGTATTAACGTGCCCCGGTACATCAGGCACATAAGGGAGGGAAAATTTGACCAGGCCCTGGCTGTAATTCGCGAAAGGATCCCCTTCCCCGCCGCTTGCGGACACGCCTGCGTACATCCGTGTGAAGCAAAGTGCGCCCGGGCACAGTATGACGAGCCCATAGCCATCAGGATGCTGAAAAGAGCGGCTGAAGAAATGGGTAAAGGCCTCTGGAAAGATACAGTGAAGCCTGCCCACTCCACCGGCAAAAAGATTGCCGTCATCGGCGCCGGCCCGGGAGGACTGACTGCGGCCTACTACCTGTCCGGGCTGGGGCACAAGGTAACTGTGTACGAAGCCCTTCCCGATGCAGGCGGCATGATGCGTTACGGTATCCCGGAATACCGCCTGCCCAACAGTGTTTTGGACAGGGACATCTCGGTAATAAAAGGCCGGGGAGTGGAGATCAAAACAAATACAAAAGTGGAATCGGTGGACCGGCTAAATGATTTTGACGCTGTGTTCGTAGCCACCGGCGCCTGGGCAGGCTCCAAAATAAGTATAGATGGCGAAGATTCGGCCATGGTGATGGACGGCATCTCATTTTTAAATGACCTGAACGCAGGCAAAAAAGTCTCTCCCGGTAAAAAGACGGTTATCATCGGCGGAGGCAACACCGCCATCGACGCAGCCAGAGCATCCGTCCGCCTCGGGGCGAAGGAAGTGAAGCTGGTATACCGCCGCACCAGGGATGAAATGCCCGCCAGCGCTGAGGAAATCGCCGAGGCCCTGGAAGAGGGAGTGGTTATGGAATTCCTGGCCGCCCCGGTAAAAATCGACGGAAACAGTATTATCTGCACAAAGATGAAGCTTGGCCCCAAGGACAAAAGTGGACGTCCGGCCCCTGTTCCGGCGCCCGGCAGTGAGTACGCCATAGAGTGCGACACCGTAATCGCCGCCGTAGGCCAGAAGGCGGATGCCGGGGCGCTGAGCCTTCCCGGCAACGCCAACGGAACCGTCAAAATAAACTCAGAAGCCCTTGAAACCGGAAAAAAGGGCGTGTTCGCCGGAGGCGACTGTGTAACCGGCCCCACGTCAATTATCAACGCCATAGCCCAGGGCAGGCAGGCTGCCTCCTCCATAGACAAGTTTCTGGGCGGTAAGGGGGAAATATGCGAATCTTTTGCTGACGATGATGATACATCGCTCTTCACCCCGGCTCAGATGGGGACAAGCCGCCCCGCCGCCGCAACAACACCCCTGGGAGAACGGCTGACCGGCTTCGGCCTGGCGGAGAGGGGATACGACGAAATTACGTCCAAAAGGGAAGCCCGTCGCTGCCTTGCCTGCGACATAAGGGAATACAAGGTGGAGGTTGACTTCAACGGGTGCAAAGCCTGCGGCTACTGCAAGGAAGTATGCGGGATGGGTATATTCAACAAGTCCCAGTCCTTTAACGACCGTGGATACCAGCCCATGGAGGTAACCGGCAGCGACAGGTGCGTGGGCTGCCGGAAGTGCTTCTTTATCTGTCCCGATTTCTCAATAAGCATCGCGAAGGTAGGTGGAGCAGAGTAATGAAACGGTATTTTGACACTGGTAACAGAGCAATCACCGAAGGGGCCATTCTCGCCGGATGTAAGGTGTTTGCCGGCTATCCCATCACTCCGGCCACCGAAATTGCAGAGAACATGTCCCGCAGGCTGCCCGAGGTGGGCGGATACTATATTCAGGCCGAAGATGAAATGACCGGCATGCATATCGCCGTGGGAGCTGCATTGGGTGGTCTCAAAACAATGACCGCCACCTCCGGCCCGGGCTATATTCTATATGCCGACCCGTACGGCTGGGCCCTGGGCAGTGAAATTCCCATAGTGGTAGTCAACGCCCAGAGGGTGGGACCGGTGTCCGGCATCACCGGGGCCCCGGGCCAGGGCGAGTTTTACATCGCCAAGTACCCCACCCATGGCGGGAACGCCGAAACCATAGTACTGGCCCCCAACGGCGTACAGGAAGCCTTCACCATGACAGTGGAAGCATTTTACCTTTCCGAAAGATTCAGAATGCCCATCACCATACTGGCCGACCAACTGGTCACCGATGGCTGGGAAACCCTTGAAATTCCGGAAAGCAAAGAAGAAATGGAAAAAATGGGCCTCCGCTTCAAAGACAGGGAAATATGCCGGGGCCCGGAATTCTATCCCTGCAACGACAAACTGGATATCCCGCCGGTGGTCCTGGGACATAATACAGGGGGCGCCTGCTCAGACTGGACCCCCACAGAGTCGGGCTACGACACCGAAGAGGTGGAAGCCCAGCACAAACACGCCCACAGGCTTATCTACAAAGTAAGAAACAACATGGATGTAATCAGGCGCTATGAGGAACATTTTATGGATGATCACCCGGAAGTGGTTCTGGTGGCGTACGGCAGCCCCTCCCGGGTAATGGTCAGCTGTGTAAAGGAAGCCAGGAAGCAGGGGCTCAAAGTGGGCTGCATAAGGCCCATATCCCTGTGGCCCTTCCTGGATGACCTCTTCCACAGAAAAACCAATTACCTAGTCACCGAATTAAATTTCGACGGCCAACTGGTAAGAGAAGTACAGCGTTGCGCACCCACCGGCAGCAGGGTCAGCTTCTTTGGCAAATGCGGTGAACTGCCCAGTGTGGCCGAACTGATGATGCAGCTCAAACAGATTCTGGCCGGCCAGCCGCTGGTCAAATCAAACAATTGGGAATGGGAGGCCTGGTAGACGATGGATTATCTAGCTAATAAATATTTACGGCCCAGGAAAATTCCCAGCACTGCCTGCAGTGGCTGCGGCCTGGGGCAGGTTCACAAAAAACTGGTCATGGCCATTGACGAGCTGGAGCTGGGCCTTGAAGACGTTGTATGGGGAACCGGTATCGGATGCGCCGGGAGACAGACCTACAACACCTGGAAGGGTGACAACTACGCCGGCACCCACGGCCGGGTGTACGCAATTTCCGCCGGACTGAGGATAGCCCTCCCACCGGATAAAAAAATAATCTGCACCGTGGGTGACGGCGACGCCTTTGGCATAGGGTTTTTAAACCTGCTGCACTGCGCCCGCCGCAACGTGGACATGACAGTGGTGGTCTGCGACAACCTGGGCTATATGTCCACCGGCGGTCAGTACGGCTGGACCACACCCCTGGGGGTAAAAACAGACAGCTCACCCTACGGGACCTACGAGCCAAACTTCATGCAGGAAGGGCAGGATGTGCTCAACCTGCTGAAAGACGCCGGGGCGACCTACCTGTCCAGATACACCAGCCTGCAGGGGCAGGAAGTGGTGGAAAGCATGAAGCAGGCAATACTCAATAAAGGTTTTTCGCTGGTGCACGTGATCTATCCCTGCGTCACCAATTTTTCGGACAGGGCACTGGGAACCCGGAACCCCATGGCCATGTTCAAATGGATAAAGGAGCGCACCTGCAGCCTGCACGACAAGGTTCCCGAAGGCCTGACGGCCTTCAAGACCGGAGTATACCTGGACGCCAGCAACACACGGGAAGAATTCTCTGAGAAGCTGCGTAAATTTACACATGAAATCCAAAGGAGGGCGCGCTGATGGGAAAGAGACTGGAGGTGCTCATTAGCGGCTTTGGCGGTCAGGGCGTGGTGAGGTTGGGGCAGATTCTGGCCCAGACCTCGGTGAACGAGGGACTGTACACCACCATGCTGGTGAGCCACGGCACCGAAACCAGGGGAGGCTACGTCCGGGCCCAGGTGGTCATATCAGACGAGCCCGTAGACAGCCCCGGCTGTGAAAATCCCGATTTCCTGGTGGCCCTGTCCAAGGCTGCTTACAACAAGTTCAACCCGCTGGTAAGCCACGGAACAATAATCTACGAGCCGTACTACGTGGAGGTTGACAACGGCCTTCAGTGCAGCCAGGTGGCGGTGGGAGCCAGGGATATGGCTGTAAATGATCTGGGCCGGGAAATTTACGCCAACGTAATCGTCCTTGGGTACCTGACCAGGCTGCTGGAAGGAACTCTGAAAAAAGATGAGATCCTCAAGGTTATGCTGGAAAAGATACCTAA
>LADN01000005.1 GCA_000961585.1 Peptococcaceae bacterium BRH_c4a | reverse complement strand
CATAGCCCCGGAAAGCCGCGACTTCATTCTTCTGGGACAATCAAAAACCGTCCCTAACTCAGTCCCTTCTTATTGTCATCACTCAAACGGGTTCCGAATACATAAACCATGATCGCATAAATGGCTAAAGTCTTCGACATTACGTGTAATCAAAGCTGCGGAATACACAAAGGCTGTTGCAGCAACAATTGCATCCGGCAGTTTGAGCTTCCGCTGATAGTTTTTTCTACTTAAAGCACGTAGTTCGGCTGCTTTTAAAGCGATTTCAGAATTCACATCAATTATCTCTCCAAGATCTAAGATACCTCTAATCTTGGCTCTTTGCTCTTTTGTCAGTTCATGGAAGGAAAACAATTCTGCTTCGACTATTGTTGAATAATAAACCTCTATATCATCATCCTCTAATTCTTCCATTGCCTTGACTATCTCTTCTAACCCTTGGAGGATATAGATAACAATGTTAGTATCGACTACATACCTATTGGATACTGGTTCCTGGCCGATCATCTTCGTCCTCCCTAACTCGTAACATCTCCTCCACCAAATTATCCTGATCTTTCAAAATACCTGCAGCAGCCTTAACCGCTCCTTTGGGTTTCATTCGTTTGGTCATCTTGATGGTTATTTTATTGTTAGCAGGAATAATCTCTACCCAATCGCCCGGTTGAATTTTAGCCATCTTTAACATCTCTCCAATTGCAATCCTACCATCCGGTTCTACCCTCTTTTTCACTGGCAACATCATTATCCCCCCGAATGTAACATTGTAACTTTTTTACTTTTATTATACCACGTCAAGTTTTTTAGATCCATCAACCTTTTGTTTTAGGGGACAATGGGGGTCAGGCCTGAATACTTGAAATAATGCATGACAAGTAATATATTTGCGGCAGAATACAAACTGACGCTTTCTTTCCTGCAGAACATTATATAGGAGGAGTATATACTCAACTATTTGCATCGGCGATAAAGTATATCGCAAGGGCCTGCACCAACCCGATTAGAAAGCCCAGTACCCCGCCCAGCAGCTCAATGTGCTTCAGCTCCCTGGAGGATACCTCCATTATCATCTGCTCCAGCCGCTCCAGCGAGAAGCTGTTGATCCTGTCTTCCACTATGGACTGAAAGCTGACAGTTTCCTTCATCAGCCGGCCGAAACGCCCCATAGATTCCTCAATAACGGCGGGAATATCCTTTTGGATTTGATCGGTAATGATGTCCGACACCGCCCTCTTTACCGACAAAGGCACAAAGCCCGGCATCCTGTCCATTATTCTGCCCCTGATTGATCCGGCGACGGCCAAGGAAATCTTATCCATTGCCTCCCTGGACCGTATGGTTTCAATAAGATCATCCACCGAAATAAGTTCCTTTTCCACCACCTGGCCAATGCTTCTGGACAGATCCTCCCGCCTTTTGGGAACCACGCCCTGGATGACATAACCAAACAGACTCACCGGCCTGTATGGCCTGAAAATCAGTTTTACGGCCACCCAGTTGGTCATCCAGCCTATGGCCGCCCCAATCAGCGGCAGACTTATCAAATAAACTGTATTTATTATATTTCCCGCCCCCCCAGGGTATTTTACCAGGAATGGCGGGTAAAATGAATAGCAACGTAAAATAACCGCCTTGTCGGCGGTGCCGTCTTGCAGACGGCGGAATCCAGAATTCAGAAGCCAGAATCCAGAATGGTGACAGGCTGCCTTAAAAGCGACCCTCAAGCGACCCCACAGCGACATGCAGTGAGGGGGAGTGATTTAAGTCCGTGCGGAATGTACCGGAGGCTGCTACTGTCTCTTAACGACCGAGCCTACGGAATGCCGAGCCGGCTGCAGGACGCAGCCGGAAGCCGGAATCGACGCATGGATGCGGCGTTGGAGGCGGTCGGCATTCCGTTGGCGACCGAGTTTAGAGACAGTTGCAGCAGGAGGTTATGCAGGCCGGACTTAAATCGCTCCGCCTACCCATTAGCGACAATGCAGCGACCCTCAAGTGACCCCGGAGCGACCCCGGAAAAACTCTGGGCTATATAAAAATGCTTTGACGATTTAGCACTTTAATATGACATATACTTTCCTTAACGACAAAAAAACCAGGTATAAACCTGGTAAATTTGCTGATAAACTTTGGCAGCTTATATTCGGTTAAATTCAGGAGTCTGTGGGCGCGCAAAGCTGGCAGCCTTTACAAAGCACCACCCGGTTGGAAAAGATGCATCTGATGGTTTCCAGGGTATTGGGGGGGCTTTCGGCCTTCCCGGTATGAAAGTTTATCTCCTGGGGGGCTATGGTGATCAGAGCGCTGATCAGAAGGTCTTCATAGTTGATTTCACTGTCTATCAGATCAAAGATGAACCCCTCCAGGTATGAGCTGTTTATAACCCTGTTCTGCCCGTCGTACAACATGAAACTGCCGTTGGGTTTCATTACCACATTGACCACATCGGTCCGGGAATCCTGAATGTCCACAAAATACTTCAACAGCTGAATAAACTCCTTATATTCCCTGTCCATCAGGAAATCATCAACGGCCTTGTCGGCAGCTTCCTCCAACTCTTTTATGTATTCCTTGAGCCGAAACCTTATAAACCCTTCCACCACAATTTGGTTGTAGCCGGACAGAAACTCCCTGATCTTTGACAGAACCCTTCTTTTCTTTCTGATCTTGATAACGGAATTGGTTTCCCCGGTTTCATAATCCTCAAGGTACCGGAGGGCGTGCTGAAAAATTGTTCTCCGTTCTTCCTCCCCAAAATAATAATAGTTTTCTCTGATTATGTCCCCCAGCATATTTTTCTGCCATTTACACATAATCAAATCCGAAAGAACATCGGCCACATAATTTTTGAAAAGAGCAAGGGTGTCCTCTTCACGTCCCTGGCCGGTCAGGCTGCAGGAGAGAAAAGTATACTTTCCGGCCGGATTTTCCTCGATATGCAGTTTTAACCCCCGACCCTCAAGCAGTTTAATATCGCTCAACAGCCTGACTTTTACCAGATCAATATAACTGGAAGCTCCAATTGAAATAGATCTGACCTGTCCCAGCACCTCTCCCTCCCTTCATCCCTTGTAGTGCTATTTATATGTCCGGCCTTAAAACGGTATACAAATATAATCCGTTTGTTAAAGTATAAACAAAAAAGCACGTACAAATGCCTTGAAAAAATTCTGCAAATTCCTATAACATGGAGGAGAAAAAGCTATTTCTTAAAAACCCTCCAGTTATTTGGAAAGTAAATGGTTTATTGTAAAAAAGAGAGGAAAAACTCAAATCCAGAAAGAAATATAGTTAATAATAATACCGGGTGGTGATGTGAATGTTAGATATCAAGCTGGCCAGGGAATTAAAAAAAGCCGGACTTGACTGGTCACCAAAGGCGGGAGATTGGTTTGCCACAGTGCTGTCTCCAATTTGGTGGCTTAAGGGGAAAAAAACCGGTGAGGAGGAAATATACCTTCTGACCGGCCAGGCTACAGAAACGGGGTATTACGGCTGGAGCACGGCGGATACAGAGCCTTTTTGCGAGCTATTTACCCACGACGGCCAAAAACAGGAAGAAGCATGGGGGCACCTGGAAAAACATTTTGTGTGGCTGCCCAGACTTGACCAGCTGGCCGCCGAATTAAGCCTGCACGTAAAAAGTTTCAAGCTGGTTTTTGAATGCGTAAGCACTGAATCGCCTAAAGTATCCGGCTACTGGGTCTCTTATGTCGCAGGAGGGCCGGAAAAGGAGGCGTTGTCGTCCCCCGAGGTATTCTATTCAGCCATTTCCGAAGAGTCTCTGGGTAAGGCGCTGCTGGCGGTACTGAAGAATCAGCCTCCCCACCAGTGAAATAACCGCCTTGTCGGCGGTGCCGTCTTGCAGACGGCGGAATCCAGGAGCCAGGAGTCAGAAGCCAGAATAGTGACAGCCTGCCTTAAAAGCGACCCCACAGCGACATGCAGTGAGGGGGAGTGATTTAAGTCCGTGCGGAATGTACCGGAGGCTGCTACTGTCTCTTAACGACCGAGCCTACGGAATGCCGAGCCGGCTGCAGGACGCAGCCGGAAGCCGGAATCGACGCAAGGACGCGGCGTTGGAGGCGGTCGGCATTCCGTTGGCGACCGAGTCTAGAGACAGTTGCAGCAGGAGGTTATGCAGGCCGGACTTAAATCGCTCCACCTACCCATTAGCGACAATGCAGTGACCCTCAAGCGATATGCGTTGATTCACTGCTCCTTATGTTCTACCGCATAAAATCCCGGGATTTCACCCGGCTCCCTGTTTATACGGGAAAGAGGCATACCGTCTTTCATTATTTCCTTGGCTCTTCTGGACAGGTAATTAAAATCGGGATCAGGCCTCATCTTGGTGACCATTTTATTTTTATCAGTTCCTTTTACCATGCTGAAAAACACCTCCCGTTATGCTATGATTTGAAAATATTCTTGTTTTAATGCAACTTCAAAGAAAAAACTATATTTTATCAGGAGGACAAGGTGAGAGAGGATAAAACGGAATACAATTACGGTGATTTTCACCCGGAGGTTCACCCGACGGTTTTTGTAGCCCCGGGGGCAAAAATTGCGGGGAAGGTTAAAATAGGTTCTTTTTCAGGAATCTGGTACAATGCGGTGGTGCGGGGCGATGCTGACGAGGTGGTCATCGGCAGTGACACCAATATCCAGGACAACTGCTCGCTCCATGAAGACCCCGGCTTTCCCCTGATTATAGGGGACAGGGTTTCTGTGGGCCATAACTGCATACTGCACGGGTGCGTCATTGAAGACAACGCCCTTATCGGAATGGGCGCTATAATACTTAACGGGGCAAAAATAGGCGCCGGATCAGTGGTCGGCGCCGGATCAGTGGTGGTTCCGGGCATGCAGGTGCCTCCGGGGCACCTGGTGATGGGGCTTCCGGCAAAAATAATAAGGACCCTGGACGAAAAAGAAGCAAAGCAATTCCAGGCCACGGCCGGCAAATACAAGAGGCGGGCTCAGTTTATACTGGGAAAAGGCCCAACCCCCGATTAATTCGGTCGTCAGTCGTCGGGCATCAGTCGTCGGAATTGTTTTAAAGATCCGCAGACTTTTATACTAACGTCCGACGACTGACGACCGACGACTCAAATGCCGGGGATGGCTATTTCGTCCCGGTCTAACACCCTCCTGATGTTCTCCATCTGCCTACGAAGCTCAACATCCTCTCCGGCGGCCCTCTCTATCTGTCTCAGAAGGTCAATCTCTCTGCGGATGGTGGAAAAAACATCCCCCTCCTGGAGATTTGTCATGGATAAAAGCTTTTCGAAGGATGCTCCCTCGTACCAGGCTGCTGCAAGGGATCCGGGAAGAGAAGA
The DNA here is from genome assembly GCA_000961585.1 of Peptococcaceae bacterium BRH_c4a. Lineage (GTDB taxonomy): Bacteria > Bacillota > Desulfotomaculia > Desulfotomaculales > Desulfocucumaceae > BRHc4a. Next base: position 9,787 of record LADN01000005.1, on the reverse strand, counting down.
CCAAACGCAGAAATTTTCGGGTATTCCGCTTCGCAGAAGCGATTTTCGCAAAAGATCGATTTCCCTGAGATCATAAGGCCCGGGCTCTACAAAATCATCACGGCCCGGTACGTAATCTACCCCGGCCAGTACGGCGGCCACCTGGGCAGGAGGCATATCCCTTATGAAACCGTTGAAAACCAGCTCGGTTACAAGAATCTCCTCAACGTGAAGGTGCAGTGCAAATATGCCTCTGGGCAGGAGTTTTCTGCCCTTAACGTAGGACATATCCTCCAGCATATCCCAAACCCCGTTAAACTCCCTCTCGTAATCCCTGGAGTGGCTTCCCAGCACCCTTATACGCCTTTCGATCCTGGATTTCCTCTCCAGCATATCAAATTGCTTTCTTCTGGCATCGGAGCATGCCCGGTGATTACATCTTTTTTGCTGAATTTTTAAAAGTTTTCTGATCTCATCCCTGCGATCCCCCGTTCCGGGCCGTTCTCTTTTATTCTTTCTGGACAGCGAGCGCAGTTCTTTTTTGAGCTTGGATCTCAGCATATAACAGGACCCGGTGTCCACCTCGCGGCAAAAGGTCCCTCCTATTTCGGCAAGCCTTTTTTCCAGCTCACCCAACTCCCTTTTTATTTTCCAGCTTTCCCGGTTGTTCTGGTATACTGCAAGGTTTTTTTCCAGATATAGATTAATCTCCTCATCGGTTTTCCAATACAGGAGGCTCAGCACTGTGTTGGGGGAAATAGTCAGCCGGCCCCTGACCGGCTCAATATCGTCTTCACTGTAAAAACCGGTTTGTTCCGGGAAACGATCGTCAATACGGCTGTAAACCATACCAACCGGGTCGAAACCCCTTCTTCCCGCCCTGCCGGCCATTTGAAAGAACTCCCGGTTCATAAGCCCCCTGAATTCACGCCCGTCCCACTTTCTGCAGGATTCGAATACCGTACTGGCGGCCGGAAAATTAACACCCACGGCAAAAGTCTCAGTACAGAAAAGAACGTAGATAAGCCTGGCCTCGTAAAGCCTTTCCACTAAATCCTTGATGGCCGGGGACAGGCCGGCATGATGATAGGCGATACCCTGGGCCAGTATTTGTTTTAACTTGGCCCTTCTGGTTCCGAACAAACCCGGCTGGGCTTTTTCAGCCTCACCTATAATTTCTTTCACCCTGGTTTTCTCACTGTGAAGAAGAAAATCCCACTCCCTGCCCAGCTCATCGGCCAGAAGCTCAGTTTTGCCCCGGCTGAAGGTAAAATAAAGAGCCGGCAGATGATCCTGAATGGAGTTGATTACTTCAGAACAGGACGGGTTACTCCCTGTTAAATTAGCCACACATTCCACCACCATTTAGATATCAGATTTCAGACCAATTCAGCACTGTCATTATGTGAGCCCGCCCAACGGCCTTTGCGCATCTCCATCCTCTGCCTGATATATTCCCGGGCCCCTGGTTCATTATACGTTTCTCCCTGGGCGGAAATCCAGTAGAGATCCAGAGGGACGGCCCGCCTTTTCTCTATTATTACTTTTACTTCCTGATTCCTTACATCGGCGATCCAGGAAGACAGCTCGCGAATATTGGGAACGGTTGCTGATAAACCCACAACCCTTATATGGGCGGGGGCGAAAATGATACTCTCCTCCCAGGCGGTACCCCTTTCCAGATCATCCAGGAAATGAAGCTCATCAAAAATAACATGGGTCGTCTGATCCAACATTTCCGGATTGGCAAAGCACCAGTTCCTGAATATCTCGGTGGTCATTACCAATAGAGGCGCCCTATCATTGACCGATACGTCACCGGTTATCAGCCCCACACTCTCTTTACCAAACTTTTGGGCAAAATCCCGATATTTCTGATTTGACAGGGCCTTAATGGGAGAGGTGTATACAATACTTCGCCCACCGGCCAACACCTTTTCGATGAGCATATCTGCTATCAGGGTCTTGCCGGTGCCGGTGGGGGCAGCCACCAACAAATTGTGCCCTTCCGTCAGTTCTCTTATGGCCTCCTCCTGAAAGGGATCAAGACGGAAAGGCCCTTGGGGGGCAGCTTGACCGGCATCCTTCCTTCGGGGGCGTCGTTTGACTTTAATTGTCAACAGGCTTATTACTCCCTTCAAATTGGCTTATTTTTTATCCTACACAATTCCTTTTTTTGCACACTACGATTATATATATTTTTCACGGAATAAACCAGTAAATATTAAAGATCACATTGAATGGCAGCTTTATTTAGAAAAACAGTCCAGGATCGTTAAAAAAAGCAAATATCTCGCCTGTAAACGGTTTGGAAAAAAATTTTAAGGTTATATAATAGAGTAAATAAACATGACCCTGCTAATTTTATTAAACAAGGAGGGGATGCCCGTTGGATCGGATTAATGCCCACATTGACTACCGGGTGAATACCAAAGATAATAACAATATCAGTATTGAAATCAAGTGCTGTGGCCAGCACTTAGGGGAGATCAGGTTTAAAGACGGCCAATCCAGAGACTGCACCCTGTGCGGCATGAGGCACCAGTTGAGAATAGAACACAATCATTTCCATATAGCGCAGTATAAGCCCGAATAAGACCCGGATCATTTCTGAGGTCTTTTTGTATCTATCAGATTCACGGATATTCACCCAGGATACCCTTTGTTAAAATTGTTTATAAAAAAGGGGGACACCCCCCTTGAAACCCCCGAAAACCCGCACTTTCAATGCGGGTTTTATTTTATCTAAAGCAACAGGTTTTAAACTGACAGCTGTCAGCTTTATTATAACACCTGTTCCATTACCCTGAGAAAATTACCCCCCAGTATTTTCTTTACCTCTCCAACTGAAAATCCCTTTTTCAAAAGTCCCTCGGTAACCAACGGCAGGCGGGTGACGTCAGGCAGTTCTGGTATGCAGCTTTCTGCGCCGTCAAAGTCAGAGCCAAGTCCGATGCAATCCACCCCCGCCAGGTAAGCTATATGCGCCGCATGATCCAGAAGCGTCTCCAGCGACACCCCGTCATTACCCAAAAAAACGGGGTAGAAACACAACCCCATAACTCCTTCGCAGGCGGCCAGTTCCTTTATCTGATCATCTTTCAGATTCCTGGGGTGATCGCACAGTGACCGGCAGTTTGAGTGTGAAGCAATAACAGGTTTAGCGGTCTCCCTCAATACGTCCCAAAAACCTTTTTCCGAAATATGAGACACATCGATCAGCATTCCCAGTCTGTTCATCTCTCTCACCACGGCTACACCGAAACTGGAAAGCCCCCCGCCTGTCCCAGCCTCGGACACCCCGTCAGCCAGTTCATTCCGGCCGTTCCAGGTAAGAGTAAGACCCCGTACACCCAACCGATGGAACATACGCAAAACCTCCAGACGGCCTGCCAGGGCCTCTCCCCCTTCCACGGTGAGCAGCGCAGCTACTTTTTTCAGGGATAAAATCCTGTTTATATCAGAGGAGTTGTACGCCGGTTCAGCCAGACTGAAGTTTTCCGTCATTTCGCGATAGAATATGTCAAATATTTCCATCGCCCTGGCCAGAGAGTTATCCCTGTATTTAGGGCTGATAAACGCAGCGAAAAACTGAATATTAACCCCCCCCTGGGTTAAGCGGGGAAGGTCCAGGTGTCCCCTCGGGCTCATCCGCCCCAGTCTTCTGCCCTCTCTCTCAAGAGCCGTCAATGTATCACAGTGGGCGTCCAGCACCGGTGTAAGGAAGTGAAGTTCCTGCGCTGAGATACCTTTAATATTAATCACCTCAAATCCTAATAAAATAACCGCCTTGCCGGCGGTGCCGTCTTGCAGACGGCGGAATCCAGAATGGTGACAGGCCGCCTTAAAAGCGACCCTCAAGCGACCCCACAGCGACATGCAGTGAGGGGGAGTGATTTAAGTCCGTGCGGAATGTACCGGAGGCTGCTACTGTCTCTTAACGACCGAGCCTACGGAATGCCGAGCCGGCTGCAGGACGCAGCCGGAAGCCGGAATCGACGCATGGATGCGGCGTTGGAGGCGGTCGGCATTCCGTTGGCGACCGAGTTTAGAGACAGTTGCAGCAGGAGGTTATGCAGGCCGGACTTAAATCGCTCCGCCTACCCATTAGCGACAACGCAGCGACCCTCAAATGACCCCGGAGCGACCCCAGAAAAACTCTGGGCTTGCATAAAAATGCTTTGGCGATTTAGCGCTTTAATACTTTAATATGGTATATACTTTCCTTAACGATAAAAAAAAGCCCGTTATTACGGGCTTAGTTTGTCTCTACCTGGGCTCAACAATCAGTTTAATGGCTGTCCTTTCTTCCCCGTCTATCATTACGTCGGTAAACGCCGGTATACATATAAGATCAACCCCGCCGGGGGCCACAAAACCCCTTGCTATGGCCACAGCCTTCACTGCCTGATTTAGCGCTCCTGCTCCAATGGCCTGAATTTCGGCTCCACCCCGCTCCCGTATAACACCGGCCAGGGCTCCTGCTACAGAATTTGGATTAGATTTTGCTGAAACTTTTAACACATCCATTTGTAGAACCTCCCTCTGCCCATGTAGAAAATAAATCAAACGGCCTGTAAGAATTATATTCTATGGAACCGAAGAAATTCCTCTTAATTAACATCCTTCCCGGCACAAAAACAGACAGATCAAAGCAAAGAGGGGGTTTTCTTTTTTGTTTAAACTAAACCGGTCACTCAAAGTTTTGTATGCGCTCTATATGCACAGCTCTGGCCGTCTGAGGGTCTATTTCAATAATCGCTGCGTTAAACTGGAATAGACCCTCGGCCACCTCGAAACGTCTGGGCATCTGGGTGATGAATTTTTCGATAACCAGTTCTTTTTTCACCCCTATCACTGAATCTGCAGGGCCGGTCATCCCCACATCCGAGATATAGGCGGTGCCTCCGGGCAATACCCTCTCATCGGCCGTCTGCACATGCGTATGAGTTCCGCAGACTGCGCTAACCCTTCCGTCCAGGTACCATCCCATAGCCATTTTTTCGGAAGACGCCTCGGCGTGAAAATCAACAAAAACAATATCTGCCTTACCCTTAAGACCGTTCACCAGCTCGTCGGCCTTTCTGAAGGGGCAGTCCAACTCCTGCATGAAAACCCTGCCGGAGATATTTACCACACCCACATCAATTCCGTTTTTGGCCTTAAAAATACCGACACCCCTCCCCGGTGTCCCGGGAGGATAATTGCCAGGCCTTATGATCCTGCTTTCCTTTTCAATAAATGTATACGATTCCTTCTGGTTCCATACGTGGTTTCCCATGGTGATCACATCCACACCGCAGGACATTATCTCCCTGGCTGCTTCCCTGGTAATCCCGTTGCCTCCGGCTGCGTTTTCCCCATTGGCAATTACCAAATCTATCTTCTTATCACCCAGCAGATCCGGGAGGTTTTGCTTAACCGCCCGGCGCCCCGGCCTTCCCACAATATCCCCGATCATTAACAGGCGCAAGTTTGTGCCTCCCACTACTTGTTAAATACCAGTACCCGGCCCTCTTCCCTAAAGGCAAAGAGCTTCTTGTCCCCGGCAAAACCCTTTACACTCTCCAGCATGCGCTCTATTATCTCTTCCTGCATCAATAAATCTTCTTCATATAATGACTGGGTCTCGTCGGCAATCAGGCTGTTTTCAATATTTTGCCTGAGTAATTCCACGATGAGGGATATTTCCTCCTGGATCAGTGTCTCCACATCCCTCTGTATCTCAATCATGGTAAAAGAATCGCATTCCTGCCGGTCAACCAGACTCAATCTGGCCGCCCTGCCTTCCAGTTTATTCAATACCTCCATGCTATCCAGCAGTTTTTGGCTTATAATCTCCATTTCCCGGGTATCAAGAACCCGTGAGACAGCAAAGGCAAACTTCAGAACTCTCTGAGCCGGGTCGAAATTTATGGTGGCAACCTCAGGGTAGCGGACCAGAATTGAGATTAAAAGCCCCACACTGTCAGTAACGTCCTCTCTTCCCTTGTACCTGCCGACACCCACCATCCCACACTCCTCACACCTGCCGAATATAACAAATCGGGATAATTCAAAACATTAAAACGGCCCTTTTAAAAGGGCCGCTCAGAGTTATTTTGCGTAATCCACTACCCTTGTCTCTCTGATTACCGTAACCTTTATCTGACCCGGATAATCCAGTTCACCTTCTATTTTTTTGGCTATTTCCCTTACCAGCCTGATGGAACCCAGGTCGTCCACCCGGTCCGGCTTAACCATTATCCTTATTTCCCGTCCTGCCTGGATTGCGTAGGATTTCTCAACCCCTTCAAAGGTTGAGGCTATTTCCTCCAGTTTTTGCAGCCTTCTGATGTAGTTCTCCAGCGTCTCCCTGCGGGCGCCGGGCCTGGCTGCAGAAATGGCGTCAGCCGCCTGCACCAGTACGGCGACAATGGTCTTGGGGTCCTCGTCACCGTGGTGTGCCGCAATGGCATGAAGTATATCCGCATTCTCGCGGTACTTTTTAGCCAAATCCACCCCGATGGTGACGTGAGGTCCCTCCACCTCGTGATCCACAGCCTTGCCAATATCGTGGAGCAGGCCTGATCGCTTGGCTAATTGCACATCGGCTCCCAGTTCGCCCGCCATAAGGCCGGCCAGGTGGGCAACTTCGATGGAGTGTTTTAAAACATTCTGTCCGTAGCTTGTCCTGAACCGCAGTCTTCCCAGAAGGTGCACCAGTTCCGGGTGCAACCCGTGAACTCCGGTTTCAAAGACAGCCTGTTCCCCGGACTCCCGTATCTGCGCATCCACTTCCTTCTTGGCCTTCTCAACCATTTCCTCAATCCGGGCAGGGTGTATCCTTCCGTCCACAATGAGTTTTTCCAGGCTGATTCTGGCCACTTCCCGCCGTATGGGATCAAAACCTGATAAGATAACTGCCTCCGGTGTGTCGTCAATGATCAAATCTATCCCCGTCAGAGTTTCAAAGGCCCTGATATTTCTTCCTTCTCTGCCTATAATACGGCCCTTCATCTCATCACTGGGCAGGGGAATAACAGCCACTGTGGTTTCTGCCACATGGTCGGCCGCACACCTCTGTATTGCCAAGGATATTATTTCCCTGGCCCGCTTTTCGCCTTCTTCTTTAGCCTTTTCCTCTATATCCTTAATCATTTTGGCCGCTTCGTGCTGAATTTCCTTTTCAACATCAGCCAGTAGTATTTGCCGGGCTTCATCGGAAGTCATACCTGAAATCCGTTCCAGTTCAGCCACCTGCTTGTTGTATACCTGGTTGAGATCCTGCTTGATCCTTTCAGCTTCGGCTTCTTTTTTGTTTAATGCATCTTCTTTTCTTTCCATGGATTCGGTTTTGCGGTCCAGGCTTTCTTCCTTTTGCATCAGGCGGCGCTCCATTCGCTGCAGCTCGGTTCGCCTCTCCTTGTTTTCCCGTTCCACCTCGTTGCGAAGTTTTAAAACCTCTTCCTTTGCTTCCAGAAGAGTCTCTCTTTTTCTTGCCTCGGCAGCCTTTTCCGCCTCTTCAACCAGCCTTTTGGCCTGTATTTCGGCCGATGCTATTTTGGCCTCTGCAATTGATTTTCTGACCAGATATCCAATGGCAAATGAAATTATAATTGCCAATACTGTTATAATAACAACGTAGCTTGTGGGCACATATACACCTCCTTTACATTTGTCGTCTTACCATAAGATAAAATTTCAAAATAAACAAAAAAACACCGAGTCACCCTCGGCAGAAAATAGATCGAACTCTGCTTAAACTTGTCCGCAATGGGCAGGAGAAAACCGTTGCCCATTAAAGGTTAACTCCAGCAAGTAAAACACATCCCGAACCCTTATAAAGGCATGGGAAGCGGAAAGTATGATGTTAAATATATTTTAACATGCAAGTAGCAAAATCCAATTCTATTTTCTCCCACGGTATATTGTACATTTTTATAATATAACTGTCAAGATGTCAGGGATGGCGCATATTTTCCAGATAGTCGCAGACCCTGTCCACAACCTTCCGGCTAAAACCTCTACGCCTTAAAAAAGGAGACAATATTTACAGGGGGATAGTCATTACCCCTGCGCTTTCTTCTCCCCATGGCCAGAGCCATGGCTATTCTTAATTCCACCAACGATTCGCAGACACCCATATTTTGGTAATCGGAAGCCGGGATTCCAAGCCCCCGCACACTGAACATCCAACGCTTAAACCCAGGAATCTATACTTCTCCTGTTTCCTCCAGCCTTTCGGGAGCACCGATGCGCAAGTGGAAGTGCTCCCTTACCTTGCGTTCTATTTCGTTGAGCAAATCCGCCCGTTCTTTAAGCATTTCCTTGACATTTTCCCTGCCCTGCCCCAGGCGGTCATCCCCGTAGGAATACCAGGCCCCGCTTTTGTTGATTATATTCAGATCGGCGGCTATGTCCAAAACCGTTCCTTCACGGGATATACCAGTCCCGTACATGATATCGAAATCTGCCTGCTTGAAGGGAGGCGCAACCTTATTTTTGACCACCTTGACCCTGGTGCGGTTGCCCACCACGTCCCCCCCCTGCTTCAGCGACTCTATCTTGCGCACGTCAAGGCGAACCGATGCATAAAACTTCAGAGCCCGGCCCCCGGGAGTGGTTTCGGGACTGCCGAACATTACCCCCACCTTTTCTCTGAGCTGGTTTATAAATACGACCACCGTCCTGGACTTACTGGTGATTCCTGTCAACTTCCTCAGGGCCTGGGACATCAGCCGGGCCTGCAGTCCCACATGGGCATCCCCCATCTCGCCGTCTATTTCAGCCTTGGGCACCAGAGCAGCCACCGAGTCAACCACCACCACGTCCACGGCCCCGCTGCGCACCAGGTGCTCGCATATTTCCAGTGCCTGCTCACCGGTATCCGGTTGTGCCACAAGCAGATTATCTATATCAACCCCTATGCTTTTGGCGTAAGTGGGATCCAGGGCGTGCTCGGCGTCAATAAAAGCGGCAATTCCCCCCAGTTTCTGGCTCTCTGCAATTAAGTGGAGCGCCACGGTGGTTTTTCCGGATGATTCCGGCCCGAATATTTCAACTACCCGCCCTCTCGGGATTCCGCCCAGGCCCAGAGCAATATCCAACGATATAGCCCCTGTTGGCACGGTATCAATGTTCAGCTTGGCGGGTGAATCTCCCAGTCTCATGACGGCACCCTTGCCGAACTGCCGCTCAATCTGCGACAGAGCCACATCCAGCGCTTTATTTCTATCAATTCCAGCCATAATTAAGGCTTTACCCCCTCATTTACATAAATGACTTCTGATCTACAATTATTTTACCTTAATGTTGCATAGCCCGTCCACTCTTTTTCAGTCACTGTTTTTCAGATTACAGCACGACAATAGACGGTATTCGGCAGATGCCTGCTGTAGGAAAAAAACGCCCTGACGGGCGTTGCCGTCTTGTAGACGGCGGAACTCAGAACTCAGAATTCAGGAGACAGAATTGTGACAGCTTGCTATAAAAGCGACCCCACAGCACATGCAGTGAGGGGGAGGGGTTTTAGTCCAGGCGGATGTTCCGGAGGCTGTTATCTGGCTCTTGGCGACAGAGCCGTACGGACTGCCGAACCGGCTGCAGGACGCAGCCGGTAGCCGGAATCGACGCATGGATGCGGCGTTGGAGGCGGTCGGCAGTCCGTTAGGCGACGAGCTTAGAGCCAGTTCAGCCGGAGGATAAGTAGATCGGACTCAAACCCCTCCACCGGCCACAGAGTGACCCAGGAGCGACCCCAGAAAAACTCTGGGCTACATAAAAATGCTTTGGCGATTTAGCGCTTTAATACTTTAATATGGTATAT